>CAZYVU010000001.1:0-140657 GCA_964651435.1 uncultured Pseudomonadota bacterium
ATCCCCTCGTGCTCACAGAACAGCCGCCGGAGGCAGACGCCCTTCCTTACGCGGCATCGCCCCTGCCGCTTCCATGGCCCGAGGGCCCCGGACCGGTAAGCCCTTTCCCTTCGTGGGACTTGCAAGAAAGGTTGGCTTATGGTTCTCTTCCCGGCGTGGTGGCCAGCGACCAACAGGACCGGCCCGAGGTGCTCAAGGCGTACGCCATGATTCACCTCGAGGAAGACGTACGGCGAGAGGCGTTGGTTAAGGACTGGGGCGCCTTTGTCCGCTTCCTGCAGCTTGCCGCTGCCGAGTCGGGGCATATGCTGAACTACACCTCTCTTTCCCGCGAGGCAGGCGTCTCAGTGCCCACCATAAAGTCCTATTACCAGCTTCTCGAAGACATGTTCGTCGGTTTCCGTGTCTCTGCATTCACAAGAAGCCCCCGCAAGAACCTCCTTTCAACACCCAAGTTTCTCTTCTTCGACGTAGGCGTTCGCCATGCAACCGCCGGACTCACTCCCTCGCCCGACGTCGTCAGGGCCAACCCCGGACCCGTTTTTGAACAATGGGTGGGCGTGGAGCTCTGGAAACGCCTTCAGTACAGGGGTACGGGACGCCTTCACTATGAACGGAGCCGCGACGGCGCCGAAGTCGATTTCATCGTAGAGGAGGGTGCAACGCTGACGCCGGTAGAAGTCAAGTGGACGGACCGGCCTACACCGAAAGATGCCCGCCACCTCATACGGTTCCTCACCGAGCACAAGGGTGCCGCCGAACACGGGTACGTCATCTGCCGGTGCCCAAGACCCCTTCAGTTGCACGAGAACGTCACAGCCCTCCCCTGGTCCTCCCTTTAAAAAACTCTGGGGTCAGGTCTTGAAATAACACTTTTTTTCTGCTATACTGTCTTAGAATGGCACGCCCGCTCCGCATCGAATATCCCGGCGCCCTGTACCATGTAACCTCGAGGGGAAACGCCGGGCAGAATATCTTCCTTACCGATCAGGACCGCCACGTTTTTCTCCACACCCTGGGCTTCGTCGTGGAGCGCTTCCGGTGGATCTGCCATGCCTATTGCCTCATGAACAACCATTATCACCTCATTATCGAGACGCCTGAAGGGGACCTGTCCCGGGGCATGCGACAGCTCAACGGCATCTTTACGCAGAAATTCAACTGGCTTAATTATAGGACGGGCCACATATTTCAGGGACGCTTCAAAGCAATTCTTGTCGACAAGGAAAGTTATCTGCTTCAGCTTTCCCGGTATGTGGTTTTGAACCCGGTGAGGGCCGGCATGGTCGGGAAACCGGAAGACTGGAGGTGGAGCAGCTTCCTGGCCACCATCGGCAAGGTGGATGCCCCTGACTGGCTTACCGTCGACTGGCTCCTGGGACACTTCGGCAACGAAAGGATGCGGGCGCAGCAATTGTTCCGGGGTTTTGCGATGGAGGGAATGACCCTTGAATCGCCCTGGAAGGACCTCTCGGGGCAAATCTTCCTCGGCGGAAAAGATTTCATTGACAAGGCCAAGACCAAGCTCCTGCCGGCCGATGGCGGCGGAGAAATTCCGGAGGCACAGCGGGCCGCCGGTAGGCCCACCCTCGAGGAACTGTTGGGGCCGCCGGACCGGGCGAGGAGCCCTCTCCGCAATCGGGCAATCTTTGAGGCCCACGTAACATATGGCTACCGCCTCAAAGAGGTGGGCGACTACCTCGGCCTGCACTATGCGACAGTAAGCAAGATAGTTAAGAAAGTGGAGGGAAAGGGGGGAGAAAAAAGTGTCAAAGCAAGACCTGACCCCAGAGTTTGTGTATGAGCAGCCGAGGCTGATCGATCTGGCTGCCTCAGTGGCCCGTGGTGACTGCAAGCCTGGGAGCAGCGCTGCAGGGACCTGCGACACCGGGACTACCGTTGGGCTTTCGTCGTGCGGCGGGGGTTCGCTGGCCACGACGTGCGGCGGGGGCTCCGTTGCCCACGAGGGATGCAACGGCGGCAGCACGACCGATCTGGGCGACTGCAAACCAGGCAGTTCGGCTCACGGTGTCTGCAATTTTGGCTCCGTGGCCTCCTGACGGATCTAAGCCTCGGGCCTGACCTCCTCCTGGCCGAAGAGGCGGTCCAGGGCCTCGCCGTTGCCCCCTGTGAGGTAGTCGGCCCAGAAGGGAACGAAGGCCTTACAGCATTCTGCAAAGAGCCGATCCCCGTCTATGGAGTCGACCATGTGCTCCCTGAAGTGTTCTTCCTGAAACTTGAGCACCTCCTGAAAATACTCTTTCGATTCGGACCCAAAGATGTACGGCGCGCTGAAGATAAGTGCTTCGTCGGCCGGTCCGACCAGGCGAACGTACCAGATGTCGCCGGCGGCCGTCTCCTTTTCTTCAGGCTCATTTTGTCGCACCACATCCCAGCGCCTGCCCGTCCCCAGCTCCTTGAAACCTATCCGGTGATCAGAAACCTCCAGAACCTCGTAAAAGCTGCTGTAGCTGTCGGACATGCGCCAGAGCAACGTGGGGCCCGGCTCTTGCAGATCCTCAGCCATGGGCGATCCGAGGAACCGCTCACAGACGGTCATGCCTCCGGAGCCAAAGCGTAGATCGAAATAGAGGTAAGGAATGGAAAGGCTTTCCGGTACCCCTTCCTCCGTGCCGGGCCGAAACTCCCGCTCAAAGCCCTCGGCCAAACGGGCCAGTTCTTTGCCGTCTTCCTCAAATTCGACAATGTTGTGGTAAAAAAGGGTAACGCCCTGCAGCAACTGATAATACTCCTCCATGGGTGTTTCAGCAGCCTCTCCATTTCTGTTCACGCTTTGCCTCCTGTACGCCTCTTTCGTTGTGCCATTTCCCTGCCTTGTCCGGCCTATCCTTTGATGCGGTTCATATCCCGCCCTCTTTCTCCGATTCCCCTTCTCCCTGCTTCTTCTGTTCCCTCATCGGCTCCGAGCAGCGAGCCGACTCACCACGATCGCTTCGCTCGAGCAGCGTCCCGCCGGGGCGGGACTTGATGAACGTTCCCCTCTAAGCTTAAACCGTAAAGCCACGGAGTGGCCGCTCTTCAACGAAGTGCTCCTCAAGCGTCAGTGCTCCTCGTTCCAGGATTTCACTATTGCCCCTTCACGATCCGCATGGTGTCGCTTGCCTGAACCCTTTTTATGAAAACATCCCTCTTGTCCGTTGGTACGCTTACGTGATAGGTCCCCGGCCCCAGTTTGTATTTTCTAATATGGAGGTTGTTCTCGCGGTAGGTTCTATAGGGTACGTCCATTGCCTTGGACAGGGCGCTCGACGGCGTCTCCCTCGTCACCTCGACAACAAACTCGGTGAGCGCCACGGGCCGGTAGAGCTCCCGCTCATATACGACAATACCGTACTTCTCGTGGTTCGTAATGATCTCCTTCAACGCCATGATCCGAAAGATGTAGCGTTCCGTCTCCTCGGGCAGGTAGAGCTCGAAGAAATCCTTGGTGCCCTGGTTCGCCATAGCGTCTTTGAGCCTTTGGGCGCCGGCGTTGTACGCTGCCAGAGCAATAAACCAGTCGCCGAATTCGTTGTAAAGCCTCTTCAGGTGTGTCAGACCGGCCCGCGTCGACTTTCTGACCGTGTACCGCTCGTCGATGTGGTCATTAATGACAAGACCCTCCCTCTTCCCCGTCTCCTGAATGAACTGCCACAGCCCTGCCGCCTGCGCCCTGGACAGGGCACGGGGGTTCAGGTAGCTTTCCGTTATGACGAGGTAGATGAGGTCCGCAGGTACGTTGACCCGCTGAATCTCTTCGTTTATGATGCCGTAGTACTTGAAGTACCGCTTCACCATGACGGTCATGAGGCCCCGGTGTTCTATGAGCTGGAAGAACTCCCGCTCGTATCGCTCCCTCAGGTCGTCGCGCATAAGGGGGACTTTTTTGTCGCAGAGGACCATGGACTCCGGTATGGCATCCAGGGAGTAGGGCATCAGCTCCCTACGCAGAGATGTCATGTCCTTTTCCACGTCCGCCAACTTCTTGTCAACCGCCGGTGCCTGCCCTTTCTTCTGTGCACCCGCCTGCGCCATCGCCCCGGGGGTTGCAAACAGAACAGCGACTGCCGCAAGCAGCACAACTGCCGCCGCGAACCAAGGCAGGTAATTCAGCCTTCTATCCCTCATAGCCCAATTCCTCATTTCCTCAATTACTCTCATTCCCCCATTTCCCATTCCCTATATCCTAAGGGTACACGTGGCCGCTTCGCTTGGGGAGCGGCTGCAAAGCAGCCTTGAGGAGCACTCCGTTTGATGAGCGGCCTGCGGCCTTGACGATTCAAACCTAAAGCGCACTGTTCATCAAGGTCCCAACGGGATCGCTCATAAAGCGTCAGCGCTCGCCTCCCCTTTTCTTCATCCTTCCTTCACCGTCCGGTTCAGCATGTTGACCCTATTGGCCATGCGGTCGATAAGCGCCTTCAGGTCCACCTGAAGAGAGGCCATGCTCTGGGGCCTCTTCCGGTAAAGGGCCTCTACCTCCCCCTTCCAGTGCTCTACCGTCTCCGCTTCCTTTTTGGCCACTTCCAGGTCGAGCCTCTTCCGCAGGTCGCGAACCATCTTTTCATTGATCTCCATACGATTTCTCCTCTTTTCGACGCATGATAGCGCGGTAGACCATGATAATAACGGCTACAGCGACGAGAACGGCAGGAACGATGTACTTTTCGTACTGTTTGATGTCGGAAACAAAGATATAGACCACGTTGCCAAAGGAGTAGCCGAGGACGGATACAATGACGCTCCAGAGGGCGCTGCTCAAGGCGCTGTAAAGAAAGAAGGTCCGCTTATTGATGTCCGTGCAGCCAAGGAGCGATAGGATAATGCCCCGCACACCGACAAAGAACCTCACCAGAAAGATGATGTGATTACCGTACCGGTTAATAATCCTGTTTGCCAGGGGAACGCGCCTTTTCAAGGCATCGTACCGCTCGATGAGATTCCTCTTGAAGAGCTTGCCGAGAAGAAAGAACGTCCCGTCGCCGGCCAGCGTTCCGAGGAACGCGCAAAGCATGACCTTGTCGAGCTCCAGGTAACCCAGCTTTGAGAATATGCCCCCCAGCAGCACCGTGGTCTCGCCTTCCAGAAAGGTGCCCACGAGTATTGCGGCATAGCCGTACTTTGCGATGTAGGCTTCCATGAGCTACATGTTAATCGATTCAACCGGTCAGGTCAACAGAGGTGCCTTTTTTACGCTTTTGCTCCCCCATGCGCATCAGGATAATCCCTATCTCGTAGAGCACGTAGGTTGGGGCTGCGAGAAGCATCATGTTGTACACATCCGGGGTGGGGGTGATGAGCGCAGACCCTATGACGATGAAAAGGGCCGCGAAGCGCCTCGTCTTCGTAAGCATGCTCACCTTGAGGATGCCCAGACGGCCGAGTGCCATAAGGATGACGGGCACTTCAAAGGTAATGCCGAAGGCAAAGGTCATGGCCGTGGCGAAAATGACGAAGCGTTCGACGGAGATCATGGGCATTATGGCGGCACTCCCGTAGCCGAGGAGAAACTGGACGCCTGACGGCAGGACGATGAGGCAACAAAATAAGGCGCCGGTGTAGAACAGGAGTATGGCGAAGATGACAAAGATATATCCGTGCAGGGGGCGAACCTGAAAGAGGGGCCGAAACTGGTGCCAGGCCAGAAAAAAGAGGACGGGTATGGCGAAAAAGATCCCCGCATAGAGGGAGACCTCAACAGACGCGAGGAGCGCCTCCGGAAGACTGAGGTAATAGACCTTGATGTTGACCGTTTTGATCAGGAATGTGATAAGCCGCTTGGAGAAGAAAAAACTCCCACCGCCGGCCAGGAACACGACGATGGCCCCCTTCCACAGGAACCCTCTCAGGGCCGCCAGGGCTATTCTTATTTTCTCCCGATCCATCCCTGCTCGACCCGTGCGGTCCCGATGGAGACGATATATCGCAGCGCCTGATCAACCGACATGCCCGTGGACATGACCTCGTCCTCTGGCACGAGGATGAGGAAACCCGAGGTGGGGTTTGGCGTTGTTGGAATGAAGACGGAGCAGAACAGGCCTTTTCCCTCCAGCCGCGTGCGGTTCACCACAAAGCCCAGCGCATACCGTCCGGGAAAAGGGAATTCGGCCAACACGACCTCTTGAAAGGAGCGCTTTTTCTCCGACGAAAAGGCCTCCGTCATATCCTTCACGGAGCTGTAAATGCCCTTGACAAAGGGAATCCGCCTGAGGGTGCGCTCTCCCACGCCGATGACCCTCTTGCCCATGTAGTTCGATGTAAAGAGGCCCGTCAAATAGGCGATTATGAGAAAAAGAAAAATCCCCACGCCCGGTATATACAATGCCCTCCCCGTGAACCGCTGGGAGATGTGCCGGACAAAAGGGGCCACAAGGACATCAAAGGACGAGATGACCAGCATAATAACGTATGCCGTCACAAGAAGGGGGATCAGGACGAAGAGGCCCGTGACGAATTTCTTTCGTATGTGACCGGTCATGCCCATGGACTCTAATACTATCGGCACCGACCCCCAAAGTCAAAGGGTATTGGCAGCCGCCGCGGAAAGGCCGAAGGAGCGGCCCTACGGTGCGTAACGCGTCGGATCGGGGACGGATGCCTGAACAAAACCGCGCCTCCTGAGGATGCAACTGTCACAGAGCCCGCAGGCGAGCCCCTCGGGGGAAGGGTCATAGCAGCTCATCGTCAGCTCGTATTTCACGCCCAGACGATGGCCATGCTGTATGATCTCCGCCTTCGTCATCTCGATGAGGGGCGTCTCGATGGTCACGACAAGCCTCCCCTCGACGGCGGCCTTGATGGCGAGGTTAGCCATGGCCTCGAATGCCCTGATATAATCGGGCCTGCAATCGGGGTAGCCCGAGTAGTCGAGCGCATGGACGCCGATGAAAATGTGGGAGGCCTCCAGAACCTCGGCCCACGCCAAGGCGTGGGAAAGAAAGATGGTGTTCCTGGCCGGCACATAGGTTACGGGAATGCCCTCTGCAATGTCCTGCGAGCTTCGGCCTTTCGGCACCTCGATGCTGTCCGTCAGGGCCGAATGGCCGAAGACCCTGAGGTCGATGGGAAGCACGAGGTGTTTCTTCACCCCCATGTGCCGCGCCACCTCGGCCGCCGTCTTCACCTCAAACCTGTTGCGCTGCCCATAGTCGAAGGTCAGGGCAAAGAGGGCGTATCCTTGCGCCTTGGCAACGGCCAGAACGGTTGCTGAATCGATGCCCCCGCTCAAGAGAACGACGGCCTTGGAGGTCCCGCTCACGATGACCCGCCTTAGTCTACGATCAGAAGAGGGTTGAACCGCGTGTTGCGGTCATAGACGTCGGTCTTGTCCTGACGCTTGAGAAACCCGATGATTACATACGTAAGGGGCGTCACGGCCGTTTCGTAGGCCACCTTTACAAGCCATTGAGACAGGATGGCCAAAACAAGCTCCGATGTGGGGATGACAAACAGGAAGGCCACGGCCACGAAGACGAACGAATCGAAGGCCTGGCCCACGAGGGTCGACCCAATGGTGCGCGTCCACAGCCATCGCCCCTCCGTCAGAATCTTCATCCGCGCCAGTACATAAGCGTTGGCAAATTCGCCGACGAGGTAGGCCGTAAAGGAGGCCAGCAGGAGCCTTGGCGTGAACCCCAAGATGCGCGCGTAGGCGTCCTGGTCCTTCCAGAAGGGGGCGGCGGGCAGTGCCTGGCCGGCCCAGATGGCCACGACCATTATGAGGTTGCAGACGAAGCCGAGCCAGATGACCCGCCGCGCCTGTTTGTATCCGTAGACCTCCGTGAGGATATCGCCGAAGATGTAGCTGAAGGGAAAAATAATGACGCCCGCCGGCAGTATGAGGCCCGCCGCCGTGAACAGCTTAACGGAGACAATGTTTGACGTGACGAGACAGGTCGTAAAGAGGGTGGCGACGAGGACAAACCAAAAGGAGTATCCACCGGTCGCATCCTTGCTTTCTCTCTTGGAAATCTGCATAACCTTTCTCCGGCCTATCCGACCATTGCCTCGGAGAATTCCTTGGCGCTAAAGGGTACAAGGTCGTCAATCTTTTCCCCGACACCGATAAACCGTATGGGCACCGCCAGGGTACGGGCGATGGGCAGGACAAATCCGCCTTTGGCCGTGCCGTCGAGCTTCGTCACAACGATGCCCGTAATACCCAGGTCATCGTGGAACTTTTTGGCCTGAACAAGGGCGTTCTGGCCCGTTGTGGCGTCGATAACGAGAAGAGTCTCGTGGGGGGCGCCTTCAAGCTCACGGCTCACCACCCGGCGGATCTTTTTCATCTCCTCCATGAGGTTCACCTTTGTGTGCAACCTGCCCGCCGTGTCGAGGATGAGCACGTCGGCGTTTCGTGCCTTCGCCGCCACGACGGCATCAAAGGCAACAGCGGCGGGGTCGGAACCCTCGGCGTGCTTTATGAGCCCTATGTTAAGCCGCGTGGCCCAGACCTCCAACTGCTCCACGGCGGCGGCCCTGAAGGTGTCGCAGGCACCCAGAAGCACCTTTTTGCCGTCCTCCGCATAGATTCTCGCGAGCTTCGCGATCGTTGTCGTCTTTCCCACACCGTTGACGCCAATGGCTGCAATGACGAAGGGTCTGCGGCCATCGATCCGGAGGGCCTGTTCCACCGGCTTGAGGAGCTCTTCTACCTCTTCCCTCATGGCCGCCTTGATGTCGTCGGTGTTCTGGATCTTTCCCCTTTTCCACCGCTCCTTCACCTTTGCCACGAGGACCTCCGTCGTTTCGAGGCCTGCGTCGGAAAGGATGACCGCCTCTTCGATCTCGTCAAAGGCGTCCTCGTCCAGGGGCTTGCCCTGCACGATCCATTCAATCTTCGTCATGAGCTGGTCTCTTGTTTTCGCGAGACCTGCCTTTATTTTGTCAAAAAAACCCATGGTGACCCTTCTCCTGATCTATTGTTTAGCGGTAGGGCGAGAACCTGTCGTAGAATCCTGTGCGGTTTGTCCGGTACTGCTCTACATCCCGTTCGTACCAGTTTACCTGCTCCCCTATAAGCCGCTGCAGCTCGGGCAGGTCCACGGCACCCTTTGCAATCATAAGCGAAACATCCTTGATATCCATAAGAGGATCGCGTTTCCCGTAGAAGCTCACATATTCCTCAAGGACTCGCAACCCCTGCTCCGTCTGCCCCTCCTTGAGAAGAACGAGGGCCTTGTACCCCAGCGCCCTCAAATACCAAAACCCGTAAGGGTTTGCGGCCATGGCCTCGTCGAGATGCCGTGCCGCGCTATTAAGGTCCCCATTCATATATTCCGCCGTGCCGAGGAAGGCCAACACCTCGGCATCCTTCCGGTAGACAAGGGCGTCGCCCAAGGAGGCCTTTGCCCTGTCGTACGCACCGGCCTCAAGAAACCGTTTGCCGTCGAAAAGGCCCTGAGCGGCAATGGTGGAACCTGTGGCACAGGAGGCAACGAGAAAGGGGACGACTACGAGGAGGAGTCCGGCCCATAAGGCTTTCCGCAGACCTTGCAAAAGCCCTCCTCATTAATCACACCGATGCAATTCCCGTCGCTGCAGAGAATCCTTTTGGCAAAGTCCATCCCTGTGGGCTCTTCGCCCTCCTCGGGCTGCGACAGCGAGGCCCCGCAGAGGTAGCAGAAGGGCCCAAGCCGGGCCACCGTCGCCCGGCAAGCGGGGCAGACCACCGTAGGGATCTCGTCACCACATTTTTCACACTGCATGACTCACCTCACCTTCAGCACTTTCACTACCTTGCCCTCCTGAAACTCCACGTAGAGGGTGCTCGCGTTGTCAGGCACAACCTTCCATGACGGACGGTAGGTCCAGAGGATATGGTTCTCCGGGGTCTTGCTCACCATTGTGGGCTCGCCGAAGCGCTTCCTGATCTCGTCCTCACTCATATCGATAAGGGCGCTCTGAAGGGTCGTCACATCCTCCTTTCCCGTCAGCTTGCCTTTGTCCGATTTAAAGTAGGTGCAGGACGTCACAAGGATCAGTACGAGAAGGGCAAGAAACAACAGAGAAAAGGGGGGCCTGCTTGAGGTTTTCAACAATTTTTGTGGAAAAGCTGTGAAAAAGTTATGGGAAGACATTCACAACCCCCGGTACGGACAGGACATTCTGCAATTCGGCACCACGGCCCTGTGGGGAAAAAGAGCTGTAATTTCAATAGGTAAGGCTTCAGTGGCAGGGGGCGTTGAATAATTTTTCACGATTTTAGGTTATCACGCTTTACGGCTATTATCAACAATCGGCCGGTCATGCTTTTTGGCCGCCTTCGCAAGCCTTTCCATCATGGCTTTGCCGAGCCCAACCTCAGGGATCCGCTCGGCGTAGATAAGCTCCACATCCTGCCGGTCCAGCTCCCAAAGAGAGGAAAAGAAGTTGGCCGCCGCTTCCCGCAGGTCTCCGGCAGGGGAAAGAACGCGCAGGTGCATTGAAGGCGGCGGGACAGGCGGGGTCCGAAAGGCGAGGAAGGATGACCGTGCGTTGACGGCCAGGTCCGGCGAATCGATAATGACAACGGGCTTGTGGGGGGCATAGTGGTAGGGAAGCTGGCCCGGAGCCTCTCGGGGCCCCACGTCCTCGTTGTGCGCCACAGGCAGCACGGGGCCCACCACCTCCGTCAGCTCCTCAACGCTGACCCCGCCGTGCCGGTGAATGAAGACCTGGTCCCCGGCGCAGGAAACGATGGTCGACTCGACGCCGAAGCAACATGGGCCTCCGTCGAGAACGAGCGGTATGCGATCCCGGAGCATCCGCGCCACGTGGTCCGCCCGCGTCGGGCTTAAGTAACCGAAAGGGTTGGCGCTGGGGGCGGCGATAGCCCTGCCGAAGGAACGGATGAGATTGAGCGCCACGGGGTGTGAGGGCATGCGCACCCCCACCGTGGAAAGGCCGGCGGTCACGAGCCCGGGGATGAAGGAACGCTTGCGGACAATGACGGTCAGAGGGCCGGGCCAGAAACGGTTGACGAGCGCCTCTATAGGGCCGGGCACCTCCGTGGCGATCTCGCTGAGCCAGCTTCGTTCCCCCACGTGGACGATGAGCGGGTCAAACTGCGGCCGCTCCTTCGCCTCGAACACCCGGGCGACGGCCAGCGTGTTGAGCGCGTCGGCCCCAAGCCCGTAAACGGTCTCCGTGGGAAAAGCGACCACGTCGCCCCGGACAAGGAGCCGCACAGCCCTTACAATCGATGCCCCGTCAAAACCGTCGATAATTTCCATGAGCGACCACCGAAAAACAGCGCCGGAAACGCTGAAGTTACCCTATTCTAAGACATTTCCCTGGAAAAGGGAAAGAAAATCTGGTATGATGGAAACACGGTCCCATAGTCTAGTGGCCTAGGACGTCGGCCTCTCACGCCGAAAACACGAGTTCGAACCTCGTTGGGACTACCAAACTCTCCACGTAACGCCACAAGCCGGAATAGAAAGAAACGGGCAAAAGCGTTTTAGAACGGCGGGGCGCCTGCCAGGAAGGCGATGAGGGCCTGGATGGCGCGGCCCCGGTGGCTGATAAGGTTCTTTTCTTTCGTTGTAAACTCGGCCATATACTTATCGTACTCCGGCACGTAGAAAAGGGGATCAAAGCCGAACCCGCCCTCGCCATGCCGCTCGAAGCCGATCTTTCCCCGCACATGGCCGTAAAAAATGTAGTTGCGCTCCTTGTCGGGAAGATAGAAGGACAGATAGGCCTTGAACAGACCCCCCCTGCCCTCCCAGGGCACATCGGAAAGTTCCGCCAGAAGCCGGTTAATTCGTTCGTTGTCGTCGCGGCCGTAGCGGGCCGAGTGGATGCCCGGCCTTCCCCCCAGGGCGTCGACCTCCAGGCCCGAATCGTCGGCCAGGGTATAAAACCCGAAACGGTCGCCCACCTTGCGTGCCTTTTTCATGGCATTTTCCACATAGAAGGGGCTGTCTTCGTCGACGGCCACCTCTTCGCCCATGTCTTTGAGCGAATAAAAGGTATCGAATTCGTGACCGAGAAGGGCCTCGATTTCACGAAACTTGCCCACGTTGTTCGTTGCGACGAGCAGCGTTCTCACAGGGGAAAGAGTGACCCCAGCATGCCCTTTTGGAGGCGCGTTATCTCGGCGATACCCTTTAGGGCATACTGATACATGACGTCGAATTGCTCCTTCGTAAAGGGGGTCTTCTCGGCGGTGCCCTGCACCTCGATGAGCATGCCCTTGCCGGTCATAATGAAGTTCATGTCCACCTCTGCCCGCGAATCTTCCGTGTAGGACAGGTCGAGGAGGATCGTCTTGTCAACGAGGCCCACGCTCACGGCAGCGACCGAATCCCTGAGCGGTATCTTGTTGATCATACCCCTCTTCTTCATAGCCCAAAGGGCCTCCACGAGTGCCACATAGCCGCCGGTGATGCTGGCCGTTCTGGTCCCCCCGTCCGCCTGGATGACATCGCAATCGACCCAGATCGTTCGCTCGCCGATAACGTCGAGGTTCACGATGGCGCGGAGCGCCCTGCCGATGAGCCGCTGGATCTCGTGCGTCCTGCCCCCGATCCTTCCCGTTGCAGCCTCCCGGATAGACCGCGTGTGTGTCGAACGCGGAAGCATGGAGTATTCGGCCGTAAGCCACCCCTTCCCGGAATTCTTGAGGAAGGGGGGTACCTTTTCCTCGATGCTGACGCCGCAAATAACCTTTGTGTCGCCCATTTCCACAAGCACTGACCCCTCGGGGTATCTCAGGAACCCCTTGGTGATCTTTACCTCTCGTATCTTGTCAACGGCCCTTCCGTCAACTCTCATCAGCGTTACTCCTTCCGAAATACTTTTGCAGCCCGTTGTGTAGCATATCAAAAACGGCCGGAAGACGTTCCTCCGTGTATCGGACGTGAAGGAACATTGCCGGCAAATCGACACCAAGAAGGGGGAACAGAGGCAACTCCTTTACGGGCACATTGAAGGAGCCTCCAAAGGCCATGGCCATCTGCCGCGATTCGGCGGCGTGCAGGGCCGGAATCTCCCGAATGGTCAGAAACCGCGACTGTTCCATCCTTGCATCGTCGACGGCCACCACGATACGGTCCCGTGCTCCCGCCCGAAGGTCCATAGCGAGGAAGGCGGAGGCCTTTTCCCGGTTAATCCTGTTTATGTTTTCCACCTGTTTTTCTATGGTAACGGCTCCGTCATAGATGGTTACCCGATACCCCTTCTTCTGGAGGTAACGCTTGCAGCTTTCCCAGTGGGGGGCATCGCGCTCGCCGAGCCTGTACAAAATGATGTGCTCGGCCGCATAGCAGGATAAAGCAAAATGGGACAGAACACAAGCGACGAGGGCCACGATGACAAGAAGCCTCCTTCTCGCCGGGGCCCGGCTCACAACGCCCATGGCCCTACCGCTTTTCCTCTCTCAGTTTCCTGTAGAGAAAACCGATAAGCCAGATAGAGCCGAAAAAGAGAAAAATGAAAAAGAATATGGCCGCAAAAACACAGAAAACCTTTACAAAAAGGGCAAGGATGAAGAAGAGGATAAATCCTACGAGCCCGAGGATGGCGCCGGTAACGAGCAGGGCCGATCCTGTGAGAAAGTCTCGTATGATATGGCTCATACCTATCGCTGCTCGATGATCAATCTTTCCAGGCTCACCGCAGCGAGGGCACCGTCCCCAACGGCGGTGGAAATCTGTCGCAGCGTCTTGCTCCTGCAATCGCCGGCCACGTAAAGTCCAGGGGTTTTCGTCGCCAAGGTTTCGGTGGTTACGATAAATGACGCCCCATCGCGCTCCACAAGGTTGCCGAGAAATGCCGTGTGAGGGGTGGCGCCGGCGAAGATGAAAACGCCGTCCACCTTCAGCTCCGATTCTTCGTTCGTTACCGTGTCCGTCAAAATAAGGGCTTCAACGTGGTCCGTGCCGACGATCCGAAGCGGCCTTCTGTTCCAGAGAAACTCCATGTTCCCCTGCCGGAATGCCCTGTCCTGGATGATCTTCTGCGCCCTCAGGCTGTCCCGGCGGTGCACCACGTAGACCTTCCGGGCGATGTTGGCGAGGGCAAGGCCCTCCTGAATGGCGGCGTCTCCTCCCCCGATAACGGCCACGTCGAGGTTTCGGAAAAACATGCCGTCACAGGTGGCGCACGTGGAGACACCCATGCCGACAAGCTGCTCTTCCCCGGGAATGTTGAGCTTCTTTGATTCCGTGCCCGTGGCCACGATGATACCTTTGGCGGTCATCGTCCCATCGCCTGCCTTGACGGCAAAAAGCCTTCCGTCCCAGGCAACCGATTCCACGTCGGTGAATTCCCTAAGCTCAAGGCCGAAATGCTTCGCCTGATCAGTCATGCGCTGCATCAGCTCTTTGCTCGCAACACCTTCCGGAAAGCCGGGGTAATTCTCCACAAACTCATACTTCGTCGGCGTGCCCCCTGCAATACCCTTCTCCAGCAGCACTGCGTCGATGCCGGCGCGCATCAGATAGATGCCGGCCGTGAGCCCTGCCGGTCCACCGCCAATAATGATCGCTTCACGATGTTCTTCCACTGCTACCTCCGGCCTCCTGCATGAAACAACCCGATGTACTATAATCCCATTGTACGCAATCCATCGGAATAATTCAAATAGTTTTTGGCACTTACCTGCTGCACTGGCGGCGGAGCGTACAGCGTCTGCACTGCAGGTTGGCGTTATAGGCTTCGAAAAACCGCTCCGGATGCCTCCAGTACATGTACTCCCACTGAACAACAACGGCGGCGGCCACAACGAGCAGGGAATAGGTCCAAAAAGAAGGAATGAAGAGCAGGGGGGAAAAGGCCATAAGGTATCCCCAGTTATTGATCCGGCACGTGTTGCAGCATTTTGTCTTCGTGAGCCACTTGAAGGGGCACCAGACCGTTACGCAAAACTCGTCCATAAAGACGAAAAATGCCGAAGCGGCCACCAGCCATGCCCCGTCGAAGATGCCGACGAGCCGGAAGAGGCCCGTGGTGAGGACGATGAGCACCCAGTAGACGGCCGACCGGGCGGCGCCCACATCGGCCTCGTTTTTCGTCTTTTCGAACCGCGCCCGCCGCGCCTCGCTCTCTTCTCCGAAAGCGGAGAAACGCCTCGCATAGACCTTGCCGGAGGACATCTTCCAGTTCAGCCGGGGTATAAACCGCTTGAAAAGGATGGCCATGGCGCCGAGCCAGAAGATGTGGTAGACGCGGATGTGCCCCAGCAGGGGCATGGTGAAAAAATCCGTCGCCATGGATGGCCTCACGGCGAGCACAAGGCAGAGAACGGCAACCGCAAGCCCTTTGGCAATCAGCTTGACCCAGCCGAAACGGTTATCCTTCGCCGTCATAGCCGCCATTATAAACAATTTACAGGAAATTGCACAACCGGTGCATTCCGCTCCCGACTGCACGGTATGCGATTATTCTGGACAGCGACCCGCTGATTATGTTCTTTTTTTTAAAATTTTGCCGAAAGGGACGAGGAGACGAACGTGACGTTACGAGAGGTAGGGGAAATACTTGACGCAACCGTCGTTGTCGGCAAAGATCAGCTCGAACGGGAGGTGAAGACGGCCTTCGGCGCAGACCTGATGAGCGATGTTTTGGCCTTTGCCAAGCCGGGAAGCCTGCTCCTCACGGGCCTGACAAACTCCCAGGTCGTCCGCACGGCTGACGTCCTCGACATCGCCGCCATCATCATGGTGCGGGGTAAACAACCTTTAGCTGAGACCGTTACGCTCGGTGAAGAGCTGCAGATTCCGATCCTGACAACAAAGTATATCCTCTTTGAGGCTGCCGGCAGGCTGTTCGCAAAAGGAATCGTCGGCTGTGTGGAAAAGGTCGGCGAGAAACGTGACTTCTCATGACGCCGTTCTTTTCGAGGAATCCTATCCGGTGGACGGGGGCAGGTTTGACCATGCCGGAAAAATCTCCACACGCATAAAGACCCTGCTTACCAAAATGAAGATACCGAAGGACCTGGTGAGGCGTACCGCCATCGTTGCCTACGAGGCGGAAATCAATATCTGCTCCTACGCAGACCGAGGAACGATCTCCCTTAAGGTTACACCCGAGGACATAACGGTTGAGGTTGCCGACACGGGTCAGGGCATAGCCGATATCGATCTGGCCATGAAGGAGGGCTACTCGACGGCCACGGAAAAGATCTGGCGCATGGGTTTCGGGGCGGGCATGGGGTTGGCGAACATGAAGCGCTTCGCCGATATTTTCTCCATCGCCTCGGAGGTAGGCAAAGGGACGCGCCTCAAAATGGTCATTCACCGACGCAAGTCTGTCGAGACAGGAGCATAGTACTTAGCGCGCCCACGTTTCTCTTGACTTTTCACACCCGGTTACCATATAATGAAAGGCTTTTTTTGAAATAAAACTAAGGAGTTTTCTATGTACGCCATTATTCAGAGCGGCGGCAAACAGTACCGCGTGACGGAAGGCATGAAGCTGAAACTGGAAAAACTGTCCGGCGACGAGGGCCAGGATGTGACCATCGGGGAAGTCCTCGCCGTAAGCGACGGCACGACGACGACGATAGGCAGCCCATACATCGGCGGCGCGTCGGTGACGGGCAAGATCATGTCTCACGGCAAGGCCCGAAAGGTTACCGTTTTCAAATATAAACGGAGAAAAGATTACAAAAAGAAGGTCGGTCACCGGCAGCACTTTACGGAGCTGCTTATAGAAAAGATACAGACGGAGGCACCACATGGCGCATAAGAAGGCGGGCGGAAGCTCACGGAACGGAAGAGACAGCAAGGGCCAGCGCTTGGGTGTTAAGATATATTCCGGCCAGGCCGTCAGGGCGGGCAGCATCATGGTCCGGCAGCACGGCACGAGAATACACCCTGGCGCCAACGTAGGGTTGGGAAGGGACTACACCCTCTTTGCGCTCGTCGACGGAGTCGTGAAGTATGAAACGGCCGGCACGAGAAGGAAGGTAAGTGTTTATCCTGCTGAATGAAATTTGTCGATGAGGCCCACATCTTCGTCAAGGCGGGTGACGGGGGAAACGGGTGCGTAAGCTTCCGGAGGGAGAGGTTTATACCCAAGGGCGGACCCGATGGCGGCGATGGGGGCAAGGGAGGAGACGTAGTTATCGAAGGCAGCAACATCCTGGCAAGTCTTATCGATTTTACCTATAGACATACATACAAGGCGGAAAACGGAAAAAACGGGGCCGGCGGCAACAGGACCGGCAGGTACGGCAAGGATGCGGTCATCACCGTTCCTCTCGGCACCGTGGTGTTCGAGGAGCCCCTGTCCGCAGAGATCTGCGACGTGGTGAAGGACGGAGAGCGTTTTGTCGTGGCCCGCGGAGGTAAGGGGGGCAGGGGCAACAGCCGCTTCGTGTCATCGCGCCACCAGACGCCTCTGGAGTTCGATTACGGCAAGGAGGGCGAGGAAAGGTCTCTTCGCCTCGTGTTGAAGCTCTTGGCCGACGTCGGTCTCATCGGCCTGCCGAACGCCGGCAAATCGACGCTCATCAGCCGCCTGACGGACGCACGGCCCAGGATAGGCGATTATCCCTTTACAACGCTCAGTCCCAACCTCGGAGTGCTGAACGACGGCGACCGCAGGCTCGTCATGGCCGATATCCCGGGCTTGGTCGGCGGGGCGTCGGAAGGGAAGGGCTTGGGCTTCACGTTCTTGAGGCACATCGAGAGGACGGCCCTCATGCTCTGGGTTCTAGACGCATCCCTGCCTTCCGTACGGGAGGACTACGCAACCCTGGTCCATGAAATTGGCTCCTACAGAGACGAACTTCTGAAAAGGAAGCGGATAATCGTTCTCAACAAGGCCGACCTGGTGAGCAACGAACAGGCCCGTTCCCTGGCAGCATATTTTATGGAGCGGGAGCGGGACGTGGTCATTCTAAGCGCGCTGGAAGGGTCGGGCATCGACGCCCTGCGCCGGCGTCTGGGCGAGGAGGATACGAGCTTTGGCCGCCACAACTAACATCAGGCGGGTCGTCGTCAAGATAGGGACGTCGATCCTGGTAGACGACGAAAGAAGGATTGACCCAGCCGTGTTCAGGGATCTGGCCAGGCAAGTCAAGGCTGTAAAGGCCATGGGGGTCAAGACAATCATTGTCTCCAGCGGCGCCATAGCCAGCGGCATGGAGATGCTCGGCCTCACGAAGAAACCCAAGGAGATAGAGAAGAGGCAGGCCCTCGCATCTATCGGTCAGATCATCCTCATGAACACCTACTCTGACGCCTTTGCCGAGGAGAACCTGCGCATCGGCCAAATCCTGCTTACCCACGAAGACATCAAGAACAAGGAACGCTGCCTTAACGTCATGAACACGCTGAACGCGCTGATGTCCATGGACATCATACCGGTCATCAATGAAAACGATGCCCTCTCCTTCAAAGAAATCCGCTTCGGCGACAACGACAACCTGTCGGCGCTCATTGCCCAGATATCGGATGCAGACCTTCTCATGCTGCTTTCGGACGTCGACGGCCTCTACGAAAAAGACCCGAACAAACATCCCGACGCCCGCATGATCCCCGTGGTCAGGAAGATAGACGCCGACCTCGAAAGGGCGGCCAGCGGCACGAGAACGGAACAGAGTACGGGAGGCATGGTAAGCAAGCTTGAAGCGGCAAAAAAAGCGGGTTCATACGGCATCCCCACAAGGGTCGTCCGGGGAAGCGAAAAGGACATCGTCGTTCGCCTCGTCCGGGGGGAAGATATGGGCACCCTTTTCCTGCCCGAAAGGAAGCTGGCCCGGAGAAAATGGTGGACCGCATACGCCTTCAAGGTCAAGGGCATCCTCTGGGTCGACAGGGGTGCCGAGGAGGCCATCAGGGGCGGCGGCAAGAGCCTTCTGCCCTCCGGCGTCACGCGGTGCGACGGTGAGTTCCGCCGCGGTGAGTGCGTCGAGCTGAAGAGCGAAGGTTCGGGGTGCACCATCGCCCGCGGCATCATCAACTACGGGTTCACGGAAGTGCGAAGGATCAAGGGCATCAAAAGTGTTGATATACAGAAGAAGCTTGGCTATAAATACACCGAAGAAATCATACACAGGGACAACATGGTGCTTCTATGAACGCGCAATTATTGGCCGAAAAAGCACGGGCAGCGGCCCACGCCGTGGCCCACGCAACGACGGAACAGAAGGATCGGGTCCTGCTCTTGCTGGAAAAGCTGCTGGAGGAGCGGAAGGGGACCCTTCTGGAGGCGAACGCAAGGGACCTTGAGGCAGCCCGGAAGGCCGGCCTGGGGGCCAGTCTCCTGGAAAGGCTGAAGATTGACGACAAGGCAGTAGAGGAGATGCGGCTGAGCCTCAAGGACGTAGCGGGCCTGCCCGACCCCGTCGGCGAGATCACGAGGACCTGGAGGCGGCCCAACGGCCTCCTCGTCGGAAAGATGCGCATACCCATCGGCGTGATCCTCATCATCTACGAATCCCGCCCCAACGTAACCGTCGAGGCCTTTTCCCTCTGCCTCAAGAGCGGCAACTGCGCCATTCTCAAGGGCGGCAAGGAGGCCATCCATTCCAACAGAGCGCTCTACGCAACCATACAGCAAGCCCTGCGAGAGGCGGGCATGCCCGAAGAGGTGGCGCAGCTTGTGGAGACGAGCGACAGGGAGTATCTCTATTCCCTGCTCCGCATGGACGAATCGATAGACCTCGTTATCCCGAGAGGCGGCGAAGAGCTCATCCGGAACGTGGTGGAGCAGTCGCACATCCCGGTCCTGAAACACTATAAGGGCGTATGCCACATCTTTGTCGACCAATGGGCCGATTTGGAGAAGGCCTTCGACATAGTCGTGAACGCAAAAGCGCAAAAGCCGGCCACATGCAACGCATTGGAAACTTTGCTCGTTCATGGGGCGGTCGCCGGCACCTTTCTTCCTGAGGCCGCCCGAAGGCTGAAGGAGAGGAGGGTCGTTCTCAGGGGATGTCCGGAGACGTTAGCCATCCTGCCCGGCATAGAGGAAGCGGACGATTCAGATTGGTCAAGGGAGTACCTTGACCTGATGCTCTCGGTAAAGGTCGTGGGCACCATGGAAGAGGCCATCGACCATATTCGGCGGTTCGGATCGTCCCACACCGACGCCATCATTACCGAGCATTACAATAACGCCTGGCGCTTCATACGGGAGGTCAACTCTTCGCTCGTGCTCGTCAATGCGTCAACGCGCCTTAACGACGGTTTCCAGCTTGGGCTGGGAGCGGAGATGGGAATCAGCACGACAAAGCTCCATGCCTTCGGTCCCATGGGGCTCGATGAGCTGACGGTGACGAAGTTCATCGCCTTCGGTGACGGACAACTGAGGGTCTAATGGCGATAGGGGTCTTCGGGGGAACTTTTGATCCGGTTCACATTGGCCACTTGCGGGTGGCCGAGGAGATCAGGGAGGCCTTCGGCCTTGACAAGGTTCTTTTTGTCCCTGCCTGTTACCCACCCCATAAGACAGAGCGGAACACCGCCGACGCACAGACCAGGTTGGAGCTTTTGGGCCTTGCGGTTCGGACGGCAGGGCCCCTCGCCGTGTCCGACATGGAGGTTCGCCGCGGAGGCATGTCTTACTCCATCGACACGATTCAGGCACTGGAAGGCGAGCACCCGGACCTCTATTTCATTCTGGGCGTCGATGCCTTCAGGGATATCCACACCTGGCGCCGTTACCCCGAACTCTTTTTTCACACCAATTTTCTCGTCATGACGAGGGAATCGGGAATGCCTGCAAAGATCCTGGACCTTGTGCCACCGGACGTGAGGGCCCTCATGAAGGACAAGGGCGACGGCGTCCTTGAACACGGATCGGGCAAGCGGGTCTATTGTTACCATGTCACACGGCTTGACATTTCGTCCACGAGAATACGGGAGCTGGTGAGGGCCGGAAAATCGATCCGTTACCTCGTTCCCGAAGCGGTTGAACACTATATCCTTGACAAGGGGCTTTACCGGAACTAAATGGAAGCGAAAGAACTGGTTTTCCTGTGTGCGCGTTGCGCCGAAGAAAAGAAGGCGAAGGACATAGAGGTCCTCGAACTTGCGGGCCTCACCGATATTTCCGACTATTTCCTGCTCGCCACGGGTACGTCGGAGAGGCATGTGCGAACGATATCGGAACACATAGAAACGGAACTGAAACAGAAGGGCGTGCGATCCTTCTCAATGGAGGGATATGCGGAGGGGCGCTGGGTGGTCATAGACTACCAGAGCGTCGTGGCACACATTCTCTTGGAGCCGCTCCGCGACCTCTACGACCTCGAAAGCCTCTGGCTGGAAGCCAAACGATACAGAATCGAGAACGAAAAGAAGAATTTAGGGGTGGGACATGGACAAGCAAGCAGTTGAGTTCTTCAAGAAAAGGTTGCTTACGATGCGCGAGCAGATTCTCAGCAAGGCGAGGAAGCTAAAGGAAGACTCCTACACGCTGGGGACGGACGGTATACAGGACATGGCCGACGCCGCAAGCAACGCCTACAACGCAGACATCCTCATGAGCATCAGCAACAACGACCGTCAAATCCTCAAGGACGTCGATAACGCCCTCGATAAGATCTCCAACGGAACGTACGGGGCTTGCGAGGAATGCGAAGAGAAGATCAACGAGAAAAGGCTTGAAGTCAACCCGGTGGCACGGTATTGTATTAATTGTCAGAGGACGCTGGAAGCAAAGGCCAAGTAGCTGAATGAAATACAAGATTCTCATCTTTGTATTCTTTCTGTTTCTTCTTCTCTATCTGTATGTTTCACACCTAAACCAGGACACTGCACGGCTGTACTTGGGCTACGAGCGTTTCTACGAAAACTCTGTCGCCGATTTCGTCTTCATCTCCTTTGCCGTCGGCGTCATATTTTCCTTTATTCTCGGTTTCTTTTTCGATCTGAAGCGGCTTTTCGGCGGCTGGAGACAGGACCGCAGGGGAAAAAAGCGGGAAGAAATCGATGAGGCCCTCGAGAAGGCAAAGGCCTACGATCGCAGGGGAGACCGGGACAGGGCCGTCGAGAGCCTGCAACGGCTTATCAAACGGTCCCCCGAAGCCGAAAAGGCCTATCTCGTCCTTGTCGATCTTTACGCCTCAACGGGTGACCAGGACAGGGCCCTTGAAACCATCAAGGCCGCAGAGGCCGCCCTGGGCCGTCGCGAGGACTTCCTTCTTCGGGAGGCCGGGCTGTTCCTTGCCAAGAACGGTGCCAAGAGCGCCGAACCTCTTTTGAGAGAGGTCATCGAGAAAAACGAAGGGAACGTTGAGGCCCTTACCCTCCTGAGAGACCTGTATGTGGGGGACCGCAATTGGGCCGCCGCCCTGGACGTCCAGCATCGTCTTGGCAGGTATGTCAAAACGGAGGCCGAACAGAGAAGGCTTGCCGGCCTGCGATACGAAAAGGCGCGGGAGACCTTTCTCAAGGGCGACGACAGCCTCTACCCCGCCGTAATGAAGGAAGCGAAGGACATACTGGGCGACGACAAGACCTTTATACCGGCATACATGCTCCTTGCCGATGTCTATGCCGCCACGGGAAAGCCGAACGAAAGGGGACGCGTATACGGACGAGGCTATTCAAAAACGGGACACATCATCTTTCTCCTCAAGATGGAAGATCTTTACATAGCGAGAGGCGATCCGGGCGTCATACTGAAGATCTACCGCCGCATCGTCGATCTGTCGCCAAAGGACCACCTCATACTATTCCTTTATGCCCGGCTCTGCCTGAGGCTCGAAATGATCGACGAGGCGATCGACACCCTCAACGGCCTCCTCCTTGAGGGGGAAAGCTTTCCGGGTCTTCACCGCGCATTGGCAGAGGCTTTCGCCCACCGGGGAGAGATGTCCCGGGCCGTGGAAGAGTACGGCAAGGTCTTTCCCACGGAAAGGTCCTACATACCCTTTGCCTGCGGCATCTGCCACACCCGCCACGAGGATTGGGCGGGGTTCTGCCGGCAGTGCTCCTCCTGGGGCTCGGTGAACGTGCGCAAGGAGGATTTTCTCACGTCCCAGTCGGCAGACCTGAAGGCCATCTACGAACGGGAGGCCTTCGGCGACAGAACGACAAGCGAGGAATTGGGGGGGTAGCCGTGCAATCATTGAGGCATGCGAAGGGTATTCCGCACCCCTCTGCTTGCGGGCGGCATGGAGAGCCGGAATGAAAAGCCGCTCCCTGAAAGGACCCTCATTGCCGGCGGCGGCACCATGTTCAACAGGCAACTGATGCGGCCTTCCTTCGCTTGCAGTTTCGGGCTGGATAGATACGGTGCATGACCTGCTCGGGTCGCTCTTCTCTCTCCTGTATCCGCTAAAATGTGGGGCCTGCGGCCGGCAGGCCGGGGCAGCTCTCTGCCCGTCCTGTTTCGCCTCCTTTCGCCCCGTTACCGAAGACATGACCTGCCCCTTGTGCGGCAGATGGCTCGGCAGGCGTATACCCTGCGGCCAATGCCTTGAGGTCGACCGGGGGTTTGACGAGGGCCGCTATGGCTTCTACTACGAAAACAGGCTGCGGGAGGCGCTCCACGCCTTCAAGTTCGGCGGACGCAAGGATGTGGGCCGTCAGCTCGTATGGGCGCTGAAGGATAGGCTGGCCGATTTTGAGGATCGAATCGACTGCATCGTCCCCCTTCCCGTCACCGAAAGGAGGCTCTGGCAAAGGGGCTTTAACCAGTCCTACATTATTGCTGAGGAAATTGGGAAGATGACCGGGAAACCCGTTCATCCGGGCATTCTGCGCAAGACGCGACAAACGCAGGATCAGTTCAAGCTCTCGCGAGAGGAGAGAAAAAAGAACGTCCGGAACGCCTTTTCCGTCAAAAATGGTCGGGACCTGGCGGGCAGCCGGGTCCTGCTCGTCGACGATCTCTTTACAACGGGCTACACAGCCAAGGAGGCGGCACGGGCCCTCAGACGCTTGAGGCCCCGATCGGTCTTCCTTTTCGCCCTGGCGAGGACGCCCCCGTGAAAGCTCTTCTTATCTCCCTGGCCGTGGTCCTGGCTGTCGTAGCCGGGGCTGCCGTCATAGCGGCCAACAACCTTGCCGCAACCATCTCCTACATCCTGACGCGGGGTACGGGCCTCGATGTTTCCATAGAAAAGGCCGACATGGGTTTTCGCCAGGGGCAGGCGGAGCTGTACCTCCAGGGCCTTGCCCTTCGCGGTGCCTTGTCCGGCACCGTCAGGGACTGCCGATTGGTCGTTCCTGTCGGGCTGCCCATAGCCCTTCAGGAGGTCCTTATTTCGGATTTTACGGCGGTGATAGAAGAAGGGACGGGTGGCGGCAGCTTCCCTTCCGTCGTGCCGGTCACGCTCTTGAAGGCGGAAAAGGGGCTCGTCACATACAAGGGCCGGGCGTACGCGGTGACGGAAGGCATGGTGCAGAACCTTTCGAGCCGGGGGGAGTTCTCCTTCTCGGGACAAATCAGCGAAGAGACCCTCAAGACACGGCTCGCTGTCCGCGGAAAGGGCTCGTACAGAAAAAAACGCATCGAGGCGGAGGGCCGGTATGACCTGGAGGGCTTCGCCCTTGCCACCCTGGCCGCCAAATACCTGTCCGGTGCGGCCATCGCCAATGGGTCCTTCACCTACCGCGATGAACGGTTCTCAGCGCAGGGGCCTTTGCAGGTGGAAGACTTCCGGCTAACGGCCGGTTTTCTCGCCGCCCCCCTCTCAATAAACCGGCTTGAGGGAACCCTGGAGGTTTTGATGGAAGGGGGCAGGGGCACCGTCACCGTATCGGGCGTCTCTTTTCTTGAGACCGCTTTTACCGTACACAACCATATCGAAGGTCGGAGATTCGAAGGACTGGAGATTCTGTCCGGCTTCTTTGCCACCGGGGAGCTCCTCCGCCGCCTCAGGCTCGATGGCGTGGCCAAAAGGCCTGAGACACTGAAAGGCTCCGTCACCGGCGGCGAGGTGAGCATAAAGCGCCTCGCCTATGCCCCGGCCAAGCCCTTTGTTCTTGAAATGGATATACGTGACGTTGCCTTCGCTTATGGAAAGAGCATGGTGGAGGCGGTGGGGGGGAGGCTGACCCTACATGGCAAAAACCTATCAGTGGCCGACGGCAAGGCCAGAATCGGCAACAGCTCATTCTCCGGCGTGGAGGGCGCAACAGCCCTGGGAGGCGATAAAGGGCTATCCTTTAGGGCCCGCTACGATGTTGATCTGAGGGACCTCCCTGCGCTCCTTTCCGAGGCGCCGAGGGGCGACCTGACGTTTCTGGCCGGAACGACGCAAGGCACCCTCAGCCTGCGGCAGGCGCCGGGGCAGGAGCCCACACTTTCGGGCACAGGGTTCCTGAACGGCGCGGACCTGCTCTTCCGGGAGGTTCGCCTCTCGGCATCGGGGCTTTACCGGTTCGCCGGAGAGGCGATAACCCTCGATCCGCTCACGGTGGGACGTGCAGGATCGGAGGTTATCGTTCGCGGCACATGGAGCAAGGACGCAAAGGATCTTGCGCTTGCCGGCACCGTGGATGTCACGGATGGCCGGTGGCCTCCCCTGTCATGCATGGGCCTTAAGGGCCGCGCCGGCATCGACCTGAAGCTTGTGGCGGTCCCCGGCAAGGCACGCGTTACCGGCAGGCTCGACCTTACAGGTCTGGGCGTTGCGGTTCCGGACATGCTGAGAAAGGAGGTGGGCACACCGGCCGAGCTGCAGGTGGACGTAACAAGAACGCCGGAGCTTCTCGTTTTTGACCGGCTCGATTGCACCATGCCGTCCCTCGACGTAACGGCGCAGGGGTCCTTCGACGGCAGCTCCATCCCCTATCTTTCCGTTACCGTCCGGTCCGATGACCTGAGGCCCCCGGCAAGGCTCTTTCTCATCGACAGCGATGTGGAGGGCCGCCTGTCGGCCGATCTGTCCGCTCGGGACGTTCGGCTCCCCCTCACAGGGCTTCCGCTCCTCGACGGTTCCATAGACGTAGAAAACGGCTTTGCGAGGCTGCCGGGCTTGAAACAGCCCCTGGAAGGGATCCATCTTTCCGCCAGGTTTGATGGCGGCAACGCCACAGCTCGCCTTACGGGCCTCCGGTGCGGTAAAACGGTCGTCAATGCGGGGGAGCTTAGCGTCATCGATCCCGAACGGCCGCGCTTTGGCCTCAGCCTTGACTTCGAGAGCATCGATGCGGCCGATTTCAAGGGCACCGGGGAGACCTCCTTTCCGACGATCGAGGAGAACAGCCTCGCGTCACGGGCCGAGGGCAACCTAAGCATCACGGCAAAGCATATCCACGCCGGCCCGCTATCGGCTGCCGATGCGGTTTTCAAGGGATCCTTCCGTCGCGGCACCCTACACGTTGAGTCGCTCAAGGGAGACGTCATGGGAGGGGCAGCAGACATTAAGGGCTTTCTCGGCTTTGCGCCCCCCTCACCGTCCATCACCCTCGCCGGGCAAATATCCGATGCCAAGAGCGGCAATTTCCTCCAGGCCCTGGGAACAAAGGGCGAAATCGTTGCCGGCCCCACTACGTTAACGGGTGCGCTCTCGACGAGCGGAAGCGAGCCTCCGGCCCTGGTAAGCCATCTAACGGGCAACCTGACCCTGGAGAGCTCCGCTGGGGTCGTAGGCCAGTGGCATCTTCTGTCCAAACTCCTGGCGGTCCTGACGCTCAACCTCGAAGAGCTGGCGCCGGACAAATGGAGCGCCAAGGCGGAGGGTCTTACGTTTCGGCGTATCGGCGCAACGTTTACCGTGTCGCAAGGCGTCTTCCATACGGACAATTTCGTTATCGACAGCCCCTCCATGGTCATCACAGGCACAGGAGATATAGACGCGCCGCGGCGGCAGATCGACGGCACCGTCGCCGTTTCGCCATTGACGGGCATCGACACGACCATCGGCAGAATCCCCCTTCTTGGCGAACTTCTCACGGGAGATGACAAAGGGCTCTTTTATTTGACGTACCGGATCAAAGGGCCCCTGGAGGACCCGGAGATCACGAAGGGAATAGGAACGGGCCTTGGAAGCCAGGCCGTGGACTTTTTGAAGCGCCTCTTCCTCGCCCCGTTCCAGAGGAGCAGTCCATGAAAATAGGTATCATCGGTGCCGGAAAGGTGGGCATCGCGTTGGGCTCGGCACTGCAAAACAAGGGATTCGACATCGCGGCCCTGGCCGACGTGCGGGGAGAGAGGGCCTTTGCGAATGCCTCGGCCTTCCTGGGGTGCGAGACGCGCTATACGACCGACAATGCCGAGGTGGTGCGCCGCTCAGACGTTGTGGCCATAACGACGCAGGACCGGGCCATTGCCGGCGTGGTCGCAGAGCTGAATGGAAAGATAGACCGTTTCCAGGGTACCGTCATCTTCCACACGAGCGGCGCCGATCCTTCGAGCATCCTCGCGCCCCTTGACGCAAAGGGCGCCCTGCTCGGATCCCTGCACCCGCTCCAAACCTTCCCCGACATAGAGAGCGCCATCGCCGTGCTTCCGCGCACCTTCATTTTCATCGAGGGCATGGAGGGGGCACTTCCCGTGCTCGAGCAGATCGGTCAGGCAATCGGCCACCGAGTGCTCCGGATAGACGCGGATCACAAGACCCTGTACCACCTATCTGCCGTCTTCGTCTGCAACCTCATGTGCGCCCTCTTTTTCTCCGCCGAAGGGGTCATGAAGAAGATCGGCATAGAGTTCGCCCCTTTTCTTCCCATCATCCATGCCACCCTGGACAATATCGAGAGGCAGGGGCCGCTGCGATCGCTCACCGGGCCGATCGTGAGGGGCGACGCAAAGACCGTCGAGGCTCACCTTGAGGCCCTGGGGGACATGGCTCTTCACAGGGATGTCTACCGCGCCCTCTCGAGGGTGGCCCGGGAGATGAGCCGGCAGCGGGGCGGCATGCCGGAAGAAACGATGAAACGACTGAATGACCTACTGGAGGGAGTCGATGATAGAGAAGGCTGTGCAAAAACTGAAGGAAAGTGAATTCCTCGTAGTGATCACGGGGGCAGGCATATCGGCGGAAAGTGGTATCCCCACCTTTCGGGGCGACGACGGCCTCTGGAAGACCTACCGGGCCGAGGAGCTGGCCACGCCCTGGGCCTTCGACCGCGACCCCCGAACGGTCTGGGAGTGGTATGACTGGCGGAGGGGCATCATCGGCAAGGCAGAGCCCAATCCGGGCCATGTGGCGATCAAGGCGCTGGAGGACCTGACGGGCCGTTTTCTGCTCATCACGCAGAATGTCGATGGCCTCCACGGGCGCACCGGCGTCAGGCATATGGTAGAGATTCACGGCAACCTCTGGCGGGTGCGGTGCCTTAAAGAAGGGAAGACGAGCATGCTCTATGATTGGCCGCTCACGGACATCCCTCCGGTCTGCGGTTGCGGGGGTCTCCTGAGGCCCGATGTGGTCTGGTTCGGTGAATCGATGCCCACGTTGGCGATGGAAGAATGTTACAACGCCCTGAGCGCCTGCGACACCCTCATCGTCGCGGGCACGTCGGGCGTCGTCTACCCCGTTGCATCCTTCCCCGAAACCGTCAAGGCCCGGGGCGGCTTCGTCATCGAGGTAAACCTGGAGCCCACTCCCATTACCAGCGTTGCCCACGTCTCGCTCTTCGGCAAATGCGGTGACATCCTGCCGGCCATCGTTGCCGGTCTCAGAGGATTGGCCGCGGAGGCCTTATGAACGCAAAGGGCCTTGTTCAGGCCTTTTGTCTTGTCGTTGCAGCGCTCGTGGCCTTGGTCGGTCCTGCCCTGGGAGCAGGCGGGGCCCAGGCGTCGCAAGCAATTTCGGCGGCCGGGAGGACAAAGGATTTTTCCGTGTGGCTCATACCCCGACAGGATGAGCGCAACTATGCTCACTTCCAGAGGTGCATCGAAGACCTGTCAAGCCGGCACGGAATCCCGGCCAAGGATGTTTTTGTGCCCCATGTTACGATCTACTGGGGGAGGTCCACGGACGTAAGTCTTCGCAGCATTGCCGGAAAAATTAAAAGGATTGCGGCGACCAGCAAACCCATTACGCTGACCGTTGCGGGGATGGGCGCAACGAGAGAGCGGTTTAAGTCGCTCTTTCTCACCTTTACAACAGAACCGATGTTGCACAAGTGGTCAGGAGAGATAGGCAGAGTCCGGGGCGTCCGGAAGACCGGGTATGTGCTCGCGCCCCACCTGAGCTTGTTCTATCCTCAGCGGGACAGAGAGATGCCCTTCAGCGAAAAGGCTGCAACGATGAACTACGTAGCCGAGCGGTATGGAGGACCCCTTCAGTGGTTCACCGGGCAGTATTCGCCGACCCGTGAGTTCGACAAGGGATACACAATCCTGTTCGACAGGATTCAGCTCAGAAGGGAAGACGATGAAAACGAGGTAGGCACATGGGTGCTCATGAACGAGTACACCCTGGGCGGCACGGAAAAGCATACCGCCGAGACGCCCTGATCCCTTTCGGCAGTTGTCGGCGCAGAGAGGCGATGGGTCAGGAATTGCCCTTTTCGAAAAAGGCCCGCACCTCCTCCCTCCTGCCGCAGGAGCGGGCCCCTTCAGGGCAGGGTCCGGAAACACAGGGAGGGCCTGCGTGCCCAAAAATGGTGGGCGCCAGGGGCCTCACAAGGTTCAGCATGGCCAGCGACATGGCGCGAATCTCCCACTGGGCCCGGTTGCAGAGCCGTTGGCTGAAGAAGTGAAGGAGCTCCCGGGCATTCATGGTAATCATGATCTTTGTCTCCGTCGCGTTGGGCAGGACGAACCGGCCGTCTTCCCGCGCCCGCTCAGCCGGGAAGCCTTTTTGCATCAGCCCGCCGACAAGGCGGCCGTAGGATGCTTGCGCGGCATCCATTGCGGCCGCGAAGAGGGCCCTCAGCTCCTCGTCCTCCCTGATGGACGGCGGCACGACGTAGTCGAACTGCTCCTCGCCCACATACCGCTGGGACTGCTGGCTGTATGACGCAAGGCGGTGCCGGACCAGCTGGTGCGAGCATGCCCTCGATATGCCCTCCACGACAAAGGTGAACGACGTATGCTCCACCGGGCTCAGATGCCCCACGGACGTAAGCTTCTCCAGAAATGCACGCTCATCACGCTCCGAAACCGCCGCAAGGATCTCCTCCCCGTCTGCGGCACTGTAGCAAAGCCTGGCGGCGGCACTAACCGTCCTCTCCGGCTCCGGGCTGTAGCTCACAAGCATAACCTTTAATCGCGCTTCCATGAACACTCCCTTCCTCTGCGGAACAGGCGCTCACACCTCTACGCCTCGTCCCCTCAGCTCTTCCGTTTTCTTCTTAGAGCACTCTTCGCAGCGAAACTCGGGATGGGCATCCCTCGTTCTGTCGTAATCCTTCGCCTTGACGATCCTGTATCCCCGCGATTGCCGCCCGCAGTCAACACAAACGACAATTTCCTTCACCTCCCACTGCGTGGCAAGGTGCTCCGAGGTGAAGATGAACTTGTCTACCCAGAAGAAGATAAGTCCTCCGATAAGATTGGCGACAACCGTTGCCGTAATCCTGTCCATAGACGAGAGAACGAAAAGGACTCCGGCCAATATGGGGGTGGAAAGCTGCCACCGCAGCAGATAGAGTCCGTACCGTCGCACATTCACCCGTGTCATGGGGGCCTCCTTTCAGTGCGGGATATCGATTTCATTAGTATCGAGCCCCTCTTCGGGCAATTCGATCTTCAGGGCCCCATGCCGCGCCGGTAAAGCTTCTCTCCTTCTCCCATTTCGACACGGCTTGAGGGATTACCTGGATCACGCTGGCCAGGTTGATTTGTTGAGGTCCTGGTTCTCGCGGAGTATAACGTATTGTGCACCCTGCTTCCGTAGGCATATACGTATCCTATTACAAAATTGGCCGCCGCTCAATGTAGCGGGGGTTCCAATAGATCAACCGCCGGGTGGGGGAAGGGGAATCGGGACCGCAATTCAGGTGTAATTTATGGTATGATGGCTTTTGTCTTCAAGCACCGATGGGAGACGCTAACAAAGAACCGGTCCAAGGGAGCAGAACTTTGGTTGACGTTTGTTTACCGTTTCTGAAGCAAGGGCCGGGAGATATGCATGCCCTTTGATATTCGGACGCTCATCCTCGTCATCAGCATCACCCACGTCATCCAGTTCGTCATTTTTTCCTACCAATACACCATGAACAAGAGCTATCAGGGGATCGGATGGTGGCTCCTGTGGAGCGCCTCCGAGATAGCAGGGTTTATCTTCATCCTCCTCAGGCAAATCCCCTCAATCCATGTGGCGGCAATAATCGGCCAGAACACCATGATTATTCTTGGTGTTGTCTTTCTCTATATCGGCATCATGCGGTTCTTTGACAGGAAGGAGAACGTGCCGGCCATTTCCCTCATTTTCGGTGCCTTCCTTGTAACCTTCCTGTATTTCATCTTGGTCCACGACGACATCCTGATACGGGGCATCATTATATCGGCAACCCTTGCCGCCGTCTCATTTCTGTCCGCCCACGCCCTTCTTTTTCACAGACCCTCTTCTCTGGCCATATCCGCCAACTTTACGGCCGCCTTCTTTCTTGCGCACGGCTCTGTCTTTGCTGTCCGTTCCATCATGGTCCTGAAAGACGAGGCCAGTTCGAATCCTTTCGCCGCTACGCCCTTGAATGTTGTCACATACGTAGACGCCATGGTGGTCGGCATTGTGTGGACCTTCGCCCTCATATTCATGATCAACCAGAGGCTGAACGCGGAAATGAGGGAAGCAAAGGAAGAGGTGGAGCTGGTTTTTAACACGAGCCCCGACGCAGCCGTCATTTCCCGCTTAAGCGACGGCTTCATCGTCTATGCCAATGAGGGTTTTACCACCCTTTCGGGCTTTACCCACCAGGAATCGATTGGGCGAACCTCTCTTGACATAAATATCTGGAAGAATCCTGAAGATCGCCAAAAGATTATCGGCCTCCTCCGCGAAAAGGGCTCGGTGGCGAACTTTGAATCCCAGTTTCAGAGAAAGGATGGCGGGCTGTTCAACGGCCTGGTGTCTGCCAACATCATTAATCTGCAAAAGATACCGCACATTATCACCGTCACCCGCGATATCACCGAGCGCAAACAAATGGAAGAAAAGCTCAAGGCCATGTCCCTGACGGACGAATTGACAGGCCTTTACAACCGCAGGGGATTTCTCGCCCTTGCCGAGCAGCAGCTAAAAATTGCAGAGCGGACAAGAAAGGGGATGCTGCTCTTTTTTGCCGATCTTGACAAGATGAAGCTCGTAAACGATACGCTGGGTCACATGGAGGGGGACAACGCCCTCCTTGAGGTCGCCTCGGTTCTGAAGGAGGCGTTCAGGGACTCCGACATTATAGGACGGATAGGCGGTGATGAATTCGCCGTTCTCGCCATCGAGGCCAGGGTCGAGGCCAGGGAGCTCTTTGTTCAGCGTCTTCAAGCCGTTCTCGCTGCACACAACGGGACCGAAAGGCCCTATCAGCTCTCCCTGAGCGTAGGCATTGCCCATTATGACCCTCAGTGCCCGTCTTCTCTCGATAAGCTGATTGCCCAGGCCGACACCTCGATGTATGAGGACAAAAGGAGAAAGGATAATTAAGAAGACGGGGCGCCGGAAACGGTATCGGTCGCCTGCCCGCCCCTGGGGAGGCTCGATTCTTTCACCCACAACCTGAACGGCCTGCGGATACGCCACCGCTCCGAACCGGGAAGGAGCCTGCCCACCACCATCCCCCCCAGCAGAAGCCTTAACTCCGTCCCCTGCGGCCTCTTTAACGCAATAATGCGCATCCTCCTCTGCAGGGGAACGATCTGCGAGACGATGCCCTCCCTTGCCAGAAACTGATACCCCGGGCTCAGGAACCGGGCAAGGGGCCCCAACATCCCTTTGCGCAGACGAAGGAGCCGGAACCGAACATACCCCCCGCCGCCCCCACTGATGCTGATCCGCCTCGCCTGCCTTTCGACGGCGCGGACCTTGCCCACAATCCACGAAGGCTGCACAATCCACGGATCGACGAAACGATTGTTGTCGCCGCACGTTCTCAAGCCGGTCTGAGAGACGGAGACGATGCGGTGCGTGATGCATTCCTTCGTCTCCGGCACCCGAAAGACAATGACATCACCGCGATGGGCCTGGAACGTCCCGGGCCCATCCAGGAGGAGCAGGTCTCCGGCCCTCACTGTGGGGTACATGCTGGGCCCGATGCAGTACATTGGCTCCGGTTGATGGGCCCGCTTCCGCGTCACGATCGAAGGGTCCTCTCCATGTCTTTCCAGAATCCTGCCGAGGCCTGGAAACGGAGAACAAAAGACTTTTTCGCCCTCGCCACGTCGGCGGCGTTCTCAAAGAGCCGGCGTCTCAATATCCGCCTTTCCTCGGCGCTGCCGTACCGCCAGCTCGGCTCAAACATCTGCCTCGCCAGCGCGTTGATCAGCATGGAGGCCTCGCCCTGGCCTATGGGTGCGATTTCCGTCGTTGCGTGCTGTTCCAGAAAAAAGATTGCCCCCAGCGGCAGCGACCGGGATGCCGGCCATGTGCCCTCGCTTCTACGCCACAGGTAATCACTCCACGTAGGCAAAGGGTGGACGCGGAAGGAGCCGTCCCAACCCCGGACAATCAGCGACAGATCATCGGAGACAGGTTGAAATGGTGCCCTTGCAAGCCTGGAACAGGTCGATTTTCCAGCCCCGCCGGAACCGGCAAGGAGGACCGCCAAGCCCTCAAACTCCAGGAGCGCGCAGTGAAAAGGGAGGCCGCCGCCCTCAATGGCCTGACGAAAGACCACGCCGAGGACCTGCTGCATCTTGGCATACTCTTCCTCGGGGCTCTTCTCAGGACCCACTTCAACGAGAAAGCGGCGCCCACTTTCAGCGGAAAAGAGCTTGAGCCCCTGGTAGGGAGAAGGGTCCACGGGAATCCAGCGGCCACCGCGTTCCCCCGGCGCGCCGACGGCAACACCCTGAGGCGCATCGACAGGCCCCGACGGGACAGCACCTCTTGCAAAAAACAGAACGCATTCATGGCCCGGTGGCCGGCATGCTTCCTCAAGCTCCATGATCGCTGCGAACTTTCTTACCCAGGCCTCGGCATCGGGTAGGGCTGCGAAGCACCACCGTTGTCCATCGGCCAGCGCAAAGGAATAGGAGACCGGGGGTTTTTCCTCTGGCAGCACAATGCTAAGGAGTATATACGAAATCATCGCCCTCTGCCAACAGCTTCGTGCAAGGTGCAGCGGGTCCCGGTCGGTCTCCTCGTGCCGGCGGCCATCTCGAAGAGAATCCCGACCGCAACTACACCCTCTTCGCTTTACCGCAACGGGCGTCCCCTCTGGCAGCATGCGTTCAAAGCCGTTTATTTTTAACCTCTTAGAAGACTTCTACGGGCTTCATTATCAACCATATTGGTGGTAAAGGTTGACATCCGGTTTCCCTCCGTAGTATTGTAACAGCCCATGACTACATGCAAAAAGATTATCGTCCTTTCCAGCACCGTCGCCCTCATGATGGCCCTTGCCGTAACTCATCAGCCTCAGGAGCAGGAGCCCGTCGTTGATCGCGTGGCGCGTTACATCGGAAGCGAGAACGACGACATCGATCCGGAGCGATTACAGAGCATCGCAAGAGCGGTTCTTGAAGACTCGGAATACTACGATATCGACTACCGGCTTGTCCTCGCCATGATGAAGGTGGAAAGCAATTTCCGCCAAACCGTCGTGTCGACGCGTGGAGCCCGGGGCATCCTGCAGGTCAAGCCTTCCCTTGCCCGGCACATAGCCGAGGATGCGGGGGTGGAGTGGAAGGGTGCAAAAACCCTCGACGACCCGCACAAGAACGTGCGGATCGGCGTCCATTTTTTTGCAAACCTCCTCGATGATTTCGAGAACCTCCATCTGGCCCTGCAGGCGTACAACATGGGGCCCACACGGTTGAAGCAGATCCTGTCCCAGAAGAGCAGGCCGGGATCGACCTTTACGAGGAATGTGCTCTCGGAGTACCGGACCATCTGCGCCATCCTGCCTCCCCAGTAGCGGTCGGCCAAGGCCGGTCATCGGCTGATAATCGCGTCAAAAACTGTTATAATCCAACGATTGTGAAGACTTTTTCGTCATCATCGGCACAAGCCCCCGTCGCCCCGGGCGCAAGGGAGGACGACAGGTCCGCGATGGATGGGGTTTTGCGCGTCATAGGCGACATTACGGGTGTTTTGCCTTCCGCCCCGCCCGTCGGCCCCGGAGCCACGATCCACCTTTCCGGCGAGGCAGGATCCTTCCTTTCCCTTCTGGTCTCACGGATAGGGGGCAAAACGGTTGTCTTTTTTGAGACGGAAGAGGAGGGTCTTCTCCTGAAGGAGGAGATAGATTTCTTTGCCGGCGTCGAGGCCCGCCTTTTCCCGCATTTTGAAGAGAAGGTTTTTCAACGGCAGGAGACAGCGGAGCGGACAGCCTTTCTCTACAGCCTCGCTAACGACCGGACATTCATAGGTCTCTTTCCCTTTGCTGCCGTGGCCCACCCTCTTCCCGGTCCCGGCCCTGCGACCGCCAAGTCTCAGGTGGTTTCCTTCGGTGACGTCATCTATCAGGAGGAACTCCTGCAGCACCTCGAGGAGGCGGGCTACGAACCGGCCTCCCTGGTCCGCGAAAAGGGAGAGTATGCCAAAAGGGGCAGCATCATAGACGTTTTTCCGCCCTCTCTTTCCGAGCCTGTCCGCATAGAATTCCTGGGCGACGAGGTGCTTTCGTTGCGGCGGTTCAACCCCGTCACCCAGAGGTCCCTCCAGGAGCTGGAGGCGGTCACCCTTACCCCGGCGCAGGTCGTCGAAGAGGGGGATGCGACGATTCTCGACTATCTCGACGAGACCTTTACCCTTGTCCACAAGGGGCAGCCCCATTTTCTGGAGCAAGTGGCCGGGAACGGTACCATGGCGGAGAGGATTCCGGCCCTGCTGCAGCGGACCGTGTCAATAGACGCCTCGGGTGTGCTGGAGAACGGCGCAGACGAGGAGACCCTTCGCATTCATTCGAACAGAGATCTGCGGCAGTCGTTCCGGGGCAAGCAGACGGAAATATTCCCCTCCCTGGCGGCCAGACTGCGGGAACAATGGAAAGAATGCAACTATGTCTACTTTCTGGCCCACCACACCCAGCAGGCGGAGCGCCTGAGGGAGATACTCGGCTACTACGATGTTGCGCTGCCGGTTCTCAAGGCCATGTCGTTCCCGCTCCAACGAAAGGAGTGGGGCATCGTCGTCGGCCCCGTGCGCCGGGGCTTCCGGGCCGGCGGTGCGGTTGTCCTTACGGAAGAGGATGTGGTGGGGCCAAAGAAACGGGTGGTCCGCCGCACATGGGACGGCCGGGACGAGTTTCTCAGCTCTTTCAAGGACCTCTCGGAGGGCCAATACGTCGTCCACCTCGATCACGGCATCGGGATTTACCGCGGCATGACCGAGCTCACGGCGGGAGGCCACCGGAAGGACTATCTTCTCATAGAATATCAGGACAGCGACAGGCTTTACGTGCCCATTGAAAATCTCCACCTTGTTCAAAAATATGTGGCCGGCGAGAAACACACGCCGAAGCTCGACAAGCTGGGGTCACAGCTCTGGCGAAGAACGAAAAGACGGGTCAAAGAAGAGGTCGAGGACATCGCCCAGGAGCTGATCCACATTTACGCCGAAAGACAGGTGAAAGAGGGGCATGCCTTTTCTCCCGAGGACGAGCTCTACCGGGAGATGGAGTCGCGATTCGAGTACGAGGAAACGGACGGCCAACTGGCGGCCATCGAGGACGTCCTTCGCGATTTGAAGGGCCCGAAACCCATGGACAGGCTCGTCTGCGGCGACGTGGGTTTCGGAAAAACGGAGGTGGCCATGCGGGCCGCCTTCAAGGTTGTCATGGACAACAAGCAGGTCCTTGTCCTTGTGCCGACAACCATCCTCGCCCAGCAGCACCTGAAGAACTTCAGGGACCGCTTTCGGGATTACCCCATCATCGTCGAAATGCTCAGCCGGTTCAAGGGCAGGAAGGAGCAGCAGGCCATTCTGGAAGGCCTTGGAAAGGGAAGCGTCGATATCGTCATCGGAACGCACAGGCTTCTTCAAAAAGACCTTCAGGTGCGCGACTTGGGCCTTCTCATCGTCGACGAGGAGCACCGTTTCGGCGTAAAGCACAAGGAAAAACTGAAAACACTCAAAACGAACGTCGACGTCCTCACGTTGACTGCCACGCCCATTCCCCGCACCCTTCATATGGCCTTTGCGGGCATCAAAGACCTGAGCGTCATCAACACCCCGCCGCTGGACAGGCTCGCCGTAAAAACAACGGTGGTGCGCTTCAGCGACACAGTAATAAAGCAGGCCGTCGACCGAGAGTTAGGCCGCGGCGGACAGATCTTTTTCATGCACAACTACGTGCACAACATCGGCGTCGTCTATGACTACCTTACCCGGCTCATGCCCTACGTCAATATCGGCGTTGCGCACGGACAGATGGAGGGGCACGCCCTTGAACGCGTCATGCTCGACTTCATCGAGGGAAGGCACCAGATCCTTCTCTCCACCAACATTATTGAGTCCGGCCTCGACATATCGAACGTCAACACCATCTTTATCAACAACGCCCACAGGCTCGGCCTGGCAGACCTCTATCAGCTTCGCGGCAGGGTCGGCAGGAGCACACGGCAGGGATATGCATACCTCCTCATCCCGGCTCAGGAAGTGCTTTCCAAGGATGCAGGCCTGCGGCTCAAAATCATCGAGGAGCTCTCCGAGCTCGGTAGCGGATTCCGCGTGGCAAGCTACGACATGGAGATACGGGGGGCAGGCAACCTGTTGGGAAAGGAGCAGTCGGGGAATGTGAACCTCGTCGGCTTCGAACTCTACTGCACCATGCTTGACGAGGCGATGAGGGCCCTCAAGGAGCAGGGCGGCGAAATCCCGGAAGAACTGACGCCGGAAATCAGCCTGCCCGTCGACGCCTACATCCCCGACTCCTATATCGATGACTCCACACAGAAGCTCATGGCATACAAAAAGCTGGCCCGGGTCCGGGAGGAATGGGAACTTGCCGATATCGGTGACGAGCTCAAGGATCGCTTCGGCGAGATCCCCCGTCCCCTTTCGAATCTCTTTCAGGTAATCGCCCTGAAGGCTTTCCTGGCCAAGCGCTTTATCAGGCGCGTGGAATCCACGGGCCCACAGGTCGTCGTCCACATTACGGAACGGTCGCCGCTGAACATGAAAAGGCTCCTTGTGCTTGCAAAGGAGCGCAGGGGGGCCGTCAAGCTCCTTCCCGACGGTAGGATTGTTATGAAGAGAGAAGAAAAGGGCCTGGAACTGATGGCGGCCATACGAAAGATATTGATGGAGATAACCCCCCTGTGATATAACACGAAAAAACTGAGGTGAATTAATGAAGCGATTTTGCATAGTTGCATTCGTCGTTCTGGCCTTCTTCGGCTGTTCGAAGACGGATAACAGCAAGGTACTGGCCACAATAGACAGCGAGAAGGTAACCCTCGATGATTTCAACAAGGAGCTGGACAAGATACCGGTCAACATGAAGATGCTTGTCGCCTCCGAAAGCGGCAAGAAAAACTTTCTCGACAGGCTCGTGGTTCGAAAGCTTCTGCTGAAGGAAGCAAAAAAGGAAAAGATTGACAGCGAAAAGGAGTTTCAGGACAGGCTTGCCGACATCAAGGATCAGTTGCTCATAGAATCGCTGCTGAAGAAGAAGATTATCACAGAGGCCCAAGTTACCGACGAAGATATGAAGAAGTATTACGAGGAGCACAAAGAGGAGTTCAAGAGGCCCAGGGAGATAAACACCCGCCACATACTCGTCAAGACCGAGAGCGAGGCAAAACAGATACAGGCGCGGCTGGTGAAGGGTGAGGACTTCGTGGAGCTGGCCAAGACCTATTCCATCGACCCAAACGCCAAGGCATCGGGCGGCGAAATCGGTTTTCAACCCCAGGGCTCCCTCGTGCCCGACTATGAAAAGGCTGCCTTCAACCTCAAGAAGGCGGGCGACATCAGCGGCATCGTAAAGACCCAGTTCGGCTACCACATCATCCGGCTTGAAGCGGTCAGGCCCGCTGCTTATGTGCCTTTCGAAGAGGTGAAAGACTCTATTAAGAATGCCATCGTCCAGGCAAGACAGGGCGAAATGCTGGAGAAGTACATCGAATCGCTGAAGAAGGCCTCAAAGGTCACCATCAACGAGAGCCTGCTGCAGGCGCCGGAGAAACCGGAGTCCAAGGCGCCTCCCGCCCCCCCGAAGGGCGAGCAGCCCTCTCCAAAGACCGAGCAGCCTGCCGCAAAGGGTGAAGCGGCGCCCAAGAAATAATGAAGATTCTCGTCTCCTTCATCGTCGCTTTCGCCGTCCTTGTGGGCCCACAGGTCACCCGTTCGGAGATCGTCGACAGGGTTATCGCCATTATTAACGACGATATCGTGACGCTCAAAGAGGTGGAGCGGTACGTTCGGGTGGAGCAGGAGGGAAAGTTCGTCTCCGTCAATGAGTATTTCCGGAACATCCAGATCAGGGAGCGGATCAACACCTTTATCGACGACGTACTCATACGGCAGCAGGCAAAAAAACTGAAGATGGACGTGACGGACAGAGAGGTCAACCAGATCATCGAAAACGTGAAGAAGCAGAACCTCGTTACCGAGGAGCAGTTCCGGGAGCAACTGCGGCGGGAGGGAATCTCCTACAACGACTTCTTTGAAGGCGTCCGCATGAATGTGCTGAGAAGCAGGGTGCTCACAAGGGTCATCTCCCCTGATATCAAGGTGACGGAGGAGATGCTCCGGCAGTATTTCGAACAGCACAAGGAAGAGCTGCGCGGCAAGGAGTTCAGGTGCCAACAGATCTTCGTTTCGGGGCAGCGCCCCGACGCAAGCAAGCGGGCCGCCGCCGCCTACGAATCGCTGCAACAGGGGAAGCCTTTTGCCCAGGTGGCCAAGGAGTTTTCCGATGACCCCTCGGCGGAGCAGGGAGGCGACATCGGCTCCGTAAGGAGCGACGAGCTTATGCCTATGCTCAGGGCGGCACTGGGCCAGATCGCCGTAGGACAATATACGCCCGTTGTGGCAACGCCCTACGGGTTTCACATCCTCAAGCTCAACGAAGCGAAGCAGGGGGACCCGTTGCCCTACGATGCCCTCAAAGAGGTCATACAGGAAAGGGTCGTCCAGGAAGAATCATCAAAAAGGTATAGAGAGTATCTGGACAAGCTGAAGGCGTCCTCCTACATCGAGGTTAAAATCTGAAGAGAATCCTCATCACCCTGGGAGACCCGGCCGGTATCGGCCCCGAAACGATCGCCAAGGCGCTACCATATATCTGCGGACCGGCCATTCCCGTCATCGTCGGCGACGCTGAAGTCCTTAATCCTCTCCTGCAGCAATACCTCTCGGAGCAAGAGGTAGCGATACGTCCCTTCTTGGAAGCCGTCCCGGGAGAGGCCGAACTTTTCGATCTCGGCCTACTCCGGACTGTTCAGCCCGGAGTGTCCGACGGTCGTTGCGGTGAGGCCTCCTACCGATACATCGTTGAAGCGCTCAAGCTTCTCTTTGCCGGCGCCGGATCGGCACTCGTCACGGCACCCATCAGCAAGGCGTCGCTAAGGCTGGCGGGCGTAGACTTTCCCGGCCACACGGAACTTCTCGCCCATTTTGGCGGCGTTGCCGATTTCGTCATGATGATGGCAAACAGGAGCATGAGGGTTGCCCTGGCGACAATCCACGTGCCCCTCAAGGATGTGCCCTCTCTTCTCTCCCCTGCGAAACTCCTCACGACCATGCGTATAACGCATCAGTCCCTTGTCATGTACTTCGGTATCGGCCTGCCCCGCCTGAAGGTTTGCGGCCTCAACCCCCATGCGGGGGAAGGAGGCATCATGGGCAGCGAAGAAGAGATGATCGAAGAGACCATCGCCGGGGCCCGGGAGCTGTCTTTGAACGTCGAGGGCCCTTTTCCCGCCGACACGCTCTTTCATAGACGGGACTGCGATGCCTATATCGCCATGTATCACGATCAGGGGCTCATACCCGTCAAAACCATAGACTTTCCCAGAACCGTCAACATTACTCTGGGCCTTCCCTTTATCCGCACCTCCCCCGGCCACGGTACCGGCTTCGATATTGCCGGAAAAGGCGTGGCTAACCCTACGGGCCTCATCGAAGCGTACCGCATTGCCGAGCGCATGGCCCTTCGGGCCGAAGACCGCTAAGCCCCACGACCAAGAAAGGGCGGTCCTGCAACCACTGTCATCAGAATTCTCTTGACAACAGACGGACTTTGGAAAATAATCATAAAATACGTTCATGTTGCTTTGGGCAACGCGAGGAATTAAGCGGTTTTGTAGGAAAATGGCACAGATTCTTGTATACAGTCTGTGTCGGCTTAGTCGGGAGGGCGGGACTCCCACTATTCCTCTTGGACCCGAAAGATCGAAGCAGCAAAAATTATATGGGGGTGTCATTATGGGTATCAAGAAGGCTTTGTTGGCCACGGTCGTTGTAACGTTCTTTGCCACGCTTCTATACGTAATGCCGGCACCGGTGGCGGCTCAGACGATCACACTGAAGTACGCCAACTTCCCGCCGGCCACAACGTTCCCCTGTGTTCAGATGGAGCGCTGGGCCAAGGAGGTGGAGAAGAGGACGACAGGCAAGGTGAAGGTGCAGACCTTTCCCGGCGGAACACTCTTGCCGGCAAAAAACATCTTTGACGGCGTCATCTCAGGCATGGCGGACATCGGCAACTTCGCCATGAGCTATCAGCCCGGCCGCTTCCCCCTTTCAGAGGCCATCGACCTTCCCCTCGGATTTACAAGCGCACGGGCGGCGAGCCTGACCCTCTACGACCTCGTCGACAAATACAAGCCTAAGGAATTTGAAAAGGTTAAGCTCCTTACCCTCTTTACCTGCCCTCCTGCCGATTTCATGACAAGCAAGCCCGTCAAGTCGCTGAAGGACTTGAAAGGCATGGAGCTCCGGGTCTCGGGCACGGGGGCGGACGTCATTAAGCGGCTTGGCGGCATACCCGTTGCCATGCCTCAGTCCGAAACGCCGGAGGCGATCCAGAAGGGTGTCGTCAAGGGCATGGTCTCGTCGACAGAGATACTTAAGGACTTCAACTTCGCCGCCTACACGCCCTACGTCACGGAGGCTAACCTTTTTGTCGTCTCCTTCGCCGTTGTGATGAATATGGATAAGTGGAATTCGCTGCCGTCCGACGTGAAAAAGGTGCTCGACGATTTAAGGCGCGAGCAGGCGGAGTGGACGGGCAAGTATGTAGATGACCACGTGAAGGAGTCGATTGCCTGGTCCAAGCAGAAATACAAAGACTTCCAGCTCATCGAGCTTCCTGCCGCCGACAAGGCGGAGATCCCAAAGATTCTGAAACCCATGGTTGACGATTACGTCAAGAGGGTGACGGCCCAAGGCCTTCCCGGGGATCAGATCGTCAAAGACGCATACTCCTTAAAAGCGAAGCACGAGAAGCAACCCAAGTAGAAAAGCGCAACCAGATCACCAGGAAGGTGTCCGGACAACGGACACCTTCCTGGGCAGTGCGGGGCAGTGCGTGCGAAGCTCTCCGGCGTGGAGGAACGAATGAAGTATCTTGAGGCGCTGAACAACTTTCTCAACAAGGCCCTGATGGTCATAGGCGGCATAGCGGTTCTGGCCCTTATGTCGCTGGCCACGGGAAACGTCGTCCTGAGGATATTCCACATCCCCTTCAGGGGGGCCTACGAGATCGTCTCCTTTCTCGGGGCCGTCGTCATCGCCTTTGCCCTCGGCTATACGCAGAAGAGGAAGGACCACATAGTCGTCGACATCCTCACGGACAAGTTTTCACCGAAGACAAACAGGGTGCTCGACGGGATAAACTACTTCGTCACTATGATATTCTTCGCCATCATCTCGTGGCAGATATACGTCTGGGGCATAAAGATCTGGGAATCGGGCGAACTCTCAGAGACCTTGAAGGTCATCTACCATCCTTTCATATTCTGTGTCTCCTTGGGGTTTGCCGTCCTTTCCCTGACCATCTTCATCGATTTCGTCAAGACTCTATTCAAGCAAGAGGAGCGCTGAGCATGGAAGGCCCTATCGTTGGAGTGTTCGGCATCATCGTCATGTTTGCCATTCTGTTCCTCCTCAAGGTGCCCGCCGGGTTTACCATGGCGCTCGTAGGGTTTCTTGGCGTGGCGCACGTAACATCCATCAAGGCAGCCATGGGGATGCTCGGAACCGACCTCTGGAACATTTTCTCCACTTACGGCCTGACGGTAATCCCGATGTTCATCCTCGTCGGCGAGTTTGCGCACTACGGCGGATACAACCACAGCCTGTACAACGCCACATACAAATGGTTCGGACACTACAGGGGCGGCCTTGCCATCACAACGATTATGGCTTGCGCCATATTTTCCGCCATCAGCGGCTCCAATACGGCCACGGCGGCCACCATGAGCACCATTGCCATACCGGAGATGAAAAAGTATAAATACCATCCACAGCTCAACGCCGGTGCCGTAGCCGCCGGTGCCACACTCGGGGTGCTCATACCGCCAAGCCTGGTTCTTGTCGTCTACGGCATCTACACGGGCCAGTCTATCGGCAAGCTGTTCTTCGGAAACGTCATACCGAGCGCCATTCTGACGGTCCTCATCGGGGCAACGGTCTTCTACATCTGCTGGCGCCATCCGGACTGGGGGCCAAAGGGGCCGAAAAGCACGTGGAGGGAAAGGCTCAGGGCAATTCCGGACCTCCTCGACATCTTCATTCTCTTCGCCATCATCATGTATGCCCTTTTTACGGGCGTCGTAACGGCAACGGAGGCGGCGGCGGCGAGCTGCGCCATAGGGCTGGTATTGTGCCTTGTAAGAAGGAAGCTTTCCTGGAAAGGCTTCCTGTTTTCCATAATCGACACGCTCCGCATCTCATGCCTCGTCTTCATGATCGTGGCCGGCGCCGTTATCTTCAGCCGGTTTCTCGCCGTCACGAGGCTGCCTTTCGAAGCGGCCAGCTTCATCGGATCCCTTGCGCTCCCGCACTGGATGCTTTTGTGGATCATCATCCTCTGCTACATCATCGGCGGGTGCGTCATGGATGCCCTTGCGTTCCTTCTTGTTTCTCTCCCCATCTTCTACCCCATCGTCACGGCCATGGGCTACGACCCCATATGGTTCGGCCAGATGATATGCATCGTCACAACAATGGGGTCTATTATGCCGCCTGTCGGCATCTGCTGTTACGTAGTGGCCGGGATGGCAAAGGATATCCCTATAGGGACGGTCTTCCGAGGGGGCTTGTACTACATTCCCTCGTACATTATCTCCATGATCTTGCTCATGCTCTTTCCCTATGCTACTGTCATGATTCTTTCCGACCTGGTGCGATGAAGGCGTGTAAACAGGAGGGATGCGTGTCATGAAATGGATGATCATGCTTTGTAGTGCAATAGCAGTAGTCTGTATCTGGACGGTCCTTGGCCCGGCCCCCCTGTGGGCCGGCGAGGTCCAAGAACGGTATGAGCACGTCTTCGCGCCCAAGAAGGCACAGCACAAGACCTTCTTTATCGACACGAGCCCGGCACCGACAAGAAAGGAGCTCATACTCACCCTCGTTGTGGAGGAGCTGACGACGGCCGGACGGCAGTGCTCGGGAAAGCTCGACGTAAAGTACCTCGTCGATGAGGGGGAGCCCTATACGGCGTTTTTGACCATAACAGGCTGCACGACACACAAGATTGTGGCCCAGGGCCGCGTTCGTTATATTGATTTCCGTTTTACGAACAGCGAGGAATCGCCGGCCAAAGGAAGATTTAACCTTTCCTTTAGCTGGCGCGACGCTAATTAGAGATCTTTGCCCGTAAGGATCCTGTAAATTTCCAAGTAGCGGGCCCTTGTCCGTTCCGCCACCGGCTCGGGCAGTTCGGGCCCAGGGTATTGTTTGTTCCAGTCAAGGGTATTCAGGTAATCCCGCACAATCTGTTTGTCATAGCTGTCCTGGGGCCTGCCCGGCGCATAGTCCTTCTTCGACCAGAACCGCGACGAATCGGGCGTCAGGGCCTCATCGATAATGATTATGTCTCCGCCCAGGAAGCCAAACTCGAATTTCGTGTCGGCCACGATAATGCCCCGCTCCTCGGCGATCTGGGATGCCTCGGCATAGATGGCAAGGCTCGCGTCTCTAATCCTTCTTGCAACGTCACGACCGATCAGGCGTTCGACCTCTTCGAAGGGAATATTCATGTCGTGCCCTTCGTCAGCCTTTGTGGACGGCGTAAAGATGGGTCTTTCAAGCTTTGATGATTCGACGAGGCCGGGCTTAAGGGGTATTCCGCAAACCTTTCCCTGCTCCTGATACTCCTTCCATCCCGAACCGGCGAGATAACCCCGCACAACGCACTCAACGGGGATAGCCTTCGCCTTGTGCACAACCATGCTCCGATCCCGGAGGATGTGGGCGTATTTCTGTAAGGACCCCGGATACCTGGAGGCGTCCGTTTCTATGATATGATTTGCAATAATACCTTCAACTCGGCCGAACCAGAAGCCGGAAAGCTTGGTGAGCACCTTGCCCTTGTCCTCAATGCCCGTGGGCAGCACGACGTCAAAGGCGGAGAGCCTATCGGTAGCGACGATCAGCAGCCTGTCGCCCAAGTCGTACACGTCCCGCACCTTCCCTCTCTTCGGAAGGCCCAGGTCTGCAAAGTTTGTCTCGCGAAGAACGCTGCTCATCATCGATTCTCCTTTATGCTTCCCGACGCGTTGAAGTCGCTGTACCTTATTGCGTGCCCCGGGCGTGAGCCCGCGGGAATCTACTCTTCCTTAGCAAAGTCAGATTTGGGGGCGCCGCAGATGGGGCAGACCCAACTCTCGGGCAGATCCTCAAACTGCGTGCCGGCCGCAATGCCGCTGTCCGGATCGCCCACGGCGGGATCATAGACATAGCCGCAGATGTTGCACTTGTATTTTGCTCCAGCGGCGGGCTTTGGGGCCTCTTCCTTCGGCTCTTCCTTTACGTAGGTGGGTGCCGTCTTGGGTGATTTTCCGCCCTTGACCTGGTGGTAGTAGGCGTAGGTCATGGGCTCTCCATCGCCCAGCACCTCGCAGTTCACGATCTTGCCGATAAAGACGGTGTGGGTACCGACGTCCGTAGCGCTCAAGACCTCGCACTCCATGAACCCGATGGTACTTTCAAGAATGACCGGCGCGCCCGTTACCCCGACCCGGTACTTGACCTCCTTGAACTTGTCCAGATCGCGCCCGCTCTTGAAGCCGAAATGGCCGATGAGGGTCATGGGTGCCTCTTTCGACAGAATGGACACCGTAAAGACCTTGCTCTCCCGAATATACTCATGGGTCAGGTTCTGCTTATTGATGCTGATGGCTATCGTCGGGGGGTCTGAGGTAATCTGAAAGGCCGTGTTGGCAATCTGACCGTTCAGCCTGTCACCCATCTTGGAGCTGATGACGTAAACACCATAACATATCTTCTGGATCGCCTTTATGTTCATGTGTCGCTCCTCCTTATGCTTCAGGACCGGCCGGCCCTATTCTATTCGTTGCGCCATTTCATTTCCAACACAAAGCCGCGGGCAACCATCGGGCACCAGCCCCTAAAAAAACCCCTTGAGCGTCTCGGCAACCCTAACCCTTGTCGCCGCCTCGTCGAAGGGCCTGCCCGCCACCGTACCGTATTCAAATATGGGAATGCGATCTTCCAGCGTCGGTCTACCGTTCCGGTAGATGACCCCGAGCGGAATCCTGTCCCCCCACTCAAGGGCCTTTTCAAAGGCCCTGACACGGTCCCGGGGCGTGTAATCGGAAGGAAGCTGATAAACCCGCTCGCGGTACCATGCGTAGGTGTTAATCTTATTGAAGGTGACGCAGGGCTGGAGGATGTCGAGAAGGGCAAACCCCCGGTGATTGATTGCCTCCTTCATCAGGCCCTTCAAATGCTCCTTGTCGCCTGCAAACCCGCGGGCAACAAAACTGCAATCCATTGCGATGGCCAGTGCCAGGGGGTTGAGTTGCTCCGAGAGGACACCGAAGGGCTGGTTTTTTGTTACCATGCCTTCCATGCTCGTCGGTGACGCCTGGCCCTTCGTAAGGCCATAGATCTGGTTGTTGTGAACAAAGAGCTTGACCCCGACGTTTCGCCTCATGGCGTGGATCAGGTGGTTTCCCCCTTCGCCGTAGCAGTCGCCGTCGCCCGCCTCGGCAACGACAAGCATGTGGTGATTGGCAAGCCGGATCCCCGTGGCAACGGGCAGCGTTCTTCCGTGTAACCCGTTAAAGGTGTTGCACTTCACGTAGTGTGGGAACTTGCCCGCCTGGCCTATGCCGGAGACGATGGTGAACTGGTGAGGCCTGATCCCAAGCTCCGCAAAGGTCTCCATGAAGGTGTTCAAGATGGCAAAGTTTCCGCACCCGGGACACCATGCCGGGGTCCTGCCTCTATAGTCATCCAAGGTGTTCATGCAGATCCTCAAGAAAGGAGTCCCTGGTCCAGGGCCTTCCGTCAACGCGGTTCATGTGCCCGTGAAAAACAAAACCCGTTTCCGCCCTCAGCAGCCGGGCAAACTGCGACGTTCCGTTCTGCTCCACCATGATGGTCCGGGGGGCCCTTTTCAGAACGTCCAAGAACTTCGGCTCCGGCATGGGATAGATTTCGCTGAAATGGAGCATGGCCGCCTTTGTTGTCTGCGAGAGCGCATCGACGGCTTCTTTCAGTATGCCGAATGTTGATCCCCAACCCACCAGGACGATGTCCGGCTCGTCGTGGCCGTATCGCAGGGGTTGGGCCATCTCGGCAACGATCCGGGGGAGCTTGCGGAAAAGCCGCTTGTCAACCATGGCATTGCGGGTCGGAGCGTCTTCTATGAGGTGCCCTTCTTCGTCATGTTCGTCGCTGTCCGTCACAACGAGATGGGCAGAATCTCCCGGCACCGCAAAGGGCGAGACCCCATCGGCGGTGAAGGCGTGCCGTTTGTAGCCGTCAAGGGCCCCAAGCGACTCCCCCCGCAACCTGTAGTCCTTGTAAACCGCCCTGTCCAGATCGAGGGAATCCATCGTCCAGAGGGTATCGGCCAGGTATTGATCGGTGAGAACGAATGCAGGAACCTGGTACTTTTGGGAGAGATCAAAGGCCTTGTTGGTGAGGTAAAAGGCCTGCTCCGGCGTACCGGGCGCGAAGAGAATGCGGGGAAACTCCCCGTGACCGGCATTGAGGGCAAAGAGAAGGTCTCCCTGCTCGGTCCTCGTGGGAAGGCCCGTCGCGGGACCCGGCCGCTGCGCCAGGAGCACAACGACAGGCGTCTCCGTCATGCCCGCCAGCGAAAGGCCCTCAACCATGAGGGCGAAGCCGCCCCCCGAGGTCCCCGTCATGGAGCGCACACCGGCAAAGGAGGCTCCCAGGGCCATGTTGATGGCCGAAATCTCATCCTCGGCCTGCTCAACGACGACACCGAATTCCCGTGCCTTGGCCGCAAGATAGAGCATGACCCCCGTCGAGGGTGTCATGGGGTAGGCAGAATAGAACCGGCACCCCGATACGAGCGCCCCCAGCCCCACCATCTCGTTTGCACCTACGAGCATTCGTTGGCTTCCCGCAGGAGCAGCGGTAAAAGAGCACCTCAGGCACCGCTCGACGGCCACGTCACGCCCTGACCTGGCCGCGCTGATGTTGGCCTCGATAACGGCATCACCCTTCTTCTTCAGTCCCTCCTTCAGGACTTCGAAGAAGGGTGGGAGCTCAAGGCCGAGCATGCCCAGGACGGCGCCTGTTGCCACCGTGTTGGCCATGATTTTGCTCCCTCCAGCCGATGTGGCGAGCTGTACGAAAGGGACTTCCAGAAACTCGGGGCCTTCGTTGCCCCAGCCCGTCACCGCAGGGTCGTGGACGATGACGCCGCTATCGGCAAGCTCCGGCCGATGGCGCTCGATGCTCTCACCGTCAAAGGCCACGAGGATGTCTATCTTGTCTCTCGCCGCAACGATGGGGGCGTCGGAAACCCGTATCTGAAAGAAGTTGTGGCCGCCCCGAACCCTCGATTCGTAATCCTGATGGGCAAAAACGTGGTATCCGCTCCGCGAAAAGACCTTCACCAAGCTGTCCCCCACCGTCTGGATGCCCTGCCCCGCCTCGCCGCCTATCTTTACCGTATAGTCCATGAAGTGTAGCAATCATTATAAGGCTCGTCACCTACCGTTTGCAACAGGAGCCTTGTCTTTTTTTCCTTATTAAAGAATAATTGATAAAAACACTCCTACAAGGGGGCCGCTTATGGACGTCGGCAGCATACTTGCCAAACAGGGCTATGTAGACGAAGACACACTGAGGCATGCGGAATCGACGGTAAAGCAAGGCGGGGATGTGGGCGACCTCCTGCTGTCGTGGGGCATCATACCTGGGGCGGCCCTCGAGGAGGCCCGAGGGCTTCTTCGATCTCTCGATACAGAACAGTCGGAGAGCAAGAGGGCGTTTCTTGAGGCAGTTCTTCCGTTCAGCGCCCTGCGAGAAGAGGACCGGGACGGCGTTGCTGAAAGCATGACATGGAACAGCTTCGCCGCCGGAGAGATCATTATTGAGCAGGGCACCGAAGGGTCCCGGTTCTATCTTATCAAGAGTGGCCTGGTCCGTGTTTACCTCGAACAGGGGGGCACGGAAGTGGTGCTCGGATTCCTGGGAGAGGGCGACTGCTTCGGCGAGATGTCCCTCCTTGCCGGCGCGCCCACCTCCGCCACCGTGGAGACGGTGGAGCGAACCCTATGCCTTGTCCAGAACAAGGAGGCCTTTGTCGACATAGTCAATGCCTATCCGGTCTTTCACGCCTTTTTCGATCAGCTTCTCACGCAACGGATGAGAAAAGTCTACAAGGAGCTGCTCACGACAAGCCCCGGCATTACGCAGGTGGAACCGTACCTGTATCGTAAGCAGGTGAGAGAACTCCTCAATGAGCGGCAGATATCATGTGATGCAGGCCTGCCCATCAAAGATGCCGTGCAGAAGCTCCTTGAGAGCAAGGTCGGGGGGCTCATCGTCACGGGCACAACGGGAACGGCGACGGGCATAGTCGATCGCGACGACGTCCTCCGGGCCGTTCTTCTCGAGGGTGTCGATTCCATGGCACCAATCGGGTCTATTGTGAAAAAAGAATTTCACGCCATCGACGGCTCCTCTTACTTCTTCGACGCGTTGCATGAAATGGTGAAACACCGGACGGGCCAGCTTGTCGTTCTTGACCGGGGGACCGTGGAAGGGATTGTAACGGGCTTTGATCTGTTGCGGTTCAGGGGCAGGGAAGTCCTGTCGCTGGTAAAGAATATCGAGGCGGCACAGGATCTTCCCGAGCTGGACAGGATGCGGCGGGAGGTGGAGAAGGTCCTGCGCGCCCTTATCGCCGACGGTGCCCTGGCATCGCACGCCTGCAAGATCGTGAGCGAGCTCAACGACAGGATGGTAAACCGGGTGATAAAGCTCGCCGAATCAACCATCGGAACTCCCCCGTCGCCCTACGCTTGGTTGGGGCTGGGAAGCGAGGGGAGGCGGGAGCAGACCCTCGTTACGGACCAGGACAACGCGTTGATCTTTTCCGGGCCCTCCTCTGACGAAAAGCTGCGCTATTATGACGCACTGGCCCGGTGGATCGTCGATGGCCTCAACAAGTGCGGATTCCCCCTCTGCAAAGGACAGGTCATGGCAACCAACCCAAAATACTTCGGCACCCTGGAGGATTGGAAGCACAGGACGGCGGTCTGGATCGGCGCCTCTTCCCTGCCAGAAAAAGACCTCGTTGATGTCTATGTTTTTCTCGATTTTCGTGCAATCCACGGCAACACCGGCTTGGAGCGCTCGCTGAGGGAGCATGTTGTTGCCCTGATCAAAGACAATCAGGCCTTTACCCAGAGCATCGCCGCAAACATCGTCTCTGTTCCCGTTCCGCTCGGTTTCTTTAAGAACTTCGTCGTGGAGAAGAGTGGGCAGTACAAGAATACGGTCAACCTGAAGAACTACGGGCTCCTTCCCTTGACCACCTGCATAAAGATCCTCTCCTATCACATGGGAATTCTCGAAACCAACACCCTGGAGCGCATTAACGCATTGTGCGGCAAAGGTGTCTTTACGGCCGATCAGGCGGAGTTTCTGGTCCAGGCCTTCGAGACGTTTTTGACGCTGAAGATACGGAACAACCTATCGGACGTCGAGGGCGGCAGAGATTTCAGCAACCGCATCGATCCCGCCACGCTGACGACAAAGCAGAAGCAGTTGCTCAAAGAGGCCTTTTTGGCCGTCTCGCAGGTTCAAAAGGTGACGAAGGACTTCCTTCGCATCAGCGAGTCGGCTATCAGTTAGGACGGCAGAAGCATGGGGATGGGCCGTCCATTCATCGAGGAGGACAAAACATGAAAAACCATGGAATGTTGGCCGCCTGTCTTGCCTTCTGTTTCACCATTGCCGCGAGTCCCCTATGGGCTCAGGAGGACAGAAAGGGGTGCACGGATCCACAACTCTTTACGCGCGTGGCAGGCTTTTATATCAACGACTGCAGGAAGACGGAATTCGACACTTACAGATTCATAGACCCGGCCACAAAGCGAGAGGTGCAGGTGGAGGGGCGGCTCAGCTTTTACCATTATAGGGCCGCCAAGGAATCGAAGGGTCAAAAATCGATGCTCCAGATTGCCCGCAACTACACCGCCGCCATCGAAAAGATCGGCGGCACCTCCCTCATGACCGGTCCGGGAGGAGAAGGCAAGACCTGGATGAAGCTCGTAAAGGACGGCAAAGAAACGTGGGCTGCCCTTGACCAAAACAACTGGAAGGGGAGCGTGTACCACCTTTACATCGTAGAAAAGGACCGGATGAAGCAGGAGGTGAGGGCTGACGCCCAGTTCATGGCCGACGGCATCGCCTCGTCGGGACGCGTAGCCGTCTACGGCATCTACTTTGACTTTGACAAGGCGGAGGTGAAGCCTGAGTCGGCCCCGGCCCTAAGTGAGATCGCCAAGCTCCTTGCGGGCAAACCACGGCTCACCGTGTTTATCGTGGGCCACACGGACAACGTGGGGGGTGTCGACTACAATATGAGACTCTCCCAGGCGCGGGCTGAGGCCGTCGTCACGGCCTTGACGACGCAGCACAGCGTACATCCCCAGCGCCTGCTGGCCTTTGGCGTGGGGCCCCTGGCGCCGGCGGCCCCGAACACCACCGAGGAGGGGCGGGCAAAGAACCGCAGGGTCGAGCTGGTGGAGCAGTAGGGTAGAAAAAGGAACACTGCCGGGCGCAGTCTTTACCGGGATCCGACGGCAGCCATTTCACGTCGCTTATTCCGCCGGGAGCTCGAACTTGTACCCTACCCCATAGACTGAATGGACAAGCTTTGCTTCGGGGTCCACAGCCTCCATCTTACGTCGCAATTTCTTGATGTGGCTGTCGATGGTGCGATCGCTGACGGTCCGTTCGTCTGGATAGATCCTGTCCATAAGCTGCTGGCGGCCATAGATGCGTCCGGGGCTGGCCGCGAGGAACTGGAGCAGCTTGAACTCGACGGCCGTAAGATCCAGGTCCCGACCGGCGAGAGTGGCCTTGTAACGGTGTTCGTCAAGGCTAAGCCCTCTGACCTCCACCGTCTGTCCGTCGCGCGTCCGGCGCAGGACTGCCTTGACCCGCGCGATGACCTCGCGGGGGCTGAAGGGCTTACAGATGTAATCATCGGCCCCGAGCTCGAGGCCAAGCAGTCTGTCTATCTCCTCGATCCGGGCCGTCACCATGATGATGGGAACGCGGGAGAATGTACGAATATCCTTGCAGATTTCTATGCCGTCACGCCCGGGCAGCATCAGGTCGAGAAGGATCAGGTCGGGCCTACGTTCCCTAACCCAGGGAACGACCTCGGTACCGTTTGTCAGGCAGGCCGGCTCAAACCCCGATGCCCTCAGGTAGTCGGAGAGAAGGCCAGCCAACTTCGGCTCATCTTCAACAACAAGGATGGACCCGCTCATCGGGAGCCCTCCGGAACGGGGATGGCAACCTCGATCATCACCCCTCCCAGGGCCGATGGACGGGCCACAATGGTTCCGCCATGAGCTTCGACGATGCTCTTGCAGATGGCCAGACCAAGTCCGGCACCACCCGATCCGCGGTTCCTGGATGCCTCTACCCGATAGAGCCTGTCAAAAAGCCTTTCCAGCTCAGCATCGGGGACCCCGGGCGGCGAGTCCTCGAAGGAAATCATTACCCATTTTCCACGGGAAGCCAGTCTGATGACGAGCCTCCCGCCCCAATCCGTGTATTTCAGCGAATTGTCCAGCAGATTGGCAAAAAGCTGATCGATTCTCTCCCGGTCCGCAAAGGTCTTTACCTCTCCTTCCCCGGAGAAGTCTTCGGTGAGATGAATTCCTTTTCGGGCAAATTCGGCACGGTGGGCCTCAACGGATGTCTTTAGCACCTCGGCCATGTCCAGGTCCTCCTTCCGGTAACTCAATGCACCCGTGTCGGACAGGGAAAGCTGATACAGATCCTCAAGGAGTCGGTTGAGACGCATGGTCTCGGCGTGAAGAGAGCGTATCGTCTCGGGAGTGATGGTCCGGACCCCGTCGAGCAGGGCCTCGATCTCGCCGCGCAGCACAGCCACAGGAGTTCGTAGCTCGTGGGAGATGTCGGCGACCCACTGGCGCCGCTCCCCTTCCTGCCTTTCCAGGGTAGCCGCCATGTTGTTGAAGTCCCCTGCCAGCAACCCAAGCTCATCGGAGGACGAGACTGGGATGCGCGTACCGTAACGGCCCGAGGCAATGTCGTGCGTTGCTGCCGCCATGGCGCGGATCGGCCTCACAAGGCGCCTCGCAAGAGGCAGGGCGACCAGAATTGCAACGACCACCAAGCCCAGGCACGCCAGCGCGAGGGCCACTCGTTGCCGACCGAGGAACTGCACCTGAATGGGATGGAGAAAATGCTTCGGCGAGAGCAGGCCCACGTAGCCCACGGGCCGGCCTCCGTATACCACGGGCCGGAAGTTTGCTTCGTCGGCTTCCGCGAGGCCGCCGAGGAGCGGCTTCCGCTCGGCGTCGAGGATGACAAGGGGGCTTCGGGAGCGCCTCGGTGCAACCGCCCCGTCATCCTCCTTTTCCGATGAACCCTGCGTCTTCTCGGATCCTTCCGTTGTGTCCGGCGTAATGGCGAGGAGGCGCCCGATCCACAGCCCTCGGCTGTCGCGCAGAAACTCCCAGTTCTCCCTTTCGGCATAGGCCTCCTCCAGCGTCTTGGCCATTGGCGCCAGCCTGCCCTGATCCAGAGCACCCAGGTACTGGTAGAATCCCCGGTCGATGTTCCACCATACGATTAAGAAAAGAAAGACGATCGCCAGACCGGTAGCGCCCAAGATGGAGAGAAAAAGGCGGGAAGTTAGACCCGGTGTCATCCTGTCAAGAACCTTCAATTTCAATCTATTCGCAACGGGGCCATATCGTCAAGAAATTATGTCCGCTCTCCAAAAACTTTCTCATTTCTTCCACATTGCTGTCATATTGGCACCTTATCCTTGAAAAAGAGGAGAAAGCAAATGCAAACCGCAACGATACGCGTTCTCGGCATCATGGGCTTGGCTCTGGCGATCATGACGGGATGTGTCACCGTGGGTCCGGACTACACCCCTCCGGCCGTCAACGCTCCTCCGACCTGGCGCAGCCAAATGAAAGGCGGGCTGACGGGCGGCGAGACGGATATGGAAACGCTTACCGCATGGTGGACCACCTTCGGCGATCCGGTGCTTTCCGGTCTTATCCGGCGCGCCGCTGCCGGCAATCTGGACCTCAAGAAGGCCCAAGCCCGCGTCCGCGAGGCGCGGGCACAGAGGGGCGTGGCGGCGGCCGGCTTCTTTCCCACCCTCGACGCCGGCGGTTCCGCCACCTGGAGCCGGTTTAGCGAGGACTCGGGTGGAGGCATTTCCGCCGAGCTTTACTCCACGGGTTTCGATGCAGGGTGGGAGATTGATATCTTCGGCCGTGTCCGCCGGTCCATCGAGGCCGCCGACGGAGACCTGCAAGCAACGGAGGAGGAGCTTCGCGATGTCCTGGTTTCACTTGTGGCAGAGGTGGCACTAAACTACATTGAGGTGCGCACCCGCCAGGCGCAGCTTGCCGCGACAGAGGCGAACATCGCGGCCCAGAGCGACACGTTCCAGTTGGCGGCATGGCGGCAGGAGGCCGGCCTCAGCGATGAGCTTGCCGTCCAACAGGCCCGCTACAACCTGGAAAACACGCGTTCGCTGCTCCCCGCCATACGAACAAACCTGGATGGGGCCTTGAACCGTGTCGCCGTGCTTCTGGGAGAACAGCCGGGGACGCTGCACAAGGAATTGGCAGGAGAGGGGGCGATCCCGGCGCCGCCCCTCAAGGTGGCCGTCGGCGTCCCCGCAGAGGCGCTCCGTCGGCGTCCCGATGTGAGACGCACAGAGCGCCAACTCGCCGCCCAAACGGCCCGGGTCGGCGTGGCCACAGCAGCCCTGTACCCCAGACTTACCCTCAACTGGTCCATCGGCCTCGACTCCCTTTCGCTGGGGAACCTTTTTTCCTCGGGCATATGGACGGCAATCGGCGGCCCCTCCATCACCTGGCCCATATTCAGGGGTGGAGCCATCGGCAGACAGATCGAAGTGCAATCTGCGCTCCAGGAACAGGCATTGATCGCCTATGAGACCACCGTTCTCGGTGCCCTCGAAGAGGTCGAAAACGTTCTCACGGCCTATGCCGAAGAGCAGGACAGAAGGGAGGCACTCCGCGCAGCGGCCGCTGCGGCAGGCGAGGCAGCGCAGCTCGCCGGACACAAATACGAGGCAGGTCTTACCGATTTCACCAGCGTTCTTGATGCCCAGCGCTCCCTTCTCTCGTTCCAGGAGCAACTGGCCCAGAGCAGCGGAGCTGTGGCCTCCAAGCTGGTGCAACTGTACAAGGCCCTCGGCGGGGGGTGGGAACCGCTGGCCTCCCAAAAGAATGGCTGAACGGAGAGAAAAGATGAAGTCAACGATTGACATCAACGAGAAACCGGACATCGAAGCAACCCTGGAATTAGGACAGCCCGCACGAAAGGGCAGGCGGTTCAAACGGTGGTTTTCCCTGGCCCTTGTGCTTGCAGCTCTATCGGCTATAGCAGGAGTTCTCGCTGGGGGCGGCAAATCCACGGTAACCCACTACCAAACTGAAAAGGTCCGCCGCGGAGACCTTACGGTAATAGTAACGGCTACCGGAACCCTCCAACCTACGAACAAGGTTGAGGTTGGCAGCGAACTATCGGGCACCATTAGGGCCGTCGAGGCAGATTACAACAGCAAAGCAAGGGTCGGTCAGGTCCTCGCCAGGCTGGACACCACAAAATTGGATGCACAACTCACCCAGTCGAAGGCCTCCCTGGAATCGGCAAAGGCGAAGGCCCTTCAGGCCGAGGCAACGGTCACCGAGACAAAGGCGAGACTCTTACAGTACAGAAAGGTCCGCGAGCTCAGCAACAACAGGGTTCCATCCCAGTTGGAGATGGATGCTGCCGAGGCTGCCTTCGAGCGCGCAAAGGCTGATGCGGCGAGCGCCAAGGCAGCCGTCTCTCAGGCACAGGCGACCGTGCGGGCCAACGAAACGGATCTCTCCAAGTCCGTAATCCGGTCCCCCATCAACGGCATTGTCCTCACGCGCGCTATTGAGCCCGGCCAGACTGTGGCGGCGGCCATGACGACGCCGGTCCTCTTCACCCTCGCCGAAGACCTCACCCAAATGGAGTTGCACGTTAACGTGGATGAGGCCGACGTGGGGAAAGTACAGGAGGGGCAAAAAGCAGCCTTCACCGTTGCCGCCTATCCCAATCGCTCCTTTGAAGCACAGATTATCCAGACCCGGTTCGGGTCCTCCACGACCTCCGGTGTCGTGACGTACGAAACGGTCCTCAAGGTAAACAATGTCGATCTGGTCTTGCGACCCGGCATGACGGCCACCGCAGACATTACGGTCAAGAAAATTGAAAATGCCCTCCTCGTCCCTGGTGCCGCCCTGCGCTTCGCGCCATCCGTCAAACTGGAGGCAAAACCCTCGGGCGGTCTCGTAGGGGCGATTCTTCCCCGCCCGCCCAAGGCCGGCGCCCGGCAGCCCAGCCAGGGAACAAACGGCAGCAAAGAGCAACAGGTCTGGGTGCTAAAGGACAAAGAGCCCTCAGCCGTTTCAGTAACGGTGGGCTTTACGAACGGGGGTTTTACTGAAGTTACGGCGGGTGATATCCGGGAAGGCATGGAAGTGATAATCGACACCATAGCGGGGGCCAAATGAAAGCCGAGAACAGAACCCGAGCACGGGGGGAGCCCGAACAGCCCCTCATCGAGCTCAGCGGGGTAACGAAGGTCTATGGCGCAGGCCAGGGCGTCGTGCAGGCATTGCGGGGCATCGATCTTCGCATCGACGCCGGAGACTTTGCAGCCATTATGGGCCCAAGCGGATCAGGCAAGTCCACGTGTATGAATATTCTTGGCTGCCTGGACACGCCTACCGCCGGAGTCTACAGCTTCAAGGGCGTTGATATAGGCCGGCTGACCCGCAACCAGCGAGCTCTGCTCCGGCGGCATTATCACGGCTTTGTGTTCCAGGGATTCAACCTCCTGAGCCGCACCTCAGCGCTGGAAAACGTCGAGCTTCCGTTGATTTATAGGGGCATATCGGTGAGGGAGCGGCATGTACATGCCCATCGCGCCCTGGAGGTGGTAGGACTTAAGGGGTGGGAGTCGCACACACCGGGGGAGCTTTCGGGTGGCCAGCAGCAGAGAGTAGCCATTGCGCGTGCCATAGTAACGGCGCCGGCCGTACTGTTCGCGGACGAGCCGACGGGCAACCTCGATACGGCCCGAAGCCGGGAGATCATGGACCTGCTCGCAGGACTGAACCGCGACCAAGGGATCACCATCGTCATGGTCACCCACGAAGCGGACATGGCCGTTTACGCAAAGCGGCTGATCCACTTTCTCGACGGCCTGGTTTCGTCGGACAAGATAAACGGAGGGAAGCACTAATGTTATGGAATAGCGTCGTGCTGGCAATGCGTGAGGTCAAACGGAACGTGCTCCGTTCCTTCCTGACCATCCTCGGGATCGTGATCGGCGTCGGCGCCGTCATTACCATGGTGACCATCGGTGGGGGCGCCACGCTGCAGGTCAAACAGCAAATTGCAAGCATGGGCAGCAACCTTCTCATGGTCACCCCGGGGAAGAGGCTTGGCCCGGGTCAAAGCTCAGGCAATATTCCGTTTAAGGAAGCTGATGCCGAGGCCATCATCAGGGACGTGGGATCGGTACATGCTGTCGCTCCCGTTGCGTCCCAATCGATCAAGGCCATCTTTGCCGAGCAAAACTGGACGACCCAGGTGGCAGGCACCGACAACAATTATTTTACCGTAACGAACCGTTCGATCAGAGCAGGTCGCTCATTCAGCGAAAGCGAGTTGCGAGCCGGAGCGGCAGTCTGCGTCATCGGTGAGACCGTATCGGCTAAGCTCTTCGGCGGGCAGGCAGAAGTGCTGGGGGAAAAGATTCGCCTGGAAAAGCTTTCCTGTGAGGTCATCGGGGCCTTGAAGGCAAAGGGACAGAGCACCATGGGATCGGACCAGGACGACGTCGTTGTAATGCCCTTGCGCACCCTTCAACGACGCATAGCCGGCAACCAGGATGTGGGCATGATACAGCTCTCCGTCAGGGATGGCGCCTCGACCGAAAAGGTTCAGCGGGACATTGCACGGTTGATGCGGGACCGCCGCCATCTTGGACCAAGCGACGACGACAACTTCAATGTCATGGATATGAAGGAAATTGCCAACATGCTTACGGGAACCACGCAACTGCTCACCGCCCTGCTGAGCGCAGTGGCGGCCGTTAGTCTTCTGGTCGGCGGCATCGGCATCATGAACATCATGCTCGTTTCGGTGACAGAGCGGACCCGCGAGATTGGAATACGCCTTGCCATCGGCGCCATAGAGGGTGAGGTGCTCATGCAGTTTCTGGTGGAAGCAGTGGTGCTCTCTTCCTTCGGCGGATTGACCGGCATTGTGCTGGCGCTCTCGGCATCCGTCTGGGTAGCCCATATGCTACGGGTGCCTTTCGTCTTCAACGGTCCCATCGTCCTTGTGGCATTTCTGTTTTCGGCTGCAGTAGGTGTCATTTTCGGCTATTTTCCCGCCCTGAAGGCCGCCAGGCTCGACCCCATAGAGGCACTCCGTCACGAGTGAAATTAGGTCTTTGCCTGGTAAGCCTTTGCGCTTTTTTCAGCGATAGGGACCCCCGGACTCTTGGCCTCCAGAAGAGGTTCGCCGTTCCTTGACATTCATGGATTCGGTCCTTACCTTTATGGTAGATTATCGGGGCATCCATGGAAACACTGACTGACCGTGAACGGCTTATAATGGATCTTATCGTCGAGGACTATACGCGTTCGGCCGAGCCCGTCGGTTCGCGGACCCTGGAAAAGAAGCTCAAGAACCGGCTCAGCTCTGCAACGATCCGCAACGTCATGGCCGATCTCGAAGAGAAGGGCTTCATCTACAAACCCCACGTGGTGTCGGGGAGAATCCCCACACACAAGGCCTTCCGCCACTATGTCAATAACCTGCTCACGCCGAAGCGCCCGGACAGGCGCGCCCTTCAGGCCATAGACAGGCTTCACAAGCCCCGATACTTTCACGTCGAGCGGCTTATGGAGGACGCGTCCAAGGTGCTGGCGGACGCGTCCAACTATGCCAGCATCGTCGTGGAGCCGCGAATCGATACCATGCTTTTCAAGGAGGTCGAGTTCGTCAAGCTGTCGAGCCATACAATCGCCATCGTTTTTGTCACCTCATCGGGTATGGTCCATACCAGGCTCGTCGAAACGGAGGAAAGTCTGCCCATGGAGACCCTTGAAAGCATGAAGGGTTACATGAACAGCAGGTTCGCCGGCAGGCCTTTCTATATCCTGAAAGAGGCCATTCAGCAAGACGTCCGGCAAGACAAGGAAAGCGTCAACCGCCTTCTGGCCCGCATAAAGGACACGCTCGACACCATTATCAACGAAGATGACGGTCGGGAGATTTACATCGAGGGCACCTCCCAGATCATTGCGCTGCCCGAGTTCGCTGACCTGGGACGATTGAGGGAGCTTTTTCAGGCGCTTGAGAAGAAAGAGAAGCTGCTCAGGCTTTTGGATCATTGCCTGCGCCTTGAAGGAACCAACGTCATCATCGGCATGGAGATGGAAATCCTGGAAATGAGGGACATGAGCGTCATAGCATCGACGTATCGTGTAGCAGAGAAGAGCTATGGGATTCTCGGCGTCATCGGGCCCGTCAGGATGGATTATTCCAAGCTGATCCCTATGGTCAATTATACCGCCCAGGCGGTAAGCAACATCTTGAGTATCATGTGAGGATGGAAATGGAAGAAAAGGAAGCTACGAACAATTCGGCGGCCGCCGGCGAACAGCCCGGCACATCCCCGGAGGAACACAAAAAAAAGAAGAAGAAAGAGGACAGGAAGGAGCAGGCCGTTGAGGCTCTGGAGAACATACTGGCGGAAAAAGAAGAGCTCATCAAAAAACTTCAGGAGTCTGCCCTCTATTTTCAGGCCGATTTCGAGAATTATAAGAAGCTGAAGGCAAAGGAAAAAGAGGAGACGGTCAAGTACGGAAACGAGGTCCTCATCAAGGAGCTTCTGCCCGTCATAGACAACCTCGAGCGAGCCCTCGACCATGCCGGGCAAACTGAGGATGTCAAGTCGATTGCCCAGGGGGTGAGTCTCACTCTGAGCCAGTTTCTCAAGGTCTTGGAGAAGTCGGGCGTCACGAGAATCGAGGCCGCGGGAACCCGCTTCGATCCCAACATACATGAGGCCTTTTTTCAGGAAGAGCGCAACGATATGGAGCCCGATACGGTCGTCTCAGAGTATCAGAAGGGATACATGCTGAACGGTCGCCTGCTGCGGCCCGCCGTAGTCATTGTCTCCAAGCAGCGCGAAGACACGTAACCTGCCGTCACCATGCACACCGATTATTATTCAATTCTCAACGTTTCCAAGGAAGCTACGGACGAGGAGATTAAGAAGGCCTACCGGAAGCTCGCCCTCAAGTACCATCCGGACAGAAATCCCGGCGATCCCGAGGCTGAAGAACGCTTCAAGGAGATCAACCGGGCGTACGAGGTCCTGGGCGATCCGGAAAAGCGCATGCGTTACGAGCAGTTCGGAAGCGCCGAAGCGGGCAGTCCCTTTGACTTCGGCTTCAGAACTAACTTTGACGATGTCTTTAATGATCTTTTTAGCGACTTCTTTGGTACAAACCGACAGCGCAGGGCGCAAAGGGGCAGTGATCTGCGGTACAACCTCGAAATCGAATTCGAGGAGGCCGTTTTCGGCACCGAAAAGGAGATCGAACTCCCCAAGGTGGAAACATGCGCCCACTGCAACGGTTCCCGCGTCGAACCGGGGCACAGCGCCGAGACGTGCCGCTATTGCGGTGGAAGAGGCCAGGTTCGGCAAAGCCACGGATTCTTTACCATTAACCGCACCTGCGAGCATTGCGGAGGGGAAGGCCGCCTGATCAGGAATCCCTGCAAGGCATGTAAGGGAAAGGGACACACAAGGACAAAAAAGACACTGAAGGTGCGCATTCCCGCCGGCGTAGACAACGGGACGAGCTTAAAGGTACGGGGCGAAGGCATGCTCGACTATGGGGATACCCATCCGGGAGACCTTTTTATCGTTCTTACCGTTAAGGAGCACCCTATCTTCCAGCGGGAGGACAACAATATCGTCGTTAGGGCGGACGTAAGCTTTCCCCTCCTCTGCCTCGGCGGCGAGATCACGGTCCCGACGCTGGAGGGCGAAAAAACGCTCCGGATCCCCCCCGGAACCCAGCCCGGCCATAGGCTGCGGATCGAAGGATTCGGCGTTCCATCGTCAAACGGGCGAAGAAGAGGCGATCAAGTCATTTTCATCAATGTGAAGGTACCCACAAGCCTTTCCGATAAGCAGCGGTCTGCTATGGAGGGACTGGCCATTGCCTTCGAGGAGGATCCGCCGGCAGCGTCAAAAGGCTTCGCGGAGAAGATTCTCGACTTCTTCAAGTCCTGACAGGGGGCCATGCAGGTTCTCGTGAAGGTGTTGGTCAGTGTTGCCATCATTCTTTCAGCAACAGCAATAGCAAAGAGATTTCCGTCCCTTGCCGGCCTCATCGGCGTCATGCCATTGACGGGCGCCCTTGTGCTGGCATGGGTATATATGGAAAGCAGCGGTGATCGCCAGGTCACGGAGGGCTTTGCAGTGGGGGCCCTCTGGGGCATCCTGCCGAGCCTACTCTTCTTTCTGGCCGCCTTTCTCTGCCTTAGAAAGGGTCTTCCCCTGGCAGCCGTTCTTGGGGCCGGCTTCGGAGCCTGGCTCGTCGGCGCTTTCATACACCAGTGGGCGCTGAAATGAGCGGCTGTGGGCCGGGAGCCACAGGAAAAAGGGCCGGGAGAATATGGAATGGATTTTTTTTCCTCTATGTGGTGAGATAGTAGACAAAAAAGAAAGGGGCCGCTATGCCCGTAGGAATAGTAAAGGATGATGTATTTCTTGAGCACGTCATTGATCAGTATCACCCCGAGAGCCCCGAGCGCCTGGTAAGCATTTACTCCACCCTTGCCGGACTCGATCAGTCGGATCTCGTCTACGCCAGGCGGCGCACCGCCACCACCGATGAGATTGCCGAGATCCACGAGAGGGCCTACATCGAGTCGATTTCCAAAACGGAGGGAAGAGAGCACACGCGCCTCGATCCGGACACGTCGACGTCGCCAAGATCCTATGAGGCGGCCTGCGTGGCCGCCGGGGGCGTTCTGGAACTGGCCGACATGCTCTTTTCTTCCACCATCGACAACGGCTTCGCCCTCCTGCGCCCGCCGGGACACCACGCAGAAAGCGACCGGGCCATGGGGTTCTGTATCTTTAACAACGTTGCCATCGGCGCGCGGTACCTCGAACGGCGCTGGGGCCTTCAAAGGATCGTTATCGTCGACTTCGATCTCCACCACGGCAACGGGACCCAGCACAGCTTTTACAATGACCCTACGGTCCTCTATTTTTCCACGCACCAGTATCCCTACTACCCCGGGACGGGATCCTTAACGGAGGTAGGCAGTGGGCCGGGCAAGGGCTACACGGTCAACCTTCCCCTCTCCTACGGCATGGGCGACGACGACTATATCTACGCCTTCAAAGAGATTCTTCTGCCCATATGTGACAGGTTCAAGCCGGAGGCGGTGCTCGTTTCGGCGGGCTTCGACGCCTACTATAATGACCCCCTCGGCGGGATGGCCGTAACGGAAGACGGGTATGCCGCCATGACCCGACTGCTCCTCGAAATAGCAGCCGACCACTGCGGGGGCAAGGCGCTCTTTGTGCTGGAAGGGGGCTACGATGTCAAGGGGCTGGCCAGTTCCGTCAAGGCCGTCCTGCTCGAGCTGAAGAGGTCGGGTGGCGCCCTGTCAGCGGGTGAAGGCAGGCCTTCAAACGAAATGGTGCGGATTGTGAACCAATCTAAGGAGGCTTTGGCACCTTATTGGGGAGAGCTTTAATTCCCGGGCTTCCAGATCATGTCTTTTAGCTCTTTTCCCACTTTGAAGTAGGGGAGTTTTTTCGGAGGAACGTTAACGACCTCCCCTGTTTTGGGGTTTCTGCCCTTATAGGCCTTGTATTCCCTTAGGGTGAAGTTGCCGAACCCCCGTATCTCAACACGCTCTCCCGCGATAATTGCTTTTGAGATGCTCTCGATGACCGTTTCAACTGCAGTCTTTGCTATCTTCTGGTTCACGCGAACCTCTTCGGCGATTTTGTCGATTATGTCAGTCTTATTCATGAGTTTTCCTCCTAAAGATGTTCTACCACATACCGGTATGCATTTCTAAATATTTTTAACCCCTCGCCCTCCTCGTCCAGGCGCTCCCGCGTCCACCGGGGATGGTGCGTAAAGTGTACGTAGGCCTCGGGGTGGGGCATGAGGCCGAATATCCGGCCGCTCTCATCGCAGATGCCGGCGATAGACAGTGCCGATCCGTTTGGATTGAGGGGGTATTCGTCCGTTATCAGCCCGTCGCTGGTCGAATATTGGAGAACGACAAGGCCCTTCTTCTCCAGTTCCGTAAGCAGCCCTTCGCTCTCAGCGATGAGCTTTCCTTCGCCGTGTCTGACAGGCAGGTAGACCGTGTCCAAGCCGCCGGTGAACACACAGGGCGACGACCCGTTCGTCTTCAGGTGGACCCATCTGTCTTCAAACCGACCGGAATCGTTAAAGGTCAACGTAACTGTCTGGCTGCCGTAAAGCCCCCCCAAGGCCGGCAGAAGGCCCGTCTTAACAAGGAGCTGGAACCCGTTGCAAATCCCCAGAATGATCTTCCCCTCCCGGACAAAGGCAACCAGCTCGTCGATGAAGCGCCCTCCGGCGCTGCTTGTCTTCTGGTATTTCCATTTGACCGCCTGGGCCTTGGCCGCACCAAGGTCATCGCCGTCAAGAAAACCTCCCGGAAAATTGAGAAAGGAGTATTGATGAATCCGCTCGGGGTGCTCGTTGACCTCGTTGATGTGCAGCAGGTCAACATCAAACCCTACAAGCCGATGGGCATGGCTGGTTTCGTACTCGCAGTTTATTCCGTTTCCTACGAGCACCAGGCTTTTTGGTCGTTTTCCTCTCATGTGGCGTAACTGTGGAGCCCGGAAAGAATAAAATTTACCCCGAAATAGGTAAAGAGGACGCTCACGAAGCCGACAATGGAAAGAAGCGCCATCCGCTTTCCCTGCCATCCCCTCACGAACCGGGCATGAAGAACAATAGCATATATAATCCAGGTTATCAACGACCACGTCTCTTTCGGGTCCCAGCTCCAGTAAGCCCCCCAGGCATAGTGGGCCCAGACGGCACCGGTCAGTATGCCTGCGCTGAGCAAGGGAAAGCCCACCACGATGCTGCGATAGTTTATCTCTTCAAGGGTCTCCTGTGAGGGGCCCATGCCCTTGGCATGGAAAAGAGACAGGGCACCGCTGATGAAAGAGACGGCAAAGGCGGCGTAGGAGAGAAAGCAGGTCAGGACGTGGATGTGGAGCCAGTTGCTCTGGAGGGCCGGCACAAGGGGCTGGATCTGCCGCGCCACGGATGGAGAAAGGGACGCATAGGCCAGCAGGAAAAGGGGCACAAGCATGGTGAGCGCCGTGATGATGGGATAGGAAAGCCTCTTTTTCAGCAGGATCACCATGAGCGTCACACACCAACCGTAAAAGATAAGGGACTCATAGAAGTTTGCGAGAGGGGCATGACCGATGTTGAGCCGGTAAGACTCCACCCAGCGGGTAACAATTCCGGCTGTGTGAAGGCCGAAGGTCACGTAAAGGACAAGCCACATGGCCGACATGATCCTCGTCTTTCTTGCAGCAAGATAAAGCACGTGAATGACAAAAATAAGCAGATAGAGCAGGGTGACGACACCGAGAATCGTGTGGTTAATCTCCATGCAACCTTCCCTTTAGTTTTTCCATCTCCTCGCGAAAACCCGGCCTGTTCTTGGGGGCAAGCCCTGCAACGATGACGCCGTCCCCTTTCGCACGCACGTAGACGCGTCGAAACTGAATAAAAAAGGTGGCGTAGAGCCCCAGGAGTATGAGCGCAAAACCTGTCCAGACGACCCACACGCCCGGGTCTCTGGCCACCTCAAGCCCCGTGTAGAAGTTAAGCTGGATGTCGTCGAGCCTTACGGCGGCCCCCCCTATGCGGTTCTCCCTGAGTCGCTCTACGTTCTTGAGGAACCACTGTCCTTTAGGCTCTCCGTTCTCCACATAAGCGAGCAGCACGCCGGGGCCCAGCTCGTGAATGTTCTCCCGATAGCGCACAGGCATGAGGGAAAGCTCTCCCTTCTGGTACAGCTCATTTTCCTTGAGGGCAACTTTCTCGCCTCCAACAGAGAACCGAAAGGTCGGGGCGCTCCCGTAGGTTGCTTGATAAATGCTGAAGCCACGGTACTGGAGCGGCCTGTTCACCCTCACCTCCTGCTCCGTCACAACGCGCCCGCCATCGAGAACAGCTATCTTGCTCATGAAGTCCTGAGGCTCGCCGCTGGGATAAAATGCGATCTTGAAGGCGTCACACCTCAGGGCAAACCCTAAAGGGATCTGTTTTTGCTCCCGCCCCCTGACGGTAATCTCGTCTTTTGCCTCGCCCTCCCAGAGGGTCATGGAGCCCCTGTATCCTGTCAGAAGGCCTATGAGGCTGCCAAGAAGAATGAGGATGATGCTTCCGTGAATGATATAGACCCCATAGCGGGACAACGCCCCTCTTTCAAGCAAAGCACCGGCGTCGTTTTCCAGTTTCACCCTGTAGCGGGATCCCAGGGCTGTCCTGACGTCGGAAAGGCTTTTTCCGGGGGCAACGAAAGAAGCCTCCATGGAGGCCAGCGCTTCCTCGTTGGGCAGCGACGGGTTCCGGTCGGCCTTTGCGAGCCTACGGAACCGATCGACGGTGCACAGCGTCAGGTTGATGCCGAAAAGAACAATGAGGGCGTAAAACCACGGTGCATGATAGACGTCGTCGAGGCCAAACGACGTAATGATGCCGGCAAGGAACCGGGGGTACCTCTCCAGATACTCGGCAGGGTCCGCCCCCTGCCTGATAATGGTCCCCGTCAGCGAACCGACGGCGATGAGAGCAAGCAGAATGAGGGCGAACCGAACTGAGGCTACAAAACGGTAAAGGACTCCTGCCTTACTTCTTGTGACACTCATTACACTTGGTCGGGGCCTTCTTTCCCTTTGCTGCCGCCTCCTTGTGGCAATCTATGCAGTTTTTGTGAAAGGCGTCTTTTGCCGGTGGGGCGTTATCTTTCACGTCTTTCGGCATATGGCAGGAGGAGCACTTATCGGGCTCCTTGGGGTTCTTGTCCTTGTGATGACACGTGGCGCAGTCGATCTTTTCCTTCTCCACATGTGCCTTGTGAGAAAAGGGCACGACCCCGAACTTGCCCCCTTCCATCTGGAGGGTAACCGTTTCCGGCGCCGTCTTGTCCGCCATGGCGTAGGTGGAGAAAACAACGAGGAGAATGGGCAACATGCAATAGAGGGCTTTGAGTGAGGACTTGGTGTTCATGGCAACCTCCCGATGCTTTTTGTGCTCTTAATCTAAACGAACGGGGCAGGTAAGTCAAGGAGATGAAAGGTTAAGGCATCTTTTCGAGACGGGCATTACGAAGGGCTTTCCGGAATAGGGGTTCCGCCGCACCACCACCACCGTCTCGTAAACCGCTTCTATGTTTTCGTACGTCAAGGTCTCCTCCGGCGTTCCATCGGCAAAGACCCTCCCGTCGGCAAGGAGGATGATGCGCGTACAGAACTCCGCGGCAAGATTCAGGTCGTGCAGCACCATGACAATGGAAAGCCCTTCGCCATGAAGCTCCTCGAGCCATTCCATGGTCCGGAGCTGGTGCCTGATGTCCAGATGGCTCACCGGCTCGTCAAGAAGAAGCACCGCCGGTTCCTGGGCTATGCATTGGGCAAGGTAGGCCTTTTGCCGTTCCCCCTCCGAGAGGGTACCCATCTCTCTTCCCCTGAGGTGGCTCAACCCAAGCATGTCCAGGGTCATCGAAACCGTCCTGTCGTCATCCTCTTCGTAGGAGAACCGCCTCCGGCTGAACGGGTGGCGTCCCATTGCCACAAACTCCTGCACCGTGTAGGGGAAGGGAACGTCCACATTCTGGGGCAACGTAGCGATGTGTCGCGATAACGTCTTCGGTTCGTAGGTCTTGAGCTCTCTGTCATGAAACCGTATGGTGCCGGCGGCAGGGGTGAGGTAGCCCGCCAACAACCGCACAAGGGTGCTCTTTCCTGCTCCGTTCGGACCGATGAGCCCCACCATCTCGCCGGCAAAGACGTCGAGGGCTACATCCTTTAGAACGGCCGTGGGGCCGTACAGGAAGGAGACATCTTTTACGGAAAAGAGCGGCACCCCCACTAAGACCTCCTGATCACCATGATAAGAAGAAGAAAGCCCCCCAGAATCCCCGTCACAACCCCCACGGGCAGCTCGATGGGATAGAGGAGATAGCGGGATATGATGTCGGAGCTGACAAGAAAAAAGGCACCACCAATAAACGACGTGATCAGAAGAAAGGAGTGGCGGGGCCCGCAGGCCTCCCGGAGCACATGGGGGACGATGAGGCCGACAAAGCCGACGATGCCGGCGGCGGAAACGGAAAGACCCGTGAGAATCGATGTAAGGACGAAGAGTATGCGGTACATGCGGCCGGGGTCTACGCCGAGATAGCGGGCCTTCTCCGGCCCCAAAGACAGGATGTCGATCTCCTTTCCATACAGGAGGAGAATGGCCAAGGGAACGGTAAACAAGCCCACATAGAGGGGAACGAGCGATATGTCCAGGGCTGAGAGGTCGCCCATGAGCCACATCAGGGCGATCTGCATTCGGTCCGGATCCATGAGGGAAAAAAGAAAGAAAACAAAGGATGAAAAGACGAGGCTCGCCACGATGCCGAAGAGGATCATGCTCGTCGGCTGAAAAAGACGCCTTCTCGACAGGATATAGACAAGGGCCGCCGAAAGCGCGCCACCCAGAAAACCGAAGAGCGGGTTTACCCAAGGGCCGATGAGCCGCTGCAGGCCCAGGATGCTTGCGACGGCTACCCCCAGAGAGGCACCGCCGGACAAACCGAGCGTGTAAGGTTCGGCGAGCGGGTTTCTAAGAATTGACTGAAGCGTTGCGCCCGACACGGCAAGGGCGCCGCCAACGGCAAGGGCAATGAGGGTTCTCGGCATACGCAGCCTCTTGAGCACATACCCGAAGCCATCGTCGGACCCGAACCCTTCGACAACGGCCCTCAGGCCGTGGCCGTAGCTCAGGGACATGGTTACGGCCAGCCCGAGCAGAACGAGAAGAAAGGCCACAACGGCCCAGGGGTGCTCCCGGAGGATGGTGCTGCGGCTTCCTTGCGTCCCCTCAACCATGGCCCCTTCAGCCTCCCTGCCCGATAACGGCCGAAAGGTCCCTCACCGTCTGGAGAACGCTGAGCGGTGTCGGACTTCCGACGGCGTAGGCATCAAGCACTGCAAACCGGGAACTGCCGAGGGACTCCCTCCATCCCCCCATAACCGCCCCAACGTTGTAGCCCATATCGGTGAGCACAATAACCTGGGGGCGCAGAAGAATGATCTCCTCCCGGTTGATTCTCGGATAGGGCACCGGGGCCCTGATGACGTTTATCCCTCCCGCCGCACGAATGAGGTCATCGGCAAAAGTGGACGCGGAGGCCGCTATCAGCGGATCGGCCCCCACCTGCCAGAATACGGTCGCCGAGCCTTCCCTCCTCTCCTCGGCCAAGCGGCCCGCGACGCCGCGGACGATTCTTTCGCCCTCTTCCTCCCTGCCCACGAGCCGAGCGAGAAGAAGAAAATTGTCAAAAAGCGTTTGGAGGTTCTTGGGCCTCTCAAAGTAGTATGTGGGTATGCCAAGCTTGTGCAGCCTTTCAACGGCCCAGGGGGGGTTCCCTTCGCGGGAGGCGAGCAGCAGGTCCGGTTTCAGCATGAGGATCTTCTCTATGTCCGGCCGCAAGGGGGTCCCCACGCGCTCAACGGGCCCTTCCTCTGCAGGGGAGAGGCGGCAGAGGCTCGTTGTTCCTACCAGGAAGGCCTCCGCCGACAAGACCCGCAGGGACTCGGTGATCTGTGGCGACAGGGATACGATTCTTTGCGGAGGCTCATCGGTCGACATTCCGCGCCCTCCACCCCCCCCTTTGCCGGCTGGAGCCCCGCACCCGTGCAGCAACGCGAAAACCATCAATGAAAGGATTGCGCGCCTCGCCAGGCACAGGAACAGGCAAGGCCGGTGGTATTTGCCGTGCCGCCGCAAAAGCCCTTCCGCGGCCGCACGGGGGCTCATATGACGATGAAACCGTTGACTTATCAAACGCTTTATATTATAAAACATACCACGGGCGGGAATAACTCAGCGGTAGAGTGCAACCTTGCCAAGGTTGAAGTCGCGGGTTCAAATCCCGTTTCCCGCTCCATGAAGAAACAGTAATCAGTAAATGGTATATGGTATATGGCGACAGGCAACAAAAGCGATCAGGCCGCAAGGTCTTTAACCATTCACCATTCACGGATTACCTATCACTGGTTTCTCGGCGGCATAGCCAAGTGGTAAGGCAGCGGTCTGCAAAACCGTTATTCTCCGGTTCAAATCCGGATGCCGCCTCCATCCCTACTCGATAACAAAATCCCAGGTTGTATCGTTAATCCAGAGACAGAAGTAACCCCTTCCCAGGAGGTCTTTGGGCTTCACCATATAGAGGTCTTTGCCCGCCTTCTTCACATCGACCGGCAGGTCTTTGCCGAATATGTAGCGGGTCTTCCCCACGGGCGACTGCTGGAAGAAAAGTAGTGGGTTCATGGTCAGGTAGTCCATTTCGTAGGTTCCGTACATAACGAAGTATTGCACGTCTTTAAGGAGGAACCGCTGGGGATTGTTCGACTCCAGAAAGATAACCCCCTTCTCGTCGAAGACAATGTTGGGCAGCAGTCTTTTCAGGCCCTGCGCCGTCTTGACGTAGACGCCCGATTCCTTGGGTTGGATCCTATCGTCCTTGGCAAGGGCGGGCGGCACGGCCACAGCCGTTAGAAAAACGGCAAGGAGGATGCCTCCGAAAAAAGCCCTTGCAGCACCCTTCAAACTTCCCCTGATGTACGTGCCCCTTGCTCCAATAATTCTTTTCATCTCGTCCCGCCTTTCTTCTCTTTCCGATTCCTCTATACCAAGGTCACAAGCACCTTTCGCTGGCGCGGCCCGTCAAACTCCATGAGGAAAATACCCTGCCAGATGCCGAGCCTCAGATTCCCGCGCTCGATGGGCACAGTCACAGAAGAGCCCGTTAGAAGGGCTTTTATGTGGGAATCAGCGTTTCCTTCGGCGTGCCTGTAAGGGTAGTCCTGAGGGACCATCCTGCTCAAGGCGTCAAGGATATCCTTCATTACGCTGGGATCGGCGTTTTCGTTAATGGTGACCCCGCAGGTCGTGTGGGGCGTGTAAATGTGGGCAAGCCCGCCTTCGTTGCCCCCGACCAGCCGCTCTATTTCACCCGTGATCTCCCGCGCCTCTATACGCGCCGAGGTTCTTACGGTGATCTCGAAAGGGATCATCCCTTTTTCTTCTTGTAGTAGTCCTCAAGGGCCGCTTTGAGCGCATCTTCGGCCAGAACGGAGCAGTGCTCTTTGGCCGGCGGCAGCCCACCCAGGGCCTCAGAGACGGCCTGGTTCGACAGCTTGACAGCCTCCTCTATCGTCTTGCCCTTGATCAATTCCGTCGTCATGCTGCTCGAGGCGATGGCAGCTCCACAGCCAAAGGTCTTGAACTTGACGTCGACAATTTTGTCGTCCTCGATCTTGAGGTAGAGCTTCATCACGTCGCCGCAGGCAGGATTGCCGACTTCGCCCACACCGTCTGCGTCCTCGATCTCCCCCATGTTGCGGGGGTGCATAAAATGATCCATTACCGTCTCGCTATAAGGACCTTGTGGCATTACGTACCTCCTCGCTGACTCTTTTTGAACTCCTCCCAAAGCGGAGACATCTCTCTCAACCGATCCACGATCCCGGGCACAACGGAGAGGGCCTGCTCCACCTCCCCCATCGTATTATCTTTTCCCAGGCTGAAGGTGATCGACCCGTGACAAATATCCGGCGGGATGCCGATTGCCGTCAGAACGGGTGACGCCTTGAGGCCCGTCTCGTCGAGGGCAAGAATGTTGGACGAACAGGCGCTGCCGCTCGACGACGCCACGCCGTTGAGGCTCAGCCACAAAAGGAGCGACTCGCCCTCGACAAACTCGATCCAAAAGCTCACATGACCGGGGAGCCGGCTCGTGGGGTGTCCGGTGAAATGCATATGGCTGATGGTGGAGTCCAAGCCGTCCCAGAGCCGCCTGCCGAGGGCCTGCAAATGATCCGCTCTCTCGGCCATCTCGTTCGCGGCAAGCCGGGCCGCCTCGCCGAAGCCCACAATTGCCGGCACGTTCTCCGTACCGGCCCGGTATCCCCTTTCCTGAACACCACCCTGAAAAAGCGATGTCAACGAAGTCCCGGCCTTTACGTAGAGGGCGCCGACGCCTTTAGGGCCATAAAACAGATGGGGGGCGAAGGCCAGCGTGTCTACGCCCAACTCCGTAACGCTTACGGGTATTCTGCCGCAGCTCGCCGTACCGTCGGAATGGAGGATTACTTGGCGCCGGCGGAGCAGGGCTGCAATTTCGGCTATGGGCTGAATCGTGCCGATTTCGAAGTTGGCATGCATGATGGACGCGATGATCGTGCCGGGCGTCGCCTTCCTCTCCAGATCCACAAGGTCCACAAGGCCCGTCTCGTCGACCCGCACATAGTCCACTTCAAAGCCGAGCCTGTTGAGAAAATCGGCCTGGTTGGTGATGGAGTAATGCTCCACGTCCGAGAAAAGGATCCGGTTCCCCCGGTGGCGATTGGCGAGGGCCAACCCTTTCAGGGCAAGATTGTTTGACTCCGTGGCCGAAGAGGTGAAAATGATCTCGTCACTGTTTGCGCCGACAAGGTCCGCCACAAGCTTCCGCGCCCCCTCTACGGCCTGATGGGCGGCCATTCCCTCTTCCAGAAGAAGCGATGAGGGGTTGCCGAACCGTTCCGTGAAGAAAGGCAGCATAGCGTCCAGCACCCTTCGGTCTACTGCTGTTGTGGAGGCATGATCGAAAAATACTCTTCCCATAAAACAAATATAACACAGGGGGCCGCCTTTTGCACCCCGAAATCTGTTCTTCCGGAGGATCACATTTTGCATTTTTCTTGTCTTTCTCGCGGCTTTTTGGTACAAAATAGCACTTTAATTTAAGGAGGTTATTAATGCCAAAGAGATATTTGTTAGCACCCGGACCGACACAGATTCCCCCCGAAGTTCTTCTCAAGATGGCCGAGCCCATCATCCACCACAGGAACCCGCTCTTCGAGGCCGTCGTTGCTGAGGTCCGCGAGAACCTGAAGTACGTTTTCGGTACCAAGAACGAGGTGCTTGTCTTTGCATCGTCGGGTACAGGCGCTATGGAGGGCGCCATCACCAACATGCTCTCCCCCGGCGACAAGGCCATCGTGGTACGCAGTGGTAAGTTCGGCGAGCGATGGGCCAACATCTGCAAGGCCTACGGCGTCCAGTCGGTGAACATCGATATTCCCTGGGGCGACAACCTTGACCCTGCCGATATTGAAAAGGCCTTAAAGGCAAACCCTGACGCAAAGGCCGTTTACACCCAGGCCACAGAGACATCTACGGGCGCAAAGTTCCCCACCAAGGAGATAGCGGCCATTGTCAAGAACTATCCGGATACGCTCATGGTCGTCGACGGCATCACGGGTGTAGGCGTGTTTGAACTCCCCATGGACGAGTGGGGCATCGATATTCTGGTGGGTGGCTCTCAAAAGGCCCTCATGCTTCCCCCCGGCCTGGCCTTTGCGGGCGTCAGCGACAAGGCCTGGGCCTTTAACAAGAACTCCAAGATTCCCAAGTTTTATTTCAACTGGGCAAAGGAAGCCGACAAGCTGAAGGAAAACCAGACAAACTTCACCCCCGCCATTTCTCTGATCATCGGGCTTAGAGAAGCCTTAAGGATGATCAAGGAAGAAGGCCTGGAAAACATCTACCGCCGCATCGATATTCTGGCCCGTGCAACCCGCGCCGGCGCCGATGTCCTGGGTCTCAAAACCTTTGCCAAGACACCGAGCCCTGCTGTGACGGCCCTGTGCGCCCCCGAAGGGATCGACGGGCAGAAGATTTACAAGACCCTGTGGCAAAAATACGGCGTCACCGGTGCAGGCGGCCAGGATCAGCTCAAGGGAAAGATCTTCAGGATCGCAACCCTGGGGTTTGCCGACAAGTATGACGTTATCACGGCCATAGCTGCCGTCGAGTTCGCGCTTCGCGACCTCGGTTACAACTTCCAGATGGGTGCCGGCGTTGCAAAGGCCACCGAGAGTCTGAAAGATCTTTAGAATCCGCGGAGGTTTCATGAAAGTCCTCATAGCAGATCCACTTTCTGAAAAGGCATTGGAGATCCTCAAGGCCGCCAACCTGGAAGCCGACGTAAAAACAGGCTTGAAGGGCGAGGAGCTCGAAGCAATCATAGGCGACTACGACGCCCTCGTCGTTCGAAGCGCTACGAAGGCAACAAAAAGCATCATCGACAAGGGCGCAAAATTGAGGGTTATCGGCAGGGCCGGCATCGGCGTGGACAACGTCGATGTGGCGGCGGCGACAGAAAAGGGCGTGGTAGTCATGAACACCCCTCAGGGAAACGCCCTTGCGGCAGCCGAGCACGCCATCGCCCTTATGTTTGCGGCGGCCCGGAAGGTAGCCATGGCAGACAGAACGATGAAGCAGGGCAAGTGGGAGAAAAAGCTCTTCATGGGTACCGAGGTGTACGGCAAGACCCTGGGAGTCATCGGCATCGGCAACATCGGCCTGCTCGTGGCCGAGAAAGCCGTCGCTTTGGGCATGCGGGTCCTTGCATATGACCTCTACGTGTCCAGAGACTTTGCGGCGAGTAAAGGCATAGAACTTGTGGACTTCGACGCCCTCCTGAAGGAGAGTGACTTCATCTCCATTCACCTGCCGCTCGTCAAGGACACCCGTAACCTTATCAACAAAGACGCCTTCGCAAAAATGAAGAAGGGCGTCATTCTTCTCAATACGGCCAGGGGCCCCATCATCAACGAGAAAGACCTCCTGGAGGCCCTCGAAGCAGGCCAGGTGGCTATGGCCGCTCTCGACGTCTTCGACGAAGAACCTCCCCAAAAGGACAACCCTTTGGTTCTATCGGAAAAGACTGTCTGCACGCCCCACCTGGGCGCGTCCACGAAAGAGGCCCAGGACAAGGTGGCCATCGATATCGCAAACCAGATTGTGGACTTTTTCCAGAACGGCGTTATAAAAAACAGCGTCAACGCGCCTTCCGTTTCTCTTGAAACGGCAAAGCAGATCACGCCCTACCTGAAGCTTTCCGAGAATCTGGCCACACTGCTTTCAACCATTACGGAGTTTCCCATTGCCGAGATCGATATTCGCTACATGGGCGACATTTCGGCCGTGGACACAAAGATTCTCACCCAGGGCATCATCAGAAGCATCCTGGCGCTTCAAATGGAAGGCGTCAATTATGTGAATGCACCTTCCGTGGCAAAGGCCCGCGGCATAAAGATCCACGAGACGAAGACGGGGGAGCACGAAGATTTCACCTCTCTCCTCGCCATTACGGTCCGCGGTGAGGGCAAAGAGAATACCGTGCAGGGGACACTGTTGGGAAAGAAGGCCCCGAGGCTCATCAAGATCAACAACGTTTACCTCGAGGCAGACCTTCAGGGTTACATGCTTTTTGTATACAACTACGACAAGCCGGGAGTTATCGCCAGCATCGGCAACGTCTTCTTTATCAGAGGCATCAATATCGGCGGCATGCACTTCGGCAGGGAGAGCATCGGCGGCCTCGCCATTTCCCTCCTTGACCTTGACAGGGAAATTGAAGACAACGTCATCAGGGAGATTCAGTCTCTTCCCAACATCATAAGCGCCAAGCGCATTGCCTTCGGCTGAGAGGCGCACAAAACAGAATACATTCAGAGGCCGGGTACGGGAGAACCGCCCGGCCTCTGATTCCCCCGAAAGGACCGGCACTGTGGGTAAGGCAATTGAATGGGTCCTCTTTGATTTTGATGGGACGCTTACACCGCTGACGCTCGATTTCGGCTCCCTACGGGCCCGCGTCGAGGACATAGCCAGGGAGTTCGGCGCACTGAACGAACTGCCCCGCCTCAAGAACCACTACATCCTGGAGATGATCTACAGCATCGAGGACGCCCTGGGGTCGCAAGGGCCCGCGTTCAGCAGCAAGGCACTGGAGGTGCTGACGGCCCTGGAGCTCGAGGCCTCCAAGGGTAAAGGCCTTTATCCCTTCGCGCGGGATGTTCTGGCGACGCTGCGGCAAAGGGGCGTCCGCCCCGGAATCATCACCCGAACGTCTGTGAAGGTCGTGCGTCAAGTCTTTCCCGACGTCACCGGGTACATGGAGACCGTCGTCACCCGGGAACACACGAGGCTCCTCAAGCCCCACCCCGCCCACGTTACGCTCGCCCTGAAGCGGCTCGGACTCCCCCCGGAAAGGGGGCTTATGGTGGGAGACCATCCAACCGATATCGTGGCAGGCAATGAGGCGGGGGCAAGGACCGTTGGCGTCCTGACGGGAAGGACGGAAAGGGGGGCCCTCGAAAAGGTTGGCGCCACATATATCGTCGACGACATCAGGGGCCTCCTCACCATGTAACATATTGTATTACTTATTGAAGCTGTGCTTCCGCTTTCCAATTGCCCAAAAATATTGTATACAAACTATGGAAGTCGACCATGGATGGCCCGGTAACAAACGTAGGTGAATGGATAGGTAGGTGGGCGGCCATTACGCCGCAAAAAGTGGCTGTCATCGCTGAAGGCGAGGCCATCACGTACGCATCCCTTAACGCAAACACCAACCGCCTCTGCAACCTTCTTCTGAAGCAAGGCATCTCGAAGGGAGACCGGGTGGCCGTTCTCCTGCGCAACTGCAGGCAATATGTGGAGATATTTTTTGCCGTGTCGAGAATCGGCGCCATTCTCGTACCCCTGAACTGGAGGCTGGCCGTTCCCGAGATGGAGTTCATTCTGCGCGACAGTGCCGCCCGGTGTATCATCTTCGACAGCGAATTCCTGGAAAACGCCGATGCCCTCAGGGCCAAGGCCCCGGGTGACTACTCGCTGGCGGTGGGAAAGGGAGGCGACGCGCCGGACACCCTCCCTGCATGGGCAGATGGTTACGGAGAGGCGACGGCGGGCCGATCGACGGACAGGCCGGAGCATACCTGGACGGTGGGGGACGACGATCCCCACATCCTTATGTACACGTCGGGCACCACCGGCACGCCGAAAGGGGCCGTCCTGTCCCATCAGAAGACCTTCTACAACGCCCTCAATGCGGCAAACTACTTCAACCTCACCTCATCGGACACCATCATCATTAACAGACCGCTCTTTCATTCCGGAGGCCTCATCGTGGAAATGGCGCCTGCTCTCTACAAGGGGGCCACCGTCATCATCGGCAGGCGCTTCAGCCCTCAGCAGATCCTGGAAACCGTTGCGAAACACAAGGTGACGATCCTGGAGCTCCCGGCCACGGTCTACAACTTTATGCTCCGGGAGTGCACCATAGACAATTACGATTTGAGCTCCCTCAAGTGCTGTTTCACGGGCGGCGAACGCGTGCCCGTGGCCCTCCTTGCGGCCTTGGCCGAGAAAGGGCTTGTGGTCTCACAGATTTACGGCCTCACCGAGGCGTCGACCCTCTTCTGGCTCCCGACTGAATACGCCAGTGCAAAAATGGGCTCCGTGGGAAAGCCGGTCTTTCACGGCACCGTGCGCATCGTCAACGACGAAGGCGGGCCGGTCGGGCCGGGAGAGGTGGGTGAGATCATCGTCAGCGGCCCCATCGTAATGAACGGCTACTGGCGGCAGCCGGAACTGACGGCCGAGGTGATTCAGGACGGGTGGCTCAGAACGGGAGACCTGGGGCGAACGGACGACGAAGGATTTGTCTACATAATCGACCGCAAGAAAGACATGTTTATCAGCGGCGGTGAGAACGTATACCCCGCCGAGGTGGAAAAGGTATTGTTCGGCCATTCCGCCGTGGCGGATGCCGCCGTCATCGGTGTGGCTGACGAGAAATGGGGAGAGGTGGGCAAGGCATTCGTTGTCCTCCGCCAGGGTCACGACGCCGATGCGCCGACCCTCATGGGCCACCTCAGCCGCGCCCTGGCGAAATACAAGGTGCCAAAATACGTTGAATTCGTTGACTCCCTGCCCAAGACCGCTTCCGGCAAGGTTTTGAAAAGGCTCCTGAAAACAAAAAGGGCCAAGACCGGTTGACAATACGACCACTTACTGTTATAAAAAGGAGCATCGTGGGGCTGTAGCTCAGATGGGAGAGCGCTTGACTGGCAGTCAAGAGGTCGACAGTTCGATCCTGTTCAGCTCCACCATTAATTTCAGTAATTTACAAATTACCCGGCAAAGTACTGTCGGGTTTTTTCTACCCTATTTCTACCCACAGGAAGAAAAACAAGGAAATTGAGGGAAATGGACCTTCCATTTTGCCCTTTCAGAGAGTCAAAACAACAAGGCCCTCCAGTCGGTAAATCAAAGTTAGATAACAACTTCAGGAGCCGCCTCGTTACACTCGCGGCTTATCATGGTTTCCCACACGAAGCGCGAAGACCGAACAGGAAGCATTAGTGCGCGTCTTATGGACCGCAACGAGAGGGTGATCTATGAAGAAGGCTAAGGCATCAGACGAACTCCGCCCGGAGTATAAGCGAGAAGACCTTGGAGTGGGAGTCCGCGGTAAGTATTTTGAGGATTATAGCAAGGGCACAAACCTCGTGCTTCTCAGCCCTGACGTGGCAAAGGCATTCTCTTCCGACGAAGCCGTCAATGAGGCCCTACGGTCTCTGATTGATCTGGCCGAAAAATCGACAGGCCGAACAGGTCATTCCACCGGATCGGCTACCATGGCAGCCGAAGCCACTATTGTGAAAGAGATTCGTCTGGACGACCTGAATAGTTTGATCGTGAGGCAAGAAGACGAGGGCACAGTTACCGTGGAAATTCTCCATACGGCAAAAAGAAATCTGGTCCGGAGATCTACATCAGGAAGCGGATTGGTTGAAGCCAGCCATATCAGAGCAGTTACGTTAGAAGGCGGTTGCCCACAATATTTGGTGACGATCCATGTCTGTCCCATGCCCCTTGCCCCTATATAGCTTTAAAGAAGCCTGCATTCCTTCCGGTTTTTTCAAAGGCGAACCGACTCCATCCTTCACCGGTGATTCGGCGATGGGTACTTCGTCATGAACCGGTCTGCCACTGCCAGAATCCTCGTATCCAATATTCCGGACACCCGCGTTGCTATGTCGACAGGAAGCGTTCCGTAATATGCGTGGGCGATCCCGCCGGCGATGCAGGCGATGGTGTCGGAGTCTCCGCCTATCGATATGGCCTTCCTCACCGCGTCTTCGTAGCCGTCGGATTCGAGGAACGCCGTGATGGCCTGGGGGACTGACCCATCGCAGTTGGACTGGTGCTTGTAGTAACGCCGTATCTCATCGAGGGGCTCGCCGAGATCGTAGGCAAAGGTACGCTCAGCGTATGCCCTGATTTCCGCCTTGCTCCTTCCGGTCCGGGCGAGGAAGACCGCCGACGCCACCGCCTGGGCGCCGCCGATAGCCTCGGGCGTGTTGTGGCTCGGGATGGCGGTGAGGCGTGCCTGGGCAAGCACTTCCTCCAGGGTGTGGAATGCAAAGCCGATGGGACTGACGCGCATGGCAGACCCGTTGCCTTTGCTGGCACCCTGCCCTATCCTTCCTGAGGCCGCCCACTTGCGGAAGCGCGGCCCATAGCCCCTCTGGGGATAGAGGCGATACCATTCCCTGAGCTTGCCTCCGTAGTCCGCGTGTGTCAGAATCGCGTCGGCTACGGCAACGGTCATGACCGTGTCGTCGGTGAAGTGGCAGTTCGGATCGAAGAGCGGAAAGTCTGTCCGCGTTATGTTGTTCAGCTCGTAGACGGAGCCGATGATGTCTCCTGCTATAGCGCCGAGCATAACGGCCTCCCTTCGTTGTCGGTCCCTTTCAGGCGCGCGTACCACTTCCCTTCCTCGTCGACAAAGTCAAGGGCGCCGTCATCGAGCGTCCAGAAGATGGGGCCCTGAAATCCCAGGGCCGACGTGAAGCCTCCCTCAAGGAAATACCAATCGACGGGTGGGCGATCATACTGCAGGCCGAGGGTCCTGAGACAGCCTATGCTGTGATTCAGATCGTCAAGGGACATGGCTGCCGTTGAACATAAGGACCCGTCCATGTCCCAGGCATCGCCCGTCTCCCTGAAGAAGGCAAGGATGTCGCCGTTGCATGCCTTCCGAAGGGCATCCATCTTCACAAGGAGTGTAAAGAAGACGATCGATATCCCGCCATTGGCAGGTCGGAGAAGAATCGTCCGGTCTTGCCGCGTGTCGTTGTTTTCTGGCGTTTCCATGGCATCCCCCTGACATGATAGTCACCAGAAGATAAAAAAACCGTCCAGGTCAGGACGGTCGGCAGAATGGAGAGCTTTTCGGGATTGTCTCCCGCACATCGGACGGCTTTCACCATCCAAGGCACCGTAGTCTCCAACTCGGTTGCCGAACCCCTTTCGGGGTTGCTCCTGATGCTGCAATACTGTAAATCCATCGGGGCAGGTAAGTCAATGGCCTTCTTTCAATGCGCTCATACTACGTCACTTGACGATGGTATCTATACCGGCGGCTCGAATGCGTGCCGATAAAGTGGCGGAGGGAGAATGAAATACCTTCCTCTGACCGGAGAAAGTGGGTCAGCCGACGGCAAGCACTTGAATTCTTCTGCTTCTTTGGCTCGGGGCAGGCGACTGCCTACTTCTTCCCTTCCTTTAGGCAGGCAATAGCGAACAGGACCTCTCCGGGAGTGTCCGGTTTGAATTGCGCCCAGTCGTCCTCGTCGTCCTCGAAGGACAGCAAGACGCTTCCCTGAGAGCTATAGGCCTTTAGAGATAACAGCCTTGCTGCACCCTTTTTGCAGTGTATTTCTGTAAGGCCGACCGTGTAGGCATAGGAACTGAAATCTCTTTGCCCTCCTGCTATCTCCTTGAGCCCGGCGATGTCCTTTTGCCTCTCTTCTTCGCTTGCCGGCGCCTGCTTATCGAGCACCCTCACAGTATCTTCGGAGCGCCGCGAGATGCTTTCCTGGTCGTAGAAGAATGTCTGTCTCGCATTCTCGAAATACCTCACCCACTCCGCCCCCTCTGCCTCGGACCAGCCGGCGACAACGACCGTCATCACGATGATTGAAAGAAAGATTGCTCTCTTCATGCCCTACCTCGCTGGCCTAAATATAGCAAGGCGCAGCCAGCGTGACAAGACTTTAATATCGGCTCCAAGACGACCTCCCCCACATCGATGGGAAGGCCAATGGCGGCCGTTGAGGCAACAGTCAGTGCGGGCCTGACGGCTCCCACGCCCTATCTGCTGCCGGCGGAATGCTTTACTTGCCCTTCTTGGACTGCTTGTCCTGCTTCTTCGTCGCCTTCTGCTTCTGGCCCTTTTCCTTGTCCTTCTTGCCCTTGTCTCCCATAATGCTCCTCCCCGTCGTCTCGCTATGCCGTCAGTTCCGTCCGTCTATACGTTATGCAATCCTATCCACACAGACACCCTTTGTCAATGCAATCCTCATCAAGGGGCTTGGCCACAGGCTTTTGTTCGCCTATTTTGCCGATACAGCCGGCTGCTGCCGCCATTTCACAGGCGCAATCAGATTGCGTGCCTGCTGCCATCGGCATAGAACGGGCTTTCGCATGAGACTATCAAGATTGCCCGGGCTCTTACCGCACTTTTTTCTTGAAAAGATGTACGAATTTGAGGAGAATCTTGATGAAGTGCCAGCCGATTTCATCGCGTTGGGGCGCCCTGGAGTTTGAGCCCCAAGGCAACGCCTCAATTGGGCTGATTCCCGTCGGGAGGGGGGAGATGAGGACCGCACGAATCTTCGTTTGTCTGTTCCTGCTCATCTTTATGGCTGGCTGCGCGTCCCGCATCATCAAGATAGAGCAGCCCTACACTCCTTTTGAGCGACCCCATTATACGGTCTTGTCGCCACAAGGGGCGGATTGGCGTTTCATTGAAACGGATGCCCCGGGAAAGCATGTCTTGACCTTCTTTTTGCCGCCACGAGAGACAACGCATACCGTCTATGCCTCCGTAAAGGAGGTACCCTCAAAGCCCAACTTCGACACTCCGGAAGAATTTCATTCGTTCCTTCAGAAGGCTCAATCCTTGGGGCTCGATGAAAGGCGTTTCACCGTGATCGAGGAGGATATCAGGCTGGACGACAAGTTTGGAAAATTCTCCGTTGCATATTCTTCAAAGGTGGAAGACCACGGCGCAGCGCGGATGGATGACGCCCCATTCCTGATCATGCAGACCTACGGTTACTTTTTCATTCACCCCTACGCGAAGAATCTGCTTATGGAAATCGAGTATTCCGAGCGTGGCAAGCCCGACCAACTGGATGCCGATTTTGTCGAGAAGGGCAAGGCCTTCGTCAGCGGTCTCCGGCTAAAAGAAAAATGAAGATAAAGCATTTCAGTGCTTACACCGTCGTTGTCCTCTTTTTCGTGGTATTGTCGGGTTGCGCCATTCATACGGTGGAGATCAAGCGGCCGGACTTGATTGAACCACATAAGACCATGTTTGTTTTCGGCCATGAAGATGTGGCCGATATCAACAAGACGGTGAAGAAGAATTTGACGGGCATGGGGTTTAGCCTCGTTCAGGAAAAGAGTGATGCAGAGCTGCTCGTCGACTACAATTTCAACTGTCGCTTCGATGTATTCCATTACACATGCAAGACGTTCAACCTGTTCGTGACCGACAGCAAGTCAAGGGAAACGGCGATTCAGGCGAAGTTCTGGGCCGACACCCCATTCAGCGCAGAGACCTTGGTCAATGACCTGTTTAAGAAATTGGAAGGGGAGTTAGAGAATAAAAAGGTGCGGCCCAATGGCAGGGAGTGAGTAAGGGGGTCGCCCGAGAGGATTAACGCCTATCGCTCATCTGCCGAAGAGCCCCGGTCCCAGGCGTGGTCGTTCAGGGCGGGATTATGCTCCAGGTCGTTTCTGAGCAGCTCTTCCTGCATCGATATCTGCTTTCTCGTCCGGCAGATGTAGGCCTCCTGGTCGTGGCGGTGGGCCGCCAGCTCCGGCAGCGCTGCTTCGTCGTACTTGAGAAAGTTTTGGCCGGCCCTGGTAGCCGTATACCGCCTGAAACCCAGCTTGACCAGCGCATCCACCCCGAGGCGGACCGACGTCTCCAGTGATTCACGATAGACGTTTTTAACGCCGGCGTCGATCAGGTCATAGGCATCGGTGCGGTTTCTGGCCCTTACCATGACGGTGAGGCCGGGAAACTCTTTCTTTGTCCTCTCCACGAGTTCCGCGTTGATCTCCGGCGAATCGATGGAAGCGATTAAGACCTTCGCATGGTCGGCACCGGCCGATTTGAGGATGTCCATCCGCGTTGCATCACCGTAAAAGACCTTGAATCCCGTCTTTCTGAGGACATCGACCCTGTCCGAATCATTGTCCAGGATGGTGGTATGAATACCGTTGGCCCGCAGGAACCGGCCGATGGTGCTGCCGAAATGGCCAAAGCCGGCGATGATTACCGGATGCTCCCCTTCTATGTGGTCCGCCTCCTTTTCCTCTACGGCCTCTTTCGTACCGAACCGGGGGAGGATCAGCCGCTCGCTCACGAGCAACAAAAGGGGCGTTACGGTCATGCTTATTGCCGTAACCCCCATCATCAGGTCTGCCCGGTATGCCGACAGGATGCCAAGCTGGGCGGCAAACGAAAAGAGGACAAAGGCGAATTCGCCGACCTGGGCAAGCCCCAGGGTAAAAATGGCATTCTGATCAAAGCTCAAGTGCGTCAACCTGCCCGTCACATAGAGCACGAAGGCCTTGATGGCCACAACGCCGAAAACAAGCGCAATGACGGTAAGGGGGTTATCTACGATGAGCCTGAAGTTGATGGAGGCCCCTACGGCGATGAAGAAGAGCCCAAGCAGCACGCCCTTGAAGGGCTCGATGTCGCTTTCCAGTTGATGGCGGAACTGAGAATTGGCAAGAACGACGCCGGCCAGGAACGTGCCAAGCGCCGGGCTGAGGCCGACGACTGCCATCAGGTCGGCCGTAGCGATGACGATGAGCAGCGCCGCAGCCGTGAAAAGCTCCCTGAGACGGATACGCGCCACAAACCGCAGAAAGGGTACGATGATGATCCTGCCGCCGAGGACAACGGCTGTCACCGCCCCTATCAGCGTCAGGGTCTGTGCCCACCCGGGCAGCCCTTCCATGAATGTTCCATGTCCGTCGGACGACACCTGAACCGACGAAACCGCCAGGAGCGGCAGCACGGCGAGGATGGGTATTACGGATATGTCCTGAAAAAGGAGCACGGCGAAGGATGACCTCCCCGCTTCCGTTCTCGCCAAGCCCTTTTCGCGAAGGGTTTGCATCACTATGGCCGTCGAGGACATGGATAGCGCAAGGCCGCAGGCGAGGGCTGAAGGCCAGGAAAAACCGACCGCCGCCAGGCCCCCGAAGCAAAGCAGGGTCGTACCGAGCACCTGGGTTGCACCCGTACCCGCAATCATCTTCCGCATTCTCCACAGGTGTGCGGGCTCCAGTTCGAGCCCGATGAGAAAGAGCATCATTACCACACCGAATTCGGCAAAGTGCATGATGTCTTTACCCTCCTCGCCCACAAACCCGAGAAAGAACGGACCAATGATGATGCCTCCCAGCAGGTAGCCCAGCACCGAGCCCATGCCGAGCCTCTTGGCAAGGGGTACAAAGACAACGGCGGCGGCAAGATAGATCAGCGCGTCGTGGAGAAAGCCGTTGCTCATGACGTGACGCGGCCGCCCCGCCCTGCGAGCCAGTCGTTGAGATATTCGTATCGCCCCGCAGATTCCGGGTCGTACTCGCCCAGGGCCAGCCTTTCCAGGAGCTGGAGGTAGAGCCGCCCCTGCCCCTCCATCTCTTCGGTGGAAAGGCGGTATGTGCCATGGACAACAAAGGGTGGGAGGTAGGTCGTCTTGCAGAGGCGCGCTGTTTGCTCAAAGGGAGCCAGAAACTGCCGCATGGTGTATCCTGCGCTCCCTCCCGGGCCATAGACGTCCCGTGCGCCACCGGCCGTCAGCGCATTGAAAATGGTCTTCCCCTTCAGGTGGTCACCGCCGCCATGGGCCCAGCCATACTCGAGGACCATGTCTATCCATTGCTTGAGGAGCGCCGGAGCACCATACATGTACAAGGGGTGCTGCCACACAATGACCTGGTGATCGATGAGAAGGGACTGTTCATAGGGTGCATCGACATTGAAATCCGGATACTCCTCGTAGAGGTCGCGCAGGGTGGCGGCAGGCAGATGTGTCACGGCATCGAGGAGGGCACGGTTTGCTTTCGAGTTTTCAAACCTGGGGTGGGCAAAAAGAATAAGTATTCTGTTCATCGCAGGGCTCGCTTGCCACGTAGCGCCTCACCCGGCACCGCTTGTTTCCTGCGCGGGCAAGAAGGCGGTGAGTTCCTCTTCTTACCACACAAGGAACAACCTTTACAAGCTCCGGCATCCGCTTTGACAACGAAGCGGGTTTAATGGTATTAATAAAGCATGGTTACGTGTGGTCTCTATTGCAGCCGTTCCTACCGGGAAGATTTTCTCGAATCCGCCTTCAAGACAATTCTCTAAAAACTGATTGCGCTTTGTCGTGCTGGGTTGTAACCGGGCGACGCCCGCACCGCCTGTTCCCAGCCGGGGGGTAAGCACTGAACGGATGCGAGGGGGATCCTCACGACACAAGACCTGGGATAAAGAGAAGAAAATCTGTGCCGGAGGCTATCGACGTGTATCGGGTGAGGAGGGTTTCCTCCTTCAAGCAAGGCGGGGAACGGGAAGATGTACGTTATTACGTGGGCGATGAAGAGATCGCCGCGGAGGTCTACGACGGGGATGGTCGCCTTCTTCAGAGGTCTGGGAGCATTCCAGACGGAGAGGTAGCGGAACTGTACCGGTCGGGCGAGGTGAGGCGCCTTCTGGGCTTCAAGGACGGCAAGGCCCACGGCACGTTTGCAGAGTATTATCCGACGGGAGAGATAAAGGAGGAGGGTGCATTCTTCGAGGGCAGGCTCCACGGCCCAAACAGGATGTACCGGCGGGACGGCAGGCTGTGGGTCGAGGCAACATACGCAGAGGGAAGGCTCGACGGGACGTTCACGAGCTACCACGACAACGGGAACGTAGAGACGCGGGCCCACTACAGCACGGGAAGCCTCGACGGCCCGTACAGGCGTTACGACAGGCACGGGACATTGCTTGAGGAGGCATCGTTCAGGAACGGGAAGAGGCATGGCGACTGCGCGCTTTACGATGACACGGGACGTCTTGAGCGCTTGGAGCGATATGTGGATGGACTTCCCACCGGCATACGCACCTCATGCCCGGGAGCGGAAGAGTGCTTCGCGGGTCCGTCAAAGGCAGGCAGAGAAAGGCTTAAGGAGGAAAGGCCATGAAAAAAGGGGAAATTTACATTACGGAATATGACATGAAAAGGCTGCGGTCCCTTATCGAGATCGGCAGCAAGAAGGACGCGGGGTACCTGGAACGCCTGGAGGAAGAGCTTGACCGGGCGATCATCGTCGACCCGAAGGACATCCCTGAAGATGTGATAACCATGAACTCGCGGGTACGCATCCGAGATGTCGATTCAGGTGAAGAAAGGACCTTCATCCTCGTCTTTCCAGGCCAGGGGCAAACGAGCGAGATGGCCATCTCCGTCTTGGCGCCTATCGGAACGGCCCTCCTCGGGTATCGGGAGGGCGAGATCATCGAATGGGAGGTCCCAGGCGGGTTGAAGCGCTTCCAGGTGGCGGAGATCATCTATCAGCCCGAGCGGCTGGGGAACTACACCCTGTGACAGCCAAAGCCCTTGTAAAGTGCCGGTCCCTGTGATACAAGTAAGGCGTGGGGTCTCTCTGAATGGGTATTGACGGCGAAGGTACAAAGGCACGGGCTCGCTTGAAGGTTTCGCTCTGGGAAGAGTCGAGAGGGATCAGGCGCATCGACCTTTTTCCCGACTTCATTTCCAGCGGCAGGACCGTCGACATCGTTCCGCGAGCGGGCTACAACGTTGCCGATTACCTGCGGAGCGTCCTCGCGCCGGTCGCCTGCCCCGAGTGCAGCGCCAAGAAGATGAACCTGCACGTCGGGGGAATAAAGGAACGTTTCCTCAAGATAACGGGCCGGAGGATTCTCGTCTGTCCTCAGTGCCGGTGCAGAAGGATCGTCAAAATGCATCGTTGGGAATGGGAAATCGTCGGGACGGCGGTGGCCGTTTCCGCTGTTCTGTTCCTTTTCTCCGTTCAGTGGGTAGTCCGGTGAGACGGACGGACGGCCCTGGCCTTCTTGTTCCCTGATCCACCCGTCGCCGATGGTCCGGCCAAAAACAATCATCCTTTCCGTTATCTTCCTGCTTTGCCTCGCCGCCCTCGGCACCGCTGCCTTTCTTTATGCCCGGGGCACACCTCGCTATTCTCTCTATATGCTGAAAAGGGCGCTCGTTGCCCAGGATGGGGGGCAGGTCTTCCGGTATGCCGACATGGATCGCATTGCCGATGCTGCGGTGGAGAAGGTTTTCAAAGACGTGGGAAAGCCCGGCGATGGTCCGGGCAACACAGCAGGGCGCTTCGACAAGAAAGAGTTTCTTCGCCGGGCCCTGCCCTCACTAAAACAGAACCTGCAGGAACAGGCGCGGGCCCAAATCATCGCCTACCTGCAGGACGATAAGGTCCGCGAAGCCATCGACGGCGCCACGATCTGGGCCTTTCAGATTAGACAGGAAGGGGGCCGGGCCGTCGTTTCCTACGGAAACAAAGAACGGCTTGCCATGGAGCGGGCCGAAGCCGGGACGTACTGGCGGGTGGTAGAAATCTTCTGGGAGTGAGGGGCCCCCTTTAAGCCGGCGCAGAGGCGAGACTATTGGGCGTTCCGCCGCTCCCGGGACGAAGGAATGTTCATGATCTCCCTGTATTTTGCCACGGTCCGGCGGGCAATGTGAACGCCCTGGGTCTCCTTGAGCCTCTGCGCAATTTCATCGTCCGAAAGAGGGTGCTCCTTGTTCTCGGCACCGACGATCTCCCGGATGACATCCATGACCACGTTGGTCGAAAGGGCGCCGCCGTCGTCGTTGCTTAGGGCCGTCGGAAAAAAGAACTTCATTTCGTAGATGCCCTGGGGCGTGCTCATGTACTTGTTCGCCGTTACCCTGCTTACCGTCGATTCGTGGACCCCCACCTCACCGGCAACGTCCCGGAGGTTGAGCGGCTTCAGGAAGCGCAAGCCCTTCTCGAGGAATTCCTGCTGGAAGCTTACAAGGCTTGTGGCCACCTGATAAAGGGTTCGCTGGCGCTGCTGTATGCTTGATATGAACCACTGGGCCTGCTTCACCTTCTGCCGTACATAACGCCTCGCTTCCCCGTTCACCCCTTTGCTTCTGTACAAGTCAAGGTAATACCTGCTCATCTTCAGCTCCGGGATGTCGTCCTCGTTTAGGTATACCTGGAAGCCGTCGTCGCCTTTGACAACAAAGACATCGGGGACGATGGGAGATGCGTAGTCGTCGCTGAAGTTTCTGCCGGGCTTGGGGTCAAAGCTTTTTATCCGCTCCCAGACATCACGGATCTTGTCGGCGGGATAACCGGTCTTCTTTTCAATTTCTTTGATCGTCGCCTTGGAAAAGAGGTCGAAGTGTTTCGTGACGAGGTTCTCGAAAATGGGGTCCCGGTCCCCTGACGCCTCGTACTGGAGCAGGATGCACTCCTTCAGGTTTCTGGCGCCCACGCCGGCAGGATCAAGCCTCTGAACCTTTCTGAGAACGGCCTCAAAGTGTCCCTCGTCAAGCCAGGCGTCTTTGATCCATTCCTGATATCCGCGATCTTGGGCTTCCTGCTTACTCTTTCTGGCGCTTTCTACGATCTCGGGGAGAGGATAAGCAAGGTAACCGTTATCATCGATGTTTTCAATGATCCACTCCCCTACGGCCCTCTCATCGTAGTCAAAGTCGGAGAGCGCCATCTGCCAGCGAAGGTGGTCCCTCAGGCTGGGTGTCTTTCGCAAGAGGTTTTCATAATCGAAACCGGGGGCGGCCTCTCGCTCTTCAAAGCTTTCCGACGCCGAGTAGCGCTCCAGGAGCTCGCCGATCTCTTCGCTTTCCGCTCCTACCGAGGCATCGTCAGCCCGCTCCTCCCCTTCGCCCGGCACCCCACCTTCTTCCGCCGTTGGCTCGGCCATCTCCAGAAGGGGGTTTTCCTTCAGCTCCTGTGCGATCTCCTCCAGCAGCTCAACCTTCGAAAGCTGGAGCAGCTTGATTGCGTGCTGGAGCTGCTGCGTAAGGACCGGTTGGAGTTTCTGAACCTGTTTAAGTTCCAACATGGATATGAAACTCATCGCCAAGGTAGACTTGCCGCACCATCTTGTCGGCAGCCACGCCTTCCGGAGTTCCCTCCAGAAGGACCTTGCCGTCGTTGATGACATAGGCCCGGTCGCATATGGGAAGCGAGTCCCTCACGTTGTGGTCCGAAAGCAGTATCCCGATGCCCTGATCCCTGAGGTTGGTTATAATCTTCTTGAGATCGGAAACAGAAATAGGATCGATGCCGGAGAACGGCTCGTCAAGCAACATAAAACGGGGGGCAATCATGAGGGCCCGGGCGATTTCGAGACGCCTTCGCTCTCCGCCCGAGAGGGATTCGGCGACATTGCTCACAAGGTGGTCCAGCTTAAAGAACTCCAAAAGCTCAAGCACCTTGTGGTCAACCGTTTCCCGGTCAATGTCGCGGAACTCCAGGATGGCCTTCAGATTGTCCTCCACCGTCATCTTGCGAAAAACGGACGGCTCCTGCGGCAGGTAGGTTATGCCCTTTCTGGCCCTCATGAACATGGGAAGGAGCGTTATCTCTTCCGTATCAATGAGGATTCGCCCGCTGTCGGGCTTGATGAACCCGATGATCATATAGAAGGACGTAGTCTTCCCTGCGCCGTTGGGGCCGAAGAGCCCCACTATCTCTCCCATCTTGACGTTCATGCTTATGTGGTCGACAACGGTTCTCGACCGATAGCTTTTCGTGATCGCCTCGACGTTCAGTTGCGACGCAGGCATGCTGTTGCTGTTCGTCTGTCCCATCTTACCGAAATAGTTGCTTCATATCCTTTGGATTAAGTGACGGCTTTGCCGGCTGCCCGGCCGTAGCGCCCTCTTCCTTAAAATAATATACTGCATTTTCACCGCGGGCGGTCACTCTTTTCGAAATAAGCCGCACTTTCCCTTTCGCCTCCAGGCGGTCCAGTTCGCTCTCCCGCCCATAAAGATAGAGTGTATCACAGGTGACGGTCAACTGTTCCCCCGTCATGTGAACCCGGCCCTCCAGCTCGTAGAGGTTTTCCTTGAGCCTGTAGGTGAGGCGGTCTGCCTCGAACCGCATCCTGGCCTTTCCCGTCTCAACGGTACCGTTCACGTTCCTCTCTATCCTCAGGAGCTCATCTTTAGCCCTCGCCGTAAGCCCCAATCCCTTGAGGGTAAGCTTAACGCCCTTGATCTCTACGGGAGAGTTGGTGGAGGCAAGGCCAGCCTTGAAATCGAAGTTGAGAACAGGGCTCTTCATCCGGTATTCGTTGTTGTAGACGATCTCGATGTTCTCCACGCTGCCGCGCTCCGTCTCCGTGTTCAGAGAGCCCTTGCTGCCGCTGAAGGAAACGACCGTTCCCGGCTTTGGCTTGTACGATCCCTTGACGTTCTCCATCTCCACCAGGGGCGTGTCCATGTACTTCCTTGCCAGGTCTGCCTTGATCTCCCAGTCGGCCGCCCCGCCCTTCTCTCCCGAATACTTCACGTCCCGGAAGACAAAGACCCTCTTTTCCCCTTCCAGCAACTTCGGTGGCTCAATGGGCTGCGGTTTTTTGAGGAAGAAATAGAAGGCAAGGAGAATACTTGCAACGATGAGCCCCGAAAAGACGTAAAGCGCCACCCGCCTTCTCATGGCCCCTCATACAATCTTGGCTCTCAGCAGGTCATGAATATGAATGACCCCCAAAGGCCGACGGTCGTCCTCCTCGTCAAAAACAAAAAGGGAGGTGATGGAAAAACGTTCCATGTTCTGCAGCGCCTGCACGGCCGGTGCGTCCTTTGCAATCCGCTTCGGATTGACCGTCATCACCTCGCCTGCCGTGCGTACCATAATGTCGTCATGCCTCTCCATGCCCCTCCGGAGGTCGCCGTCTGTGATAACTCCGGCAAGCTCGCCCGCATCGTTCACAACGCCGACGACGCCGAGCCGTTTCGACGTGATCACGAGAATGGCCTCCTTCATAGGCGTATCAATATGAACCCGTGGAAAGGCATCGCCGCTGTGCATAAGATCCTGCACCTTGAGGAGCAACCTTCTTCCCAGCGTCCCCCCGGGGTGGAGATTTGCAAAATCTTCGATCTTGAATCCCCGTTTCTGCATTACCGTAATGGCCAGGGCATCGCCCAGCGCAAGGGCGGCCGTAGAGCTGGAGGTAGGCACCATGTTGTAGGGACAGGCCTCTTCCACGTTAATGTCGAGGACTACGTCGGCGTAGCCGGCTATGGTAGACCGGGCGTTTCCGGTGAACACAATGACGGAGATCTCGGCCCGCTTGATCCAGGGCAGGATCTTGATGACCTCCTCCGTCTCGCCGCTGTTGCTCACGATGATGATTACGTCCCCTTTCTGCAACATGCCGAGGTCGCCGTGGATGGAGTCGGCGGGGTGAAGGAAGAGCGCCGGGGTGCCGACGCTGGATAGGGTGGATGCTATTTTTCGGGAAACGAAGCCCGATTTCCCGATGCCCGTCAAGACGACGTGCCCGTTGCAACGGTAGACGAGCTCAACGGCCTCTTTGAATCCGTCGCCGAGCGATTCCATGACCTGCTCTATTGCAAGCGCCTCCTTCCTCAGCACATCGCGGGCCGCCGACAGCACATCGACCGTCATAGGGCATCACCTATGCGCCTCAGCGCTGTAAGGACATCACGAAGGTCGCCGAGGGGAAGGGAGTTTTCGCCGTCGCAAAGGGCCCCCTGAGGGTTCTCGTGGACCTCCATAAAGATGCCGTCGGCACCTGCTGCAATGGCCGCCTTTGCCAGCGGGACGATGAATGCCCTCTCGCCCCCCGATCGGTCGGCGAGGCCTCCGGGCTTCTGTACGCTGTGGGTGGCATCGAATACGACGGGGCATCCGAACCCTTGCATGATGGGAATGGAGCGAAAGTCGCTGACCAGGTTATTGTAGCCGAAAAGGGTGCCCCTCTCCGTCAGGAAAACAGCCTCGTTACCCGTGGACCGAACCTTTTCGAGGGCATGGGCCATATCGTAGGGCGAGAGGAACTGGCCCTTCTTTATGTTCACCGGCCTGCCCGTACGGCCACAGGCAAGGAGAAGGTCTGTCTGGCGGGAAAGAAGGGCGGGCACCTGAAGGACGTCGACAACCTCGGCCGCCACCTTCGCCTCCTCCACGGAGTGCACATCCGTCAGCACAGGCACCCCCGTCCGGGCCTTCACGTCGGCCAGAATGCGGAGCCCTTCCTCTATACCCGGTCCGCGGAAACTTTTCAGCGACGTCCGGTTTGCCTTGTCATAGGATGATTTGAAGACAAAGGGTATTTGAAGCTCTGCAGCAATGCGGCACATGTTTTCGGCCGTTCTCAGGGTAATCTCCCGTCCCTCTATGACGCAGGGGCCACCGATAAAAACCATGGGCCTGCCTCCGAGGGCCACGCCTCCGAGATCTATTCTTGCGGTCATGCCTTCCGCTCTTGCCTACACTTGACGGCAGCGCCGATGAAGTCCCTAAAAAGAGGATGGGGGTGAAAGGGCTTGGACTTGAATTCGGGGTGAAACTGGCACGCGAGAAACCACGGGTGGCCCTCGTACTCGACGATTTCCACCAGGCTTCCGTCGGGGGAGGTGCCCGTAAAGGAGAGGCCGCAGGCCTGCAGCCGGTCCTTGAAGAACATGTTGAACTCGTACCGGTGGCGGTGGCGCTCGTAAATGAGGTCGCGGCCATAGGCCTTGCGCGCAAGGCTCCCCTGGGCAAGCTTACAGGGGTATGCACCGAGCCTCATCGTCCCGCCAAGGTTCGAGTATTTGTCCCTTTTTTGCACCTTGCGCTCACGATCCACCCACTCCTTGATCAGGTAGATCATAGGATACTCCGTCGTCTCGTCAAATTCGGTGCTGTGTGCGCCGGCGCACTGGGCAACGTCTCTGCCGACCTCAACCACGGCAAGCTGCATGCCCAGGCAAAGGCCGAAAAACGGTATGTTATTCTCCCTGGCATACCGCACGGCGGCTATCTTTCCTTCTATGCCCCTCGTTCCGAAACCGCCCGGGATAAGGATCCCGTCGGCATCTGCGAGCTGGTCCAGATTCCCCTCTTCGATGGTCTCCGAATCGACATAGAGGATGTTTACCTTTCTCTGATTGGCTATGCCCCCGTGAACCAAGGCCTCGTTAAGGCTCTTGTAAGAGTCCTTGAGCATGACATACTTCCCGACGAGGGCGATAGTAACCTCCCCGTTGGGGTTTCTTATGGCATCGACAATGGCTTCCCACTTAGAGAGGTCAGGCTTCTTTGCCCAGATGTTGAGTGAATCGGTGATCTTATCGTCAAGGCCCTCCCTGTGAAAGAGGATAGGAACTTCGTAGATGACGTCGACGTCCCTGGCCGCGATGACAGCATCTGTGGACACGTTGCAGAAAAGGGAGATCTTCTCTTTCAGGCCCTGGGATAGGGGCCGCTCCGTCCTGCAGAGCAGTATGTCGGGCTGAATGCCTATTTCTCTCAGCTCCTTCACGCTGTGCTGGGTCGGCTTCGTCTTCATTTCGTCGGCGCTTCGGATGAAGGGGACCAGGGTTAGGTGGATAAAAAGTGAATTCTCTTTTCCCAGCTCGTTCCGGAGCTGCCTGATGGCCTCCAGAAAGGGGAGGCTTTCGATGTCGCCGACGGTGCCCCCTATCTCGACGATGACCACGTCCGTCTTGTCGTCCACGTCCAGAACCCTGCGCTTTATCTCGTCCGTGATGTGGGGAATGACCTGCACCGTGCCGCCGAGATACTCGCCCCTGCGCTCCTTGGCTATGACGGTATCGTACACCTGGCCCGTTGTAAAATTGCTCTTTCTCGATCCTGCCGTGTTGGTAAAGCGCTCGTAGTGCCCCAGGTCGAGGTCCGTCTCGGTGCCGTCGTCAGTCACGTAGACCTCGCCGTGCTGAAAGGGGTTCATGGTGCCCGGGTCGACATTGATGTAAGGGTCGAGCTTTGCCAAGGCAACAGCGAGGCCTCTGGACTCGAGCAGCGCCCCGATGGAGGCCGAGGCCAACCCCTTACCCAGCGAAGAGACAACGCCTCCGGTAACGAAGATGAATTTCTGTCTCATCGTCCCCGCCCTGACAGGAACCACCTGATCAGCTCTTCCCCGGTAAACACGGCAGGGCCGATCCCTTCGTGATAACCATCGGCCGACCCCTTTTGCGGGCGACTCTTATCATACATGGCGAAGGGCACCGGCGTGGCGTGATGAGTTCTCATGGAGAGGGGCGTGGCGTGATCGGTGACGATGAGGCACCGCGCATCGTCCGTCAGGGCAGGCAAGACCCTTCCCAGAACCTCCCGGTCAATGGTCTCTATGGCCTTGATCTTCTCTTCCAGATTTCCGTTGTGGGAGGCCTCGTCGGGTGCCTCGATGTGTATATAAACGATGTCGTGATCCGCAAGGAGCTCCAGCGCCTTCTCCGCCTTGCCTTGATAGTTCGTATCCAGGTATCCTGTGGCGCCGACTACGGCCGGCGTGTCAAATCCTATCATCTTGCTGATGCCCTTTATGAGGTCTACGGCCGCAACCGTTGCCCCTTTGAGGCCGTATTTCTCTGCAAAAAGCGGGAAATTTGACCGTCTCCCCTGCCCCCACAGCCATATGCTGTTGGCCTGCAGCTTTCCGGCCCCCAGCCGCCGCACATTGACAGGATCCCGGACCAGCACTGGCCTTGAGCTGCTCATCAGCGCGGCAACGCGCTCGGCCCCGGACCCCTTGGGAAGATAAGCCGCAATCTCCCTGTCCGTTATATCGTGGGGGGGCGTCGTTTCCATTTCCCACAGCCCTCCCCGCCACAGCATGATGTGGCGGTAGCTTACACCGGGGAAAAAGACGATTTCCTCACTGCCCAGGTTTCCGTTGAGGGCGGCCACTAAAGCCCCCGCCTCTTCCGTCGTGATGTGGCCGCCGCTGTAGTCGCCCATGATCAGACCGCCGGGGCCGTCCTGCAAATGGACGAGGTTGCACCTGAAGGCCACATCCTTCTCGTCCATGGCGATGTCCATACCGGCAGCCTCTATGGGTGCCCGGCCCGTGTAGTACTTGGCGGGGTCGTACCCGAAGATAGACATGCACGCCACATCGCTGCCCGGCAAGAAGCCCTCGGGCACCGTCATGACGTTGCCGCAGAAGCCCTCTCGGGCCATCATATCCATGTTCGGCTTTCTGGCTGCCTGGAGGGGGGTTTTCCCGCCCAGCTCATCGATGGGGAAATCGGCCATGCCGTCCCCAATAACAACAATATGCTTCATATGCTCAAGCTTTCCCTTCCTCGATTCGTATGTGGACGCTTTCCCCCATGATGAAAGGAAGCGCGTCAATCTCGGCCTTGGCCCTCTTGAGGTCCTTTTCTACGGCCTCGTGGGTGACCATAACAACGGGTACGTAACCATTCTCCTCCCTCCCCTTCTGGATGACGGCGGAGATGCTTATGCTGTACTGCGCCAAAACGCCCGAAATCTTGGAAAGAACACCGGGCCGGTCTTGGGCCATGATCCTGATATAATACGGCGCAGATGACTCATCGCCCGAGCGGACCCTGATCCCTTCGTCCCAGGGCGGTACGTGCACACCTCCGGCGCCTTCTTTGATGCGGCCCGCCACCTCAACGATATCGCTCACGACGGCGCTTCCCGTCGGGTCTCCGCCGGCGCCCTTACCATAGAAGAGGTTGGGCCCTGTGCGGTCGCCCACAACATAGACGGCGTTGAAGACCCCGTTGACGCTTGCCATGGGGTGGCTAAAGGGGATCATCGTCGGCTCTACCCTGGCCTCCACCATGCCGGCCTCTTCTTTGGCCATAGCCAAGAGCTTGATGACGTATCCAAACTCTTTGGCAAAGGAGATGTCGACGCCGGAAAGCTCCGATATGCCTCTGGTGGTGATCTCTTCCATCCTGATCGGGCAGTGAAAGGACATCCGGGCCAGGATGCAAAGCTTGTGGGCTGCGTCGATCCCCTCCACATCCAGGGTCGGGTCCTGCTCGGCGTATCCAAGCTCCTGGGCTCGGCCGAGGGCCGACGAGAAAGAAACCCCCTCCTCCGTCATTTTCGTCAGGATATAGTTGCTTGTTCCGTTGAGAATGCCCAGAATGTGACGGATCTTGTTTGCCACAAGGCCCTGCCGGGTAGCCCGGATGACGGGTATACCGCCGGCCACAGCCGCTTCAAACCCCAAATCACAGCCTTCCTTCCTCATGAGGCTGTAGATTTCGTTGCCCCTCTCTGCCAGCAGCGCCTTGTTCGCCGTGACGACGGGCTTTTTTTTCGAAGCTGCGTAGGCTATAAAGTCATAGGCGAGGCCTGTTCCGCCCATCAGCTCGACCACTACGTCGACATCGGGGTGATCGATGACCTCGTACGCGTCGGCGGTCAGCATGCCGGGCTCCGGCGCCACGGGACGCTCCCGGCCCAGGTCGATATCGGCTATCTTCACCACTTTGAGATCGATGCCCGTCCGTTGCAGGATCAACAAACGGTGGTCCCGGAGTATCTTGTACGTGCCCATGCCAACGGTGCCGAACCCTATGATGCCAACGCCGATCATCGTACCGTCACTTTTTCCGTGAGTAGAGGAGGCTTCGAATCCCCTTGACGGCCTGCCTCGTCCTGTCTTCGTTCTCCACAAGGGCGAAGCGAATATACCCTTCGCCGTATTCTCCAAAGCCTATTCCCGGTGCTGAAGCCACCTTCGCCTCCTTCAGAAGGAGCTTGGAAAACTCAAGGGAGCCCATCTGATCAAAGGGCTCAGGGATCTTTCCCCAGGCAAACATAGTGGCCGGAGGCCGCTTGATCTCCCAGCCGTAGCGGGTCAGCCCGTCGCATAGGACGTTTCTCCGCCTCCGATACTTTTCCACGATATCGATGACGTCGTCGTCCCCTTCGTTGAGGGCGATAATCGATGCGATCTGAATGGGCTGAAAGACGCCGTAGTCAAAATAGCTCTTGATCTTGCTCAGCGCGGCAATCATCTTGCTGTTGCCCACGCAGAATCCGACGCGCCATCCGGGCATGCTGTAACTCTTTGAAAGCGAAAAGAACTCCACACCCACATCTTTGGCACCGGGCACCTGCAGAAAGCTGGGTGCCTTGTATCCGTCAAAAACAAGGTCGGCATATGCCAAATCGTGAATAATCATGAGGTCGTGTTCCTTGGCAAAATCGACGATCCGTTTGAAGAATTCGATGTCAATGACCTCAGTGGTGGGGTTATTGGGAAAGCTGAAGATGAGCATTTTGGGTTGCGGCCACGTGGTCTTTGCCGCAATGTTGAGGCGGTCGAAAAACTCCTCCTTCGGGAGAAGCGGTATCGTCCTCAGGTCGCCCCCGGCGATGACCACCGAATAGGTGTGGATCGGATAGGTGGGGTCGGGCACAAAAACCACCTCGCCCCGGCCGATCGTCGCCAGCACCAGATGGCCTATGCCTTCCTTGACCCCCATGGTGACGACGGCCTCCGTCTCGGGGTCTATATCAACATCGTACCGCCTCTTGTACCAATTGGCAATGGCGACGCGGAGCTTAAAGATGCCCCTGGTGACCGAATACCGGTGGTTACGTCCGTTGCGTGCAGCCTCGACAAGCTTGGTAACGATATGCCTCGGCGTGGGTATGTCGGGGTTTCCCATGCCGAGATCGATAATGTCTTCGCCCCTGTGCCTCGCCTCTATCAGGAGGTCTCTGACAATGCCGAAGGCGTACGGCGGCAGCCGCGAGATACGGTAAAATTCATCCATGGCATGAAGTTACCACATTGACGGGGGACAATCAATATGGAAGGGGGGCGAGGCCCCGCCTTCCGTTAGAGTTTGTACCCGAACCTTCTCAGGAGCTCCCTTCGGGCCTTCTTGTCCTCTTCCCCCTCTATGCCTTTCGGGGGTGAGCCGTCGATAACGCCCATGATCCCGCGGCCCTGGTCCGTTTCGGCAACGACAACGGTGAGGGGGTTTGCCGTGGCGCAAATGACGTGACAGACCTCCTGGCAAGACTTGACGGCATTGAGAACGTTGATGGGGAATCCCTCCTTAAGAAAGATGACAAACGTGTGGCCGCACGACAGGGCGAAGGACGTGTCGGCAGCCAGTTTGACGAGCGCCTCGTCGTTGCCCTCGCAACGGACAAGGCATGGCCCGCTGGCCTCCGAAAAGGCGATGCCGAACTTCAGGTGCGGCGATGAGCCTATGAGCATTTCATACATGTCTTCCGCCGTCTTCACGAAGTGTGACTGCCCGACCACGATGTTGAGGCCTTCGGGTACCACAATCGAAAGGGTCTTCAGTTCCATCTTTTCCTCCTCCTGTTGTCTTTTGCTTGCCGCCGCCCTATGCCCCCCTATGGTGCAAAGGGCTCGGTCTTATCAAAATCGGGCAAAAACGACGGGGCGCTCTCAAGCGCCTGAACATACACGTTTTCAAACCCCCGGTCAACGAGATAATCAACGAGGGTATCGTATTCGCTCTGCCGAAGCCGCCTTCCCAAAAGGGGGTACTGTCCCGCTCGATGGACGGGGCAGTACTGGGACATAAGGCTCACGAAGGTCTCTGTGCCCAGCTCCTCGCCTATCCAGTCCACAATGCGGCGAAAGCCGCCGAGACCGCCCGGCAGCACGAGGTGGCGGATCATAAGCCCCTGCTTCGCGATCCCCCCTTCGATTCTCAGGTGCCCGGTCTGCCGAAACATTTCCTTGATGGCCGCCGCTGCACAGTCGGCGTAGCTCTTCTCCGCTGGCACGCCGGAGAGCCGCAACGCGACACCTGCCGACCAATACTTGAAATCAGGCAGGTAGATGTCGATGAGGCCCTCGAGCATCGCCAAGGCTTCAACGGCATCATAACCATTACTGTTGTACACAAACGGGATACCGATGCCCCCCTGTTTTGCCCTCGCCACAGCCTCGGAGATCAGGGGAATATAGGGCGTGGGGCTTACAAGGTTGATGTTGTGACACCCCAGCGAGGCAAGGCGGAAGAAGATGTCGGCGAGCTCGCCTGCCGGGACGGCCCGGCCCTTTGTGGAATGGCTTATCTGATAATTCTGGCAAAAGAGACAGCGAAGGTTGCAGGAAGAGAAGAAGATGTTTCCCGAGCCGCACTCTCCTGAGATCGGCGGCTCCTCGCCCAAGTGGGGGCCCCAGTGGGCCACGAGCAGCTCCGCCGCCACCCCGCAGTATCCTGTTCGGCCCGCCAGTCGATCAACACCGCACCCTCTAGGGCAAAGCCGGCATTCGGCAAGAAGGGAGATCGGATCTTTCACGCCCCCTCGATCATCGCGATTGCCCATGGCTCCTTCTTGTTCGGGCCCCCTATTCCTCTCCTACCGACGCGGGCAGGACGTCCTTCACGTTGAGGTGAATGAACCGTTCGCCCAACTCCTCGCGAATGACGGGGGCGACGACGAGAAGGAAGGGGGGGCCCTCGGGCATGGACAGAGAGCCGGAACAGCTTCCGTACCACGTTCGGTTCCTGCTGTCCGACGCCTTGATGAAGCGGTTGTTCAAAGAAACGTTGGCGGCCGGCAGAAGGAAATGCGGCCTGGGGTTTCCCATGCCGAAGGGAGACATGAGCCGTAGAAGGTCCACAACGTCCCCCGTGAGCTGATCGAAGTCGGCGGCAACATCGAAAACGGCCTGTCGGGAAACCTCTTCCCTGCTTGCTCCGGCTACCGCCCTCTCAAAGGCCTCGGAGAACCTTGGGAGGTTTTCTTCGTTGGTAATGGTAATTCCGCAGGCGTGTTTGTGTCCGCCAAACCTTTCCAGAAGCGGCGAAAGCCCCGATATGGCTGCGTGAAGGTCGATGCTGCCTCCGCCCCGACCCGATCCCTTCCAGACCCCGTTCACCTCCGTTATGATGACGGCCGGCTTTCCGTAAATCTCCACAAGCCGCTGTGCAACGATGCCGATGACGCCGATGTGCCACCTTTCGCTATAGAGAACGATGGAGTGCTCGTGCTTCCCGTTTTCCCCCTCGACAAGGGCCACCGTTTCGGACAGGATCTGTTCTTCAATCCGCTGCCTCGACCGGTTTGCCTCCTGGAGTCGTCCCAAATAGTGCTGCGATTCTCCGGGGTCCTGCGAGAGCAGAAAGTGAAGCGACGTGACGGGTTCACCCATTCTGCCGGCTGCGTTGATCCGTGGGACGATAACAAAATTGACGGCCTGTTCATCGACGCCCCTTTGCCGCGATAGGAGGTTCTGCCTCAAGAAGGTCTTTAGCCACGCCCTCGGGTGCCGGTTCATCATCTCCAGACCGAAGCGGACCAAAACTCTGTTGTCGCCGCGGAGGGGCACCATATCACCCATCGTGCCGAGGGCCACAATGTCGAGCTCTTTTTTAAGGTTGATGGGCTCCCTCATGCGGCCCCTTGCGTGAAGGAACCTGCGCAGAGCAAGGAGGAAGAAGAATGTGACGCCACAGGCCGCAAGGTCTCTTGTGGGGAAAACCGAGTCCTTCCGCTTCGTGTTGATGACCGCCCGGGCCGGCGGCAGCGTCGGGCCCACCTCGTGATGATCGACGATGATGACGTCCATTCCTGCATCCAGGGCCAGCTTAACCTCTGCCACGTTTGTGGAGGCACAGTCAAGACACACAAGCAGGTCTGCCCCCTCGCCTCTGACCTTCTCCAGCCCTGCCCTGTTGAGCCCGTAACCCTCTTCCCTCGTTGGAATGTAGATGGCCGGCTTCAGGCCGAGGTGGCCCAGAAACCCGGCAAGGAGCGCCACCGAGGATATTCCGTCGGCGTCGTAATCGCCGTAGAGGCAGATCTTTTCCTTGTTCTCGATTGCTTCGGCGAGCCTGAGGACGCCCTTTTCGCAATCGGGAAGGAGCCCCGGATCGGAGAGGTCGGCGAGCTTGGGGTACAGATAGGTCTCGGCATCCTGCACCGTTTCGATGCCGCGGGCCACCAAGATACGGGCAAAGAGATCGGGGAGCCCCAATCCCGCCGCGATGGTCCGGGCCATTTCGTCCCGGTCTTTCCCGGTCATCGACCCACCGTTGGGGCCTTCATTGCGCAGGTATGGTCAGCCATCCGTTCCCGCCGGCACGCGCTCGGCCCCCCAAAGCCGCCCGGCCCCGCTGTAATTCGTCAAGCCTTCTACAATCTTAGGAATGGCAAAAGGATCGATAAAGGTAGCCGTTCCCACCTGAACGGCCCGGGCGCCGGCCACGATAAAGGCTGCCGCATCCGTGGCATTCATGATGCCCCCCGCGCCGAGGACGGGCACAGAAACGCGGGCGCAGACCTCATGGACGGCCCTCAGCGCCACCGGCCTCAGGATCGGCCCCGAAAGCCCGCCCTTGAAAGCCACAAGGCCCTTTGCCACATCGACCGCAGCGGCCGGCATGGTGTTCATAACCGTCAGGCCGTCTGCCCCGGCGTCACAGGCTGCAGCGGCGATGTCGGCGATGCTCTTGACCTCCGGGGTCAGTTTGGGCACGACAGGTATTCCCGTCTCCGCCTTGACCCTCTTCACAAGCCGGAAAACGGTATCCGGGTCCTTCCCGAAGCTTATGCCGCCCTTCTCTATGTTGGGGCAGGAGAGGTTCATCTCCAGGGCGAAAATAAGGTTGTGCGGCTTGATGGCCCGGGCGCACAGAACGTACTCGTCCTCTGTAAACCCGAAGAAATTGACTACGATGGGAGTCCTTTTCTCTTCGAAAAAAGGAAGGTAATCGCGAAAAAACCTGTCTATTCCCACGTTCTGGAGGCCGATGCTGTTGATGAGCCCGTGCCTCTCCTCCCACACCCTGGGGGTGGGGTTTCCGTGGTGCGGTTTCAGCGAAAGACCTTTCGTCACGTAGGCGCCAAGCCTCTCTATGCCCCAGAGAGGCTCGATCTCCCTCCCGTATCCGAGGGTGCCCGAGGCGTTCATGACGGGGTTCTTCAGCTCCTTTCCGAAAAGCGTCAGAGTGAGAGCTGCCATAGGTCGAAAACGGGCCCCTCCTTACATACCCTTCTGTATGGGTTTTCTTCGTCTTCAACGCGCACGACACAGCCAAAGCAGAGCCCGAGGCCGCAGGCCATCCTCTCTTCGACGGCCACCTGGCACGGAAGGGGCCGCCCTTCCAGGAGCCCCTTAAGGCTCTTAAGCATGCCCTGCGGCCCGCAGGCGAAGATGACAGGGTCCAGCGCCCGAAGCTTTTCCAGGTGCGTCGCCAGCAAGTCTACGACCGTACCGTGAAAGCCGAGGGATCCGTCAACCGTCGCCACCAGGCTGTTGCCGCCTTTGAGGCCGGCCAAGAGCCCTGCCTCGGAGGCGGTTGTGCATCCGTACATGACCTTTAACGGACCTCTGTGGCCCTCTGCCAGGAGCCGCACTCCCGCTATTCCTATGCCGCCTGCAACGACTACGGCGGCCCGGTCCCTATCGACGGTAAACCCGTTTCCCAGAGGCCCCAGCACCATAAGGGGATCGCCGGATTGCATGGTCGCCAGGAAGCGGCTGCCATCACCGACCACCTTGTACATAATGGTGATGACCTCATCTTGAATGCCGCAGATGCTGAAGGGCCGTCGAAGAAAGATCTCTGCGCCGGGCATCCGCACCATAACGAACTGGCCCGGAAGAACGGGCCCGATGGGCCTTGCCAGCTCCAGGGTCACAACAAAATGGCCCTGTCCAAGTGCGTTGTTGCTGACGATAATTCCTTGAACGTCATCCATGAGAAACAGCCCTCTTCTCTTCCACTTTACCGACCGCCGGGCCGGCACCTGCCGAGCCTACGGCGAGCTGCATCACAAGCGCATCCTCGTTGCTTTCACTGTAATACCTTTTTCGCCTCCCGACAGCTTTGAATCCGAAAGACCGGTAGAGCGAAATGGCCGGCACGTTGGATTCCCTCACCTCAAGGAAGTAGTCCTTCACGCCTGCGGCATTGCACCTGTCAATGACAAAGGCCATAAGGACCCGGGCCAGCCCCTGCCGCCTCCAGCGCCGGTCGACGGCCACATTCATCACGTGGGCTTCGTCAGCCACCGCGTAAAGGACTATGTAGGCCGCCACGACACCTTCTCTCTCGAAAACAAAGGCCCTGGTAATTGAAGAATCGAGTGCCTCCTCGAAAAAGGTGCGCTTCCACGGCTGCGGAAAGGACTCCGTTTCTATGAGCAGGACACGGTCCACGTCGGACCTATTCATCTCCCTGGGCGTATCATGCTCCATGACGGGCAAAACGATCGAGATCCCCCCGGTTGTTGATGTTGGTAAAGACCGAAAGGCCCCTGTTCCGGAAGCTCGGGTCGGGCGCCAACTCTTTGACCTTGACATAGGCAAAGAGGTCCATGATGCGAAACCGGCCATGTTCCAAGAGGTAGAGCGCCGGCGCAAGACAGGCTCTGCCGTACATGGCGTGCAGGGGCTCCAGGCCCTCGGGCGTCCTGGGAATAATCACGTCCTCGCCCCCTGCCTTATTTACGATGCAGAGGAGCCCTTCTTCGCGAATGTAGGGCATATCGCAGCCGAGGACGAAGACATATTCCGTACCGGCAAACATGAGGGCGGACGCAATACCCACGAGCGGGCTGGGGAAGGGCAGGCAGTCGCCGACGAGAGGCACGTCCATTCCGTCGAAGCGCCTGTGCTGACTCGACACAATGAAGACTTTCTCAAAAACCCTTCGTGCCGTCTCATAGACCCTCTCGGTCAGCATGGCCCCATCGAAAAGAAGGGTGGCCTTGTCCTGCCCCATCCTCGTACTTCTGCCGCCGGCGAGTATGGCACACGACACCTTCACTGTACTTCTTTCTTACCACCTTTTTCGGACCGAGTAAAGGCGAGGACCCTGGGGGAAGGGCGCACAGTGCACTTTTCCCTTGACAACAGCCAGTTATCATGAAAATATAATGCGTTAACCGCGCTCCATATTTCTGGCTTCAGTCAGGTCTTATCGTGGAAAGAGAACGTCTTTGAGGAGGACCTATGAAGGGCTACCTTATGTTAGTTGAAAAACTGAGCACGTACATGAGCGTTATCGGTGGCTGCGCGCTCACCTTCATTATGTTGCTCACCGTGGCCGACGTGACCCTGCGTCTCTTTGGCCACCCCATCGTCGGCACCTTCGAACTCGTGAGCTTCGGAGGGGCCGTTGCCATCGGCTTTGCAATTCCCATCACCTCCTGGGTTCGGGGCCACATTTATGTGGACTTCTTTGTAGCAAAGTTTCCGCCGGGCCTCAAGAACACATTCAACTTAGTGACCCGGCTTATGGGCATAGTCATCTTTGTTCTCATCGGGTGGCAACTGCTGATTCTCGCGGGAGACTTCTACAAGTCCGGCGAGGTCTCCCTTACGAGGCACATCCCCTTCTATCCTATTACCTACGGTATGGGGTTTTGCGCCTTTCTTCAGTGCCTTGTGCTTATCGGTGACATCATCAAAATTTTTGGAGGCGATTATGAGTGAACCCGTTGTAGGGCTCATCGCCCTCGGAGTCGTCCTTATCCTTTTCCTTACCGGCATCGAACTGGCGTTTGCCATGATCATCATCGGCTTTCTGGGCTTTGCTTACCTTATCTCCATGGACGCAGCCCTGAGCCTGCTTGGTAAGGACGTTTTCGACGTTCTCAACTCGTACAGTTTTACGGTCATCCCGCTTTTCGTCTTGATGGGCCAGGTGGCCTACAACTCCGGCATAGCAAAACGGCTCTTCGACACGTCCTATAAGTTCATAGGCCACATCCCCGGAGGCCTCGCCATGGCGACAGTGGGAGGCGCAACGATTTTTAAAGCCATATGCGGATCCTCCCCGGCCACAAGCGCCACCTTTGCGAGCGTTGCCGTTCCCGAGATGGACCGCTACAACTACGACCGCCGCCTCTCTACCGGCATCGTCGCCACCGTCGGAACCTTGGGCATTCTCCTGCCACCCAGCGTGACCCTTATCATCTACGGCATCATCACCGACCAGTCCATCGGTCGCCTTTTTCTGGCAGGCATCTTCCCCGGCCTCATGATAGCTGCCTTCTTTATAGTCATCATTTACGGCTGGTGCGTCATGAACCCCGCCCTGGGGCCGAAGGGAGAGCGGTCCTCCTGGGGAGAGCGTATCAGGGCGATCCCCCAGGTTCTTTGGGTCCTTGTCATATTCGTCCTCATCATCGGAGGCATCCTGAAGGGCTTCTTCACCCCCACCGAGGCCGGCAGCGTGGGCACATTCCTCGTCCTTCTCCTTACCTTCCTCAAGCGTGACCTCAACATAAAGGGATATATAAAGTCCGTCTCCGAGTCACTTAGGACGGCCACGGTAGTGCTCTTCCTTATCACCGGCTCCACGGTCCTCGGCCACTTCATTACGGTGACCACCATACCCATGGTGGCGGCAGACTGGATCGTCAGCCTCAGCATGCCTTCCTGGCTTATCCTTGTCTTCATCGCCCTTATTTATCTCATAGGCGGCTCTTTCATCGACGACCTGGCCTTTATGATCCTTGCTACCCCCATCTTCTATCCTGCCATCCTCAAGCTGGGCTATAACCCCCTCTGGTTTGGCATCATGATCGGCATCACCGTTATGATGGGCGTCGTCGTACCCCCCATGGCCATATGCGTCTTCGTCGTCAAGCAGATCACCAAGACAAACTTCAACACCATCTACAAGGGCGTCTATCCCTTTCTCCTCAGCCTTGTCGTCGGGGGCATCATCGTCTTTATCTTCCCTCAGATTGCAACCTGGCTTCCCGAGAAGCTTATGGGCATGCCCTAATCCATAGTCCGGGGCAGCGCCTCTTTTCCCTATCGGCGCCAATACAAAAGGGGCTTCTCCCGGATGGGAGAAGCCCCTTTTTCTTTGTCGCTTTGTTGCCTCGGCTATCCTACTGCCGCCAGCTTCTTCTGCAGATTCTTCGTGAATTCCTTCTCCGTGTCCTTGGCCTTCGCCCTCATGATGCGGTCTCCGAACATAGCCAGCTTTCCAACGATGACTGTGTCCGTCTTGTAGGCAACCTCTACGTTGCCGTCGCCCAGATCCTTCAGGTCCATAATTGTCTTCTGTTTGAAGTGGCCAAGCTTGGTCATGTCCTCCCCTTCACCCTCGATCTCCATATGGGTAGGGGCATTCATGACGGTGATAAAGTTCCTGAACTTAAGGGCCACCTTGATGGGGCCGACCTTCTGCTTCAGGAGGCAGTCATAGGTCTTCTCGTCAATCTTTTCAACCTTCTCTGCGCCCGGGAGGCAGGTGGTGATCGTCTCCGGCTCGAGAAGCAGATCCCAAAGCTTCTGGATCGGTGCTTTTACAGTGAAACTACCCTCTATGATCATATGAACCTCCTTAAATTCAATGTCTGCAGCCTTCCTTAAAGGATTACAGGTTGGGCTGCGCCTTATCTATGAGCTCCTTCAATGTATCGTAGCTCTTGTTGCCGGGCTCCGAAATCTGCGCCAAGAGCAGGTCTATGTATGAATGACCCTGTGACTCCACCCACTGCCTGTGGGCCTTGTCGCCGGTGCCGAAAATATGGCGGGCACAGGACAGGGTTGTCGGATATTCCTTTTTGCATGCAGGACACTTAACGTTCATCGGTCACCCTCCTTACTTTGCTTCTTGCTTTTCCCGGATTGCCTTCAGCAGCGCTTCCGGAAGTATGGGATTTTCTTTCATCTGCACTCCAAGGGCGTGGTAAATTGCGTTCCCCATGGCCGCCGCTGTCGGGTTTGTGAGGCCTTCTCCGGCCTCCTTGGCGCCGTAAGGGCCTTCGGGCTCGTACGTTTCCACCTCGAGTACCGGACAATCAGGCATTTCCGGGGCCCTGATGATCTTGTAGTCTACCAGGTTCGGGTTCAGCATCTTGCCATCCTCAAATGGCATATATTCGAGATAGCCATACCCGATTGCCATGGACGCAGCGCCCTCGAGCTGACCCGTAAGGCCGAGCGGATTGATGGGCTGCCCGCAGTCGTGGGCCGTTACGCAGTTGAGAAGCCTCATCTTGCCTGTTTCCTCATCGATTTCAAGCTCCACAGCCTGGACCATGTAACTGTATGCAGGGGAAATCATACCCTTCCGGTGAGGTGTATAGTAGCCGCGTCCGACGATTTTCTGTCCGTCTTTTCCGCGGATCGCTTCCCTTACCAGCTCAAAGTAATCGATCCCCCTTTCAGGCCGGGCCTTCAGGTGGGCCCAGCGGTCCCGAATGTCCAAATCGTAAACAATGTTCGGATTGAGCTTGGCGGCTGCAAATTCGAGAAGCTGCTTCTTGACGCTTTCTGCCGCCATCTTTACGGCGTTTCCTGCCATGAGGGTCTGCCGGGAGCCCCATGCGCCGAGGTCCGGAGGGCAATGGTCGGTGTCACCCGAGTGGACAGTAATGTCCTCAACCCTCACTCCCAAGGTCTCTGCGCAGATGATGGCCATGGTCGTGTTTGAGCCCTGGCCTATCTCCTGACAGCCCACGTGGAGCTCCACCGTTCCGTCGTAGTTCACTGTAACAACGGCGGAGGAGAAGGAGTAGGGGGAGTCAAACCAGTTAAAGATACCGCCCGACATGAATCCGCAGGAAGAAATACCGATCGCCCTGTTTTTTGGCAGCTCGCCCTTTGACTTGATCCATTCGTCAATCTTCGTCAGACATTCGTCGAGACCACAGCTCTGAATGTAGGCCTGGCCGGGGACTTCGTAACCCGGGGTGTGGCCGTTCTTCCGCCGGATATCGATGGGGTCGAGGCCGAGGTCCGTGGCAATCCAGTCGATCTGCTGCTCGGAGCAGAACATGGCCTGGGGTGCGCCGAAACCCCTCATGGAGGTGGAAGGCATTGTGTTCGTGTAGACCCTGTAGCCGTCGTACCGGTAGGCCTTCCATTTGTAGGGGAAGGAGTGGAAGAATCCCGACAGGTAAAGGGCTGTTGCACCCATGCCTGTGTACGCGCCGCCGTTGCTGAACATGCGCGATTCCCTGGCGCAGAAGGTACCATCCTTCTTTACGCCCGTCCGCACGTAGTAAAACATGGGCGTTCTTCTCTTCGAGGCGATAAAATCCTCTTCGCGGCTGAACACGATCTTCACGGGCCGGTACGTTTTCATGGATAGGATGGCGCTGCAGAACTGGGCGCCGTCGAGCTCGAACTTGCCGCCAAAGCCGCCACCGACGTATTTCGCAATAACCCGCACGTCGCCCTCGCGCAGCCCCAGAACGCCGGCCAGCAGCGCCTGGTGGTAGTATGCGGACTGTGTTCCCGTCCAAACAAAGAGTTTGCCGTCGGGTGTGAAGCTGGACACTGCATCTCTCGTTTCCATGCACATGTGGTGCTGGCCACCGCACTTGAACCAGTCTTCCCTGACATAATCGGCCTCTTCGAAGGCCTCTTCAACCTCGCCCCACTCGATGTGGCGGGTGACGTTGATGTTCCTTTCAACGCCCTCGTGGATGACGGGGGCTTCCTTTTTAATAGCATCAAGTGGCTCGTAGACGGCCTCAAGCACTTCGTATTCCACTTCGATGAGGTCAAGGGCCTGCTCGGCGATCTCTTCCGTAATCGCTGCGACGGCAGCAACGGGTTCACCGATGTACCGCACCTTCTCGACGGGCAGGATCTGCTCGTCGCAGAGTTCTTCATACCTTCTCCAGATGCCCTGCTTTATGCCGAGCGTGTCCTTGCCGGTTACTACAGCCTTGACACCCGGAAGGGCCAAAGCCTGGCTCGCGTCGATGTTGACGATCCTGGCGTGCGGGTGGGGGCTCCGGAGGATTTTGCCGTAGAGCATGCCGGGAAGCGTCACATCAAAGGTGTATGTGGCTCTTCCGGTAACCTTGGCTATGCCGTCTACGTTGTGGACGGGCGTATTGATGACCGAATATTTCATGCCGCCTACAACATGGACAGGCGTATCAATGACTGCTTTGATCTCGTGACTCATGATTATTCCTCCTTGTATTTGCCTGTTACCACTGAGTCTATGGCCCTGACGATACTGTTGTAGCCTGTGCAGCGGCAGAGGTTCCCTTCGATGCTCTCTTTTACCTCATGAATGGACGGGGCTCTCTGCTCCCTTTCCACCTCACCGACGAACGCCGTGGCCGACATCAGCATACCGGCGGTACAGAAACCGCACTGGAAGGCCCCCTGATCGAGGAAAGCCTTCTGAATGGGGGAAAGCTTGCCGTTGTCTTCCAGGCCCTCTACCGTGGTCACACTCAGGCCGTCGACGCTCATGGCAAGAACAGAACAGGACTTGACCGACGCGTCGCCTATCATGACGGTGCAGCATCCGCACGACACAGTTTCACAGGCCCGCTTCGTCCCTGTCAGGCCGAGGTGGTCCCTTATCACTTCCACCAGCAAGGTTTTGGGGTTGATGTAAAGCTCGTAGGCCTCGCCGTTTACCGTTATATTAAGTAGTTGTTTTTCCATTCTCCGCCTCCTTACGCTTGCGCCTTGGCCTTATCCCAGGCCGCCTTTAACATCCGCTTGGTCAGAACGTAAAGCAGATGCCTCCGGAACTCTTCGGTCGCATGAATGTCGGCAACAGGCTCCGAAACCTCTTGGGCAGCCCTGCCCACCGCCTCAAAGAGGGCCTCGTCCGGATTCTTTCCGATAAGCATCTCCTCTGCCTGTTTCAGCCTCAGCGCCGTAGGCGCCGCGTTGCCGAGAACGACACGCACGTCTTTGCAGGTGCCGTCAGCGTTCAGAGTCATGGACGCTGCTGCCCCAACGATGCCCATATCGGCGTCGATAAGGTTGAATTTCTTGTAAGCAACGCCGGTCCGAGGCTCCGGTGTCGGGACCTGCACACCGAGAACCATTTCGTCCTTCTCCATGACCGTCTCAAAATAGTCGGCAAAGAACTCCTCGAGGGGCATGGTCCTTTCGCCTCGCTCGCCACCTACGGCAATGGAGGCATTCATGGCGATCAGAACCGGGGCGGGGTCGCCGGAGGGGTCGGCGTGGGCGAGGTTCCCACCGATGGTCCCCCAGTTCCGGGTCTGGATCGATGCCAGCTTTGTCTCCATTTCTGCAAGGGCAGGGTACTTTTCCTGGATCACAGCCGACTTCTCGATCTCGCGATGGGTCGTCGTGGCGCCGATCTTGAGCCCCTCTTTGGGGTCAAAGGCGATGTAGCGGAGTTCCCTCAGGTTCTTGATGTCCATCAGGTAGTCGGTGGCCACCAAGCCCTGTCTCATGACGATAAGCAGAGACTGGCCGCCGCAGATTACCTTGCACTCATCCTTGTGCTCGGCGAGCATGGAGAATGCTTCCTTAACGTTCGCGGGTCTTAGGTACGTAAAATCGTGTATCATAACTCTCTCCTTTCTACGATTTCTTCAACGTTTCTGATGCAGTTAGGACCCAATTCTATAAGATCAGGCATGCCGAAGGTGCCGTCCGGCGATCCTGCCTGTTTGCCCGGCTTTTCCGTTGGGGCCGGCGGCGCCCCCGCATGGCCCCTGTACTTGGGGGCAAAACAGAGATAGTAGTGCCGCCCCCGGTAAATCGCGCACTCAACACAGACGCCCCCGGATATGGGGCACGCCATCTTAACCTTTGCCATGGTAGGGATCCTCCTTCTGAACAATCGTTGTTGTGGAAGTATGCAAGCAGAGATAGTTCACGATTCTTGCCCGAAAGTCAAGGGGTATCGCCCCTGGATTGGGTTAGAATTTTTTACCATACTAAACAGGATAAATCAAGCAGTTTATTTTTTAGGTACTTACTTGCGCTACTTGCGTTCATTATAATGAACATCAGCAAGTTCGGCGGTATGGGCTTTCGCCGCCGACAGGACTCGGAGCCGAATCCCCGCCGACCCGAAAAGGGTTGACAAAGTTTTGGAGATTTCATTAACTATAATTTAGACAAACAAAACTCTTAGGAGGGGAGCATGAACAAATCGTTTTTAGTCAAGCTTTTCGTGGCGGTCTTTCTGGTCTCCGTATGCATGGTTTCCGTACCGAGCCTGTCATCGGCCCAGATCAAACTCAATTACTCCAATTTCTTCCCGGCACCGCATAAAAACAGCCAGCTTGCCGAGCAGTGGGTCAAAGAGGTGGAAAAGAGGACCAACGGCAAGGTTAAAATCACCTACTACCCCGGCAACACACTTACCCCTGCGGCCCAGACCTTTGACAGCGTAAAGAAGGGCATCGCCGACATCGGCTACAGTTGCTTTGCTTACACGCCCGGCAGGTTCCCCATGATGGAGGCCATCGACCTTCCCCTGGGTTACAAGAACGGCGCACAGGCAACGGCACTCATCAACGCCTACTATGAGAAGTTCAAACCGAAAGAGCTGGAGGACGTACACGTCCTCTACCTTCATGCCCACGGACCCGGCATCCTCCATACCAAGAAGCCCGTCAACAAGATTGAAGATGTCAAAGGCATGAAGATTAGGGCCACAGGTCTGGCTGCCAAGGTCGTCACCGCTCTGGGCGGCGCACCCGTTGGAACTACCATGCCGGAAACCTACGATGCCCTTAGGACAGGCGTTGCCGACGGCGCACTGGCCCCCGTTGAGGCCCTCCAGGGCTGGAAGTGGGGCGAGGTTGTCAGCTCCACGACAAAGGATTTCGGCGCGGCATATACCACGGGCATGTTCATCGTCATGAACAAGTCTAAGTGGAATTCCCTGCCCGAAGACGTGAAGAAGGTTTTCACCGACGTGAGCAAGGAATGGATAGGGAAGCAGGCAAAACTCTGGGATGACATTGACAAGGAAGGCTACGAGTTCGTAAAGAAACGGGGCAACAAGATTATAGATCTGTCGGCCGCTGAAGACGGGAAGTTTGCCGCAGCAGTAAAGCCGATCCTTGATGAGTACGTGAAGAACGCCAAGGCGAAGGGCGTACCGGGCGACCAGGGCCTGGCCTTTGCCGTCGAATTCCTGAAGAAGCAGAAGTAGTAAATAGCCGGATTAGGATCGATAAGGAGGGGCCACAGACCCCTCCTTATTTTTTTGCTTCGACGTTTAGCCGGGAGGCCCCCTCTTCTCCAATCAGCCTTTCTGCCGCAGGTTTCCTCGGGTCATGGAGGCGAACATCCCGATAACGCAAAGCCCTCCGAAAACGATTAGCGCGAGCCTGATACTCTTGAGCAGCAACGGATAGAGCGTCGGGACAAGCTCCGCCTTCCCCATATAGACTGTAAAAATGATCATGGTGATGCCCATGCTCATCATCTGTCCCAGAAGCCGCATGGTGGCAAGCATGGATGAGGCGATGCCATAGTGCCTGCTCTCGACGGAGCTCATGATCGCATTCGTATTCGGCGACGAAAAAAGGGCAAAGCCGACACCAAGCACGACGAGGCTTGCGGCCACGAGGGCGAGGCTCGTCGTTGGGCCGACGGACACGAGAAGAAAGAGACCCAGCGCCGTAAGCCCCATGCCCGACGAGGCAAGAATCCTCGGCTCGACGGTGTCCGACATGCGGCCTGCAAGGGGGGAGAAAAGGGCTTGAACAAAGGGCTGGACCACCAGGAGAAAGCCTGCGGACTGGGCGGTGAGATCCCGCAGGTGTTGCAGGTAGAAGCTGAGCAGGAAGGAGACGGCGAATGTGGCAGAGTAGTGGATGAGGGCGGCAGCGTTTGAAAGGGCGAAGACCCTGTTTCGCGCGAAGAGGGCCACATCAAGGAGGGCCCTGTCGGAGCGCCCTTCCAGGGCCACAAAGACAAAGAGGCCCACGACACCTGCCGCAAGCAGAAGCATGCCGGAGAACGAGGGCAGCAGGGAAAAGCCGTACATAAGGGCAAAAATCGTTGCCACATACGTGGCGCTGCCTACAAAGTCGAACGCCTCACCCTTTGCCTCCGTCCACTCCTCCCTGAGCTTCCACAGCGTCAGGAAGATAATGGCGATGCCCGGCGGCACGTTGACGAAAAAGACGCTCCGCCAACCCAGGTGCTGGGTGAGAATACCCCCCAGGAAAGGGCCGCAGGAAAGGCCGAGATAGACGGCCGCAACGTTGATCCCCAAGACCTTGCCCCGCTCGCCGGGCGGAAAGACAGAGCTCAGGATGGCAATTCCTGTTCCGAAAATCATGCCGGCCCCCACCCCCTGAAGGGCCCGAAAGGCCACAAGCATGGCTTGTGTCGAGGCCGCGCCGAGGCCGACAGAGGCCGCCGTGAATATCCCCGTACCGATAAGGAAAACCTTCTTCCTGCCGCAAATATCGGCCAGCCTGCCGAAGGGGAGAAGGACCATCGCGGCGGTAAGGATGTAGGATGTGGCGATCCAACCGAGGGCGACGGCGGTAAACCGGAATTCCCTTCCTATGGATGGGAGGGCGACGTTCACTGTCGAGAGGGCAAGCGGCGTCAGAAAAGACGAAAGGGTGGTGACGATAAGGGTCGACCGCTTAAGAAGGTCCTCGCTGCTTCCGCCCAACGGGTCTCCCTTTTACGACCCCTGGCGGTAGCCCACGGCGGTGTAGTAGGCTGCCCTGTCGAAAAAATAGACGAGCCTTTCGCCTAACTCGAACATCCGGTAGATGTCGAGGGCCTTTTCCCAAACGCCAAAGGAGTATGTGAACATCCAGATATGCTTTTTTAGGAGGCTAAGGGAGCTGATAACGTCCTCCAGAGGGATGCCCTCGCTCCTCCTTGCCTCTCCCAGCGCAAGGTAGAAATTCTTGAACTTCTTTTCTCCCGTTCTTCCTTTGAGCCACACCTCAAAATGACCTAAAATCACCATTGCCCGCCGCGAAAGGTCTTCCTTGTCAATGAGCCGGTATGACGGGGTCGAGGGGTTTGTGCCCACATCGTCGAGCCACAGCTCTATTATCCTTTCCGAGTTAACCTGGACCACGTTGATCAGCTCGTCGGATAGGAGACCGCCGGGATAGGCAATCGAATCCTTCAGGGCACCCTCCACGAACGTTTCAAAGGAGTCATGTATCTTCCAGAGGTCCTTCTTGAGCTCTATGAACTTTTGGACCGCTGCCTCCTGCGAGTCGAAAGCCAGCTTGGGAAGGTTCATGACGGGAAAATACCGGCAGTCGCCGGCATCGTCGCCCGCACGTTCCTCGCCGCCCGTTTTCTCCGCCTCGAAGGTGACGATGAGCAGGTCCCCATAGAGAGGGTTGTTGTGGGACGACACGTCGATGAGCTGAACGATCCTTCCGTCGATGCCTGCTTCTTCCTTGAGCTCCCTCAGCGCCGCGCTTTCGACGTTTTCCCCTGTCTCGGCAAAACCGATAGGAAAGCACCACATGTCCTTGAAAGGCTCCCGGTCGCGCTTGACGAGGAGCAGCTCCCGGTCGCGGCTCGCAACGATTACCGATACCACCGGAAGGGGGTTCTCGTAATAGATCTGGCCGCATCCGCGGCACACCCGTCGGGGCCTGCCTTCCAGCACCTCAGTAAAAAGGTCCTGGCCGCAGAAATTGCAGAAGAGTTTGTTCCTCATTTTGTGGCGAGAAAGATTCTATCGTTCTTGTTCAGCCTTACCTCCCCTTTTGTCGCCAACTCGCCTGCCATGGCCTCCTTGACCTTTTCCGGCTCCACGTCCCTCACTATGAACTCTTTTTTGAACTCGATATACTTTTCCAGGTCTACCAGGCTGCCGCGGGGGAAAAGCAGTGCGTTGGGGTAGTCCATAACCTGAACGTCAGCGAAGTGCCTGCGCAGTTGGGCCTCTCCGTTCTCCGCCGAAAAGCTCCTGATGAGGCGCCGCAAATTTCTGAAATCGAAGTGACGCTCGCCCTCCTCCATCATCGACTCGCTGTGCGTAATAACGAGCAGCGATCCGCCCCGCCGCAGAAGCCTGTAAGTTTCCGCCAAGGCCTGTGGAAAAAAATAGAGCGAGTAGGCCGCAACGGCCACATCGAAGGACTCGTCTGCCGCCGGAACGGGTGCGGGCAAGAGGATGTTAAGAAAGGCTGCTTTGGCCGCAATGCGCCGCGCCGCTCCAAGGAACTGCTCTTCATTCTTGCTGTGACAATCGACACCGAGAATGTAGTCGTACGGCCCCTTTAACCTCTCTTCAAACCATCCGTATCCGCACCCCAGGTCCACAATGGTGCCGATATCGCCCTTCGCCTCCAAAAGAGATGCGGCGAGAATGCCGACATCCTGCTTGTTCTCTGAATACTGTTCGATGAGCGCGCCGATCTCCCTGTGAAAACTGCAGTCCGCGTAGCTCTGTATGACGGTGCCCATGTGGCTTTATATAGCCCAAGCAAGGGTTTTTGTAAATCAAAAAGCCTGTTTCCTTGAAAAACGGGGCCGTTATCATTATAGTGTGACCAGAAACCTTTTAAGTTTTTATGGGAGTGGTTTGATGCCTATTTACGAATATGACTGTAGCGACTGCGGACGCATTTCGTCCTTTCTTCTCCTTCGCACAACCGAGGAGGTGAGCCCCTTCTGCAAGGCCTGCGGGGGCAGGAATGTCAAGCGGGTCCTGTCCAGGGTGGCCGTGCTGAAGAGCGAGGAGCGCCGCCTTGAGGGGCTCCTCGATCCGACCAAGTTCTCCGATCTCGACGAGAATGACCCGGCAAGCGTGGAGCGGGTCATGCGCCGCATGGGAAAGGAGTTGGGAGACGAACTGGGGGAAGGCTTCGAGGAGTCTCTCGACGAGGCCATGGGAGACACTGCTATATCCGGCGAGGAGTAGCAAAGGACCCTTTGCCCTCCCGCAACACCCGCACCGTGTCATCTATAAGGCTTATGACCGTCGAAGGATCGCTGACAATAATGCCTCCGTCGAGGACCAGTTCAACGCCCCCCTTGAAGTCTTTCTCAATGACCCTCGGGTCCGTAAAGATATCGCCCCCCGATATCTTTACGGTGGTGTTCAGTATGGGCCTGTTGATAAGGTTGGCAAGGCCTATGGGGATAGGGTGGTCCGGCACGCGGATACCCACCTCCTTCTTCTCCGTCATGAGCAGCTTGGGCATTATCTTGCGCGCCTGAAGGACAAAAGTGTAAGGACCCGGCAGATGCTCCTTCATCGCATCGAAGGCAAAATCGGTGACGACGGCATAGGTGCTTATTTCCCTGAGGTCCCGGCACATAAGCGTCAGAGCCTTTTTTGTGTCGAGTCGCTTGAGGGCGTAGAGTCGCCGTATTGCCTTGATGTTAAAAAGGTCGCAACCCATGCCGTAAACCGTGTCCGTGGGGTATGCGATGATTCCGCCGGCCTCCACGGCCTCCTTGATCAGTGCTGTAGCCCTCTTTTTTGGCCTCGCAGGGTCCCACTCCACGATCATTTCTTCCTCCCTACGTATTGTGCCGTTGCCCGGGCCCTTCCGCCCTCCGCCCTAAGGCCCTCCTCATAAAAGATCGTTTCCAGGCCACCGAAGAGGTGGAGGAGTTCGCCATCGTCCAAAAGGTAATCGGGGTTCCGCCACCGGTCGATGCTGTTCTGTCTTTTTAGAAAGGTTTCGCAGATAAGGACTCCTCCCTTCCGAAGAAGCCGCACCACGTCCTCCGCCATTTCCCGGAGAAGGAAATAGAAAATGATGATTCCCGCTGCCGAACCTTCCTTTAGGGGAAGCGCTGCTGCGTCGGCCTGCACAAAGCCGAGAAGTCCGGGTCCCCATGCCGCGCCGGCACGGGCCAACCGGATGGCCTCCCCGGACCGCTCTATGCCCACAGCCCAAAAGCCTTCTTCGGCCAAAAAAATGAGGTCGCGCCCGTTCCCCATGGCAATGTCGACGACGCGGCCCCGGGGGATGGCCGGGGCAAACCGCAAGAGAAGGTCGTGTGGCCCCCGTATTCCGTGGGCGTAGCCTTCTCTGTAGCGCTTATCCCAGTCAGGCGCCAAGGAGCCTCCCGGCGTTTAAGCCCATAACCTTTGCCTTTGCCTTTGCTCCCAGCATCGAGAGCCCCTCCTCGTACCTTCCGCGGCGAAGCAGGGGAAAGTCTGAGCCGAACAGGGTTTTCTTGGCCAGAAACCGCCCCAAAAAGCGATACACCTCGACACCATACAAGAACGGTACGGCCGCCGTGTCGTAGTATACATTCTTGAAGGCCTTCCTGATCTCCGGCATAAACTCGTAGAAACAGAGTCCGCCGCCCAGGTGGGCAAGCACTACGGTGAGGGCCCCGTGAGCCGACAGGAACTCTGCGACCTCGCCGAAGTCAATCGCCGCCTTGCCCGCATAGGAGTGGCCTATTTGTTCGTTCATGTGGAGCATAAGGATGGCCCCCGCCTCCATTACGGTGCCGGCGAGCCTGTCAAGCCGTCTCCGCTCCGGGGCGCCGAGGCCGTTCACGTAGAACCCAATCTCGCCGATCCCTCGGGCGCCGAGGCCGAGACAACGCTCGCTTTCCTTTTCCGGCGCCCTGCCGCCCCTTTCGGAAACTGCCGCAAAGGGCACGATGCGGGGGTTTCGCCGGGCCGCCTGGAGAATATAATCGTTGCAAGAACGAAGCAGACCCTGGTCTGCGAATCCGAAGCTGCACGCCACGGCCATGTCCAACGAGGCTGCGTACAGATATGCCTCCAGGTCTTCGGCATCGGCCATGGGCGATCGGGGGTTCTCATAAAGCCTGCCAAAGGCGTCGTCGCGTCGACAAAGGCTTTCCCTTTCCCGGATTATTTCCGGGGGGAAGATGTGCGTGTGAAAATCCGTTGCTCCCATAAGGTTTCATCATTATACCACCGTCGTTGGGCCTCGTGGACTTTTGTTTTCTTCGATGCTATAACATCTCCGTGGCCATACGGGTCGTTTTCTTTGATTGCGACGGCACCCTGACAAGGGTCAGGAGCAGTTGGGAATATCTGCACAGGCGTCTGGGCCTGTGGGAGAGCGGGGCCCATAAGTACCAGGATTTGTTTCGCCAGGGCCTCATAGATTATGAGGAGTTCTGCAGGAGGGACGCCCTCTTGTGGAGGGGCATGCCCGCGGCCTCCGTGCACGAGGTCATAAGCGAGATACCCTACCAGACCGATGCACAGAGGTGCATCGAAGCCCTGAAGGCTCGCGGCATTTACACCGTCATGGTCTCCACGGGCCTTTCCTTTCTTGTCGACAAAGTAAAGGTTGAGTTGGGCATCGACGAGGCGTTCTCTAACGATCTTGTCGTTGAAGACGGCGTACTGACTGGGGAAATTCGCCTGTCTGTGGCTCACGACGGAAAGGGCAGGGTTGTCAAGGACCTGCTGGCGCTGAGGTGTCTTTCGCCCGAGGAAGCGGCGGCTGTCGGGGACGGCGAGGGGGACCGCGACATGTTCCAGGCCGTCGGTCTCGCCATAGGATTTCACCCCCACGAGGCCCTCGCCCCCGCTTTGGGCCACGCCCTTTTCAGCAGGTCGCTTCTCCCTGTGGGCGACATCGTGGATAGCTATGGGTAAACCCCTGTGGGCGACATCGGCTGTCTCCGTAATCCTGCTGGCCCTTCTTCTGGGTGGCTGTGCGCAAAAAAAGGTTGCCGTTGACGTCGGATCGGAGCAGGTTCGGGCTGAGGCGGTCAATTTCGCCCTGGCCCAGAGGGGCAAACCCTATCGTTACGGCGCCAGGGGACCTGACTCTTTTGACTGCAGCGGGCTCGTATTTTTTACCTACAGCAGGTATGGCGTCATTCTCCCACAGACGGCCGAGTTGATGAGTAAGGTGGGGTATGAGGTGGGGCCAGACGCTATCCTGCCCGGCGACCTTGTCTTCTTTTCTGCCAAGAAGGAGCATCACGTAGGTATTATGGTGAACCGCAAAGACTTTGTGCACGCATCCAAGTCCAAGGGTGTTGCCGTCGACACCGTTGACGCACCTTACTGGAGGAAGATACTCACCCACTTCAGAAGCCTCTTCTGACGGTCCGCCGTTAGGGTCTTTTCGCCATGTATTCTTTTATGCTGAGGGATCTGTAATGTCTCCCTTTCAGGTATGTTAGAAGGGACTGAAAGTCTTTGCGCGAGATATAGCCCGGTATCTGGCCTATGCGGCTGCCCTTCTCGTCTATGAGCCATGTGGTGGGAAACCCATGGACGAGGTAGAGCCGCGATAGGTCCCGCCTGCGCTCACCGTCGATTTTTGCCAATAGGGCTATCTCGTTGAGGGATGACATGGTCTGACTATCACGAAACGTTTCGCTCTCCATAAGGTCGCAGTACGGGCAACCCTTGCTGAAGAAAAAGAGTACTACCGGTTTTCCCGAAGTACGTGCCCTACTGAGAACGGCTGAATAGTCATCCTCTCCCCGGGCCGGGCAGGCGAGGGTAGCGACGAGCAGGAGAAGCGCTGTCAGTGTGACGGTCCGAAGCATTGAAAATCATAGCAAACCGGCCTCTATAAATCAATGGACGGGCGGCGCGGAGAGAAAAAACCTCTTGCAAAACTGCGCTAATTGTATTATCATGGCCATCAGAACCTTTCCGCGAGACGAAGTTTTCCACCTATGTTGAAAATGTGTTGAAAAGTCCCCTCCATGGTAGACATTTTATCCGAGGTAAAATCAAAAATTGCCGGGGTCATTAGTCCCGATAGCTTTAAAACATGGATCGAACCCATGGAGCTCGTCGACTATCGGGACGGCACGTGTTCCATAAGGGTTCCCAACACATTCTTTAGGGACTGGGTCCGCGATAACTACGAGGCACTCGTTGCCTCCTTTCTGGAGCAATCAGCGGGTGTGACCGTAAAGATAGAATATGTCCTCCAAAAGGAGGAGGAACCTGCCGATAAGAGAGCGGTTGTTGTCAAGAGGCAGGTGGGTTATAATATATTCAACCCGCTCTATACATTTGAGAATTTTGTTGTTGGTTCGAGCAACCAGTTTGCCAATGCGGCGGCGCTGGCTGTGGCCAACAATCCCGGCAAGACGTATAACCCTCTCTTCGTCTATGGGGGGGTAGGATTGGGAAAAACCCACCTTCTTCATGCTATAGGCAATTTTGTGACGGGATACGGAAAGGTTGTACCCGAGAAGGTCTGTTATATCTTTGCCGAGGTTTTCACAAACGAGATGATTAACTCTATTCGCTATGACAGGATGGAGGATTTCCGGAATAGATTCAGAAAAATGGATGTTCTTCTCATCGATGATATACAGTTCATAGCGGGAAAAGAAAGAACCCAGGAGGAGTTTTTCCACACCTTTAATGCCCTCTACGACAACAGAAAGCAGATCGTCGTAACGAGCGACAAACTGCCGCGCGAGATAGAGAATTTTGAGGAACGGCTCAAATCCCGCTTCGAATGGGGTCTCATAGCCGATATTCAGGCCCTCGATCTGGAGACGAAGGTGGCTATTCTCAACAAAAAAGCGGAGATGAACAGTATTGATTTGCCGCTGGACGTGGCCTTTTTTATTGCCTCCCATATGGCCGACAATGTGAGAAATCTCGAGGGTTCATTGATTCGTATCGGGGCCTACGCCTCCATACACGGCCTTCCCATGACCATCGACCTGGCGAAGCAGGTTATGGGTAATATGATCTCGGAGAAAAAGAAGGATATAACCATCGACGGCATTATCAAGGAGGTGGCGGATCACTTCAGCGTCAAAATTGCCGATCTGAAATCGGAGAAGCGCGTACGGTCCGTCATGGTTCCGCGGCAGATAGCCATGTTTTTGTCCCGCAAACTCACAGATGCGTCTTTGGCGGCCATCGGGGAGCGATTCGGCGGAAAGGATCATTCAACGATCATCCACTCCATCCGGAAGGTTGAGGAGGAACTAAAGATCAAGAAGGAGTTCAAAGATACAGTGAACAGGATAGAGGAGAGAATTAAGTCCACATGAATTCACATCCTTTCCACATTCTTTTACAGGGTCCTATTCTTCCGTTCTCCTTAATATTGAAGGGTTTATTTTGCTTTCAACAGAATCATCCACCCCTATGACTACTAAGAGAGGTATATATGAATATAATAATAGAAAAAACCCGCATCCTCCAACCCATCAGTAAGCTTGTCGGCATTACGGAAAAAAGATCCATAATGCCCATACTTTCCAATATCCTTTTGAGCCTTGGGCCCGAGGGATGCGCTGTTTATTGCACAGACCTGGAGATAAGCGGTATCGCCTTTCTTGATATAATCAGCGATGAACCTCGAAAGATGGTCATACATGGGCGCAAATTTGTCGATATTCTTCGTGAGATGGACAACGGCGATATTGATATTACGGTAGATGAAAACGTTTTGGCTTTAAGGCAGAAACAGACTGAGTTTGTCATTGCGCTCCAGGATCCCGATGAGTTTCCTGAGGTGAGGGACATTCAGGGGGCTGAAGGCTTCGTGGTGGGTTCCGGTGTATTTAGGGACATGGTGGAACGGGTAACCTTTGCCGTTTCAACAGATGAGGCGCGACATGTTTTGACGGGAATGTTTATGGAGGCGAAAGAGGGGATCTTAAAGGTGGTCGGCACGGACGGCTTTAGGATGGCGCTGTATCAAAGGGAAATAGAAGGGCTGCGAGATTTTAAAGGGATAATTATTCCCAAGCGTTGTATGCTCGAGATTGACAGGGTTTTTGAGGACGGTGGGGATCTGTCCATATCGCTTGATGAAAAGCAGGTACAGTTCAAAGGTGAGAAAATTCTACTGATGTCAAGGATTATCGAGGGGAATTTTCCCGATTATGAGAATGTGATACCGGCGAACAAAAATGTGGCCGTGGTAAATAGGGAAATGTTTTTGAAGGGTTTGAAGAAGGTGTCGGCAATTCTTGGAAGGGCCGAGCCGATTAAGGTGACGCTGAAGGCTGAGGCGGTCGAGATAGACGCAGAGTCGGACGTTGGAAGGGCGAAAGAGATTATTCCCCTGGAGTATGACGGGGAAGAGTTAAGTATGAACTTCAACGTCAGGTTTGTTATGGATGTCGTGCAGCACTGCGGTGGAGAGAAGATATGTATCAGGGCGCCAAGCACCTACGGATCGGTCCTTGTGGAGGATATGGAGGATCAGAATTACAAGAACATAGTAATGCCCATACGAGTGTAACAGATGAGAGAATATAAGGCAGATAATATAAAGATATTGGGCGGCCTCGATGCGGTTCGCAAGGTGCCGTCGATGTACATAGGAAATACGAACGTCGAAGGTCTCCACCACCTCGTCTATGAATTGGTAGATAACAGTGTAGACGAGGCATTGGAAGGCTATGCCGACAAGATCGGTATTACCATTCACAGGGACGGCAGCGTGACCTGTGAGGATAACGGCCGCGGAATCCCGACGGAAATGCATAGTAGCGAGAATATGTCGGCCCTCGAGGTGGTGTTGACAAAACTGCACGCCGGAGGTAAGTTCGACAAGGACTCATACCGCTATTCTGCGGGCCTTCACGGGGTGGGCTTGTCGGTCGTCAACGCCCTTTCCGAGTATTTGGAGATCGAGGTTCGGAGAAACGGTAAGGTCTATTTTCAGCGCTACGAGAAGGGAGACCGGCAGAACGATCTGACCATCGTCGGTGACACGGAGAAGACGGGAACAAAGGTCCGCTTTAAACCGGACAGCGAGATATTCGAGACGACGGAGTTCAGTTACGATACCCTGGCCCATCGGATGAGGGAAATTTCATTCCTCAACAACGGGATCCATATTATTCTCGTTGATGAAAGAAAGGGAAGAAGGCAGGATTTTCGGCACGAGGGAGGGGTAAAATCCTTTGTGCGCTATCTTAACACAAACAAGGCTGTTCTGTATGAAGAGCCCGTCTTTCTGTCGGGATCGAAACAACCCCTGGATTTTATGGAGGTTGCAGTTCAGCATAACGACGGCTACAGCGAGAATATCTACAGTTTCGTCAACAACGTCAATACGCAGGAAGGCGGCAGTCATGTAACGGGTTTCAGGGCGGCACTAACACGGTGTCTCAACAACTTCATCCAAACGAATTGGCAGCAGAAAGCAAAGGAGACCATATCGGGTGACGACGTCAAGGAAGGGCTCGTCGCCGTCATCAGCATCAAGATGCAGAACCCCCAATTCGAGGGCCAGACAAAAGCCAAGCTCGGAAACAGCGAGGTAAAGGGCCTTGTGGAGTCTCTTCTTAATGAAAAGCTGCCCGAGTATTTTGAACTTTATCCCGACGTGGCCAAGGCCATCGCGAAAAAGGCCATCGATTCCAAAAAGGCGAGAGAGGCGGCGAAAAAGGCCAAGGAGCTGATAAAGAGCAAGAGCCTTTTGGAAAACGGGTTGCTGCCCGGTAAGCTTGCGGACTGTCAGGAAAGCGAGCCCGAGCTTTGTGAGCTCTATATTGTTGAGGGTGACTCTGCAGGAGGCTCGGCAAAGCAGGGACGGGACAGAAAAACACAGGCAATCCTTCCGCTGAAGGGCAAGATACTGAACGTTGAAAAATCGAGACAGGAGAAGGTGATTACGAACCAGGAAATCCGGTCCATATATATGGCGACGGGCCTGGGAGCGGAGAACTCGGGCCGCCTCAGATACCACAAGGTTATTATCATGACCGACGCAGATGTTGACGGATCACACATCAGGACCCTCCTTCTCACCCTTTTCTATCGCAATATGCCCGATCTCATAGAAAGCGGCCACCTTTACATAGCACAGCCGCCCCTTTACAAGATCAGGCATGGGGGCAAGGACGTCTATATCAAAGACGACGAGGAGTTTGAGCGTTTCATCGTCGACCGCGGTACCGACAACGTGAAGTGCCGCCTTGAGGCTGCGGAGACAGAGGGGGCGGAACTTAAAGAGGCCTTGGGGCGCATACGGATCGTGGAGCGCTATCTAAGAGAGATGGAGGCCTCCGGAATCAGGCGGGAATTCATATTGGCCCTCTTTCATGAGGGCATAGGCGCCAGGAGCGACTTCGAGGCCGAGTACAAGCTGAGAAAGGCTATGGAGTGGATTGACGGCATGAGCGCCGAAGTAGAGATTGCACGGGACCCGGAACACAGCCTTTACACCCTCTTTGTTCCCGGCACGAAGGCGGGAATGACGGCGCGGATTGACTATGACCTGGTGAGCGGAGGAGATTACATCGAGGCCTACAAGGCGTACCTGAGGTCAAGGGCCTTTTACGAAGAGCGAATAGTGGTTCTCGACGGCAAGGGAGAGGTCCCGGCCCTGACAGTGGACCGACTCCTGAAGTTCGTTACGGACAGGGGTAAGGAGGGCATCGCAATCCAGCGCTACAAGGGTCTGGGCGAGATGAATCCGGAACAGCTTTGGACAACAACCATGGACCCCCAGAAGCGGAGTCTCGTTAGGGTCTCCATAGAGGATGCCGTAGGCGCCGACCAGGTCTTTACGGTTCTCATGGGCAATAACGTGGAGACGAGAAGGCTCTTCATAGAAGAGAACGCGCTGACCGTCAAGAACCTCGACATATGATCATAGTTGGTATAACGGGCGTCCTTGGGACCGGCAAGAGCACGCTGTCAGGCATGCTGAGAGATAAGGGCCTCCCCGTAATCGATATAGACGAACTGGGAAGGCAAGCCTCCCGGAGCCCGGAGGTAGTCACGGCTGTTGAAAAGGCCTTCGGAAGCGCCTTTGTAAAGAATGGCTCCATAGACAGGGATGCCATGAAGGAACTCGTATTCATAAACCCCCAGGCGCTGAAGACCATAGAAGGCATCATTCACCCCGTCGTAAGGGGGGAGATGTGCAGGGCCGTTACGGCGTTCTCGGTTTCGGGCGCAAAGACGGTCATCATTGACCACCCCCTTCTCTTCGAGACGGGGCTTGACAAGAAGTGCAACAGAGTGGTGGTTGTCTCGGCGCAGATTGAGACGATGCGGGAGAGGCTGAAAAAACGAGGCGTAACGGAAGACGACATGGAGCGTAGACTTAGGTTTCAAATCCCCCTTGCCGAGAAGGAACGCAGGGCCGATTTTGTCGTTCGCAACGACGGCAGCATCGGGGACCTGCAGGGGGAATGCCGGAAGCTCGAAACAAAGATTCGAGAGTGGGAGGAACAATAGATGCACCTGAATGAACTGAAGAGAAAGAAAATAAGCGAGCTGACACACATAGCCCGCGAATTGAGCGTTGAAAACGCCCCGGGCTTGAGAAAGCAGGAGCTTATATTCTCTATTCTGCAGGCCCTGGTGGACAAGAACGAGTCTGTTTACGGGGAGGGGGTTCTGGAGATACTTCCCGAGGGTTTCGGCTTCCTGCGGTCGCCGGACTCCAACTACCTCCCGGGACCGGACGACATCTACATCTCTCCGTCGCAGATCAAGCGTTTCGGCCTGCGGACGGGCGACACCACATCGGGGCAGATACGGCCGCCCAAGGATAACGAGAAATACTTCGCCCTCCTGAAGGTGGAAACGATCAACTTCGATGATCCCACCGTGGCGAAGGACAAGATCATTTTTGACAACCTTACGCCCATCTATCCCAACGAGCGCATCCGCCTGGAAACGACAGGCGACAACCTTTCATCGAGGGTTATGGACCTTTTTATGCCCCTCGGCAAGGGACAGAGGGGGCTCATCGTCGCGCCGCCGAGGACGGGAAAGACGATGCTCCTCCAGAACATCGCCAACAGCATTACGAGAAACCACAAAGAGATCTACCTCATCGTGCTGCTCATAGACGAGCGGCCCGAAGAGGTGACCGACATGATCCGGTCCGTCGATGGAGAGGTGATCAGCTCTACCTTCGACGAGCCGGCCACGAGGCACGTCCAGGTCGCCGAGATCGTAATAGAGAAGGCCAAGAGGCTCGTGGAGCACAAAAGAGATGTGGTCATTCTTCTCGATAGCATCACCCGGCTGGCGAGGGCCTACAACACCGTTGTTCCCTCAAGCGGAAAGATACTGTCAGGCGGAATCGACGCGTCGGCCATGCAGAAGCCGAAGAGGTTTTTCGGGGCCGCCCGCAACATAGAGGAGGGCGGCAGCCTGACGATCGTTGCAACGGCCCTCATCGATACGGGCAGCAGGATGGACGAGGTTATCTTTGAGGAGTTCAAGGGCACCGGCAACAGCGAGATCTACCTTGACCGTAAGCTGACGGAAAAGCGGGTCTTCCCCACCATCGACATCAACAAGTCAGGGACCCGCAAGGAGGAGTTGCTGCTGCAGAACGGAGACCTCTCACGCATATGGCTTTTGAGAAAGGTGCTCCAGCCCATGAACCAGGTGGACGCAATGGAGTTCCTGCTGGAGAAGCTTTCGGACGTCGAATCCAACAAGGAATTTCTCTTATCAATGAGCAAAGGAGGATGAAATGAAACAAGGAATACACCCGGAACTGAAGATGGCCACAGTGAAGTGCGCCTGTGGAAGCGTCTTCGAAACCCTCTCCGTAAGGGACAAGATCAGTGTGGAAATCTGCGCCAAGTGCCACCCCATCTTTACGGGCAAGGAAAAGCTTCTGGATTCCGCCGGCCAGGTGGAGAAATTTGAAAAGCGGTACGGGAAGAAAAGGAAGTAATGTTCGATAAGCTGGAAGCCCTGGAGAAACGTTACGAAGAACTCGAACAGGATATGGCGAGGCCGGAGACGATCGCGAACCTTAGCCTGTACAAACAGCTCGCCGTAGAACGGGCGGAGCTGCGGGATTTCGTGGAGGGCTTCAGGGCGTGGAAGCGACTGAAGAATGAGGCGTTCAAGACGCTTGCCCTACTGGAATCGGAGTCGGACGAAGAGATGCGGGCCCTTATCAAGGAAGAGGCAGACCTCCTGGAGACCCAAAGGGACAGGCAGGCCGAGGCCCTGAAGGAAAGTCTCCTGAGCAAGGAAGGGGGGCAGGCGAAGAGCGTCATTCTGGAGATACGGGCGGGAACAGGGGGCGAAGAGGCCGCCCTTTTTGCCGCCGACCTGTTCTCCATGTATATGAGGTATGCGGAGACGAAGCGCTGGAAGACGGAGCTCATGAGCGAGAGCGTGGCCGGAATGGGGGGCTTCAAGGAAGTGGTCGTTCTGGTGGAAGGCAAGGAGGCGTTCGGCCGTCTCAGGTATGAAAGCGGGGTCCACCGCGTGCAAAGGGTGCCTGAGACGGAGGCCCAGGGAAGGATACACACATCGACGGTAACCGTTGCCGTGCTCACGGAACCCGAGGAGCTCGAGGTCGTCATCAACCCCGAGGAGCTCCGCGTCGACGTCTACAGGTCCAGCGGTCCCGGCGGGCAGCACGTCAACACGACGGACTCGGCGGTGCGCATAACCCACCTGCCTACGGGCATCGTCGTTACATGTCAGGATGAAAAGTCGCAGCACAAGAACAAGGCCAAGGCCATGCGGGTGCTTAGGGCGAGGCTGAAGGAGAAGATGGAAGAGGAGAAGTCGCAGGAGATCTCGGCGGAAAGGCGCAAGCAGGTCGGCACGGGGGACAGAAGCGAGCGGATCCGCACATACAACTTCCCACAGGGAAGGGTCACAGACCACCGCATCGGCCTGACCCTTTACAAGCTGCAGGCCGTCATGAACGGCGACCTGGAGGACATCATCAACCCACTGACGGCCCACTTCCAGGCAGAGGCCCTTAAATAGCGAAGGCCCCTGTGCAGCTCCGGCAGCTTCTCAGAGAAAGCCGTGGAGTCGGACGGATCGATCTTCTGGCCATAGCATCCCGAACGTTGAATATGTCGCCGTCCCGGCTGATTGCCCACCCGGAGCTGGTGCTGCAGGTGGACGAGGTCGCGGACATCGAGAAAAAGCTCGGTGCCCGGCGGGCAGGCCAGCCCCTGGCCTATATCGTCGGCGAGAAAGAGTTTTATTCCGAACCCTTTTTTGTTGACGAGCGGGTGCTCATCCCCCGGCCCGAGACAGAGATTGTTGTTGAAGAAGCGGTGAAAATAATAGAGAATAACCCTGAGCGGCGGCTCGTCCTGGACATGGGGACGGGGTCCGGCGCCATAGGCATCATGGTGGCCAAGCTATGCGATGCCCATGTCCTGGCCGTCGATGCTTCCATGGGTGCCCTTACCGTGGCATCGATAAACGCCAGACGCCATGGCATGCAAGAGCGGGTGCGATTTCTCTGCTCCGACCTCTTTGAGGCCATCAACCACCGGGGCAGATTCTCCGTTGTTGCCGCCAACTTGCCCTACGTGCCGACGGGGGCCTTGGCCGGCCTTATGCGGGACGTTCGGGAGTACGAGCCGATGCGGGCCCTTGACGGGGGCCCCGACGGGTTGGCCATATACAGGCGGTTCCTTGCCCGGGTGCCCCGGCACCTTGAGGAGGGCGGCGCCGTTGTCATGGAGGTGGGTGGCCGGGAGCAGTCGGAAGCGGTGGCGGCCCTGTTGGAGGGGCGAGGCATGAAGAGCCGTGTCCGGAAGGATTTGTCGGGAACCGAGAGGGTTGTGACGGGAGAATGGAAACGTTAGTCATAGAAGGAGGCGAGCGCCTCAGGGGTTCAGTTCGTATCAGCGGGTCAAAGAACGCCGCGCTGCCGCTCATCGCCGCCACAATTCTCCGGAAAGGCCAATACAGCATAGGCAACGTGCCACACCTGAGAGACGTGGATACGATGGTGCGGCTGCTCAGGATGCTCGGTGGGGATGCCCGTTGGAGCGGCGAGCGGACCCTGGAGGTCGACACAAGGGACCTTGACAATCACGTGGCGCCCTACGAGGTCGTAAAAGAGATGAGGGCCTCGGTGCTTGTCCTGGGTTCGCTTGTCGGGGGGCTCAAGAAGGCCACCGTCTCCTACCCCGGCGGCTGCGCCATCGGGGTAAGGCCCATCGATCTGCACCTGAAGGGTCTTTCCGCCTTAGGCTGTGAGGTGGCCATCCGGGAAGGCTATGTCGACGTGACGGCCAAGGCGCTTAAGGGCGCGCGCATCCGCTTTGATGCGACTACCGTCGGAGGGACGGAAAACATTCTCATGGCGGCGGTCACCGCAAGAGGTGAAACGATCATCGAAAACGCGGCCCGGGAGCCGGAGGTTGTTGACCTCGCAAACATGCTGAAGCGGATGGGGGCCCGCATCGATGGTGCGGGAACGGAGGTCATACGGGTTATAGGCGTCAAAGATCTCGTGCCCTGCAACTACGAAGTCATTCCCGACCGCATTGAGGCGGGCACGTTTCTTGTCGCGTGCGGGATCACGAGGGGCAGCATGGTGCTCGAGGGGTGCATCCCCGAACAGCTCACGGCGGTCATAGAAAAGCTGAGGGAGACGGGCATGGAGATCGTGGAGGAGAACGGAGCCCTCAGGGTGTCCATGTCGAGGAAGAAACCCACATCGGTAGACGTGAAAACGATGCCCTATCCGGGCTTTCCAACGGATATGCAGGCGCAGGTGATGGCCTTCATGTCCCTGGGAAGGGGAATCAGCGCGGTGACGGAGACCATCTTCGAGAACAGGATGATGCATGTCGCCGAGTTGAGGAGAATGGGGGCAGACATACGGGTTGTGGGAAACACGGCCCTCGTCCGGGGGGTCCCCATGCTTTCGGGCGCAAAAGTGATGGCAACGGACCTGAGGGCCAGCGCATCGCTTATTCTTGCCGGCCTTGCAGCCTACGGAACGACGGAGGTGTCGAGGATTTACCACATCGACAGGGGCTACGAGCGGATCGAGGAAAAGCTGAAGGGGCTTGGGGCGAAGATCGAGAGGAGGAAGGGTGAAAATCTGGGATCTTGAGCAGGAATCCGAAGGCCTCCTCGGCTTCGTCATGAAGCGGCGCGAGGAGAAGAAGCGAGACATCGGGACCTCCGTCGTGGCTATCAAAAAAGAGTTGCTGGCCCGGGGCGACGGTGCCTTGACCGATTTTGCGCGCCGGTGGGACGGCTGGGAAAAGGACTACCCGCTCAAGGTGTCACCCGACGAAATAGCGACGCGCAGCGCCGAGGTTCCGAAGGCGGACCTGTCGATCCTTAGGGGCATGATCCGCAACGTGACGGCCTACCACAAGGGTCAGAAGCCGAAGGGGAGGACCTATAGGGACCGCGGGGTGACGGTTCGGGAGTCCTGGGTTCCCGTTGAGCGGGCGATGGTCTATGTGCCCGCCGGCACCGCCCCCTATCCCTCATCGTTAATTATGGGGGCCGTACCGGCCAAGATAGCGGGGGTCAGGCACATATCGGTGGCTACGCCGGCCAGAAACGGGGAGGTAAACCCCTACATCCTCGCCTCCGCCAAGCTTCTGGGCATAGAGGAGGTTTTCAGGGTCGGGGGGGCACAGGCGGTCTACGCCTTCGCCTATGGCACCGAGACGGTGCCGCAGGTGGATATGATTGTCGGCCCGGGCAACGCCTACGTGGAAGAGGCAAAGCGGGACGTGTACGGACGGGTGGGCATCGACATGCTCGCCGGGCCGACGGAGCTCATCATTCTCGCGGCCGAAGCGCTCTCCCCCGAAGCCGTGGTGTGGGACATGTTCTCCCAGGCGGAGCACGACGAGATGGCAACGGTAGGGCTTTTCTCGTCGGACAAGGCCTTCCTGGATCGGGTGCTGGAGGCCGCCGGAAGGCTCCTGCCCAAGGCGGAGCGCCGGTCAGTCATTGAAAAGGCGCTGAACGACAACGGCTTTGTCGTTTTTTTCAAAGACCTCGCAAAGGCGCTTGAGCTTATAGACCGCATAGCGCCGGAACACATGGAGTATATCGGACCGGCAGGCGGAGAAAGAAGGATTCGCTATCCGGGTATCGTCTATCTGGGACCCGACACCACGGTGGCGCTCGGGGATTACTACATAGGAACAAACCACGTCCTGCCGACGGGCGGCGCCGGCAGGTTCACGGCGGGCCTCTGCGTCGACCGCTTTATGCGACGCAGGTCGCTGGTAAGGGTAACGAAGGGGTTTGTCCGGGACTTTGGAGATGACGCCATGAGGCTTGCCGCCATCGAGGGGCTTTTCGCCCACAGACAGGCAATAGGGAGCAGAAAGGAGCAGACGGAATGAAGCTGAAGATTGGTTTGCCGAAAGGGAGCCTGCAGGAACAGACGATAAAACTCTTCAAGAAGGCAGGGTTCAACATCAAGCTGCTTGAAAGGTCTTATGTGCCGTCCATTGACGATCCGGACCTGGAAGGCCTCCTCATTCGGGCCCAGGAGATGGCGAGATATGTGGAGGACGGCATTCTCGACATCGGCATAACAGGCTTTGACTGGGTGCTGGAGCAGGATGCCAAGGTGACGGAGCTGGAGCGATTTCGTTACGGCAAGGTGGGCTTTCGGGGCGTAAAGTGGGTCGTCGCGGTGCCGAAAGAGTCGTCCATCATGACGGTCGATGACCTGCGGGGCAAGAAGGTGGCTACGGAGCTCGTGGCATACACGAAGCGGTATCTGAAGAAGCGGGGCATCGAGGCCGGCGTGGAGTTTTCTTGGGGGGCGACGGAGGTAAAGCCGCCGCTTTTGGCCGATGCCATCGTCGAGGTGACGGAAACGGGGGCCTCCCTGAGGGCCAACAACCTGAGGATAGTCGACACCATCCTGGAGTCGGAGACTGTTCTTATCGCCAACAAGGCGTCGATGAAAGACGAGTGGAAGCGGAGAAAAATAGAAAATATCATTATCCTTTTGAAGGGGGCGCTGCTGGCCGAAGAGAAGGTGGGCCTGAAGATGAACGTCCCGAAGAAGAAGCTGGAGAAGGTGGTGTCCATACTGCCGTCACTCCAGACGCCTACGGTTTCCACGCTCTCCGACGAGAAATGGGTCGCCATCGAGGTGATCATGGACGAGTCGGTCGTGAGAGACATCATCCCTGACCTCAAGAGGGCCGGGGCGCAGGGCATTGTGGAGTATCCGTTAAACAAAGTCATACTATAGGGGGCGCCACATGACGAGAGCGGGCAAGGCCGAACGGACGACGAAAGAGACATCGGTTGCCGTCGAATGGGTCTTGGACGGCAAGGGTGCCGGACAGGTTTCAACGGGCATACCCTTTTTCGACCACATGCTTCAGTTGTTGGCAAAGCACGCCTTTTTCGACCTCAAGGTGACGGCGCAGGGGGACATCGAGGTCGATCACCACCACACCGTTGAGGACGTCGGCATCGTCATGGGCCGGGCGCTGAAGGAGGCGCTGGGAGACTTTTCCGGCATCAACCGTTACGGGTGGGCCATCGTGCCCATGGATGAAGCGCTGGCAATGGTGGCCGTGGACGTCTGCGGAAGGCCCAACTTTGTCTGGAAAGGCGCCCTGAAGGGACATATCGGCACCTTCGATGCCGAGGTTGTCAAAGAGTTCTTTAAAGGATTTGTAGCAGAGGCGAGGGTTGCGCTCCACATTAACCTCATGTACGGGGAGAACCTGCACCACCAGGTCGAAGCGGCTTTCAAGGCCTTTGCCAAGGCCCTGAGGCAGGCCGCGGCTGAGGACAAGGCGATAGAGGGGGCGCTCTCGACGAAAGGACTGTTATGATAGCCATCGTCGATTATGGCATGGGAAACCTGAAGAGCGTCACCAATGCCTTTCAGAGGCTGGGCCTTGCTGTGCCGGTCAGTTCGGACAGGCGCGTTCTTGACGGGGCCCGCGCCATAGTGCTGCCGGGCGTAGGCGCCTTCGGGAAGTGCATGGAGAACCTCGAAACATCGGGACTTGCCGATTTCGTTAGGGGATGGATAGAGTCGGGCCGCCGGTACCTGGGCATCTGCCTTGGCATGCAGATACTCTTCCGGTCCAGCGAAGAGGCACCGGGCGTCCGGGGCCTCGGGGTGGTGGAGGGCGAGGTTCTGCGATTCGCCTCCGACGTCAAGGTGCCCCACATGGGCTGGAACAGCGTCGCCTTAGCCCAGGAATCACCCATGTTCACAGGCATACGGGACGGGGAGTTCTTCTATTTTGTCCACTCTTACTACTGCCGGCCCGACGAGCCGGTGACGGCGACGAAAACGACGTACGGCGTCGACTTTGCGTCGTCCATCCGGAGGGGGAACCTTTTTGCCTGCCAGTTTCACCCCGAAAAGAGCCAAAAGGCCGGCCTCGCCATGCTTCAGAATTTCGTTGACCTTGTGAAAGGAGCCGCCTAAGCAAACCCTCTTTCGATTGGGCTGAGCCCTTCGGCGCTTAGAGGGTCTTGAGCCAGCCTTCGAGGCGGGAGCAGCCCTCCCGCAGCATGTCGATGCCCGTGGCGTAGGTGAAGCGGACGTGGGATCCGGCCCTGAAGGACCCGAAGTCGTACCCGGGGGTGAGGGCCACCTTTGCCTCCTCCAGCGCCCTTTCAACGAACCGCATGCTGTCAAGCCCCCAACGCTCGATGCTTGCATAAACGTAAAAAGCCCCCTCAGGATAGACGGGGATGGTGAATCCGAGGCGGGAGAGCTCGGGAACGAGGAAGTCTCTGCGGGCCCGGTAGGTACTCCTCATCTCGGCCACGTCGTCTGTTGCGTCCAGGGCGGCGAGGGCGGCATACTGAGAAATGGTGGGCGGCGAGATGTAGACGTTCTGGGCGATCTTCTGAATGGGCCGGACAAGCTCCTCGGGAACGACCATCCAGCCGAGCCTCCACCCCGTCATTGCATAGGTCTTGGAAAACCCGTTGACAACGATGATGCCGTCATCGATGGTAAGGGCGGTTGTGGGCGGGCTGTCGTAGGCCAATCCCGAATATATTTCGTCCATGACAAGCGGAACGCCCTGCCGGGCGAGGTGGGCGTGAAGCACGGCGAGGCGCGCGCCGTCGTACAGGGTGCCCGTCGGGTTGGCCGGGTTGGAGAGGATGAGGAGGTCTGGCGCCCCATCGAGAGCCGCAAAGTGGGCTGGTGTGACCTCGAAATGGGTTTCCTCCGTCACCGGCAGGGACAGGATAGACGCATCGAAGAGGTGGGCAAAGTTCTTGTAGCAGGGATATCCCGGGTCGGACAGGGCGAGGGAGCCGCCCCTGTTCAACAGCGCACCGAGGAGAAGGAGAAAGGCACCCGACGTGCCGTTGACGACGATGACCCTTTCCGGAGCGACCGACAGGCCGTGATCGGAGGCATAATGGCCGGCTATCTGCTGCCTCAGCTCGGGAATCCCCAGGCTGTGCGTGTAGGAGGTGCGATTTTCGAGGATGCTTTGGGCCGCCCGCTCCTTAATGGCCTGCGGCGTAGGAAAGTCGGGCTCCCCAACCTCCAGATGAATGACGCTTTCGCCCTGGGCCTCCATGGCCTTGGCCTTTTCCAGGAGCTCCATCACATAGAAAGGAGATATGCGCGCTGTTCTGTCTGCAATTCTCATGACAAGGCAGAATCTACCAGAGGATGAAACCGCTGTCAACGGCATGTGGATGAGAGCGAAAAACAGCTTGACAGGGGCCGGCCCCCAAAGTAGGCTATACTGCACAGTCTGGACTGTATAGTATAGTCCGGCCAGAAGGAGGAGTCCGATGAGCCCGCGAGCGAATGCCCACGGCGTAATACTGGATGCCGCAGAGGCCGTAGTGGCAGAGGAGGGTGCGGCCCACCTGACCCTCGATGCGGTGGCGACGAAGGCAGGGGTGAGCCGGGGCGGGCTTCTGTACCACTTTCCCAACAAGGAGGCCCTGCTCAAGGGCATGCTGGACCGCTTCATCGCCCGCGCCAAGGAGAGGCGGATGAGGATTCGGGAGGGACTGGTGGAAAGTAAGGGCCGCGAAACAACGGCCCACGTGCTGTCGGCCCTGGAGCACGACGACGCATCCATGAGGGCCGCATCGGCAGCCCTGCTCGCTATGGGCGCCCAGCGCCCGGGGCTCATGGCACCAGCAAAGAAAGAGTACAGGAAGCTGATGGAAGACATAGCGAGGGACGGGCTCGCCTTTGAGCGCGCCGCTGTCATCGCCCTTGCCACGGACGGCTTGCGGCTTGCCGAGCTGTTGTCCATTTCGCCCTTTGACGAAGGGGAGCGCCGCAGGATTGTGGAAGAGATTATTGCCCTGGCAAAAGGCCGGACCTAAAGGCCCACAACCCATGAGAGCACATATTTGACATGAAATATCCGAGGTATTACATGCAGACAAAGCAGATGAAAGCCTTTTTACTTCTCTCTTTTGTTGTGGCCGTTGCGCTTGCGGCTGCCGGCTGCGGAAACAGGAAGGCGCCGGCGCAGCAGGGGCCGCCGGAGGTCGCCGTCGTTGAGATGCGTCACGAGCGCGTGCCTGTCGTTACCGAGCTTCCGGCCCGAACGTCAGCCTATCTTGTGGCCGAGGTGCGGCCGCAGGTAAGCGGCATCGTCCAGAAGAGGCTCTTCACCGAGGGTACGGACGTCAAGGCCGGTCAACTGCTGTACCAGATCGAACCGGCAACCTACGAGGCGGCTTACGCAGGGGCCAAGGCGGCCCTTGCCCGGGCCGAAGGGCATATCGTATCGGTCAGAAACAGGGTTGAGCGCTACAAGGAACTCGTCACCATAAAGGCGGTGAGCCAGCAGGACTATGACGATGCCTACGCCGCGTTAAAACAGGCGGAGGCGGAGATCGAGGCGAACAAGGCGGCGGTGGAGGCTGCCCGGATCAACCTTGCCTACACGCGCGTTACCGCGCCGATTACGGGGCGCGTAGGAAAATCGAACGTGACGGTGGGCGCCCTTGCCACTGCCCACCAAGGGATTCCCTTTACGACCATCCAGCAGCTCGACCCCATCTATGTAGACGCCATGCAGTCGAGCGCCAACCTGTTACAGCTCAAGGCCCACATAGCGGCAGGCCGGATCAAGGGTGACGGGCCGGGGCAGGCGCGGGTGAAGCTGGTGCTCGAAGACGGCACTCCCTATCCCCAGGAAGGAACGCTCAAGTTTTCAGACGTCACCGTCGATGCCAGCACGGGATCGTTCATTCTCAGGATGGTTTTTCCAAACCCCAAACACACATTGCTGCCGGGCATGTATGTGCGGGCCGTTGTTCAGGAGGGGATTGTGGAGCAAGGGATCCTCGTGCCCCAGCAGGGGGTGTCCCTTGACATGAAAGGAAACTTCGTCGCCCTCGTCGTCGGCCCGTCGGACAAGGTCGAGCCGCGCACATTAAAGATCGACCGGGCCGTAGGGAACAAGTGGCTCGTCACCGAAGGGCTCAAGGCGGGCGACCGCGTCATCGTCGAGGGAGTCCAGAAGGTACGCCCCGGTTCCCCCGTCAAGATTGTGCCCTTGGAGGCCGGCAAGGAGGCCCAGGCCCCCGCGAAGGCACAGCCGCCGGCCAAGGCCCGGTAGGCGAGGCAGCCCATGCTATCGAAATTCTTCCTGGACCGCCCCGTTTTTGCCTGGGTCATCGCCATCGTCATCATGCTGGTGGGCGCCCTTGCCATTTACAACCTGCCCGTCTCCCAGTATCCCCCCATAGCGCCCCCGTCCATCTATATCCAGACCTCCTATCCGGGCGCTTCGGCCGAGACCGTCGAGAACAGTGTCACTCAGATCATCGAGCAGAAGATGACGGGCCTGGACAAGATGCTCTATCTTTCCGCCACCAGCGACTCGGCGGGCGGGGCCCGCATCGAGCTGACCTTTGCGCCGGGAACTGACCCCGATTTGGCCTGGTCGAAGGTGCAGAACAAGCTCCAGCTCGCCATGACGAGCCTGCCCGAGGAGGTGCAGCGGCAAGGCGTCACGGTCGGAAAGGCCACCAGAAACTGGCTTATGATCGTGAGCCTCATCTCGGAAGACGGGAGCATGGACGGAAACGACCTGAGGGACTATGCCCAGTCGAACCTCGAAAAGGTGCTGGCGCGGGTGCCCGGCGTGGGCGAGGTGGAGAACTTCGGGTCTCAGTACGCCATGCGCATCTGGCTGAACCCGGAAAGGCTTACCGATTACCGGCTCACCGTCGAGGACGTGATCGTTGCGCTCAGGGCCTATAATGTGGAGGTGTCGGCGGGCCAGTTCGGTGGTGCGCCGGCCGTGCAGGGCCAGCGGCTCAACGCGAGCATCATGGTCCAAAGCATGCTTAAAACGCCCCGGGAGTTTGCCTCCATCCCCGTCCGCGTCAACCCCGACGGGTCCATCGTGCGGATAAAGGATGTGGGACGGGCGGAACTGGGAACGGACGCCTACGACATCGAGGCCTTCTACAACGGTAAGCCGTCAGCCGGAATGGGCATCCGCATGGCCTCAGGGGCCAACGCCCTCGATACGGCCGACGCCGTCAAGGCAAAGCTGAAAGAGATGAGCCAGTACTTCCCGCCGGGCATGAAGGTCGTCTACCCGTACGACACGACGCCCTTCGTCAGGGTGGCCATCTACGAGGTGGTGAAGACGCTCCTCGAGGCGGTCTTGCTCGTCTTCCTGATCATGTGGCTTTTCATGGGAAACATCCGGGCGACGCTGATTCCGACCATCGCGGTGCCGGTGGTGCTCCTCGGCACCTTTGCCACGCTTTCGCTCTTCGGCTTCTCCATCAACATGCTGACCATGTTCGCCATGGTGCTCTCCATAGGGTTGCTCGTCGATGACGCCATTGTGGTGGTGGAAAACGTGGAGCGGATCATGAGCGAGGAGGGGCTGTCGCCAAAGGAGGCCACCCGAAAGTCCATGGAGCAGATCACGAGCGCCTTGATCGGCATCGGGCTCGTGCTGTCGGCCGTTTTCGGCCCCATGGCCTTTTTTGGTGGGTCCACGGGCGTCATCTATCGACAGTTCTCGGTGACCATCATCTCATCCATGCTCTTGTCGGTGGTCGTGGCGCTGATCCTCACGCCCGTCCTCTGCGCCACCTTTCTGAAGCCGGTAAGGGCCGGACATGAGCCGGCAGAGAATGCCATCCCCTTTTTGCGCCCTTTTTTCAGGCGGTTTGACAGCGTCTTCTTTCGCATCAGGGATCGTTACGTAAGAACGGTGGAGCGCTCCTTTTCGCGGAAACTACGCTATGCAATTATCTACGTTCTCATCGTGGCCTCCGTGGGAATCCTCTTTCTTCGCACACCGACATCGTACGTGCCCGAGGAAGACCAGGGCATCCTCCTCGCCCAGATCATGCTGCCCACGGGTTCGACCATCGAGCAGACGAAGAAGGTCGTTGACGAGGTGCAGCGGCACTTCCAGGAGAACGAGAAGGAGGCCGTGGAATCGTGCATGATGATCTCGGGCATAGGCTTCTCGGGGAGATCGCAGGTCAACGGGCTGGTGTTCGTGAAGCTGAGGGACTGGAATCTCCGGCAACGATCGGATCTCAGAGTCAAGGCGATCGCCGAACGGGCAATGAGGGCCTTTTCCCGCCTCCGCACGGCCCTCGTCTTTGCCTTCCCGCCTCCATCGGTCATAGAGCTGGGGACCGCTACGGGGTTCGACTTTCAGTTGCTGGACCGGGGAGGCCTCGGCCACAAAAAGCTGATGGAGGCCCGGAACCAGCTCCTCGGCATGGCCTCTCAGGATAAGCGCCTCACGAAGGTGAGGCCAAACGGCATGGAGGATGTGCCCGAATACCGCGTCGACGTGGACTGGGAGCGGGCGGGCGCCCTGGGAGTGCCCATAAGCTCCATACACAGAACCATCTCGACGGCCTTCGGGAGCTCCTACGTGAACAATTTTATTCAAGGCGGTCGGGTGAAGCGCGTCTTCATTCAGGGCGATGCACCACACAGAATGCTGCCCAAAGACATAGAGAAGCTTTACGTGCGGAACACCTCGGGAAAGATGGTCCCCTTCTCCTCCTTTGCCTCTGCCCACTGGAGCTCCGGCTCCCCCAGGCTGGAAAGGTTCAACGGTTTTCCCTCCATGAACATTCAGGGGGAGCCGGCTCCGGGGAGAAGCTCCGGCGAGGCCATGCAGGCTATGGAGGAGATGGTCGCCAAGCTGCCCCGGGGGATCGGCTTCGAGTGGACGGGGCTCTCCTATCAGGAGCGGATGTCGAGCTCCCAGGCGCCGCTGCTCTACGCCTTTTCCATCATCGTCATATTCCTCTGCGTGGCGGCCCTTTACGAAAGCTGGCCGATCCCGCTGGCCAATCTCTTGATGCTTCCCCTCGGTGTCTTCGGCGCAACGCTCTTTACCTGGGTGCGGGGGCTGCACAATGACGTCTATTTCCAGATCGGCTTTCTGACCACCCTTGGCCTGACGACCAAAAACGCCATTCTCATCATCCAGTTTGCCAAGGAGCGCATTGCCCACGGCGAGGGGCTCATGGAGGCGACCCTTGGGGCGGTGCGGGTTCGGTTCCGGCCCGTCATCATGACGTCGCTCGCCTTTTTCTTCGGCGTGTTGCCCCTCGCTATCGCCACGGGCGCCGGCGCCGGCGCCATGAAGGCCATCGGCACCGCCGTCACGGGGGGCATGATGTCGGCCACGTTCATAGACCTCTTCTACATTCCGCTGCTTTTTGTCGGCATATCGAGCCTGTTCGGGGGTAAGAAGGGTGGCCGGCAGGCTGCGCCCGGCCCGAACGCCGGGGCTGCCGGGGAGGAACGATAGCATGATGCGCCATATTTGCTCCATTATTCTTGTCGCAGCCTGCCTTGCCGGATGCACGATGACCCCCGCCTACATCCGTCCGGAGCGGCCCGTTCCCGCTTCGTGGCCTACCGGGCCGGCTTACAGGGGCGCACCCGCCGGGGCGGCCGTGACCATCCCGGCCGATCTGGAGTGGCGGCGGTTCTATGTTGACGAGAAGCTGCAGAAGGTCATTGAGCTCGCGCTTAACAACAATAGGGATCTCCGGCTGGCGAGCCTGAACATTGAAAGGTCCCGGGCCCTTTACGGCGTCCAGCGGGCCGAGCTGTATCCCGCCGTAAACGCCTCAGGCATTTGGACCGAACAGAGGATACCGGCAGACATCTCGTCCGAGTCGGGCGAGGCAATGAGTTTCACCCAGTATAGCGTAAACTTGGGTGTCACTTCGTGGGAGATAGACTTTTTTGGCCGTATCCGAAGCCTCAAAGACCGGGCGCTGGAGCAGTATCTGGCCACGGAGCATGCCCACCGGGGTGTGCTCATCGCTCTTATGGGAGAGATTGCCAGCACCTACCTGACCCTGGCGGCGGACCACGAGAATCTGCGCCTTGCCCGTTCGACGCTGGAGGCACAACAGGCCACGTACAACCTAATCCGCCGCCGATTCGAAGTGGGGGCAACGTCGGAGCTGGACCTTCGGCAGGCCCAGACACGGGTGGAGGCGGCGCGCGTCGATGTGTCGAGATACACGCGCCAGACGGCGATGGAGGAGAACGCGCTCAACCTGCTGGCAGGCTGTGCAGTGCCCGGCGAATTGCTGCCCGGCGACCTCAGCGGTATTCTCGTGCCGAAGGATATCTTCTCCGAGGGCCTGTCTTCCGATGCCCTGCTCAGGCGGCCCGACATTCTCCAGGCGGAAAGCCAGCTCAAGGCGGCCAACGCCAACATTGGCGCCGCGCGAGCCGCGTTCTTTCCGCGCATACTCCTTACGGCCACGACAGGCACGACGAGCGATGATCTGGCCGGGCTCTTCAAGGCCGGCTCCAACACGTGGACCTTTGCGCCGCAATTTACGATGCCCATATTTGATGCCCGCATTTGGTCGGCCTATGATGTGGTGAGTGCCGAAAAGAAGCTTGCTGTCGCCCAGTATGAGAAGGCAATTCAGGTCGCTTTCCGGGAGGTTGCCGATGCGCTCGCGCTAAGGGGTACGGTTGAGCAGCAACTGGCGGCCCAGGAATCGCTCGTTGAGGCCTGGTCTGAAGCCTATCGCCTCTCCGACGCAAGGTACACCAAGGGCGTTGATGGCTATCTGGCCGTCCTGGAGGCACAGCGGTCCCTCTATGCGTCGCAGCAGATCCTTATCGGTACCCGCCTTGCGCGCCTGACAAACCTTGTGACGTTGTACAAGGTCTTGGGCGGGGGCGTTTCAGGGGAGTAGGGAGGGGGGCGCCGTATTGTCTTGACAGCCTCCCCGGCACTTTTCCCTTGACAACCATTCACCCCCTCGCTACAATCGCAGAAAATACCTCGTACACCATAAAGATGTTCTACCGTTGACACTTCCTAAAAGGGGGGAAGCAGTGAAAAGGTCCGG
>CAZYVU010000002.1:0-74609 GCA_964651435.1 uncultured Pseudomonadota bacterium
AGCGAGTTCATCTACTTTAACTTCTGATGAAACCGATCGGGTACAGGGGGTTTATTGTTCGCTACGGCCTTATTCTGGGGCTCCTTTCCCTTCCTTTTGTGGTCAATCTGGCTTTCATCACGCGTGCCTACGAGAATATGGCGTTCGGAAAGCTCGTGGCGGCCCAGAGAGAGCGTAACGCCGTCTACGGAACGGCCCTTAACCAGAATACCTTCGGCTACAAGCTGGAGCTTGCGGCGGCGGCAAGGCCTGAGATTGTGGCCCTGGGGTCATCGAGGGTTCTGGAACTGCGGGAGGAGTTTTTCAGGGTGCCCTTCGTAAACTGTGGCGGCGCCATGAACCACCTCAATGAGGGAAGGATGTTTCTCGACCGGCTTTTCCGGCTTCATGTGCCCCGCGTCATCATCCTTGGCCTGGACTTCTGGTGGTTTAGCGATGAGCTGCATCAGCCCGATCACTACGACTACCATGGCAACGACGGAGCCAGTTTGACCATGGAGAAGCTCTTTAAGCCCTACCTCTTTATGGGGGAAGGAAAGCTGAACGCAAGGGAATACGGTCGGATTCTCCTGTGGGGGGATCGGAAGAATGACGTCACAAGGTACGAGGGCATGGGTCTGCGCGCCATCCAGAACGGCGACGGCTTCCGGAGGGACGGATCGAGCTTTTACGCAAGCCTCATCTTCGGGATGGGACGGGACAGACAGCGGAGCGTCGACTTTCCCTTTGTGCGCGATCCCCAACGGGCGGCCAGCCGCCGGTACGAATATGGAGACAGCTTCTCTGAAGGGCGCGCCGGTGAGCTCTTAGGCATACTGGACCTCTGCCGCAGGCACGGGGCGTCGGTGGTTATCGTTATGCCACCCGTTTCCGAAAGAATCTTTAGCCACATGCAGCAAAATCACGACCGGTACCGTTACGTTCATCGGTTTGAGAGGTTTGTGGCTGATCTCCCCCTGGAGAGCCACAACTTTCACGATATCGGCGCAATCGGGTCCACTGACTGCGAATGCATCGATAGTATTCATATCGGAGACGTTGCCTACCAGAGGCTTCTTCTCAAGGTGCTGGAGCAAAGGCCCGATTCAGTGCTGAAGCCCTATCTCAACGTTCCCCTGATGAAAAGCTCGGTGGCGGGTTTCTCGGGAAAGGTGCTTACGGTTTTTGAGTCGGACAGGGAAAGATTCCGCCTCAACGAAACGAGTTTTCTCGACATCCCCTGCCCCAAATAGGGGCCGCCTTGCTGCGATGCGCCCCGCTTGTCTTGCCCTCAACCTGTGCTATAATAGTTCTGTGCAAAATGGCGAACGAACCGGGTGATCAGTGAGTCTTGTGCGTGAACCTGTCGTGGCGGGCACTTTTTACCCCGCCTCTGCGAAGACATTGAGGGCTCATATCGAGGGGTACCTCGAGGGCGCCGGAGAGGCCTCTGTGGAGGGCGAGACCGTTGGGATGATCGCCCCTCATGCGGGCTATATGTACTCGGGCCAGGTTGCTGCCTTCGCTTACAAAGCGGTTGCCGGTACGACGTACGAAACGGTTGTGGTGATAGCCCCGAGTCATCGAATGCGATTCCGCGGTGCCTCCATTCTTGAGTGCGGGAGCTACAGGACGCCCCTGGGCCTTGTGGAGGTCGACGAAGAGTTTGGCCGGCGGCTCCTGGGCGAGAGTGATGTGGTGTCGGCGAGGGCCGAGCCCCACGAACTGGAACACTCGTTGGAGGTCCAGCTCCCATTCCTGCAGGTTGTCCTTGGCCCGTTCAAGCTCGTGCCGATTGTCGTGGGAGAGCAGACCAGCGAGGTGGCCGTTCGTATGGCCTACTCTTTGGCAGAGGTCATCGGCAAACACGGCAGGAAGAGCCTCCTTGTCGGGAGCACCGACCTTTCGCATTACTATCCTTACGGGACAGCCCTCGAGTTGGATCAAAGGGTCCTGAATAATCTGGAGGCTTTTGACGCCGATGGAATGATGCGGGACTACGACAGTGAGAGCTTTGAGGCATGCGGGGCCGGGCCGATGATTACCACCATGGTTGCCTCACGGTTGCTGGGGGCCGGGCGCAGCAAGGTGATGCGGTACATGAACTCCGGCGACGTTACGGGGGACCGAAGCGCCGTTGTCGGATATGTCTCCGGCCTTTTTTACAAGGGCTGAGGAGGGTCGAGAATAGCTATGCCGCTGACGAAGGACGAAAAAGAACTGTTAAAGACCATAGCCAGGGAGGCCATCGAAAAGGTCCTTCTCGGAAAAGAGGTGAAGCTGCGGGACCTTCCGGCAAGCCTGAAAGAGAAGGGCGGCGCCTTTGTAACCTTGAAGAGGCAGGGAGAGTTACGGGGATGCATCGGCTATACGAGGGCCGTTATGTCCCTCTATGAAACGGTGAAGACCGTGGCCGTCGACGCAGCCTTTAGGGACCCCAGGTTTCCGGGCATCGAGAAGGAGGAGTGGAGCGACATCGACATCGAGATCTCTGTTCTCACTCCCATGAGAAGGATCGAGAGTGTCGATGAAATACGGGTGGGCAGGCACGGTCTTTTCATCGAGCTCGGCGGCCATTCGGGGCTTCTCCTCCCTCAGGTGGCGACGGAGTATGGCTGGGACCGCACAATGTTTCTCGAATATGCGTGCATGAAGGCCGGTCTCCCGAGGGATGCGTGGAAGTCGAAAGATGCAGCCATACACATCTTTTCTGCTGAGGTCTTTTGATGGCCCTCCGGCAAAAGAGGGTGATCGAGAAGGATATGGCGGTACGGGACGTCCTTCGTCGTTATCCGGAAACATTAGCTGTTTTTCAGGGCCACGGACTGACCTGTGCGGTCTGTGCCGCTGCGCTCTCCGAGAGCATCGCCCAGGCCGCCGTCGTCCATGGGGTGGCTGTCGATGTTCTCATCAAAGACCTCAATGAGGTTCTTTCCGGATAGTCTTCCGGTTGCCGTCCTTTCCGGGCAATCGATGAGGTGAGCAAGACGGATCTTACGAAGAGAGAGAAAGTGGCCAACAGAGAGGGCAAAATCTACGCCGTTGTTCTCGCAGCGGGCTTTTCGTCGCGACTCGGATTTGACAAACTTACGCTGACGATCGATGGGGAGCCGGTGATTCGTAGGGCCGTCAGCCACTTTGTGGTGCCCTCCGTAGACCAAGTTGTTGTCGTTGTGGGCAGGAACGGCGGCCGCCTGAGGGAGCAGTTGGCCGGGCTTCCGGTGGTTTTTGCCGCCAACGATCGCGCCGAACGAGGGATGTCGGCTTCGGTGGCGGCGGCGATTCCCTTTATGGCCGGGGCGGGCGGCGTCATCTTCCACCTCGGCGACAAGCCTTTTGTCCGGGGCGGCGTTGTGGCATCGTTGGTCAAGGCCTTCAGAGAGGTGGCTGCGCCTATAGTGGCGGCGGAGCACCGTGGAAGGCGGGGTCACCCGATCCTGGTAGAGGTGGACCGGTTTCTTAATGAGATGCGGGCTCTGCGGGGCGACATGGGCCTCCGTGAAGTTATAGAAAAGCATTCGGATGATGTGATATGTATAGAAGGCGGAGAGGAATGTCTCTGCGACATCGACACCGTGGAAGATATAGTACGACTTCGTAAGCGAGGATACGCTATTGAAAAAGGTTAGTATCGAAGATGCCCTCGGTATGGTGCTGGCACATGATATTACCGAGATTGTGCCGGGGAAGAAGAAGGATGTGGCCTTTCGCAGGGGCAAGGTCATAGAGGCGACGGACCTCGAGAGACTCCTGGATCTTGGAAAGCGGTATATTTATGCTTTTGAAAAGGAGGAAAGAGGGATCCACGAGGAAGAGGCGGCGAGGCGGATCGCCGCTGCCATTATGAGGGATCACATGTCGAGCCTGCCTCCAAAAGAGGGCAAGGTCAGCGTCACCAGCACCGTCCACGGCCTTTTTTATGTGAACGATAGGGTTCTTTACAGCCTGAACAGAATTAGAGATGTTTTGCTGAGCACCATACCAAACAGGCATCCGGTCATGCCCGGCGATATCGTGGCGGCGACCCGCATCGTGCCGCTGTACATCGACGAGGATGCGCTGGAGCGTGTCGAAGCCCTGCTGGAGCGGTGGGGCTGGGTTGTCAAGATCCGCCCCTTCATGAGCTTCAAGGTGGGGTTGGTGGTCACGGGCAGCGAGGTTTTTACCGGCAGGGTGGCCGACGGGTCGGCGGCCGTTGAGCAAAAACTGAAGGGCTATGGGCTTGAAATAGTTGACAAGCGCATAACGCCTGACGAGATTGGGGCTATCAGGGATGCCATCATGGAGCTCTTTGAGGCAGGTGCCGATCTCATTATTACGACGGCGGGCCTGTCTGTTGATCCCGACGACGTAACGAAAGAGGGTATCGAGGCAACAGGGGCCAAGGTGCTTTTTTACGGAACGCCTGTTTTTCCGGGGGCCATGTTTCTGGCTGCCCGCCTAAATGGACGATATATTCTCGGCGCACCGGCCTGCGTCTACTATAACCGGTATACGGCCCTGGACGTCGTTCTGCCCCGCATTCTGGCCGGGGAGCGGATCCGGAAAGACGAGATGGTAAGGCTTTCTTACGGGGGCCTGTGCCTGCAGTGCAAAGAGTGCCACTATCCCCGGTGCTTCTTCGGAAAGGGGCCCTGATGAGCGAAAACCAATTACCCATGCTTCGCGTCCTTGTCAAGGGTGCCGGCGAGATGGCCACGGGCATAGCGCACAGGCTTTACAGCTCCAACATACGCCGTATCGTCATGACGGAGATTGAGCGTCCCCTTACTGTCCGGAGGACTGTGGCCTTTTCTGAGGCTGTCTACGAAGGCGTTGCAGAGGTGGAAGGCGTCCGTGCCCGGCTAATCAGGAATATCGATGCGTTGAATCTTTGTTGGGAGGCCGGCGAGATAGGCGTCATCGTCGATCCGGCGTGGCGGAGCATAGATGCTTTCAAGCCCCACGTCGTTGTCGACGCCATCATGGCAAAGCGAAACCTCGGTTCGACGCGCAATGAGGCGCCCCTCGTTATCGGTGTGGGTCCGGGCTTCCGGGCTCCCGAGGATGTGCATGCAGCGGTGGAGAGCAACCGCGGCCATGACTTGGGGAGGGTTATATACGAAGGGTCGCCGGAACCACACACGGGTGTGCCCGGCGATATTAGGGGGCAGACCGTTCAGCGGGTCCTGCGGGCGCCGACGGCAGGTAAGGTGACTCACATAGGACGGATCGGCGATAGGGTGGAAGAAGGCGCCCCGATTTTGGCCGTTGGGGGGTCTGTCGTACGGACATCCCTCGCCGGCATATTGAGGGGGCTTATCAGGGAGATAGAGGTAGTTGAGAACGAAAAGGTCGCCGACGTGGATCCGCGGGGCATTGAGACACACTGCTACACGATTACCGACAAGGCCAGGGCTATAGGCGGGGGTGTCCTCGAAGCCCTGCTTCATTTTTTTAACAAAGGTTGATTATGGGACTTTACGACATTGTTTTAGAGTATGTGAGGAACGGTAAGGGCGGTTCGGTCATCACCGTTGTGGAGAAAACAGGGGCGGCCCCGAGAGAAAAGGGCGCTAAGATGTTCGTGGGCAGCGACGGCACTATGCACGGCACCATCGGCGGAGGTGCCGTCGAGGCCTTCGGTTGTTCCGAGGTCCTGGCACGGGAGGGACTGGATGCTCCCGTCCTGGTCCCCTTTCGCATGCAAGGGACAGGCGTGGAAGACGAGGGAATGCTTTGCGGCGGCGATGTGACCCTTCTCATTGAGCCTGCCCTGCAGCGCCACCGAGAGCTTTATGACAAGATCGGTCTCTTTCAGAAAAAGGGACGAAAGGCCATTCTCGTGACGTCCCTTGGGCCGGAGGCTTACAGGAAGAGTCTCATCGACGGCGAAGGAAATTGTTGGGGCGACGCCATGGAAGACGACGCCATCGACCGGTTCAGGGTCTATCTGGGGCAGCGCTCCCCTCTTTTTGCAGGCCATTTTGTTGTGGAGGCGCTGGAACCGTCGGCCGATCTCATTATATTCGGGGCCGGGCATGTATCCCTCTATGTTGCCAAAATTGCCAAGATGGTCCACTTCAACGTGACGGTCATCGACGACAGGGAAGACTTTGCCAACGAGGAGCGGTTCCCTGAGGCGGACCGGATTATCGTTGATGATTTTATGTCCGTTTTTGAAAAGCTCGAGTTTACCGATGATACCTATTCGGTCATCGTAACGAGAGGCCACCGGCACGACGCCTTGGTGCTGGAGCAGTGCCTTAAGAGGCCCGGGCGGTACATCGGCATGATCGGGTCGCGGCGAAAGGTGAACATTGTCAAAGATTACTTGCGCGAACAGGGCTTCGGCGACGACGTGCTGGCAGGCGTACATGCCCCTATCGGTATCGAGATAGCCTCGGAAACGCCCGAAGAGATAGGGGTGAGCATCGTTGGAGAGCTGATCAAGACACGGGGGGAGGTTCAGAGTGGCGGGCTATGAGCCCTACGAGGAAGAGTCGAAAGAGATAGAGCAGCCTCTGGAGCCGGAAAAGGGGTTACCGACCCCTTTTGATCCGCTGCGAAAGTATTTGGCCGAGGTTTCCAAGTATCCGGTCCTTTCACGCGATGAGGAGTTGCGGCTCTCCACGAAGGTCTACCAGGGAAAGGACAAGGAGGCGGCCCAGAGGCTCGTCATGTCGAACCTCAAGCTCGTTGTGAAGATCGCCCTCGAGTACTACAGCACCTATCTGAACATCCTCGATCTCATTCAGGAAGGAAACGTAGGGCTTCTTCATGCGGTGAAGAAGTATAACCCCTACAAGAGCACCAAATTTTCCACCTATGCCTCCTTCTGGATCAGGGCATACATCCTCAAGTACATCATGGACTCCTGGAGCCTCGTCAAGGTCGGCACCACCCAGGGGCAGCGAAAGCTCTTTTACCGGCTCAACAAGGAGAAGCAACGGCTGGAGGCCCTTGGTGTCTATCCTGCACCCAAGCTCCTTGCCAGCACGCTGGACGTGAAAGAGCATGAAGTGGAGGATATGCAGAAACGGCTCGCCTATACCGATATCTCACTCGATACGCCCGTCCACGACGAAGGTGATGATACCATCATGGACATGATGAGGAGCGGCGAGGATATCGAGGAGGCGGTGGCAGGTAAAGAGAAGCAGGAAATCCTGTCTGCCAAGATAGCCGAATTCAGGACGACGCTTAACGACAAAGAGGTCTTTATCTTCGATAAGCGGATCTTGGCCGAAGAGCCCCTGACCCTGCAGGACATAGGTGAGTACTTCAAGATTTCCCGTGAACGGGTGAGGCAGGTGGAGAACAAGGTGCTGAAGAAGTTTAAAGACCGGTTCAAGGATGAGTTTGCCGAACTCGACTTTTAGATCGTAAAAAGGGTACCCAGCTTACCCGCAAGGGGCCCGTAAAGATCCCAGAAAAGAAGAAATCCGATAAGGATGAGCAGCACGCCGAGTATCTTCATCGTGTACCGGGTCACGTTCCTAAACCGGACTACCAGCGAAAATATCCTGTCAAACAGGAGGGCGGAGACCAGAAACGGTATGGCCAGACCGAGCGAATAGGCGGATAGGAGATAGGCTCCCTGTCCCATTTCGCCCTTTGTGCCGGCGATGATGAGAATCGATGAAAGGGCGGGGCCGACGCAGGGCGCCCAGCCCAGGCAGAACGTAACGCCGACAACGAAAGAACCCACCAGCCCCACCGGTTTTTCCTTAAGATGCACGATCTTCTCGCGGTTCAGCAGGGGGATCTTGATCAGGTCCAGAAGGCTGAGGCCCATGACGATGAGAAGAAAGCCCCCGATGCGGATGATATATGCATAGTTTGAGGCAAAGAAAGATGCGATCCAGGAGGAGGTGAGCCCAAGACTGACAAAAAGGAAAGAAAACCCGAGGATAAAGGCCAGTGAATGGATGACGACAAGCTTGCGGTGCTTCTTGAGGGCCTCCGATTCCATGGTGTCGAGGCTGACGCCGCTAATGAATATGAGGTATGATGGAATAAGGGGAAGGATGCAGGGGCTGAAAAAGGAAAGAAGGCCGGCCGAGAATGCGATAGCACCGCTTACGTTCATAGTAGGGCAAGATCTCCTGGTTTTTAGAATTTGCGGCTCTTTGTCTCAAAGTATTATAGTGTGTATTATACGGTTAATTGTCAAATGAAATGGGCATCTATCGATATCGGCACCAACACGGTGCTGATGACCATTGCCGAAATGGGGAGCACCATAGAAGACGCCCTCGACGTGGCCACCGTAACGAGGCTGGGGGAAGGCCTTGAGGCTACCGGCTCTTTGGGGCGCACGGCTATGGACAGGACCCTGGCAGTGCTTGGCCGGTACCGGGATGTGCTTAGGCAAGAAGGCGCTGACGATGTGCTCTGTGTGGGGACGGCAGCCCTTCGCGAGGCAGGAAACGGACCGGCCTTTGCAGCTGAAATAGAGAGTCGGTTGGGGTTTCCCGTTCGCGTGCTCACGGCCGAGCAGGAGGCCTATTACACCTATCTGTCCGTGGCCCGGGACCCTCTCTGCCTGTTTGCCGCCGAATTCTTTGTCATTGACATAGGCGGGGGCAGCACTGAGGTGATGAAGGGCTCGAGAGGGGGCCTTGAGGCATCTGTCTCCCTTCCCTTCGGTTCAGTGAAGCTGACGGAGATGTTTATCTCTCATGACCCGCCGATTCCCTCGGAGCTTGAGGCGCTTCAACGGTTCCTGGAATCGTCCGTCAGTCTGCCTTTTCGGAGCCTCCAACTACCCGTATTCGGCACCGCAGGTACGGTCACCACGTTGGGGGCCCTTGCCAGTGGCCTGAAAGATTTTAACTCCAAGACGTTGCATGGCTTGCCGGTAGAGGCTGAAGACGTGGAGGGCTGGATAAGAAGGTTGAGTACACTTGCCCTAAAGGACCGATTGCTCATTCCCGGCATGGCGCCGGGTCGTGCCGACGTGATCCTTCAGGGCCTTATGCTCTTGAAAGAGATCCTTTCAGGGATGGGGGTGCGGCGGCTCACGGTAAGCACGAAGGGGGTGAGGTTCGGACTTATCTATGAGCTTGCCCGGAATCAATCCGAAAAAGGCTTGCCGTGATGACCCCTTTCGGGGGTTAACGTCCGGTACCGGAAAGAGAAACCTGCGCCACAGGACGGCCGGGGTCGTTGGACGGTACGTCGAGGATGCCTGTCAACAGGCCCGTAGCTGCGGGTGCAAAGTCGATTCTCACCGCACAGCTAAAGCCCGGGGGAAGCGTCCTGCCGGAGCACTTGTCGTACAGCGGCTGTATGGAGAAGGCACCGCCGCTTGAGACTGCCAAAGGCCCCACGACCAGGTCCTTTTTTCCCTTGTTCCGGACGGTGAGAAAACGGAGCGCCTTCCATCCTTTCTTGACGGATCCGAAGTTGATGACCTCCGTTGAGAGTTTTATTACCGGTTCGCTCGTAAAATGGGCCGTTACCTCTTGGAGCGTACCATCCGTTGTCAGGACGCATGTTCGCGATGTGCTTGTGCAGGCGCCGGACCAGGACTGAAACAGGGAATCGCTGCTTGGCGTTGCCGTCAGACGAACCGTCTTCCCCGGGACAAGCTCGGCAAAGCACTGCGGGCCGCAGTTGATTGCCGGCGGAAGGCTCTTGACCACGCCCGAGCCTGACCCCTCTCGGGAGACTTTGATGCCCGGGATGATGCCGCAGAAGTTTCTCGCAGACATGACCGCCTGCTGTGCATTGATGATGCCCCACCCCGTGGCCTGGTTGGGTACGTTGCCCGGCCCATCGCCGCAGCCGGTGGCAAAGGGGGCTGCTACGGCCGTCTCCACAATGATCGATTCACTGTTCGCATAGTCGCGGACAAGGCAGGACGCGGCGCTCCACATGAGGGCGACGAGGCCCGATACGTGGGGGGCGGCCATGGACGTGCCCCGCATGTACGTATAGGACGAGTCGGAGGCGTTGCCGGCCGATCTGATGTCCACCCCTGGCGCCGAAACCTGAGGTTTGAGGAAAGGGAAGCCGAAAGGGTTGAGGGTATTCTCGAAGACGCTGGGCCCCCGGCTGCTGAAATCGGCCGGAGCATCAGAGGCGTCCGTCGCCCCCACGCCCGACACATTTCCGTAATCACCCGGGCTTCCCACCGTGCCGCACTCAGGGCCCGTATTTCCATTGGAAAAGACGGGATAGATGCCCGATGCGAGCCAGTTGTCGACTATGCCCTGGTACCAGTCGTCCCCGCCGTCTCCCCCCCAGGAGTTGTTTACTATGTGCGGTCGCTTCGAGGGGTCGGTCGTCGTATTGTCGAGGTTCCAGGGCGCTGCAATGAACTGCCCGCATTCGAGCAGCGCCTGATCGGAACAATCCGTATACTCACAGCCTTTGCAGGCGATCCATTGCGCCCCCGGAGCGACGCCGATCCTGTTGAGGGTGCCGTCGCCCCCCACCGCTATACCCATAGTGTGGGTTCCGTGCCCGTGGTTGTCGCAGGGCGCGAGAGACGGTGACCCACAGACGGTGCTCGGGTCCCACCAGTTAAAGTTATGGTCAAAACCGGCCGGTGTAAAGCCCCGGTACTGCTTCACCAGCGCATTGTGCGTGTACCTCACCCCCGTGTCTATGTTGGCCACCACGATGCCCCTGCCCGTAAATCCCATCTGCCAAACCTTTTCGGCGTAGACATGGACAATGTTCCACTCGGTGCCCAGGGTGCCGCCATCTGGGGCCCCGCTGCCCACGGGCGTTACAAGCCGGACCCTTCTTCTTGCCCTGATAGATTTGACTTCATCGAAGGCCCTCAGTTCCTCAAAGGTCTGCCTGTCGGAGTTCAGCACGAGAATGATGTTGTCAATCCAGAAGCTGCGGTAGACGACCCCCCGTTGCTGAAGGTGCTCGAGTACCCGTGCCTGGCCTTTCCGGGCGGCAGCTCTGAGCCTGTCGGCAACGAACCGGCCGCGGTCCGCCCAGGGCATGGCCCGCGCCTCCGTCAGGTCGGGCTGTTCCTTTAAGTAGATGAGGTAGCTCATCGTCCCGGCTAGGGACTTTTGGGCCAAAAGTTCCGGCTCCACGTAGGGGCCCGTCGCGGCCGTGTGGCCAAAGGGGGTTGCAACGCCGAAGGCAAAAAGGAGGCAGCACATGAGGGATGAGAGAAGAGGGACCACGGTGATTAAGGGTAACAAAGCCCCGATGCTTTGTCAATCTGAAGAATTCCCGACAGCTTGCTGTGGGCTGGTTCAGCGGCCGTGGGCCTTGGCGGTGGTGCTGTAGGTTAGGGAGCGACCTGTGGTGCAAACCCGGACGAGGCCGTCGCGATCCGTTCGGAGCATGGGAATAGGGTGGTCACGGTATCGTTCCAGGGCCTCGGGGCTGGGCAGCCCGGGTATGCCCCTGCCCACGCTCAATACGGCCAGTATCGGTGAGACCGCTTCTATGAAGGGAGGGCTGCTCGAATACCTGCTTCCGTGATGGGGAACCTTGATGACCTGAGATCTCACCTCAAACCTTTCCCTTAGGAGCTGTAGTTCGACGGGTTCGCCTATGTCGGCAGTGAGAAGAAAGGACGTCTCCCCGAAGCGCAGGCGCAGGGCAAGCGAAGCGTCGTTGGCGTTATCATAGGACACTTCCCGATCGGGGTTCAGAACCTCGACGGCCGGGCCGCCGGGCAGGCCGAAGCGGTCCCCCCGAGACCATTGGTCTATCGGGATGCCCCGATCGGCCGCTGTGCCTATAAGGCGAAGGAACTGCTGCTCCCTCGGAAAGTAACCGCCCACAACAAGATGCCTTACGGGAAAGTCCCTGACGACCGTCAGCAGGCCGCCGATGTGATCCCCGTGGGGGTGCGTGGATACCACATAATCGAGCGACATGATCTTTTTCGAGAGGAGCAAGGGTGTGATGACGGCCTTACCGGTATCGAAATCGCTGCCGTAGAATCCCCCGCCATCGATGAGCATGCGGAGCCCTCCCGGGGCCTCTACGAGCATGGAGTCGCCGAGCCCGACATCGATGAAGCTGACGCAAAGCTTGGATGGGTCGAAGCGCTCCGACCAGGCTGCGTATGCCTGGGCCATGAGGGCAGGCACCAGGACAAACAGGAGGGCGGCCCGCGCAACCCGGTATCTGAGGTTGACGAGGCAGATAATGACGCTGTAGTAGAGTAAGGCTTCAATGAGCAGAGGTCGAACGACGGGATAGAAATAGCCGAAATCGAGGTACGAAAGAAAAGTGATTGTCGACCGGACAATGCAGCCGCCGGCCCGTACGAGCACTTCTCCATAGGGCATTACCAGACCGACGAGGGCGACAGGCATTGCGGCGATGCACATAAGGGGAACGGCGATGATGTTGTGGATGACGGCGAAGGGGTTGAAACCGTAGAAGTGGTAAAGAACGACGGGCAGGGTGCCGATGGCGGCGGCCGCGGTGATCCCCGTCATGGAGAGAAACCATGTCCAAAGCCGGGGTTGTGCGGCCAGGAATGGACCGAGCTTTTGAGAAAAGATGACGATAGACAGAACGCTTACAAATGTGAGCTGAAAGGAGGCGGTGAAGAGTGAGTGCGGGTAGATGGTCAGGATGACCAGCGCGCTGATGAAGGTCGTCGCGAGCAGGTCGCGTTGCCGCTCGAAGAACAGGGCAAGCATAAAAACGGTGACCATAATGGTGGCCCGTATCAACGGTATGCCGGCCCCGGCGAGCAACATGAACAGAAAGGCAAAGGGTATGGTGGCCAGGGCGGCGTAGCGTGTATCGTCACCCCTGAGGCGCAACCGGTATAGCCTTCCGATAAGAAACCGACTGATAAAGAAAAAGAAGGCGCAGATTATGGCCACGTTGGAGCCCGATATGGCCAGGATGTGAGACGTCCCCGTTCTCAGAAAGAGGGCCTTTGTCGATTCGTCGATCCCCGTCGTGTCTCCGATGGTGAGCGCCTTCAGTATTGCCGCTGCGGGGGCCCCTGATTGATCGATCCGGCGGCTGAAGAATTGGCGCCACCGTGCGATGAGGGATGGATCTTCTCTTCGGGACAGGACCTCTCCACGCAGCTCAATGGAGACCCCCTCGAGCCTTTTCACCCATCGCCACGATAGGATGTGGGGGTTCTTGAAGTTAATGGCAAGGTGCCTGAGGGTGCCGAAAACGACGACATCATCGCCGACGCGAAGCGCCTCGCGCGGGCGGAACAGGGCACCTTCGCCGGCCAGCGCGGGCGGATGGGAAAGCTTGAGAATGACCGATGAAGGCGCGGCATACTGGACCGTGCCACGGACCGTCGTGTATCCGTCGCTGGGCAAGGGCACCCCGTCGTCCCTGGCCACGAGGGACATTCTTACCATGCCGGCAAAGACGAAGGCGACGAGAAGCGCAGCTGCGGCCCCACGGGGCAGGCGCTTTATGAGGGCGAGGCAGGACAGGCAACCAAATGCGACGCCGATTGCCGGGTAGGGAGCCGGAAGGGGGTTGAGGGCCTGGAGGTAGAGACCGAAGGCAAAAGCGATTGCGGCTGCGATCAACACATTTCTGTCATTCCCTGCAAGAAGGACCTGACATTTTTTCCCAGGTCCGGAATATAGTAGCCGCCCTCGAGGATCACGAAGGTCTTGCTGTTTGCCGAGGCGATCATGGCGCCTATGCGGTGGTAGTCGGCCGTAAAGAGGATGCCGCCCCAGTCATGGACATAGGTATCAAACCCTGCCGAGCACCCAAGAACATCGAAATTGCCGGCATCCTGAAGGGAGCGCTCGAGTTCGGCAAAGAACTCATCCCTGTTGAAGGCTGATATGTTGCGAAACTCGACGTGGCCATCGTTCCTGAAAATGTCGTCGGTGCCGTTGCCGAAGTGGAGGTCGATGTCGACGATGAGAACCCTTTGCGCTATGCCTTGCCGCAGAAGATGAGAAACGGCGATGGCCATGTTGTTGAAAAAACAGAAACCCCCGTTGAAATTGCGACCTGCATGATGGCCGGGTGGACGGATGACTGCGAAGGAACGTCGACGGAAGCATGAGAGGGCAGCCAGAATGGCTCCTCCGGCCGCTTTCAGCGCCACAGGGAAGATATCCCCCTCCCTCTCCACGGAGCGAATGAGCGACTCGCTGTGACAGGGCAGTAGGTCCTCGGGCCCGCAAGGCTCCGGCTCGACGAGGTCAACGAGGCCCCCGATGCTTTCCATGATTGCGCTGATCCTTTGGGGGTTCTCAACGGGAACGGTGGGGTAGTCCGTGAGAAAGTCGTTGCTGTATGGGGTAATGGTTTTTCCCATATCACCTTTAACCACAAAAGGCAGACCGGCGTCAACAGCCCTGCGGGCCGTAAAGGGAGGGCGCCGGAGGAAAGAGGCACGCCCCCCTAAACGCCGGTATCTTGTCGCAAGGCCTGCCGGCCCGATTAGGGGGTCGGGGCAGGTGCTCCGGCGAACAAAAAAAGTGCTTGCATAATCAATTTGGATAGCTGTATAACGTATTTACAGGGGTGGCGCTTTATGAACTCCCATAAAATCTTACTTTAAAGGAGGGGCTTATATGACCAAGGCGGAACTGATCTCAAAAATGGCTGCCGGCGCCAAGATATCCAAGGCAGCCGCCGGCAAAGCCCTTGACTCCTTCCTCGATGGCGTGAAAACAGCGTTGAAGAAGGAGCAAAGGGTCACTCTGGTTGGTTTTGGTACGTTTGCAGTCTCGAAGAGGAAGGCGAGGAAGGGGAGAAATCCTCGCACGGGAAAGGAAATTAAGATACCGGCCAGGAAGGTGCCGAAATTCACAGCCGGTAAAGCCTTCAAAGACGCCGTCGGTTAAGACTTACTCCTTCGATTAGACTAATCATATAGAGCCTCCCCTCAGGGAGGCTTTTTCTTTTTAGCGGAAACAGAAACGGCTCGGGTCATGCGTCAGGCTTCGGCGGCCCTCCGCACGGCCCCGGCAATCTCGGGTATGCGGCCCTGAAGCTCGGCCTTATCAAAGAGCCCATGTTCCTTAAAAAGTATAGTGCCGTCCTCGCGGCCCAGGACCACGTGGAGGGCAATGCCGTCGTCCATCAACTGGGCATTGATACCCAGGGGCACCTGGCAGCCTCCGCCGATAAGAGCCTGAAGCCCTCGCTCTATCGATATTTCTGCGCGGGTCTTCGTGTCGTCGAGTATGGCCAGCAGCGCCAGCGCCTCGCTGTCCCCTCTCGTTTCCACGCCGATGGCTCCCTGGCCGGAGGGCGGGACGATGGTCTCCAACGAAAGCCGCTCCGTCACCTCTTCGAGATGGCCCATGCGCTTAACGCCGGCCAGGGCGAGCACAATACCGTCCAGTGCCTCCGTCGTGAGCTTGCGCAACCGCGTATCAACGTTTCCCCGTATGGGAACAATCTCTATATCCGGGCGGAAGCTGAGGATCTGGGCCTTGCGACGGAGGCTGCTCGTACCGATCCGTGCCCCCCGGGGAACGAGGGCCAGGCCCGCAAAGTGGCGGGACAGGAAGGCGTCTCTGGGGTCCTCGCGCTCCATGACGGCCCCCAACACAAGCCCGGCGTCGAGCTCTGTCGGAAGGTCCTTGACGCTGTGAACGGCGAAATCGATTTGGCCGTTCAGCAGGGCGTCCTCGATCTCCTTTACAAAAAGGCCCTTGCCCCCTATGAGGTGGAGAGGCCTGTCCCAGACCGTGTCCCCTGTTGTCCGAATCACTCTGACAGAAAAGTCCATGTCGGGATGGGCCGGCCTCAGGCGGTCCAGCACAAGCTCCGTCTGCCTGAGGGCCAGCTTGCTACCCCTCGTTCCCGCTATCCAGGTTTTCTTCACTGTTCTCCTCTTCGGCAATGCGAAAGATGCGTTTCATAATCTCCAACAGGGCAGGATTGCCGTTCTCGCGGATGAGCGCTATGTGGGGATGGAGCAGCTTGCTGGTAATGGATTTGGTAAGTTTGTCAAGCTGTTCCGCCACCTCGCCGTCCTCTACCTTAAGCTTTTGGAGGCTCTTTTTGAGCTCCCTTTGTCGTATGCTTTCCACGCTGGCGACCATGGAGGCGATGACGGGCGTGGCCTCCAGGCTGTCGAGCCACCGGGAAAACTTATCCGTCTCCTCCTCGATGATGGCAAGGGCCCTTTCCGATTCCTTTACCCGGTCTGCCAGGTGCCTTTGCGCCAGCTCTTTCAGGTCGTCGATGTCGTAGAGGTACGTGTTCTCGATATCGTTTACCCCTGTGTCCACGTCTCTGGGCACGGCGATGTCGATGAAAAAGAGGGGCCTGCCTTTCCTCTTCTTCATCGCCGCCGTCACCTCGGCGGGACCTACGATCGGTTTCTCAGACCCCGTGGACGTGAGCACCATGTCCACCTGCGTGAGAAGGCCCGGGATGGCATCGAAGGGGTAAGGTGAACCCATGATCTCGCGGCTCAGCTTTTCGGCGGCGGCATAGGTCCTGTTCGTTACGAGGATATCGTCGATGCCTTCCTTCCTGAACTGCTTCAGGGCGATCTCGCACATCTCGCCTGCCCCGATGACGAGAATCTGTTTTCCCTCGAAGCCACCAAAAATCCTCTTGCCGAGCTCCACAGCCATGGAGCTTATGGAGACCGGGTTGTAACCTATCCTCGTTTCCGTTCGAATTCTCTTGGCCACGTGAAAGGCCTTATGAAAGGCCTTGTTGAGGTAAAAATCGGTCCTGTCGTTTGAGGCCGCTATGCGATAGGCCTCTTTGACCTGACCAAGAATCTGGGGCTCTCCAACAACCATCGAATCGAGGCCCGATGCCACAAGAAAGAGGTGGTGATAGGCCTCGAGGCCCGAGAGAAGGTAGGTGTGGCCCTCGAACAAAGAGGGTTGGCACCGGAAATAGTCGGCCAGAACATTTTTGATCTGCTCGGCAGCGCCCTCGATGTCCTGACAGGGGAAGTACAGCTCTGTTCTGTTGCACGTGGAAAGGGCCACTGTTTCTCCGACGCCTCCCTCCTTCACGGTCTGCAGGAGTGCCGGAAGGTCCGCTTGAGCCACAAAGACCTTCTCCCGGACTTCCACGGGGGCCGTCGTATGGTTAAGCCCGAAAACGGCGATCTGAATGGGTCTCTTCCGTGCTTTCACAGGTAAGAATGCATCCCCCCGATAAAGAAGTTGACGCCGAACAGCGTAGCCATGATGAGCGCGAACCCGAGAATCATCATATAGGCCGTTTTTCTGCCCCTCCAGCCTATTGTGAGGCGGTTGTGGAGCAGAATGGCGTATACGATCCACGTTACGAGTGAAAAGGTCTCCTTCGGGTCCCAACTCCAGTAGGAGCCCCAGGCCAGCCCCGCCCACAGGGAGCCCGTTATGATTCCTACGGTGAGAAAAGGGAAACCGTAGGACATGCAGCGGTAGTTGATCGAGTCCAGGGTCGCAAGGGAGGGGAACCGTTCGAGGGGGGCGGAGAAGCGCTTCTTTTTGATAGCCCTCTCGGTGAGGACGTAGACGACTGAAACAAAGAAGGCCACAACGAAGGCCGCATTGCCGAGAAAGGAAAAAATTGTGTGAATTGGAAGCCAGTAGCTCCTCAGCACCGGGGGCAGGGGGCGGATTTCGCTGGGAAGAAAAGAGGCCCAGATGAGCATGACTGCAATGATGGGGAGAATGATCCCACCCAGTATGTCGACGGGATGGTTCCTCTTAATGAAGAGAAAGAACCCCGCTATGGCAAGGGCAAAAAAGGATAAGGACTCGTGAATGTTGGTGATGGGCGTGTAGCCGGCAACGAAAAAGCGCAGCAGAATGGATAGGAAGTGAAAAGAAAAACCGGCGAGCAGAAGATAGTGGCCCAAGACGCCTGCCCATCGGGCCCTGACGGCGATGAGCAGAAGATAAGACGCCGTTGACGCCAGGTAAAGGGCAAGGGCGATATGAAAAACGAGGCCGTGCATCATCGGTCCGCGATAAGCCGCTTTTCGAGGGTCTTCGACGGCATAGCGAGCACCTCTGCCACAGGAAGCGTTGCCAGCTCTCGCATGATTCGCATGCGCCGCCTTCTGTCCGGTTCGACCCGCAGGAGTGCGGAGCGGAATCGCGATACCTTTCGCAGGTACCGCTCATAATCCTTCGTGATCCATTTCTGCAGATCCAGCCGCAGCTTCTTGGATAGCGACGGGAGGAGGCCCGAGGTGGATATTGCAACGATGATAGGACCCTTTCTCACCACGGACGGCACGTAGAAGTCGCAGAGATCGGGCGCATCAGCCACATTTACGGGAATGGACCTCTTCCGCCCTTCCTCGCGCACAGAGCGGTTGACATCGTTTTCGTCTGTGGCTGCAAAGACGAGGGCTGCACCGGTAAGGTCTTCGCCTGCAAAGGCCCGAGGGCTAAGCTCTATGGCCCCCGCGGCGGCCAGACGGGAGATGACGCGCGTGACCCGCGGGGCCACGACCTTTACCGCTGCTCCAAAGGAAAGGAGCATCCGGACCTTGCGCTGGGCCACGGCGCCGCCGCCTATAACAACGCAGAGCCTGCCGGCAAGGTTAAGAAAGAGGGGGTAGAATGTGGACTCAGTATCTGATCTCGAAGTTATTGAACTCACCTGTATAAAGCCCCCACGTCAGGTCAATCGTATCGACTGAGGCGCCGGGCGGGCCCTGTTTGCACCATTCGAGCATCCGTCTGACGACCTCCTCTTCGCCCTCAAGCAAGGCCTCCACGGAGCCGTCGGGGCGATTGCGCACCCAACCCTTGAGGCCCAGCTCCTTGGCCCTCCGGGCGGCCGAATACCGGTAATAGACGCCCTGAACCCTGCCATAGATGTATGCGTGAACCCTTTGCGGTTCGGACATTTTTATTGATTGACACTCCGTTTCTATTATAATTAACATAGTGCCCTTTCGCAAATCAAAGAGTTTACGGGCCACCGCGGGGGTTATGAATGCACAGAGTGGGCGTGGACATAGGCTCCATCAGCGTTGACGTTGTGGTGGTAGACCGGGACGGCACCGTTCTCGAAAGCAGGTACGTACGTCACAAAGGCAGGGCGGTGGAGGCAGCCATTGCCCTTCTGCGCGAGGTCGGCGAGAGATACCCTATCGAATTCGTAAGCGGCACCGGAACGGGGGCCAGGCTTTTTGCAGAGATCGCCGGCGCTTCCCTAATCAACGAGGTGGTGGCCCTTTCTAAGGCATTCAGCCACCGCTATCCCCATATACGGAGTGTCATCGATATAGGCGGAGAAGACTCGAAGCTTGTCACCTTCGACGAAGGCGCCGATGGCAGCCTGAGGGTCAAAGATTTCTCCATGAACGCCCTCTGTGCGGCGGGGACGGGTTCCTTTCTCGACCAGCAGGCATCCCGGCTGCGCTTCACCATAGAAGAGTTCAGCGAGGTGGCCCTGAAGTCTCGGAATCCCCCGCGGATAGCTGGGCGCTGCACCGTCTTCGCCAAGTCCGACATGATTCACCTGCAACAGATCGCCACGCCCGACTACGAGATCATAGCGGGCCTGTGCCATGCGCTGGCCCGAAACTTCAAAAGCAACATCGCGAAGGGAAAGGACGTCAGGGGCCCCATTGCTTTTATCGGCGGCGTGGCGGCCAATGCGGGCATGCGGCGGGCCATAGCCACCATTTTTGACCTAAATGACGGCAGCCTTTTTGTTCCCGAGGATTTTGCCTTTCTCGGCGCCTTAGGTGCCGTCTATGCCGTACTGGATGAACCGGGGCTTCGCCGGACGCCGGAGGCGCTGGACGGAGCAGAGGAGCGGCTCCGCAAGGGGATGGCGGCAGAATCCCAGGAGCCTTTGGAGATATCCGAGGAGAACCGGCTCCTGTCCTACGAAACAAAGGCCGTGACGGGGCCCGTGAATGCATACCTCGGCGTGGACGTTGGTTCCATAAGCACGAACCTTGTCGTCGTCGATGAGGGGCGGAACCTCCTTGCCAAGCGCTACCTGATGACGGAGGGCCGCCCGCTCGAAGCGGTCAAGAGAGGGCTCGCGGAGATCGGGGAGGAGATCGGCCCCTCTGTTCGTATCGTCGGGGTCGGAACAACGGGTTCGGGGAGGTATCTGACGGCCGATTTTATCGGCGCCGATATCGTTAGGAACGAAATTACCGCCCAGGCCGAGGCGGCAATCAATATTGACACCCAGGTCGACACCATCTTTGAGATTGGAGGGCAGGACTCGAAATACATAAGCATCGACAACGGGGTCATTGTCGATTTCGAGATGAACAAGGCCTGCGCGGCCGGTACGGGTTCGTTCCTGGAGGAGCAGGCGGAGCGCTTGGGCATCTCGATCAAAAAGGAATTCGGCGACCTCGCCCTGTCGGCCCAGAAGCCCGTAAAAATGGGCGAGCGGTGCACCGTTTTCATAGAATCTGACCTTATCCACCATCAGCAGCGGGGCGCACGAACGGATGACCTTGTGGCCGGTCTGAGCTATTCCATAGCGGCCAATTACCTGAACAAGGTCGTGGGGGACCGGAGGGTGGGCCGTCGGATCTTCTTTCAGGGGGGAACGGCGTTCAATAAGGGGGTTGTGGCGGCCTTTGAGAAGATACTCAAGCGGCCCATCAAGGTGCCCCCCCATCATGACGTGACGGGCGCTATCGGCGTGGCTATTCTGGCCCTGAAGGAGAGGGACTGGGAGAGCAGCAGCTTCAAGGGGTTTGACCTCAGCCGCCGGGCCTACAGCATTGACACCTTCGAATGCAAGGGGTGTGAAAACCTCTGCGAGATTCGGCGGGTTACGGTGGAGTCGGAGTCCCCCCTGTTCTACGGCAGCCGTTGCGAAAAGTATGACGTGGTGCGAAGAAGCAAGCATCGGGAGGCGACGGATTATTTCAAGATCAGGGAGGACCTCCTCTACGGGATCTGCGATGCCGAGGGCGGCGGGGACCCCATCGGCGTGCCGCTCGTGCTGTACATGCACGAGATGTTTCCCTTTTGGAAAAGTTTTCTCACCGAACTCGGTTTTACCGTTGTTCCCTCGGAGAAGACGAACAAAAGAACAATACGGCAGGGTGTTGAAAACATCATCGTGGAGACCTGTTTTCCCGTCAAGCTCGCCCACGGGCACATCCTCAACCTGCTTGAACGGGGCATCAGGCGAATCTTTCTGCCGAGCCTGATCAACCTCAAGTCGCCCTCCGGCAACGCGGTCAACACCTATGCCTGCCCCTATGCACAATCGCTGCCCTACACGGTGAAGGGCTCCATCAGCTTTGGTGATTTCGGGGCAGCCCTGGAGTCTCCCGTTGTTCATCTTGGCTACGGGAGGGAGAGGGCCCTTAGAGACCTCTGCGCCTTCGGAAAGCGGCTTGGGCGGTCAAGGCGTGAGGTGGAAAAGGCCTTCCGGGTCGCTGCCGGGGTTCAGGAGCAGTTCCAGGGGCGGCTGCTCGAAGCGGGCAATGAGGCGCTGCAGTCTCTTTCGGACAACGGGAAGGCGATGATTATTGTTGGAAGGCCTTACAACAGCGCCGATGCGGGCGCGAACCTGAACCTGCACCGAAAGCTCATCGATCTCGGCGTGACGCCCATTCCCATGGATATGCTCCCCATATCCCGGTACGGCGAGGACGGTGATGCGGCCCGCACCATGTACTGGGGGTATGGCCGCAAGATCCTGCAGGCGGCCCACATGGTCCTGGCCCACAAAGAGCTCTATCCCGTCTATGTGACCAACTTCGGCTGCGGGCCCGATTCCTTCATAACCCATTTTTTCAAGAGGGTTTTGAACGGGAAACCCTATCTTCAGTTGGAGATCGATGAGCACAGCGCCGACGCCGGAATCGTGACGAGGCTGGAGGCCTTCCTTGACAGCGTCAAGAATGCGAGGGTTTGGGCGCCGCGGGCCGGGAAGAGAGATGGTGCCGCGGCCGGGCGGAATGGGGCGCGAAAGATATTCCTCCCCTTTATGTCCGATCATGCCATAACTCTTGTGGGCGCATTCAGGGCCTGCGGCGTCGATGCGGAGGTCTTGCCCGAATCGGATGAGGAGACGGTCCATTGGGGGAGAAAGTTTACAACGGGGAAGGAGTGTTATCCCTGCATCCTGACCACCGGGGATATGGTAAAGGCCGTAAGGCGGCCGGACTTCAATCCTCACCGGAGCGCCTTTTTCATGCCCTCCGGCGAGGGCCCTTGCCGCTTTGGCCAGTACCATCGCTTTCACCGGCTCGTCCTTGACGACCTCGGCTTCGAGGGGGTGCCCATTTACTCGCCGAACCAGGACCACCGTCTCTACCAGGAGCTTCACCTGCTGGGGAGCAGATTCTCCCGTCTTGGCTGGAAGGCGATCGTGGCAACGGACCTCTTGGTCAAGCTGCTCCACGAAACGAGGCCCTACGAGCTTGCGCCCGGCGAGGCGGACCGCACGTACAGGGAGTCCCTTGAGGCGGCACGCGATGAGCTCGCCAGGGGAGGGGAGCGTTTGCCGGCCGTGGTGAAGGAATCGGTGGAGGCCTTTTGTAGGATCAAGCGCCGGAGCGGCAGGCGGCCCATTGTGGGCATCGTGGGCGAGATATATATCCGGTCCAACAGGTTCGGCAACAGCGATCTGATCCGAGCTATCGAGGCGCTTGGAGGCCAGGCCTGGCTTGCGCCGATCGGCGAGTGGATACTCTATGTCAACTACATCGGTAAGGCTGTGAGCCCCAAGAAGGGCTGGCTTTCCAATATCGTCAGGCTTGTTCTTACAGATTTCCTGCAAAAGAAGGACGAACATGAGCTCGAAGAGCTCGTGAAAGACTACCTCTCCTATGGTAGCGAGCCGAAGATAGAAGCGGTGCTGCATAAAGCAAGCCCCTACATACACGAGAGCTTTCGGGGTGAGGCCGTTCTCAGCGTGGGGAAGGCCGTAGATTTCGCAGAGAGGGGCGTTTCGGGCATTGTCAACGCCATGCCCTTTACCTGTATGCCCGGCACCATATCGAGCTCAATCATGAAGCTGCTGCAGCACCGCTACGATGTGCCCATTATCAATGTTGCTTACGACGGACAGGCGATGACGAACATTGCAACACGCCTCGAAGCCTTTATGTACCAGGTGAAGGCCCACCCGCCGAAGCTCCGGGACCAATGAGGTCCCCCGTTGTGCCGATGGTCCCTTTCGACCAAGCACCTTCTTTAGAGGGCTCCTTGGAGTAATGATATTGATATTGCTATCGGATGGTGGGCGATGGCCCGCCGGACCTCAAGGACCATTGGGAAGGCTGCATTGACATGCTTTGTCCCAAAGGGTATTCTCTACAAAAATGCATAAAGGCCTGACAGCATCGCTCTCTGCGTCACAGACCATTACCACGCATGCTCGCACAGACGGGACGAGGGTGGAGCATCGAGAGAATCCCCGGGTTTCTCATTGGGGCCGATGTATCAAAATCAGTGGGTCAATCGTGAGGCGTTTCAAAGACTATGGATAGCCCTGTACTGGCACTTATTCTTATCGCAGTCCTGATCATCCTCAATGGCATATTTTCTGCCGGCGAGATCGCCATCGTTTCTTCGCGCAAGAGCAAGATAAAGGAGATGGTCGAGAAGCAGCAGGGCGGCAGGGCCGACAGGCTCCTCGAAATGAAGGAGAATCCGGAACGGTTTCTGTCTGCCGTCCAGGTGGGGATCACGCTCTTTGGCACCCTGGCCTCAGCCGTCGGTGGCGTCCTCGCGGTGCGCTATCTCGAGCCGCTCTTCAAGCGGGTGCCGTTCTTGAACCTCTTTGCAGATTCGGCGGCCGTTGCCGTCGGTGTCATCGTGCTGACCTACCTCTTCCTCGTCGTCGGTGAGCTGGTACCCAAGTATATCGGTATCAACTACAAAGAGAAGGTCGCCCTGGCCATTGCGCCCATTATCGACCTCACCTCGCGCCTCTTCTTTTTTCTTGTGGGCTTTCTCACCTTCTCCACCATGTTCGTCGTGAAAGGGCTCAACCTTAAGCAGCGGGAGGAGCATGTCGGGGAAGGGGAGATAAAGATTCTGCTCCAGGAGGGCAGAAGAAAGGGCGTCTTCGATCGCACGGAGGAGGAGCTGATCCACGGCGTCTTCGAGTTCTCGCACCGGTCCGTGAAGGAGATTATGGTGCCCAAGCCGAGGGTCTACGCTATAGACAGGGTGCAGGGGAAGGATGAGATCCTCAAGTATATCGTCGAGAACGAGTTTTCCCGCTACCCCGTATATCAGGAGACGATGGATAACGTGGTGGGCATTGTCTACCACAAGGACATTACGAAGCAGATCTGGTTGCACGAACCGCTGGTCCTTGACAGGATAATGAAGGCCCCCTATTTCGTGCCCGACACCATGGAAATCAGCTTCCTTCTCAAGGAGATGCAGAGGCGCCGCGTACACATGGCCGTTGTCGTGGACGAATACGGCACCACTGTGGGCATCGTGACCCTGGAGGATATCATCGAGGAAATCTTCGGGGAGATCATGGATGAAACGGATGTGGACGACCGCATCGACCGGCTGCGGGACGGATCGATGATTATAGATGCCTTTTACTCCATACGGGATTTAAACAACGATCTCAAACTGGGGCTGCAGGAGTCGCCCGAATACGAGACGCTCGGTGGGTTTGTGCTGACGCAGCTTCAGGGCATACCCCGCGGCGGCGAGATCATTTACCGGGGGCCGTGGAAGTTTACGGTGGTAGACGTTGAAAAACACCGCATCAAGCGGGTAAAGGTGGAAAAGATTCGCCCCGCCGTCAAAAAATAACGGCGCCTATGCCTTTATTCGTCGAAGATGCCCAGGTCGCGAAACTTTCCGTACCGCTGTTTCTGCAGCTCTTCACCGGAATAGGCGAGCAGTTCTCTCAAATGCTTTCCCAAAATCGATTTTGCAGAAAGGAAGGTCTGGTCCCAGCTTCGATGGGCGCCGCCGAAGGGCTCGGGGATGATCTCGTCTACAACGCGGAGCTTCAGGAGGTCATAGGCCGTCGGCTTAAGGGCATCGGCGGCCAGGGGACCCTTGGAGCCGTCACGCCAGAGTATGGCTGCGCAACCCTCAGGGGAGATTACGGAGTAGGTGGCGTTCTCCAGCATGAGAACGCGGTTGCCGACGCCGATGGCAAGGGCGCCGCCGCTTCCCCCTTCGCCTATGACCAGGGAAATGACGGGTACGGCAAGGCTGAACATGAAGCAGATGCTTGAGGCAATGGCCTCGGCCTGACCCCTTTCCTCGGCGCCCACGCCGGGAAAGGCCCCCGGTGTGTCGACGAAGGTGATAATCGGTTTGCGCCATCGGTTCGCCAGATCCATGATCCGCACGGCCTTGCGATAGCCGTCCGGATGCGCCATACCAAAATTTCGCTGCGCCATCTCCCGGACATCCTTGCCCTTCTGGTGTCCTACGACGGCGACGCTCATATCCTCAAAGCGGGCAAATCCGGCGACAATGGCCGGATCGTCCTTAAATTTCCGGTCGCCGGCAAGATTGGTGAAGTCCGTAAAGAGATTGTTGACGTAGTCGAGGGTGTGGGGCCGGTTGAGGTGGCGCGATATCTGCGCCTTTTGCCAGTTTGTCAGTTCGCCGTAAATGTCCTTCTCGAGCTTGCCGATCTTCTTGGAGAGGGTGGCTGCTTCCTTGCTGTAGTGGGGGTCATGTATGTCATAGAACCGTTCGATCTCGGCAAGACGCCTCTCGAACGGCTCCAGCTTTCTTTCAAAATCTAAGTAATATCTCATCAGCAACCTCGTAGTCTATGCGATCTGCGAAATGCTTGGTGAGGACCTCAACCTTGCTGTGGTCTACCGTAAGATCCTCCAGGGGAAGGGACTGTTGCTCACCGTTAAGAACAAAGAGAAGAACCACCTTTGATTTTCCCCTGATCCCCAGTAGCACATCCCGAAGCTTTTTCAGCTCGGCCTTCTTGAACCGGTCGCAGTATATCCTGATTGTGACCGTTTTTGCAACGTCTCTCGCCACGTCCTCCAGGAGCCTGATGCGTTTTGTCTTTATTTTTGGCGTCCCGTCTTCGCTGAATTCCACCGTACCCGAGAGAACGAGGGGTTTGTCGCTTTTCACCAGTGTATGGGTCTGGGCGTAGAGATCGGGGAAAATGATGGCATCGATGATCCCCTTGGTGTCCTCTACGGCCACGTAGGCCATCTTATCGCCCCGCTTCGTCGTCACTTCCCGGCAACTGTTGACGATGCCCGCCACATCGACGTCCACCGAAGGGTCCGCTTCTTTTATCGCCTGGGCGTCGAAGGGCGTGATCCGCCTGATCAGCTCCTCGTAGGCCTTGAGGGGATGCTCGCTGAAGTAGAAGCCCAAGGCCTCCTTTTCCCCCTTCAGGATATCGTCGTAGGGCAGCTCTTCCAGGTCGGGCACGGTGGGTGTGTCGGGACGCACCGTGGCGCTCCCGAAGATGTCCATCTGATAGCCTCCCCGGCTGTCCTTCTTTTGGGCCTTGTCCGCCCTCTCCTCAAGAATGTGAAAAAGCTGTGATTTTCTAAGACCGAAGGTGTCGAAGCAGCCGGCCTTGATGAGGGCTTCTATGACCTTCTTGTTCGCCTTCTTTGTGTCCATTTCCGACAAAAACTGAAAAAAGGATGTAAATTGGCCCTGCTTTTCCCTCACTTCCAGGAGGTTGTCAATGGCGGCATCTCCCACGTTCTTTACGCCCGAGAGGCCGAATCGTATCTTGTCCCCAACAACGGCGAAGGCCTTTTCGCTGGTGTTGATGTCCGGCGGGAGGATCTCGATGTTGCCGTCCCGGCACTCGGTAATGTAGCGGATCATCTTGTCCGTGTTGTTTACTTCGCTCGTCAGTATGGCAGCCATGAAGGGTACGGGGTAATGGGCCTTCAGGTAGGCCGTCTGGTAGGCGAGAACGGCATATGCCGTGCTGTGGGACTTGTTGAACCCGTACTCACCGAAACGAACGATGACGTCATAGATCTTTTCCGCCACATCGGGCTTCACACCTTTCTCTATGGAGCCGTTGACGAAGCGCTCCCGGTACCTCTGGAGCTCTTCCGGTATCTTCTTGCTCATGGCCTTTCTGAGGGCGTCGGCATCCTTGAGGGGGAATCCGGCGAGGAAGGAGGCTATGTGCATTACCTGTTCCTGGTATACGATGACGCCGTAGGTATCGGCAAGAACCTCCTTGAGCTGCTCCGTTTCGTACTTGATGAGCGAAGGGTTGTTCTTGCGCTTGATGAACTCGTCCATCATGCCGCTGTTCATAGGTCCCGGGCGGTGGAGGGCGATCAAGGCTATGATGTCCTCGAACTTTGAGGGCTTCAGCTTGACCAGGAGGTCGCGCATGCCCTCGCTTTCCAGTTGGAAGATGCCCGACGTATTGCCCGACGAGAGGAGCGTATAGGTGTCGGCATCGTCGAGGGGCAGATTGACGAGATCGACATCCGTGCCCAGCGAGCGAAGCATTTTGACCACGTGGTCTATGACCGTGAGGGTTTGAAGGCCCAGAAAGTCAATCTTCACAAGTCCGATCTTCTCAATGACCTTCATGTGGTACTGGGTCAGTGTCTCACCCTTTTTCCCGCGATAGAGGGGAAGGTGTTCGGCCAGATGCTTGTTCGATATGACGATGCCGGCGGCGTGCGTAGAGGCGTGCCGGGCGAGGCCTTCGAGGGCCGATGCATTATCGAGGAGCATCTTTACCTGGGTGTCGGTGCCGTAAAGCTCCTTCAACTGGGGGTCGTCGGTCACGGCCTTTTCCAGGTTCGGCGCCGATGACGGGATAAGCTTTGCGATGCGGTCCACGTCCGCGTAGGGCATGCCGAGGGCCCGTCCCACGTCGCGCACGGCGGCCTTTGACTGCATGGTGCCGAAGGTGATGATCTGGGCGACGTTGTCCTTTCCGTATTTTTCCGTCACATACTGTATGACGCGCTCTCTGCCGGCCATGCAAAAATCGATATCGATGTCCGGCATGCTTATGCGTTCCGGATTGAGAAAGCGCTCGAACAGGAGGTCGTACTTGATCGGATCGATATCCGTTATTCCAAGGCAGTAGGCGACAAGGCTGCCGGCCGCCGAACCCCGCCCCGGCCCCACCGGTATGCCCTCCCGCTTGGCGAAGCGTATGAAATCCGAGACGATGAGAAAGTAACTGACGAATCCCGTCTTTTTGATAATATCGAGCTCGTACTCCAGCCGCTTTCGGTAGTCATCGGCCATGCCGTCGGTGAAGCTCACCCTCGTCGATTTTATGCGGGGCAGGCGCCACTGAAATCCCTCCCGGCAGAGGCGTTCGAAGTAGGCCGTGGGGTCCTCATTTCCGGGTGGGGAGAACTCGGGAAAGTGGTAGGTACCCACATCGATTGAAAGGTCGCACATCTCGGCAACGCGCACCGTATTCGCCAGGGCCTCGGGATAACGGCTGAAGGCTCGCGCCATGTCTTCCGGGGATTTGAAGTAGAACTCATCGCTCTTGAAACTCAGCCTGTTTTGGTCATGTAGCGTCTTGCCCGTCTGGATGCAGAGGAGAAGGTCGTGGGCAACGGCATCCTCGCGTCTCAGATAGTGGCAGTCGTTGGTGGCCACCACTGGCACCCCATAATGCGCCGAAAGATCGATGAGGCCCTCGTTGACCTTCTTCTGCTCAGCCAAACCGTTGTCCTGGAGCTCAAAGAAGAGGCGGTTGTCGAAGAGCGAAAGGTACTCCTCAACGGTTGTCTTCAAGGCCTTTTCGTCCCCCTTCAGGATCATGGACGGAATTTCCCCCTTGATACAGGCCGTGAGGCAGACGAGGCCCTCGTTGTACCTTGTCAAGAGGTCTTTGTCGGCGCGGGGAACGTAGTAGAATCCTTCCAGGTTGGCAAAGCTGACGATCTTCATCAGGTTTCTGTAGCCCTGCTCGTTCATGGCCAGAAGCACGACGTGATAGGCGTTCTCTTCGCCCCTGACGGTTTTAGCCGTCCTTGACTTGGGCGCCAGATAGACCTCGCAGCCCAAAAGGGGTTTTACGCCGGCATCGCGGGCGGCAAAGTAGAAATCGACTACGCCGAACATGTTCCCGTGGTCGGTGATGGCGCAGGCATTCATGTTGTAGGAGCGGGCCAGATTGAAGAGTCTGTCGAACCGTATGGCGCCGTCAAGGAGGCTGTACTGCGTATGAAGGTGAAGATGGACGAAATCGATCATCTATTCCCACTCGATGGTGCTTGGGGGCTTGGAGGAGATGTCGTAGACGACGCGGTTTACCCCCGGAACCTCGTTGATGATCCGGCGCGACAGGCGGTCAAGAACCTCGTAGGGTATGCGGGCCCAGTCCGCCGTCATAGCATCCTCGCTCTCTACTATGCGCAGGCCGATGACATTGGCGTAGGTCCTCTCGTCGCCCATGACGCCGACGGTCTTGACGGGTATGAGCACGGCGAAGGACTGCCAGATGTGGGCAAAGGAGGCGCTGCGCTCGATCTCATCGCGTACGATGTCGTCGGCCTCCTGAAGGACGGCGATCCGTTCCTTCGTTACGTCACCGATGATCCTGATTGCCAACCCCGGTCCGGGGAAGGGTTGGCGCTGAACGAGCCTATCGGGGATGCCGAGTTCGGTCCCGACCACCCTTCCTTCGTCCTTAAAGAGCTCCTTCAAAGGCTCTATGAGCCGGAGCTTCATGCGCTTGGGAAGACCGCCGACGTTGTGGTGGCTCTTGATCGTTGCGGAAGGGCCCTTGGATGAGATGCTCTCGATCACGTCAGGATAGAGTGTCCCCTGGGCAAGAAACTTTACGTCGCCGAGGCTTCGGGCCTCGTGCTCAAATATGCGTATGAAAAGCCTGCCGATTATTTTTCTTTTCCTCTCCGGGTCGCGGACGCCCTTGAGCGCCGAAAGAAAGAGCTCTTCTGCGTCGACATAGCGAAGGTTCAGGTGCAGCTTGTCCGAGAAGGCGTCCAAGACTTCGTCGGCCTCGTTCTTCCGCAAAAGACCGTTGTTCACGAAGACGCACGTCAACCTGTCGCCGATGGCCAGGTGAAGCAGGGCGGCCACGACGGAGGAATCCACCCCCCCGCTTAAGGCGCAGATGACCTTGCCTGTGCCTACCTCCTCCCGGAGCCTCTGAACGGTGTGTTCGATGAACGATGAAGCCGAGTAGAGACCGTGAGTTTTGCAGACATTGAAGAGAAAGTTTCGCAGGATCCGTGACCCGTTCTTGGTGTGGTGTACCTCCGGATGAAACTGGACGCCGTAAATGTCCCTGTCGGCGTGCTTAAATGCTGCGCAGGGTGAATTGTCGGATCGAGCCAGGGTCTTAAAACCCTTCGGGAGCTTAAGGATCCTGTCCTGGTGGCTCATCCACACAACGTTTCCATCTTTGATGCCCGAGAAGAGCCGGTCGTCCTCTTGAAGGAAAAGGTGGGCTTTGCCGTATTCCCGCTTGTCCGATTTCTCCACTTTGCCGCCGAAAAGAACGGTGACGAGCTGCAAGCCGTAGCATATGCCGAGAATGGGGATGTTGAGGTCAAAGATGCGCCTATCGCAAACGGGGGCATCGTCATCCTTGACGCTCCGGGGCCCCCCGGAGAGGATGATGCCTTTGGGCCGCAACGCTGCTATACGGTCGAAGGCGAGGTCGAACGGGTATATTTCGCAGTATGTGCTGAGCTCTCTGGTTCGCCGGGCGATAAGCTGGGTGTACTGGGACCCGAAGTCGAGAATAAGAATCAGCTCGTCGTGGTAATCCTTCCTCGTTCTATTCGATGCGGTAATTGGGGGCCTCCTTCGTGATAATTACATCGTGAACGTGGCTTTCACGCAGCCCAGCCGTGGTTATACGCAGGAATTTGGACTTCTCGCGAAGCTCGGCGAGGGTCAGGGTGCCGACGTAGCCCATACCGGCCTTGATGCCACCCACCAACTGGTTGACGACCATGGATAGCGAACCTCTGTATGGAACCCTTCCTTCGATCCCCTCGGGAACGATCTTCGATTCCACTTCATCTTCGGGAATGGAGTAACGGTCCCTCGTCTTCCCTTCCTTCATTGCCTCCAGGGAGCCCATACCCCTATAGACCTTGTAGGTCCTTCCCTGATACAACACCATCTCGCCGGGTGTCTCGTCCGTTCCCGCAAAGAGGTTGCCGATCATGACGGAGTCGGCGCCGGCAGCCAAGGCCTTTGTTATATCACCGGAGTATTTTATGCCGCCATCGGCGACGATCGGAATGCCCAGCTTGCGGGCCACCCGTGCCGTCTCGAGAATGGCCGTTATTTGGGGTACGCCGACACCTGCAACGATACGGGTTGTGCATATCGATCCCGGGCCAACGCCCACCTTCACGGCATCGCACCCCGCCTTGATGAGGGCCTCGCAGCCGTCAGCCGTGGCCACGTTGCCGGCCATGAGCTCCGCTGCCGGAAAGTTCTTTTTAATGTACCGAACCGTCTCTATAACGTTCTTTGAATGCCCGTGGGCCGTATCCACTACGATGACGTCGCAGTGTGCGGCAATGAGGGCCGCAACCCGCTCCTCCACGTCCTGGCCTACGCCTACGGCAGCGGCCACGCGAAGTCTGCCCCTCTGGTCTTTGCAGGAGTTGGGATATTTGCGCATCTTTTCAATATCTTTAATCGTTATAAGTCCCTTAAGATGGTAGGACTTGTCGACGACGAGGAGCTTCTCGATGCGGTGCTTGTGGAGAAGCTGTTTCGACTCCTCAAGGCCGATACCCTCGCTGACCGTCACGAGGTTCTCCTTCGTCATTACATTCTCTACCTTCTCGTCAAGGTTCGTTTCGAACCGCAAATCTCTGTTCGTCAGGATGCCGACCAGCTTCTTGCCCCGGGTGACGGGAATGCCGGAGATCCTGTATCGCGCCATGAGGTTGAGGGCGTCCTTTATCCTCCTGTCCGGGGTGATGGTAATGGGGTCAATGATCATGCCGCTCTCCGATTTCTTGACCTTTTCCACCTCCTGGACCTGCTCCGACACCCCCATGTTCCTATGGATTACGCCGATCCCGCCCTCCTGGGCCAGACAGATTGCCGTCTTTGCCTCCGTAACGGTATCCATGGCTGCGCTCATGAGGGGGATGTTGAGAGTTATCGTTCTCGTGAGGGGAGTCGAAACATCGACGGCCGAGGGCATTATCTGGCTAAGCGCGGGCTCAAGAAGCACGTCATCGAAGGTAAGGCCTTCCCTGATATCGCTTTCTATCATTGTTCACCCCTCAATTATTTCAGATTTTCCTCTATCGCATGACGTGGCGCCATGGAAACATCTCCCGAGAAGTTCCCATGAAATCTCTGAGACTTGTAGATTCATAACGTGAGCTGTTGCTGCGAGTTCGTGCAAAGGGCCCGCGGGACCCATAAAAGGCTTGCCATTTTTATCGGTTTAGTATAATCCATAAGGCAGAAATAATCAAAAAAATTTTCCCTGTTGAACATCTGCCACCGCTATGAACAGTGACGGGAAACTTATTGAAATCGTTGATCTTACTGTGGACTTCCCCACGGACCAGGGGACTGTCCGGGCCGTGGACAGACTCTCGTTTTCCCTCGGCGAAGGAGAGATTGTGGGCCTCGTAGGCGAAAGCGGGAGCGGAAAAACGATGACTGCCCTGTCGATTATGGGGCTCGTGCCCCATCCGGGGCGCATCACGGCGGGTCAGGTCTGGTTCGAAAAGACGGACCTTACGGGAGTTGGCAGGACAGGATTGGAGGCCATTCGGGGAAACCGGATCGGCATGGTCTTTCAGGAGCCCATGACGGCCCTGAACCCCGTGCTGCGGATAGGAGACCAGATCGCAGAGACGCTGGCCGCCCATTCCGACATGCCGCGCGCCGCCGTTATGAAGAAGGCGATCGATTTGCTGGAGAAGGTAGGATTCGATGATGGAAGCAGGCGGATCGACCAATACCCACACCAGCTCAGCGGGGGTCAACGCCAGAGAATCCTTATTGCCATGGCCATTGCCTGCGAGCCTTCTCTGGTCATCGCCGACGAGCCGACGACAGCCCTCGACGTGGCCACCGAGTCCCAGATTCTTGAACTGCTCAGCGGCTTGGTAAGGGAGCGGGGAATGTCGCTTCTGCTTATCAGCCACAACCTGCAGGTGGTGAAAAGGCTTGTAGACCGGGTGGCGATCATGTACGCCGGTCGGCTTCTGGAGGTTAACTCTACGGACGATTTTTTTTCGTCGCCGCTCCATCCTTACGGGAAGGGCCTTGTCGAATCCATCCTAGGGCTGCAGGGTACGGAGAGACGCCTCAAGGCCATTCCGGGCTCCGTGCCCCGTCTCCTTGAGCTTCCAACCGGTTGCACGTTTCACCCCAGATGTGCCCACGTAATGGCGCGGTGCCGGGCCGAAGAGCCCCCTCTTGCGAAAAAGGAAAACGGTAAATGGGTCAGGTGCTTTCTGTACGGGAATTAGAGAGGACTTTCGAGGTCCGGCGGGGCATTTTTTCTGTGCGCAAGGATTTCCATCGGGCCGTAGACGGCGTCTCCTTTTCTGTCGAGACGGGACAAACGCTGGGGATTGTAGGTGAAAGCGGCTCCGGCAAAAGCACACTCTTGCGGTGCGTCATGCATCTCGACCGTCCCGACAGGGGTCATGTATCCTTTCTCGGGAGGGACCTTGCCTCCATGCCGGCAGGGGAGTTGAAGTCCCTGAGGAGGCGGATGCAGATGATATTTCAGGACCCATACTCCTCTTTGAACCCGAGGAAGCGGGTAGGGTATACGATAGGGGAGCCGGTGCGCATGCGGAATGACCTTCCGGCGGAGGAAGTGGAAGGGAAGGTCTTGGAAGTACTATCGATGGTGGGGCTCGACAAAGATTTCGTGGACAAGTATCCCCACGAGATGAGCGGCGGCCAACGACAACGGGTTGCCATCGGGAGAGCCCTGGCTATGGAACCGGTGCTGCTCATCGCCGACGAGCCCGTGTCGTCCCTCGACGTCTCTATTCAGGCCCAGATCATTAATCTTTTTATGGATATAAAGGAGGCGATGGAGCTCTCGATGCTTTTTGTTTCCCACGATCTCAACATAGTGCGGTTTATCGCCGACGAGATTATCGTCATGTATGCGGGCAGGATAGTCGAATCGGGGACGAACGACGAGGTCTTTTACAATCCCCTGCACCCTTACACGCAAATGCTCATAGACGCGGCGAGGGGTACGCGGAAGGCGCCCGGCAGGGCAGCGGACCCCGGGGGCGGTCAAGGTTGTCCCTACTACGGCCGGTGCGACAGATCGAGGACGGATTGTCGGACCTCGGCGCCGGACCTCGAGGGTGAAGCGCATCACAGAGTGGCCTGCCCGCGGGCCTAAGGAGGGAAGCATGTCGCTACTTTTCATCCAGAACTGGGATATCATTCCGGGGCAGGAGACGGCGTACGAGAGGTTTGTGGGTGACACATTTATTCCGGAGCTCACGGTAAGGGGGATCATTGCGGTGGGCGGATACTACGTTGAGGTCGGATTTGGGCCGAGGGTCATTGCCGTGCACACGACCAACGAGCCTGAAAGCCTTTCGACGGTCATCGCCAGCCGAGACTTCAGGGATCTTGCGACGGAGCTGAAAAACTACGTTTGCAACTACAGAAAGTATGTGCTTGAGCCCACCGGGGCTGTAAAGCGGGGCAAGTACACCATTCAGAAAGGCGTATGGAAGTTCAACCAGTACTATGATCTGCTCCCGGGGGTGAAGAAGGACTATGCCGACTTCATCATCAACGAACACCTGCCCACCATGGAAAGGATTGACTACGTGGAGGTAACAGGAGGCTGGAACGTTGTGCTTGGGGGGTTTAGCGACGTTGTTGCCGAGTTTACCTTTAAGGATCCCATCGACATCGGCAGGCTGCTTGGGAATGAGGACTTTCGGCGCATCACGCTGAAGCTGAGAAGCCGATATGTTACCAATTACGCAAGCAGGATACTGAGATGTACGGAACGTTTTGATGAGCCTAAGTGGTTTCGCCTCTAACCTTGCAACCGGAATGACGTTGCCGGGTTCTGTACGGAACGGAGCCTCCGCTTCCCGAACCGGTCGCCTCTGTACCCACCAAGTGAGGGGAATGGTGCGCCCACAAGCCGCAACTTGATTCATTTATCGTCGATGAGATGTAATTATGCGACCTACCGGTACATATATCATACGGCGCTAACTTGGCTATGTTCAGTCTGATGAAAAGATTTTGTGAAAATTAATATTGACATGGGGGCAAAAAAAATGTTGTATATACCATCCACTGTACGTTAGGACATAGGATCTGAACGATGGATACGATAAACCTCACAGCAACCGTAGATTGGAACTTCATAGAGCATGTTCGGCAGGAGTCGGGCGAAAACCCGTCCCTCTGCTATCAGTGCGGAAACTGTACTGCAGGGTGCCCGTACACGCAGTACTTCGATTATCCTGTCAGCCAGGTAATGAGGCTTCTGCAGGCAGGGCAAAAAGAGACCATCCTGACCTCGAAGGCTATCTGGCTCTGCGCAACATGCGAGGCCTGCACGACGCGGTGCCCGTGCCAGATCGACGTTGCGCAGATCATGAATACGCTCAGGATAATCGCAAGGCGCGAAAACAAGGTGTCGGAAAAGGACGTAAGGACCTTCTACGATTCCTTCCTCAACTCTCTTTCGCAGTATGGCAGGATCTTCGAGGTGGGTGTCCTCCTCTCATACAACCTGCGTTCGGGCAACATCTTCGCAGATGCAGACTTGGGTCCCAAGGTTCTTTCGCACGAAAAGGTCGGATTCTTCCCAAAGGCGATCAAGGGCAAGGACAAAGTGGCTCAAATCTTCAAGCGCTTTCAAGAAAAGGCTGGCAAATAAATGGGTGAACGCGAGTATATCTATTATCCCGGGTGCGCTCAAGAGGGTACGGCAAAAGAGTACGACATGTCCCTCAGGATGGTCATGAAGCGGCTGGGAAGCTCCTTCGAGGAGCCTGACGACTGGAGCTGCTGCGGCTCGACACCGGCCCACACCGTCGATGACACTCTGGCGGCTGCGCTGGCTGCGAGGAACCTCGGACTCGTTGAAAAGATGGGGGCTTCCATGGTGACGACGCCATGCCCCGCATGTCTGGCAGCCCTGAAACGGGCCCATATCAGAATGCAACAAAGCCCTGAATTCAAGGACGCGGTCAACGACCTCCTCGATGAGCCCTATAACGTTTCGGTGACAACGAAGTCAAATCTTCAGATCATATACGAAGATTTTTCGCTCGACGAGATGGCACAACTCGTAACCCACGCCCTGCCGGGCCTCAAGGTTGCGTGCTATTATGGCTGCATCCTGAACAGGCCGCCGGAGATTGCCGAGTTCGACGACCCGGAAAACCCCGTGGCCATGGACCGGATCCTGAAGGCAATGGGCGTGGACGTTGTGGACTTCGCCTTTAAGACAGAGTGTTGCGGTGCTGCCTTTGGCGTGACCAAGAGAGAAATGGTCAACCAGCTCACGGCCAAGGTTCTGTCGATGGCCCTCGACGCTGGGGCAAACTGCATAGCCGTAGCCTGTCCGCTTTGCCAGCAGAATCTGGATTTGAGGCAGGAGCAGGTAAACAAAACGACGAACAGCTCTTTTGAAATACCGATCCTATACTTTACGCAAATCATGGGCCTGCTCTTCGGCTACAAGCCGGACGATTTGGGCCTTGATAAACTTATTGTGAGCCCTGACAAGATAGTGAAGAGCAGGGTCTTAGCAGAGCAAAAGACGGACGAGAAAGTGGAGAAAAAGAACCGCAAGGATACACAGAAGGCTGAGGCCCAGCCGGGAACGAAGGAGGCCTGATGCCGCGCGTTGGAGTCTTTATCTGTCATTGTGGCAACAACATCGCGGGAACCGTCGATGTCAAGAAGGTAGCCGAGGAGATAGGGAAGATACCCGGAGTCGAGTATGCTACCACATATATGTACACGTGCTCCGAGCCCGGTCAGAACGAGATAACCGAGGCGATCAAGAAGGAGAACCTTAATCGAATCGTCGTGGCCGCATGCTCACCGAGAATGCACGAGCTGACCTTTCGTAGAACAATCGAGAAGGCAGGGCTCAACCGGTATTTTCTTGAGATGGCCAACATAAGGGAACACGTGTCCTGGGTAGGCGAGAACAAGGAGCTCAACACCGCAAAGGCTACAGATGCCGTGAGGGCTGCTGTCGCCAAAGTGGTGCAGAACCGGCCGCTCTATCCGTCGTCTTTCAAGATTAACAAAAGAGTTCTCGTCATAGGTGGCGGCGTCGCCGGAATGCAGGCGGCCCTCGATTGCGCCGATGGCGGGCTTGAAGTGATACTGGTGGAAAAGAGCCCCAGCGTGGGCGGCATGATGGCTCGCCTCGACAAGACTTTCCCCACCATAGACTGCTCCATATGTATACTGGGGCCGAAGATGGTCGACATTGCCCAGCATGACAAGATCAAGCTCTACGCTTACTCTGAGGTAGACGACATCAAAGGCTATGTGGGCAACTACCAGATCAATGTACGAAAGAAAGCAACCTATGTAGATTGGACAAAGTGCACGGGATGTGGCGAGTGCATGGAGAAGTGCCCATCGAGGACGGCATACGACCATTTCAACTTTGGTGTTGCGCCGACCCGGGCAATCAACATCCCCTTTCCGCAGGCTATTCCAAAAAAGGCAAAGATAGACCCACAGTTCTGCAGGCAGTTCACGAAGGGCAAGTGTGGTGTCTGCGCCAAGATTTGCCCCACGGGAGCTATTAACTACGAGATGCAGGATGAGATTGTTACGGAGGACGTAGGCGCTATCATCGTCGCCTCCGGCTATGGTCTTTTCGGCATCGAAAAGTTTCCCGAGTATGGAGCAGGCCGATACCCAGACGTCATTACGGGCATACAGTACGAGCGACTGCTTAACGCCTCGGGCCCGACGTCAGGCCACATAGTTCGGCCGTCGGACAAGGAGGAGCCGAAGACGGTTGTTTTCGTCTCTTGTGCGGGATCGCGGGATAAGTCTCTCGGTGTTCCGTACTGCTCCAATTTCTGCTGCATGTACATAGCGAAGCAGGCTATCCTCACCAAGGATCACATACCAGATTCGCAATCTTACGTGTTTTATATGGACATCAGGTCGCCCGGCAAGGGTTATGACGAGTTCACGCGCCGGGCGCAGGAAGAATACGGTGTGAAGTATGTAAGAGGGCGCGTGTCGCGCATCTACCCGAAAGGCAAGAAGATGGTCGTAAAGGGTGCCGATACACTCCTTGGGACGCAGGTGGAGATCGAGGCCGATCTGGTGGTTTTGGGCACTGCCGTTATCGCCGCCGATGGCGCGAGACAGCTTGCCGAGAAGCTGCGCATCTCATACGACACTCACGGATTCTACGTTGAAAGCCACCCGAAACTGAGGCCCGTGGAGACCAACACGTCCGGCGTCTACCTGGCCGGAGCAGCTCAGGGGCCTAAGGATATTCCCGCATCGGTAGGCCAGGGCAGTGCTGCCGCGAGCAAAGTGCTCTCGCTCTTTTCGAAGGATATGTTGGAGTCGGACCCTGCCGTCGCTTTGGTCAATAACAATGCATGCGTTGGCTGTCTCAAGTGTGTCAGTACCTGTCCATTTGGCGCCATTAAGGAGGAGGAACTCCGGGGCGGCAAAATAGTGGCCAAGGTTATCGAGACTGTGTGTGCGGGCTGTGGGGTCTGCACTGCTACCTGTCCTTGCGGTGCAATACAGTTGCAGCACTTTACAGATAACCAGTTGCTTGCCGAGGTTAATGTCTTATGTCGGAAATAGCGCCTAAAGAGCTTAGACTTGTTGGTTTTCTCTGTAACTGGTGTTCCTATGGCGGGGCTGATACGGCAGGAGTGAGCCGGTTTAAGCAGCCGACGGACATTAGGATCATCCGCGTTCCATGCTCGGGTCGCGTTGACCCGCTGTTTATCGTCAGGGCTTTTCTGCTGGGTGCAGACGGCGTGCTGGTGTCCGGCTGCCATCCCCGTGATTGCCACTACTCGGACGGCAACTTTTACGCCAGGCGGCGCTTAGAAATGCTGAAGCGCTTCCTTCCTTTTGTGGGCATTGACGAAAGGCGGTTTCACTATACCTGGATTTCAGCATCGGAGGGTCAGAGATGGCAGCAGACGGTCACGGATTTCACCCGGCGGATACACGAGCTTGGGCCGATGCCACCAATGAAGGAGGGTGTCGTTGCATCCTGAACGTTTAAAGGAGATTATTGAAAAGATTGTCGGAGACGTCGACACGGTTCTCTGCTACCGCAAGGGCTTCGATGCTATACACGCGACGCCGTTCTTCTTGGAGAGGGCAGAGGATGCCGGCGAGGCCATATTGAACCCGCTCTGCGTTCATAACTTGGCCAGCTATTTGCCCAGCCTGAAGAAAAAGAAGGTCGCAGTAGTGGTTAAGGGGTGCGATAGCAGGACTGTCGTACAGTATATGCAGGAAGGGCTTATAGACCGGAGCAAGGTTGTAGTGATCGGTGTGCCCTGTACGGGTGTCGTCTCGGTGGCAAAGATAATGAAGGCAGTCAATGGAGCGCCTATTGAGTCGGTGATGTTCGAGGACAGTGGGAAGGTGCGTGTAAAGACGGTCTCTGGCGAGCAGACCTTTGACCTGCTGGATGTTGCGCCCGACAAGTGCCGTACGTGTCAGTATCCGACTCCGGTTGTTTACGACCATCTGGCCGGTGAGGCGATACAGTCGGATAAGAGCCCCGAATCGGTTTACGAGGATGTTGCAGCCCTCGAGGCGCTGAGCACCGACGAGCGCATGGCTTATTGGAAGCGGGAGCTCGATCGGTGCATACGATGCTACGCTTGCCGAAACGCCTGCCCAATGTGTGTTTGTAAAGAGTCCTGTATAGTAGAGTCGCGCAACCCACACTGGATGAGTCAGCGGGCATCGGTGAACGAGAAACTTATGTTCCACATGATCCATGCGGTGCACCTTGCCGGACGGTGTGTGGAATGTGGCGAGTGTGAGCGGGCCTGCCCGATGGATATTCCTGTAGCGAAGCTGAAGAAGAAAGTTAATCGCGAAATGAAGGCGCTTTTCGGATACGAGCCCGGCGTGAAACCGGATGAGAAGCCGCCTATGTTTACCTTCACCGTTGACGAGGTTACAATCAAGGAGCACAAACTCTCATGAGGGACGCAGGTTTCCTTCCCAAAGGAAAGGAAGAGGAGTTTATTAAAGGCCTGGCTGCAAAGAGACAGGTCTATCTGCCGGTAGAAGATGGGGATGCAATCGTCTTTAAGCCCTATGGCGAGGGTCGGAAGCTGTCACTTGTCCGCCCGGCGAATGCATCACCGAAGTCGGCAATTTTTCCACAGAGCGAAAGTCTGTTCCGTTTCTCCACCGGTAGCTCGGGCGAGTCGGGTCAGAGGGGCGTTGAGCTTCAGTCTGAGATAAACGCGCCGGAGGCCGTCGTTTTCGGAGGAAGGCCCTGTGATGCGAAAGGGTTTACCATCTACGACAGGGTATACCTTAATGCTGAGGCCGCTGACCCATACTACGCCGATCGTCGCGCGAAGACAGCCCTGATCACCTTGGCCTGCTCGGCACCCTTTGCGGGGTGCTTTTGCGTAGCCGTCGGTGGTGGCCCAGCCGATACGGAGGGCTCAGACGTTCTGATGACGGAGGTCGATGGCGGCTATTATCTGGAGGCCCTAACGGACAGAGGCCGCGAGATCATCGATTTGCCCGTCCTGGAGGATGGATCGGCCCGTCAAGCGGCGGCAAAAAAGGTCCATGAGGAAGCGGCGAAGAAGCTGCAGAACCCTTTCGGGATGGAGGGAAAGGCCTCTGTATCGATGGCCCTCTTCAATCTTGACGAGTTCTGGCAGGGGGTGACGGATAGGTGTGTAAGCTGCGGTGCCTGCACGTTCCTGTGCCCCACCTGCTACTGCTTTAATATCACCGATGAGCAGACGGCGGGCGAGGGAGAGAGGATTCGCAGTTGGGATGCCTGCATGTTCCACCATTTCACGCTTGAGGCAAGCGGACACAATCCACGCCCATTGAAGCAGCAACGCTTCAGAAATAGAGTTGGTCATAAGTTTGTCTTTTACCCGGAGAAATATGACGGTGTCCTCGCCTGCTGCGGATGCGGGCGGTGCATTCGGTACTGCCCTGTGTCAATCGACATCAGCGAGGTGGTGCGTAAGCTGAGTGAGGGCGGACCGGAGGCGCAGGATGGCGCCGGCGCGGGAAACAAATAGGAAACGGTAGAGTGAGTACTATGGCAAGCACAGAGAATCCATATCTTCCCGAAATTGTGCGGATCACTAAGGTTATTGAGGAGACGCATAATATTAAGTCGTTTCAGGTCGTCTTCAAAGACCCGGAAAGGATGAAGAGCTTTCACTACGAGCCTGGACAGGTAGGACAACTGTCGGTCTTCGGCGTGGGCGAGTCGACCTTTGTCATAAACTCTCCTCCTACGCGGAAGGACTTCCTGCAATTTAGTGTTATGCGGGTGGGCGAGGTAACTGAGGCGCTGCACGATCTGTATGAAGGGGATGAGATAGGGTTAAGGGCCCCGCTGGGCAACTACTTTCCGTACGATTTTATGAAGGGAAAGAATATTGTTTTTGTGGGCGGCGGCATCGGTCTGGCGCCACTGAGAACCCTGATACTATTCATGCTTGACAATCGGGCGGATTACGGGGATATCAGCATCATATACGGCGCCAGGACACCAAACGATCTGTGTTACAAGGACGAGTTGCGTGAGTGGGGTGAGAGGAAGGACGTAAACCTTATCCTTACGGTAGACAATGAATTTCCCGGCTGGGACAAGAAGGTTGGCCTCGTGCCGAACGTGCTCAGGGAGCTTGCTCCTTCACCTGAAGGAACGGTTGCAATCACCTGCGGACCACCGATCATGATAAAATATACGCTGGAGGCGCTGGCCTTTCTGAAGTTTCGCGATGAGGACATTATCACGACCTTGGAAAAGCGCATGAAGTGTGGCATAGGGATTTGCGGCCGGTGCAACATCGGCATGAAGTATGTCTGCAAGGATGGTCCGGTCTTTTCCTTGGCACAGCTTAAGGAGCTCCCGCCGGAGGATTAGAACCGGCCCGGGAGTGCGCTCGCAGCGTCGATAGTCGTTCTGCATCAAAGCCAATCTGATTCAATACAGCCACGAATGGGTGCGATACAAGGGGAGAGGTGCGTCTATGGCCGCCAGGAGGATACGCATTTTAATTGATTTTCCTGCGCCAGGTATATTAGAACCTTTACCGCAGCGGCGAAAGCATATAGAGAGGTGTCTATGGGCAATGTTGGTGTAGTGGGTCTGCAATGGGGAGACGAGGGCAAGGGCAAGGTTATAGACCTTCTGAGCAGGAGGGCTGATGTCGTTGTTCGGTACCAGGGAGGTGCCAACGCGGGCCACACGATCGTTGTGGAGGGAAGAAAGGTGATTTTGCACCTGATCCCCTCAGGTATTCTTCGGGAGGATGCACATTGCGTCATCGGTAACGGTGTTGTTCTTGATCCGGAGGTATTTGCGCAGGAGATCAACGAGCTGAAGGGGCTCGGTTTTTTGAATAACGAGAAGAGGCTGCAGGTGAGTGGATTGGCCCACCTGATTATGCCGTACCACAAGAGGCTGGATGCCCTCAAGGAGAGTCGGAGCGCAAAGAAGATAGGGACCACCGGCAGGGGGATCGGGCCGGCTTATGAAGATAAGGTCGCACGGTTGGGCATCAGGGTCGTTGACTTTCTCGACAAAAAGGTTTTTTCGGAGAAGGTGAGGCAGAATCTTGAGGTGAAGAATTTCCTCATCAAGCGATATTATAAGGATGAGCCCCTGAAGGCCCGGGATGTCATAGCCGCATATGAACCCTACCGTAGCCTGCTTAGGAGGCACATGACGGACACCGTCGAGTTTATTAACAGAAGCATAGAGGGCGGAAAGAGGGTTCTTTTCGAGGGGGCCCAGGGGACTCATCTCGACATCGATCACGGCACCTATCCTTTTGTGACCTCTTCCAACACGGTGGCTGGGAATATCTCGTCCGGATGCGGCGCCCCGCCGGGGGCGATTCATTATGTGCTCGGTATCTGCAAGGCCTACACGACGCGGGTAGGAGAGGGCCCCTTTGCCACGGAGCTGGAGGGTGAGGAGGGCATGCGCATGAGGGACCTGGGCGCTGAGTATGGGGCGACGACGGGAAGACCCCGTCGGTGCGGGTGGTTCGATGCCGTCATTACCCGTAGGTCTGTGAGGGTAAACGGTGTGCAAGGCCTTGCCGTCATGAAGATGGATGTCCTCGATTCCTTCGACAAGATCATGATTTGCACCAAGTACCGGAAGGGAAGACGGCTGTACACGGAACCTTTCATGCGTGTGCAGGACTACTACGAAGCCGAGCCTGTTTATGAAGAGATGGAAGGGTGGGGGACGTCATTGGCCGGGATTCGACGGTATGACGATTTGCCGGTAAACGCCCGGCGATACCTGGACCGACTCTCGGCCCTGGTCGGGGCCGACGTGGCCATAGTGTCGACGGGGCCGGACAGGGAACAGACGATTCTTGTTAAGGAGCCGTTCGGCGCTTAAACCGCAATGTGTCCGGCCGGATCGGGCGGGAAGATCAGGGTGTAGCGGCCCGCGCAGGCAGTGTATGCAGGAACGGGACGCTCTGAGGCGGTCTGTGGGAAAGTAAACCTGTGAAAGGCCTCAAAATATATTGACTTTCTGTGTCGTGTTAGGTTTAAATACTCAAATTCCGTTACACATATTCGGGCAAGGAGGGAGGGAAAGATGAATGCCAAAAGTCATAGTCAGAGAGGGAGAGTCGTTCGAAAGTGCCCTTAGAAGGTTCAAGAAGCAGTGTGAAAAGACAGGGATACTGTCGGAAATCAAGAAGAGAGAACACTACGAAAAGCCAAGCGTAAAGAGAAAGAAGAAGATACTGGCAGCCAAGAAGAGGGCGCTCAAAAAGCTGAAAAGATCTATGGATAAGGGTCTCTATTAAAATGGACTTTAAGGCCAAAATCGAAGAAGGGCTGAAGGAATCGCTGAAGGCCAAAGATGGACTTCGGGCCTCAGTCCTCAGGATGGTTATTGCGGCCATTAAGAACAAGGAGATTGAAAAGAGAGGGACTCTTACGGAAGAAGAGTTTTTTGGGTTGATCAGAAAATCAGTGAACCAACATAACGAATCAATAGAAAGTTTCAAGAAGGGACACAGGCCGGACCTTGTGGAGAAAGAAGAGCGGGAATTGGATATCCTCAAGACGTTCCTGCCTGCTTCCCTTTCCGAAGAGGCAATAGCGGAGGAGATTGAGAAGGCCATAGAGGTTGTAGGGGCGCAGAGCCAGAAGGATATGGGCAAGGTTATCAAATATCTGCTGGAGAAGCATCCCGGGAGGATTGAGGGAAAGACCCTCAGTGCTATGGTACTGAAGAGACTATCGGGCAAATAGACAGTTCAAAGCCCCAATGGTTGACAAGACCTTAGCTTACCTGGACTTTTCAAGACTCCTCGACGTAATCCGCAAACATTCGTCAATTACATTTGGAGAAGATGATATAGGGGCGATCAGACCGCTTTCCGACCGGGCGGCGATCATGGAGCGCCTTGACCGTACGGAGGCCCTTATTGGGCTTGTCCAGTGGAACGGCCGCATACCCTTCTCGACCATCCCCGATATTAGGCCATATGTCAAAAGAAGTGTTATCCGCGGGTCCTCTCTGGAACCTAAGGAGCTGCTGGCCGTTGCCGACTTTCTCGATGCCTGTGCAGGCATAGGGGGTTTTCTAAAAACGGCGGACCACAGGCCGCCCTATGTTGAAAATGTGATCGAGAGGATTGAGCGGCTTCCGGATCTGTATGCAAGGATCCGCAAAACCATCAACCCCGACGGCTTCATTGAGGATAGTGCATCCTATGAGCTGTCCCGTATCAGGGCTGAGCTTTTCTCTTACCGGGAGAGGATACGGCGGCAGCTCGAAAGGATGATGGAGACCGCTGAGATCGGCAGTGTTCTGCAGGACAACTATATCTCCATCCGGAACGGTCGGTATGTGATCCCTCTGAAGCCGAACTTTAACCAAGCTATTCAGGGTATTGTGCATGACCACAGTCATTCTTTAAAAACGTCCTTCGTGGAACCGGTGGCCATCGTTGAGCTGAATAACGCAGCAAACATACTTGATAAGGAAGAGAAAGAGGAGGAGAAGAGGATATTGCAGGATCTGACTGTCTTCGTGGGCCAGCGGTCGGAAACGATTGTTGGAAACCTCATGGTGATCAAGGAACTGGACCTTTACCACTCTCTGGCCCTCTTCGCGGAGCAGTTTGCCTGTCTCAAGCCCGATATCTCTGTTGACGGGCAGGTGAACATCCGCGGTGCCCGAAATCCTTTCATCATGCTCTCCAAGCCTGGAAAGGCGGTGCCCATCGACATTGTCATGGAACCGGAGACGGATGTGATGATCATTAGCGGACCCAACGCGGGAGGCAAGACGGCGGCGCTGAAAACGATGGGGCTTCTGTCTCTCATGGCTGCTGCGGGCCTTTTCGTCCCGGCCGAGGGCCAAGCTAAGATACCGCTGTTTCCGAAGATCTTTGCCGTCCTCGGTGACGAGCAGGATATCTCCATGGAGCTGAGCAGTTTCTCGGCCCATATCTCGGCTATCAGGGATGTTTTGAGCCGCAGCGGACCCCATGATCTGGTGCTTGTAGACGAAATCGGCGGTGGCACGGAGCCGCAGGAGGCATCGGCGTTGGCGATGGCACTTATGGATGCTTTCGTGAAGAAGCGGTGCAGGCTTGTCGTTACGACTCACCTTAACCTTCTTAAGGCCTACGGTTACACAAGAGCCTTTGCCATGAATGTGGCCTGCGCCTTTGAACACAAGACCATGCAGCCCCTCTATCGGCTTCTCTACAATACGGCGGGATACAGCAATGCCATCAGTGTGGCGGAAACGTTAGGCCTCTCTGAGTCCATAATTGCGAAGAGCCGCGAGTACCTGGGGAATCAGGAGCAGATGCTTGCCGAACTGGTAGCATCCCTGGAGAGCCAGAAGCTGCTCCTGGAGGCTGAGCGCCAGGAGGCGAGCCTGCTGAGAGAGGAGGCAAGAAAGCGTCTGAACCGGCTTAAAGAAGAGAGGGTTGGATATCTGAAGGGCTTTTCGGACCGGCTCGACGCCCGCCTTCGGGATGTTGAGGACGAGATCGAGGAGATACGAAAAGAGGTTGCGAGAAAGGAAAAAGGTGCTATAAGAATAGCAAGAGGGAAGCTCGATAATCTTAGAATACGGCAGGGCATTCAGGAGCCCCGGGAACGGGTGCTTTTGGCGCCGGGCGACTATGTATGGGTAAAAAGCCTCGGGGGGACTGGCCGGATAGCGTCTGTCGATGCGGACCGGGACATGTACGAGGTGGTCTTAGGCAACGTTAAGACACGTGTACCGCGAAGATATTTGGAGAAAAGGACACCCGACCGGAAGGCGTCCGATGTGCCGGTAGAGATAGAGGCAGAGCGGCTTGATGTCAGGGAGCTTGACCTGTTGGGAATGAGGGTTGACGACGCCATGGAGGCACTTGACAAGTTTGTTGACAAGGCTGTACTGGAAGGCCTTGATCGGGTTAAGGTAAGGCACGGCATAGGAACGGGGAGGCTCATGAAGGCAGTGAGGAGCCATCTGGCCGATTCTTCCCTTGTGGCGGCCATTCATTCCGATGAGCACAACGCGGGGATCACCATAGTGGAATTTAGATGAATCCTCTGTTGGAGGAGCTGCTTCAAAAGGTAGATATTGTCGATGTCGTGTCGCAGCACGTAAAGCTCAAACGTGCGGGGCGAAACCTCATCGGACTCTGTCCGTTCCACAACGAAAAGGCTCCGTCCTTTACCGTCAGTCCCGAAAAACAAATCTATTATTGTTTTGGCTGTCAGCAGGGCGGCAATGCCGTCAATTTCGTCATAAATTACGAGCATCTCACCTTTCAGGAAGCCATAGAAAGTCTGGCGGCCCGCTACGGAGTCCGCATACAGAAGCTAAAGAATTCCCGCAAACCGAAGCTGTTCGATGCTGTGCAGAGCCTGGCCGGCTACTATCATGGGTCTCTTCGGCGATCGCGGCTTGCCCAAAAGTATTTGGAGGGCAGGGGAATTGGGGCCGAGACGACAGAGGAGTTTGGCCTCGGTTACAGCCCGACAACGAGATCGGAGCTGAACAATTTCATCAAGGCGTCCGGCGTTCCCGTTGACGTATTTCTCTCCACGGGAGTGGTGCGCCAGAAAGAGGGCGAGCTTTATGACATGTTCAGGGGTCGTATCGTTATACCCATCAAGGATGTGAACGGGCGCGTTATCGGGTTCGGGGCGCGGGCCATGGAGAGGGATGCCATTCCAAAGTATGTCAATTCTCCTGAATCGCCTGTCTTTTCAAAGCGTAGCGCCCTTTTCGGTGTGGACAAAGCCCGCAAGGAGATTGTGTCAAAAAATGAGACCATCATTGTGGAGGGATATTTCGATCTGATCTCCCTTTATGCGAGCGGTATCAGAAACGTTGTAGCGACCCTGGGGACGGCTGTGACAGAAGAGCATTTGAAGCGGTTGCGGAGTTACTCTGAGAACATCTCGTTCATGATGGATGGAGACGAGGCGGGCGTAAAGGGCGCCTTGCGGCTTATCCCCGTGGTGGCCGACCTGGACATAAATGGGTCTATCGTTGCGCTGCCGGAGGGGGTTGATCCCGACAGTTTTGTGCGGCAGCGGGGCGTCGATGGGCTCATGCCGATACTTGCCCGGAAGAGACCTCTCCTCGACCACTTCTTTGAATATTATGAAAAGATATACGGGATGAAGGACATGGGTGCCAAGCTGGCCCTCATCAAGAGGCTCCTGCCGTTTATCGAAACGATAGGTAACCAAGTGAGACGGCGACTGTACGTGCAGCGGCTGGCGGAGCTCACGGGCGTGCGAGAAGAGGATTTCTGGGCCGAGATGAAGAGCGAGGTCGGGAGCGACAGGAAAAGGTCGTCGGCACCCGACCGGCCCACGGAAAAGAAGCTGTTGGGCGCTTTGCTCAGGCGGCCGGAGCTTCTTGAATCTTTTATGGGGAAAGGGGGCATTGACCTCATGCCTCCGGGAGTGTATCGGGACACCCTGACAAGTTTGGTTGCTTACTTCCACGAAAGGGGAAACGTGGACGTGAGGGCCTTTCTCAATGCCATGGATGACGATTCCATGAGGGATGCGGCGGTACGTTCCGACTTTGCTGTTGCCGAGTATAACGAGGCCGAGATGGAGCAGTTTGTGGCGGATTACCTGAGCCATATGGATAGGAAGACGTGGAAGGAAAGGGCGAGGGAGATTACGCAAAGACTGTCTGAGGCTGAAAGACGGGGAGATGAGAGGCTTATCCGGGAGCTTTTGGAGCAAAAGATGTTGGTTTTATCGTCGGCAAAGACCAATCTTTTGAAGTGAGGTGACAATGTCGGGTAAGGAAGGGGAGAGCAAGGTTGCCGTTCAGTTCGGAACACCGAAAACCTTTATGTTTTATGAGGACGCCATCGATAGTAACGACCTGTTGCGGATTATATCTCCGCCTGAGGAGACGGAAAGCCTCCTGGAAGACATGGAGGCTTTCGACATTTACGGCAATGAGGGGGCCCAGTACGGTGCCGATGGCGAACGGGGCGAAGAGCTTCTAGAGGAAGGAAGCGAAGACGTCTACGACGAAGAGATTGCCAATCCCATACGCCATTACATAAAGAAGATGGCCGGTATGAGCCTCCTTACCCGAGACGGAGAACGGGATATTGCCGTCAAGATGGAGGAGGCAAAGAGGGAGACACATCGCATCATCCTCTCGTTTCCCGGCACTATCAAGGAACTCCTCAAGTCTCTCTCCGCATTGAGGGTGGGCAAGCTGAGCCTCAAAGACATCGCGTCGGATTTTGACGACGAGGATGAAGAGAACCTGGATGAGGAACTGAACAGGAGGCGAGAGCGACTTCTTTTTCTTCTGGAGCGGTTGAAGACGATTCATCAGAGATGGAAGGGAAACGGAGATGGGGACGGGTGCCGGTACTTGGAAGAGATGAAGGTCGTCGTCAGTGAAATTGGGCTAAGTCGGAGTATGATAGACACGATTGTCCGCCGCATGAGCTCCTATACAGAGCGAGTGGAAAAAATGGAGGTGGAGATCTGCAGGTTGGCAGGAAGGCGGGAGAAGGACCTCAAGCGTCGCAGGGTGATGCTCCAGAAGCGGTTGGAGCGAATAGAAAGAGAGACCGGCCTGTCTGTGGATCAGCTAAAGCAGTACACCGGTAGCATACGGGTGGCCGAGAGTCGCTGTGCCGATGCAAAGAACGAGCTCGTCAAAGCAAATCTGAGACTTGTCGTCAGCATCGCCAAGCGATACGCCAACAGGGGTCTTTCTCTCCTTGACCTTATCCAGGAGGGCAACATCGGTCTCATGAGGGCGGTGGACCGGTTCGAGTACAGGAGGGGGTACAAATTCAGCACATACGCAACGTGGTGGATCAGGCAGGCGATCACGAGGGCTATCGCAGACCAGGCCCGAACCATTCGCATACCTGTACACATGATTGAAACAATCAACAAGATTCTTCGGATTTCCCGAGAGCTGGTGCAGGAGCTCGGGAGGGAGCCCTTCCCGGATGAAATTGCCGACCGTATGGGTTTTCCGGCGGACAAAGTACGAAAAATACTCAAGATTACCAAAGAGCCCATATCGCTCGAAACCCCCATTAGTGACGATGAGGACGCGCACCTTTCGGACTTCATCGAAGACCGAAACACGCCGACGCCCCAGGATTGCGCCATCGCCTTTGACCTTTCGGAGCAGCTCGACCGGCTGCTGGCGACCCTTACCCCGAGAGAGGAAAGGGTCGTGAGAATGCGCTTTGGGATCGGAGAGAGGTGCGATCACACCCTCGAAGAGGTGGGGCAGGTGTTCGATGTGACGCGGGAGCGGATTCGCCAGATAGAGGCGAAGGCGATCAAGAAGTTGAAGCATCCCTCGCGATCCAAGAGACTGAGGTGTTTCGTCGAGCATTAAAGAAGACAAGGGAAAATCGCTGCGTCGCCGCCGACCCGATGGCATGATTTTCCTTGACAAAGTCGGCACCGTAAAATATTGTATACAAAACTCTCCTCCAAAAACTGCTTGTCAGGAGGCTTTCTTATGAACTTTTCACTCACGGAAGAACAGGAATTCTTTAAGAAAATGATCACAGAGACGGTCGACCGGCTCATCGTTCCGAAGGCCCAGGAGATTGACGAAAAAGATGAATTTCCCTGGGACTTGTGGCGGGAATTCACCTCTCTCGGCTACCTTGGTCTGCGCTATCCGGAAGATCACGGCGGCATGAACGCCGATAAGGTGATGTCGATGATCTTCTATGAGGAACTGGCGAGAGGGTCCGTAGGCTTTGCTCAGAGCGTCATAATGAACATCCTGATGGGCACCTATTTCATTTACCGGTTCGGCAACAAAGAGATCAAGGAGCGCTGCCTCTATCCGGCCATGCGGGGCGAAAAGGTGGCGACCATGTGTTTTACGGAAGACCAGTCTGGAAGCGACCTTGGCGCTACGAGGACGACGGTAAAGCCGGACGGGGACGGATGGCGCATCAACGGTACCAAGATGTGGATCACGAACGGGCCCATATGCGACTTCTGTACGGTTCTGGCAACTGCCGATCCGGCCCTCAAGCTCAAAGGACTCAGTTTCTTTCTCGTGGAGAAGGGAACGCCGGGCTTTAGTAGCGGCCAGATTCTCCATAAGCTCGGCTGCCGGGGAACGGTGACAGGAGAGCTTGTGTTCGACAACGTTTGGGTTCCGAAAGAGAACCTGCTTGGGCAGGAACTGGGAAAGGGTGTCGTTTACGTGGGAGAGATTCTGGACGAAGTCCGCCTGATGACTGCGGCCATGGCCCTCGGTATCGCTCGGGGGGCTTATCAGGAAGGCCTTGAGTTTGCACGCAAAAGGATTGCCTTTGGGCAGCCCATCGGAAAGTTTCAGCTCATTCGGGAGAAATTTGCCGATATGGATACCTTGATGAATGCGGCGCGACTTATGATATATTACAGCGCGTGGAGGCTCGAAGAGGGTCTGGACTGTACGCTCCTTGCGGCCGAAACCAAGATGTTTGCCACGGAGGTTTGTCTGAAGGTAGTCGATGAAGTGACGCGCATTTACGGTGCCAACGCCTTTGCCCATGAATATGCGCCCCAACGGTATTTTAGGGATGCGCGGTTTCTCCTCTATGGAGGCGGGACGCACGAGGTGTTAAAAGACTTTATCGGACGGACGATTATCGGTAGACTATAGGCGGTAGAAGGCAGACGGCAAGGAGGCTAAGAAGGAGGAAGATGCAGTGAATATTCTTGTTTTTATCAAGCAGGTCGCCGACACAGAGGCGCGGATAGCGCTGCAGGGCGACCGGAAGTCGATCGAAATAGAGAACAAATATAACATGAATTTTTTTGATGAGTTTGCCGTGGAAGAGGCAATCCGGATAAGGGAGAAGCTGAAGGCCGGCCAGGTTACGGCATGCACGTTGGGGGGGAAGAGGGCCATCGAGGCCTTGAGGACCGCTGTTGCCATGGGCGCTGATCGGGCCGTTCTCATCGATGATGGCGCCGTAGCGGCCGACGACCCGCTTATCGTGGCCAAGGTTCTGGCGGCCTTTGCGCGGCAGGAGTCCTGCGACCTGGTCCTGTGCGGAAGGCAGGCAATCGATGACGAAAGCGGCCTTGTGGGCATCATGGTAGCCGAATTCATGGGCATACCGCATGTCAGCTCCGTGCTGAAGGCGGACCGTTTGGCCGAAGGCCTGATGAGGGTTGAGGCCGAGATTGAGGGCGGCAGGGCGGTGTTTGATGTCAGGTTGCCGGCCCTTCTGACGGCCCAAAAGGATTTGAACACGCCACGGGTTCCTATGATAACGGGCGTTATGAAGGCCATGAAGGCCGCTATTCCTGTCGTTGATCCCCTTTCACTCGGTCTGGAGGGGGCTGACATAGGAAAGGATGCATCAAAGACGCCGGCCGTCCTGTATGATACGAAACCGTCGCGGCCGCCCGTAAAGATGATCGAAGGAGAGACGCCCGAAGAGAAGGCGGCAAAGCTTGTAAGGGCCTTGAAGGAAGAAGCAAGAGTGCTATAGAGGTGATACTGTTATGTCAAAGGATATATTCGTATTTGTAGAGATGAAAGACGGGGCGGTTAGAAAGGCCGCAATGGAGCTTCTCTCCGTCGGCAGGGAACTTGCGTTAAAGCTGGGTTCCAAGCTCTACGCCGTCGTTATGGGAAGTGATCTGAACAAGGTTGTAGAGGAAGTTAAAAGCGCTGCGGAGGCAGTGCTCGTGGTTGAAAGCGGAGCTCTGAAGGAATACCGGAACGATACCTACGCAGGCGTACTTGAAGCACTGATCCGTAAGTATGAGCCGGCATTTTTGTTCGGTTCCGCAACAGTAACGGGAAAAGATATGTTTCCGAGGCTGGCGGCGCGGCTTAACGCGGCTGTCGTATCCGATGCCGTGGGGATGGAATTGGCCGAAGGTGCCGTGCGGGTCAAGAAGCCCCTTTACGGAGGCAAGATCGTCTCCTGGATCGCGCTGAGCGGTGAGGCAATAGGCCTCGTTACCTTCAGGCCTAACTCGTTCCCGATAGAGCGTCCGGGCCTGGATGGTGCAGTGATTGTTGAGGATGCGGTTGTTCAGGAGGACCCGAGGCTGGCCCTGGTGGGTATCGAGAAGGGCGGCGGGAAAAAGGTCGACCTGCAGGAGGCCGATTTCATTATCTGTGGCGGCCGGGGAATGAAGGACAGCGAGAGCTTCGGCCTCCTCGAAGGGATTGCCGATCTGATGGGTGGCAGGGTCGGAGCCTCGAGGGCCGTTGTGGACAGCAAGTGGCGGGACTACGATGATCAGATCGGCAAGAGCGGTAAGACCGTTTCTCCGAAACTCTACATCGGCTGCGGTGTCTCCGGGGCTCTCCATCACATCATGGGTATGGACACATCAAAGGTTATCGTTGCCGTCAACAGGGATCCGAATGCCATCATTTTTCAGTACGCCGACTACGGCATCGTTGACGATCTTTTTGCCTTCCTGCCGGCATTGAAAGGTGAGCTGAAGAGGGCCAAAGAAGAAGCGTGAGATGGAAAAGATTGACGTTGTCATAGTGGGAGCCGGCCTGGCCGGCCTGAGTTGCGCCTACCGTCTCGCCGATGCGGGCTTGCAGGTCATTGTAGTGGAGCGGGGCGATTTTCCGGGGAGCAAAAACGTCACCGGCGGCAGGATCTATGTGATGCCACTGAAGGGGATGGCCGACGGCATGCTCGAAGGGGCACCCTTCGAGAGACGGGTGGTCCGGGAGAGGTGGAGCCTCCTCGGCGGGGAGAACTCTCTGAATGTAGATCTCACGAGCAAGGCCTTTCGAGAGACGAATCACAGCTATACGGTGCTAAGGGCCCATTTCGATCGATGGCTGTCGGAACAGGTCATGGGCAAGGGTGTTTTTGTCATTCCCAAGTACCGGGTCGACGACCTTCTTTGGGAGGGCGACCAGGTAGCGGGCATTCGCGCCGGGTCGGAGGAGATATGGGCTCACGTGGTTGTGGCGGCAGACGGAGTCCTCTCTTTTATGGCACAAAAGGCGGGCCTCAGAAACTCCATGGCGGCGGCCTCTTACGCTGTGGGCGTCAAGGAGGTCATAGAGCTGCCGAAAGAGAAGATCAACGACAGGTTCAACGTTGAGGAGGGCGACGGGGCGGCCCATCTCTTCGTAGGTGACGTGACGCAGGGCCTCTTCGGAGGAGGTTTTCTCTACACGAACCGGGAGTGTCTGTCGCTGGGGCTCGTGGTCGGCATCAAGGCCCTCGTGGACAAGGCTCCCACCCTGGAGGTACCGGCCCTCATGGAGTCCTTCAGAAACCGCTATGAGATACAGCGGCTCATCGATGGGGGAAGGATCGCGGAGTACTCGGCTCACATCATCCCGGAAGCAGGGTATGGCGGTTTGGCCAGGCTTTTCGGCAAAGGCATTCTCGTTGTCGGTGATGCAGCGGGTTTTGCCCTCAACATGGGGGTTACGGTTCGAGGCATGGAATTTGCCATGGCCTCCGGTGTTTTGGCGGCAGAGACGATCATAGAGGCGAAGAGCGGAGAGGATTTTTCCGACCGGGCCCTGGGGGCCTACGAGAGGCGGCTGCGGGAAACCTTTGTGCTGAAGGACCTGGCTGAAGCTGCGAAAATGCCCGCCTTCCTCGATCAAGAGGATTTCTTCGGCCATTACCCGAAAACCTTTCCAGACCTGCTCGAAAAGATCATGTGGTTTGGGGAAAGACCGAAGGAGCGTCTGGGCAGAACGGTCTGGCGGGAGCTCAAGTCGGCGGGCATGATGCAGTTCAAGAGACTGAAACAGATGTACAACATAAAGCATATCTGAGATAGGGATGAGAGTAGAAGAGAAGTTAGCCATAGACGCCTTTAAAACGGACACGGATAGCCACATAACGATAAACCAGGAGGTTTGCCGCAGTCGGTGCAAGGTGCGGTCTTGCGTTTCCGTGTGTCCGGGGCACCTCTATTCGTACAATGAAGAGCTAAACGAAATGGTCGTTGAGTTTGCGGGCTGCCTCGAATGCGGCACGTGCAAGGTCGCCTGCATCGAGGGCGCCATTGATTGGGTTTATCCGCGAGGCGAATTTGGCGTTCAGTTTCGGTTCGGATAGCCGGGGATCCTTTACCCCCGATAGCTTTAGATATCGGCATTGCAGCAGAAGTCGTTCTGTCAACGGGCGCCTGCCGTTGCCTTGCTGTGATCAGTCCGCCAAGCCTTGACCTTCGCCATCAAGGTCGCGACAGGGCCGCAAAAGGCGAGTCGGGAAGAAGAGCAACGCTGTAGGCGGGTCTCAGGCTGGGGCGGTGGTGTGTCCAATAGGGTAAGGAGACTCGCAGCGCCAGCTTCATTCGAGGAGGCAGAGATAATGAAAATCATCAAGTGTGCCCTTTTGTTGCTCATCATCTTGTCCGTCGCCTTGCCCCTTTCCGCGCAGACTCCCAAGCCTGAAAAGCCCAAAATTGTCCTTGCTGTGGGCGGAAAGCAGGGGATGATCTACTTGCCCCTAACGGTGGCCGAGCGCCTGGGCTACTTCAAAGAGGCGGGCCTCGATATAGACATACAGAACCTTGCCGGTGGCGGGCAGGCCCTTCGTGCCCTCGTAGGGGGCAGTGCGGACCTGGTCAGCGGCTTTTATGATCATACGATTCAGATGGCAGCCCAGGGAAAGAAGGTCAAGGCAGTTGTTATGCAGCAACGCTATCCCGGCCTGGTGCTCCTTGCGTCAAAGCACGCCAATGTGAAGGGCCTGGCAGACCTGAAGGGCAAGAAGGTAGGGGTAACTGCTCCGGGTTCGTCATCCCATTTTTTTGTAAATCACCTGTTTACGAACGCAGGCATGACGACGGATGATTTTGCCGTCGTCGGAGTGGGCCTCGGCACGACAGCCATAGCGGCTGTACGGAACAAACAGATCGAGGCCTTGAGTGCCCTCGAACCCTCCGTATCGACACTTCAGGCGTCGGGCGATATAGGCGCAATACTTGCCGACACCCGTAACACGGCAGGGTGCAACAAGGTCTTTGGCGGACCGTACCCCTCGGGCTCGGTCTACGCGAGAGACGAATTTATAAAGCAGTATCCCAACACGGTTCAGGCCGTCGTAAACGCCATGGTAAAGGCCCTTCGGTGGATGCAGGCCCATAAGATCGAAGAGATCGTCGCCATAATGCCTGAGGAGTACTATCAGGGGAGTAAAGAGACGTACACACAGGCATTGAAGAACATGATGGATTCATACTCGCCCGATGGAAGAATCAACATCAAGGACACTCGGACGGTGCAGAAGGTTCTCATGTTTGACCCGGCGGTCAAGAAGGCCAATATCGATCTCAACGAGACCTTCGACATGCGCTTTGTTGAAGCTTACTGGAAGGCCGCGCAGACTCCCAAAAAGTAAAGGACAGCTACTCGCCCAATGGCTGCCGACAGCGGCGAAGCAATCAGGTTTACCGAGGTAGACAAGCGCTTTGAAACACCTGACAGGGGTGTTTATCAGGCCATCAGAACGACGTCCTTTGTTATCTACGAGGGTCAGTTTGTCTCCATTGTTGGTCCCACGGGCTGTGGCAAGTCGACGCTCCTTAACCTGGCGGCGGGACTCCTAAAGCCGGATAACGGCACCGTCGAGATTTTCGGCCTCCCCCTCGACGGCATCAACAGGCACGCCGCCTATCAGTTTCAGCAGGATGTGATCCTTCCCTGGAAGACGGCTGAGGAAAATGTCATGCTGGGCCTCATATTCAGAGGCGTTGCCCAGGGGAAGGCGCGGGAGCAGGCCCGGGAATGGCTCGCCAGGGTGGGCCTTAAGGGATTTGAAAATCGTTATCCGCACCAGCTTTCAGGGGGCATGCGGAAGCGCGTCGCACTGGCACAGAGCCTCATTGTGGAGCCCCGCATCCTCCTCATGGATGAACCCTTTTCCGCTTTGGATGAGCAGACGAGAGAATTCATGGAAGATGACCTACTCGAAATCTGCCTGGAGTTCAAGAAGACGGTTATGTTTGTGACGCACGACCTTGAGGAGGCCATAGCGCTGGCCGACAGGGTGTTTTTGCTGGCCGCAGGCCCGGGGACGCACATTCTCGGCGAGTACGAGATCACTATGCCCAGGCCCAGGGAGGTGGCCGATATACGGCTTGACCCCGTCTTCCAGGACACCTACAAGACCATCTGGGAGCACCTCAAGGTGGAGGTTATGAAGGCCTATGCAAGGAAATAAGCGGCTCGTCCTCCTCGCCAAACAGGTGGGCATCTTTGTATTCTTTGTCGCTCTCTGGGAAGTGTTGACCAGGCTCCAATGGATCGACCCCTTCTTCTTCAGCCGTCCTTCCGATGTGGCGGTCCGCCTTGTCCAGTGGTTCAACAAGAGCAGCATCTACTCCCATATCTACATAACCACTGTGGAGACCCTGCTTGCCTTTTTTGCCGGCTCCGTTTTGGGCATTATCTTCGGCTTCCTGTTTGCGCGGATACCCACTTTGGCCTTGCTCTTCGACCCATACGTAAAGATAGCCAACGCCCTTCCAAGAATTGCACTTGCACCTATCTTTACACTCTGGTTCGGGCTGGGTATTCTTTCCAAGGTTGTGTTCGGCGTAACCCTCGTTTTTTTCATTGTTTTCTTCAACACCTACCGGGGGGTCCGGGAGGTTGATCCCAACGTGCTCAACAATGCCCGCATGCTTGGGGCCACGGAACGGGACCTTTTTCGCCATGTTTTCATGCCTTCGGCTATGAGCTGGATATTGGCGAGCCTGCACACCAGCGTGGGGATGGCGCTTGTGGGTGCCGTAGTGGGTGAATATCTGGGGGCTGCAAGGGGTTTGGGGTACATTATCGCCCAGGCGGAAGGCGTGTTCGATACGACGGGCGTTTTTGCCGGGCTTATCGTCCTCTCTGTATTTGTTCTCATTATCGATGTCATTGTGACCTTCGTCGAGGGCCGGCTCCTCAAGTGGAAGCCCGGTACAACGGGCTGATCCGCTGTTGTTTTTGTCGTTGGTGCTTCCTCCTCTTTCCCGTTGACTCAGCATTTCAGGCTGTGGTAACTACAAGGTCATAGTGCGTCTGTCAAAATGCCTTGGGAGGGAACGATGAACACTTATCCCCACATATTTTCACCCGGGAAGATCGGCGGCCTGACGGCGAAGAACCGCGTCAAGTATGCCGCTACAGAGACAAACTTTAACACCGGCGACGGGTACGTTACGTCTCGGGAGGTCGCCTACATGGAGGCCCAGGCTCGGGGCGGGGCCGGCATCGTAACCACTCAGGGCGCCTATCCTGACGCCAAGGGGGAAGGCAAGGGGTTTCGGGGTATGATGGCCATCTACGACGATAGATTCGTGCCCGGCCTGGCCTGCATTGCCGACGTGATCCGGCAGAACGGCGCACTGTCGTGCCTTCAGATACTCCATTGCGGCAGAGAAGGCGGCGTTGACCTTGCCTACTCCCTTATGCCCTCCGTCGTACCGCAAAAGCTGTCCTACTTCAAACCACCCAGGGAAATTGCCCCGGAGGAGATCAACCAGGCGATCCGGGATCATATAGCCGCTGCGCGGCGTGCCGTTGATGCGGGATTCGACATGATCGAGCTTTCGGGCATTGTCGGATACCTCCTGTCCACCTTCATTTCGAGCTACACAAACAAGCGGGACGACGAATACAGCGGAAAGGACATCCGTTCACGATGCCGGCTTATGGTGGAGGTCCTCCAAGGAGTAAAGGCTGAGGTGGGCGACAAGATGCCCGTTGGAATACGACTCTGCGGCCTCGAGCTCCTTGATGACCGCGGGGGTAACACGAAAGAGGAGAGCATGGAAAGCTTCCGCATCGCCGAGGAGGCGGGAGCCGATTTTGTGAGTGTTACCGTTGGCTGGCACGAGTCCTCGACCTCCGTCATTACCCGCGATGTACCCATGGGCCACTGGCTCTGGGTGGCGCAGGAGGTGAAGAGGCACGTATCTGTGCCGGTCATGATGGCTTTTCGGCAATTTCTTCCGTCTATCCCCGAAAGGGCGATAGGCGACGGTATTATTGACTTCTGGGAGGCATGCAGGCCTATGATTGCCGACCCGGAGCTGCCGAGGAAAGCGGCTGAAGGCAGGGAAGACGAGATAGTACCCTGTATTGCCTGCAACGTTTGTTTTTCGAGGCTCTACTATCACGAGCCCATCATGTGCACGGTGAGGCCGAATCTGGGTTACGAGGGGGAGAGGCGGTGGGGCTACTACGGCTTCGAGGCGGCGCCGGAAAGAAAGCGGATCGTTGTTGTCGGTGCCGGCCCGGCAGGGCTGCAATTTGCCGCCGTCGCGGCGTCACGGAGACATGAGGTGACGGTTCTGGAAAAGGGGCACCTGGTCGGTGGTGCCGTGCTCCTGGCTTCACGGGTGGACGAAGGGGCCGTGGAATTGCTGAGGACCGTTAAGAAGCTTGAGGTAGAGTGCCGGAACCTGGGCGTGGACGTTCGTTTGGATACGGCCGCCACATTGGAAGCGGTGCAGGCCTTGCGTCCGCATATGGTTACTATCGCGGCTGGAGCTACCATCCGGCCTTTTCCCATTCCCACATCGGCGCCCTTCTATACGCCGGCCGAAGTCATGGGCAGCGGCGTGGCCGTTCCGAAACGGGTCGTCATCCTCGGGGGCGAGGGGGTTGGGCTTGGCCTTGCCGTTTTCCTGCTTCGCAACGGCGATTATGAGATTACGGTCATCGAAGAGAGCGCTATCCTTGGTCGCGATGTCAATCCCTTTTACATGTGGCAGTATATGGGGCTCATGCGGAAGAGGAAAGTAGCTTTTCTTACCAGGTCCTTGCTGGTGGGCGTTGAGGGGAAGAGGATGATTGTGGCAGGGCAAAAGGAAGAGAAGACGTTCGAGGCCGATGCCATAGTAACGGCTATGAGGCATCCCGCGAGCGCCGAAGACGTAGGTCTTAGTGGTCTCGACGTCCCCGTTTTCTTCATCGGTGACGCAAAGAAACCGAGAAGGCTCTTGGCGGCTATTCACGATGGTTATCGCCTGGGAATGGAGGCGTAGATGATACCGATTATTGACAAGGAAACCTGTACAGGCTGCGAGACGTGCCTTGAGATCTGTCCCCCTCAGGCCGTCATCATGAGGGGCGGCGTTGCGGTGATAGAGCGGGAGTTCTGTGAGGAGTGCGGATTCTGTGCCGCCCGCTGCCCTGTGGATGCCATTTCGATCCCCTTCCCGGAGGGCGCGGGTCACTGAATCCGGAGGAGGGGACCGGCAGCCTGTGATCGAGAAAGCAAGGAAACCGCCTCGGCCCATGGACTGCTATTGGCAGGCTTGCCAGCGGGTGCTTCTTGCAGTATCATGGCCATAGTGCTTCAATGTTGCAGAGACACGGCCTGTCGTTCTGGCGGTCTGCGTAGCGGGGCTGATAGGGAAGGGAGGTTTTTCGCATGAGCACGATGACCGACGATGGCGGGACCTATGAGAGATATGTCAAGGCGCTTCTGGCCGGCGACCGACATGTCTGTGCGCAGATGGTGGAGGAGCAACGTAAGAAGCCGACCTCTGTCAAGGACATCTACGGTGGCCTTTTTCAGAGGTCTTTGTACGATGTGGGGGAACTCTGGGAGCTAAACAGAATATCGGTGGCCACTGAGCACCTGGCCACGTCCATTACGGAAGGGATCATGAACCGTCTGTTCGGTGAAATGATCAGCCCCCTGAGGGCAAACAGGAAGGTGGTTGTGGCTTCCGTTGAAGGAGAGTTGCACCAGGTCGGCGCAAAAATGGTAGCCGACGTCTTCGAGATGCACGGATGGGATAGTTTCTACCTTGGGGCCGGCACGCCCACCAAAGAGCTTATCCGTTTCTGCCGCGAAATATCTCCCGATGTTGTGGGGCTTTCTCTGAGCGTATATTTTCACATCGGCAGCCTTGAGGACGCCATTGTGCAGCTCAGAGAATCGTTTCCGGACATGCCCGTGGTTGTCGGGGGGCAGGCCTTTCGGTGGGGGGGCGCTTCATTGTTGGAGAGATTCAAGAACGTGACATATCTCTCGTCGCTCGATGATCTTGAGCATTATATCAGAAGGCGCGCCTGAGCCTGAGGGCGCGCGAAGGTTGCGAAACCTGAGGAGAGTGCTTATGACGAAGGAAGAGCTTACGAGAACGGCGTCGGCCCTCAAGCCGTTAGCTCCCGGAGAGCTCGCAGAATACAGGGGAAAACGGGACCGTCTTGTGGCCCGCATTAATGAACGGATGGCGGCGCGGGCCGACATCGGTGCTCTCGTGGGCGAGGAGAACCTTCAGATGATGAAGGACAACCACGGCAATCACGCAAGGTTCGTCGAATCCGTTTTTCTTCACCCGGAACCGGCGGTGCTCGTTGATACGGTGCTGTGGGTGTTCCGGTCGTACCGGAGCCGGGGCTTCCATCCTAACTACTGGGCGGCCCAGATAAGTGCCTGGATCGAGCTGTTCAAGGAAGAACTGTCCCCGGAAACGTATGCTGCCGTGTACCCGTTGTACGAGTGGTTCAGCATCAATATCCCTCATTTTACGGACCTCTCGGACTCTCAGCTTCAACAGGGGCCGAAAGGGCATAGCAGCGTATAAGGCCATGTCCGGGGGCGACGACAGAGCGGTGCCGACAGATTCAGTCCGATGATGCCTCAATCACCATGGACCGACCTCCTGTCGAGTAAGGTCATTGAAGAAAGCTTGAGCCTTGTCGTGGCGGTCTTGGATGAGGGCAGGTCAATATCCTATGCGAACCGGGGCATGCGGGTTCTCCTGGGTATGGACAAGGGAAACCCCGACCCGGTGGGGTACCTTCTCAACCCCACCTATGATGACCTTATGGCAGTGGTTCCATCGGGAGAATCCATATTCGCAGGCGTGCTCACAGCCGGAAACGGCACGGACGTTTTTAGAAGTGTTGTTGCAAGGGCATACCGCCGCGGCGGCCAGGTCCTCCTCATCGGAGAATATGACGTGTCGGAGCTTGACGGCCAGAACCGTCGTATGCTCGCCCTCAACCGGGAGATTACGAACCTTCAGAGGGACCTCATCAAGGAGAAGCGGCTCCTGGAGCTGACCCTCAAGGAATTGCGGGACACGCAGGCTATGCTGGTCCATTCGGAGAAGATGAGTGCCCTGGGAAAGCTGACGGCAGGCATCGCCCATGAGATCAACAACCCCGTCGGATTCGTGCTGGCCAATCTTTACAACCTTGAAACGGCCTTCCGGGACCTGAGGGAGGCGTACGGAGAGTTGACGGCCTTGGCAGAGCAGAGCGGACCCCCGGAAGAGGTAGCGGCTATCGCAGAGAGTCATGATCTGGACTTCCTCTTTCGCGATTTTGACGGCCTTTCCGCTGCGACCAGGGAAGGGGTGTTGCGGGTAAAGAAGATCGTTGATCAGTTGCGCAACTTTTCCCGCCTCGATGAGGCAGACTGGAAGCCGGCGAACATAGCGGAGAGCCTGCGCAGCACGCTCGCTTTTGTTGATGCCGAGCTAAGGCATCATGACATCGAGGTGGCTGTGGACCTCGGGGAGATCCCGGCAGTAAACTGTTACCCCGCAGAGCTGAATCAAGCGTTCATGAATATCATCATGAACGCCTTGCAGGCTATGGAAGGAGGGGGCCGCCTCGAGATACGGGCTTGGGAGGAGGACGAGAACGTGTGCGTGGAGTTTTCCGATACGGGTCCGGGCATAGCCGAGGAGCATCTGAACCGGATTTTTGATCCCTTTTATACAACAAAGCCCGTCGGAAGCGGGACGGGGCTGGGCCTGACCATAGCCCACAAGATCGTCGTGGAGATGCACCACGGTTCCCTCACGGTGCGTTCAGGGCAAAAGGGCGGAGCCGCCTTTCGCATGATGATACCAAGGAGCTAAACGAAATGGTGAGCGAGGACGTGAGAGGGGAAGAGCAGGGAGCGCTGCTTATTATCGACGATGAGCCGGAGGTCCTTGCGGCCCTTCAGCGCTACTTTCGCCGGAAGTATGCGGTGAGAATCGCGACGAGCGCCGAGGAGGGCGTCCGCGTCCTTAAGGAGAGCCCCGTCAACGTGGTCATATCGGACCAACGTATGCCCGGCATGAAGGGAACGGAGTTCTTCAGGAAGATTAAGGAAGAGCACCCTGATGTGGTGCGCATGATCCTGACGGGATATTCGGACATCGACGCCGTTATAGCGGCCATCAACGACGGCAACATCTTTCGGTATATTACAAAGCCTTGGAATCCGGAAGAGTTGGACGGGATTGTGCGGGAGGCCTTCGAGCGCTACTCGCTTATCCGGGAAAACCGGCGGCTCATCCGAGATTTGCAGGATGCCAACGTCCTCTTGGAGGGCCGGGTTCAGGAGCGGACCCTGGACCTTGCGCGGACGAACGGCGAACTGCAGCAGGAACTGGTGGAGCGCCGCAAGGCCGAGGAACAGGTGCGGAGGGAGCGCGACAGGGCCCAGCAGTATCTGGACGTGGCGGGGGTCATGATGCTCGTGCTCAACGAGAATGGAGCGGTCAGCCTCATCAATGGGAGAGGTTGTGAGATCCTGGGATATGAGGAGGGGGAAATCGTGGGCACGAATTGGTTCGACCGCTTCGTGCCGGCAGGATCGCGGGACCGGTTAGGCAATATCTTTCGGGAGATCATGTTAGGACGGACGGATGCGTGGGAATACGCCGAGGAGACGGTTCTGACGAAGGGAGGCCAGGAGAAGACGATTGCCTGGCATAATGCCGTGCTTCGCGATGAGTCCGGAATGGTGGTGGGCGTCCTGAGCTCCGGCGAGGATGTAACGGAGCGGCGGATAGCGGAGGCAGCGTTGCAGGAGAGCGAGGAGCGCTTCAAGACGGTCATCAACTCCGTGCAGGCCGGCATCCTGCTCGTCGATGCTTCAACGCGGACCATAGCAGAGGCAAACCCGGCAGCCCTCCATATGCTGGGACGCTTGAGGAATGAGGTTGTGGGTGAGGTATGTCACAGGTTTGTGTGTCCGTCCGAGAAAGGCACCTGTCCGGTGCTTGATCTTGGGAAAGAGGTGGAGAACGCCGAGCGCACCTTGTTGACGGCGGAGGGAGAGACGATCCCCATTTTAAAGAATGTTACGTCCGTCGAGATGAGAGGCAAAAGATACCTTATAGAAAGCTTCTTAAGCATCGCAGAGCGCAAGAAGATGGAAGATCTCATGAGACAGATGGCCTATCACGATCCCCTGACGGGCCTGCCCAACCGGAAACTGCTCGATGACCGGATCTCTGTTGCTTTGCCCCGGGCCTTGCGGGAAAATGGTATGGCCGCCCTCATGATGATGGACCTTGACCGCTTCAAGGGAATTAACGACTCGCTGGGCCACGTTGCCGGTGATGAGTTGCTGAAGGAGGTCGGCAGCCGGTTGCAGGGGGTGCTGCGCAAGTCCGACACGGTTGCCCGGGTGGGCGGCGACGAGTTCGTTCTGCTGGTGACGGACATGAAGACCCGCGCCGATGCGGCGGTGATTGCGGAAAAGGTGATCGATTCTTTTCGGAAACCCTTCCTTCTCAATGCGTCGGACGTTGTCGTGACGACGAGCATCGGCATCGCCGTCTGCCCCGATGATGGCTCTGATGGCCCTTCCCTTCTCAAGCATGCCGACGCGGCCCTTTACCGTTCCAAGGATGAGGGGCGTAACTCATGGCGGTTCTACTCTGAGCCCTCAGTGAACCTCCCCGCAGAAAGCTGCTGAGCCTCCGAGGAGTGAGACCCTTATCCCTGGCGACTCCCCCCGTTTCCCGTTCCCCTATCTATTTCTTCCACTGTAGCGTTTTGTCTCCGAACTCCGAACTCAACACTCCGAACTTCTATCCCCCCAAATAGAGCCGTTTGACCTCCTCGTTGTTTAAAAGGCCTGAGCCCGAATCTTCGAGGCGGTTGACGCCTAAGTCGAGGACGTAGCCCCTGTGGGCCATGCTGAGGGCCTTCATGGCGTTTTGCTCGACGATGAGGAAGGTGACGCCCTCGGCGTTGATAGAGCGGATTCTCTCGTAGACCTCTTCGATCATCATGGGAGCGAGGCCGATGGAGGGCTCATCGAGCAGAATGAGACGGGGGTCTACGGCCGATGCCCGGGCGAGGGCAAGTATCTGCTTTTCGCCGCCGGAAAGGTTGCCTGCCTTTGCCTTCAGCTTTGCCCGCAAGAGGGGGTATGTTTCGAGCACCTTTTCCAAGGCGGCGGCGATGCGGCTTGAGCTGCCAAGAATAGCCGCCCCCATTTCGAGATTCTCCAGAACGGTGAGGGAGGGGAAAACGTTCTTCCCCTGGGGAATGTAGGAGATACCTATTGTGGCTTTCTCTTCCGGATCGAGGGTTGTCACGTCCCGGTCGCCAAAAATGATAGAACCCTTGGTGGCCCTTATGAGCCCGAAAACGGTCTTCAGCAACGTCGATTTGCCTGACCCGTTGGGCCCGATGATGCAGACGATCTCTCCCTCGCGGGCCTCGATGGAGGCACCGTGGAGCACCTCTATCTTTCCGTAGCCTGAGTATATGCCTTGAGCTCTCAGCAGGGTTGCCATGTCACACCCCCAGGTAGGCCTCGATTACTTTCGGGTCCTTCTGAATATCGCCAATGAGCCCCTCGGCGATCTTCTGTCCGCCGTCGAGGACAAAAACCCAGTCGCAGAGCTCGATGACCACGTCCATGTTGTGTTCGATGATAAAAAAGGTCTTTCCGTCATCACGTAACCGCAGGATCATCCCGATGACCCTCTGGATCAGCGAGGGGTTGATCCCCGCCGTCGGCTCATCGAGGAGTATCATTGCCGGGTCCGCCATGAGCGCCCGGCCGAGCTCGAGAAGCTTCTGCTGACCGTACGAGAGGTTCTCGGCGAACTGCTCTTTCAGGCGGGTGAGACCCATGATCTCTATCAACTCCAGCGCCCTGGTTGTATTTGCCCTCTCCTGAGACCGGATTTTTCGGGGCTTTAGCCAGATATTCCATAGCCCTTCACCGGTCTGGTGCTGTGGTGCAAGGAGCATATTCTCGAGAACGGTCATCTTTGGAAAAACGCGGGAAAGCTGAAAGGTCCTGACAAGGCCGTGGCGGGCTCTCCAATGGGTGGAGCGATCGTCGATGCGTTTCCCGTTAAAGATAATTGTGCCCGAGTCAGCGTTGATCAGTCCCGTGATTACGTTAAAAAGGGTTGTCTTTCCGCTCCCGTTGGGTCCGATAAGACCGGTGATCGGGTAGTCGCGCAAGTCGAGAGAGCAGTCCCGTATGGCCTGTGTGCCGCCGAAGGACTTGTTCACCCCTTCAACGCGAAGCATGGCGCCCCTCTCCCTTGCTCCGCATGAGCCCCTCTGGTCTAACGATCATCAGGATGACCAGGAGCGCGCCGAATATCATCTGCTGCAGTGGGGCGAGATAGCGGGTCAGCTCTGCGGGGAGGCGCAGAAAGCGGAGCGACTCCTGAAAGAAGATCAGAAAGGCCGCCCCTACGACGGGCCCCCACTGCGTGCCTTTGCCGCCCATGACAACGATCAGGAGGACGAGGATTGTCTCAAGGAGCGTGAAGTCCCCGGGGCTGATAAAGGTGATGTAATGGCCCCACAGGACCCCGGCAAGGCCGGCGAACAACGAGCCCGTAACAAAGGCCTTCTTCTTGAGTGAGTATGCATTCTTACCCAGGGCTTCGGCCGCGATCTCGTCGTCTCTCACCGCCTTCAGTGCCCTGCCGAAGGGGCTCCTGATGATCGCCCTGAGGACGACAAAGGTGATGAGGGCGGTGGTAGCGGAGAGAAGGAGGTAACGGGGGAGGGAATCGAAGCGGAAACCGAGAAGGGTCGGCCTGGGAATACCGGGTAGCCCCAATGGGCCCCTGGTCAGCCATGCCTCGTTCTGGAAGACCATCCTAATGATCTCTCCAAAGCCAAGGGTGGCTATACCGAAATGATCCCCGCTTAGGCGGAGCGACGGAATGGCCAGGAGGTAACCGCAAAGGCCGGAGAACGCCACCGCGGCAACAAGAGACCAAAAAAAGGGTACGCCGCCGAGGCTCAGTATTGCCGAGGTGTAGGCTCCGATACCGTAGAAGGCCACGTGGCCGAAATTGAAGAGGCCCGTGTATCCCACCTCAATGTTGAGGCTCAAGGCAAAAATAATATAGACGGCGGTCATAATGCAGAGGTGGAGAAAGAGGTCCATTAGTCGCTCCTGCCGCCGGTAAGAACGGCGGGACGAATGAGAAGGATGACGACCATGATGCCAAAGGCGATGGCGTCCTTGTAGCCGGGTGAGATGAAAAGAACGCCGATATTCTCGGCCAGCCCTATAATAAGCCCGCCAACCATGGCCCCCCACATGTTGCCCATGCCGCCGATGAGGGTGGCAGCAAAGGCTTTTATGAGGTTAATGAGGCCCATTTCGGGATTGAGGTTTGTATCAAGGGCAGTCAGAATGCCGCCTAACCCGGCGAGGGTGGACGCAACGACCCAGGCAGCGACGATGGCCCGCCGGGCATCGATGCCCACGATGCGGGCAAGCTCGAGGTTATCCGCCACGGCCCGCATGGACTTGCCCGTCTTCGATTTAAAAAAGAGTAGGTTGACAAGGAGAATGGATGCGAAGGAGGTCAGAATGATTATGATCTGGTTGACGGTGAGGCTTACCCCGAACAGTTGAAGCCCCCGCGTGACCTCAAACCCATAGGTCCTGATCTCGGCGCCCCAAAAAAACTGGGCGAGGTTTCGAAGGAAATAGGAGATGCCCAGGGCGGCGATAAGGAGTGCGAGCCTGTTTGCCCTTCTGAGATGGCTGAACACCAACCGGTCCGTAGCGAGCCCCAGGCACACCGTCAAAAAGAGGGCCGGCACCAGCGCTGCATAGAAGGGTAGGCCTATGGGCTTTGACATGAGAAGAAAGAGAAAGTAGGCACCCCACATGATCAGCTCGCCATGGGCAAAGTTGACAAAGTTCAGGACGCCGTAAATGAGGGTAAGCCCCATGGCAAACATGGCATAAATGGACCCTGCCAGAATGCCGTTCAAGATCGATTGTAAGACGAAGGCCATTGGGGCTCCATGTACCCTTATTGCTCGGAACTTGCGAGAAAATCCTGGTTCATGCCCGGAACGCTGTTTCCCTCGCTGCTCCGCTGCGGGCGCTTGACCCACTTCAGTGATGGGTCTCCACTCAATCTGCGAACTCGCCCTTCGGGCTCAAGCGGCGCAGATTGCCATTCTGGGTGTTCCGGCCCATCACGAGTGGGTCCCCCAACCGTGCTCGAAGTCGCGACTCGGAAAAAGCTCCTTCCGGTTATGATTTTTCACAGCTTCTTACTTCCTGAAGTCGACGATCTGGCCGTTCTTGACGGTCCAGACGCCGAAATCGGACCTGACCCCGCGGTCGGCATCGAAGGTCTTGTCCCCCGTTACGCCCTTATAACCTTTGGCCACGACAAAGAGGGCCTGCCGTATGCCATCGGCCGTGTAGCCGCCCTTGTCGATGGCCTTCGCAGCTATCTTCACCATGTCATAGTTGTATTCGGCGAAGATGGGAATCTTTTCATCGCCATACTTCTTCTTCCAGGCGTCCCGGAAGGCCTTATACTCCTTTGTTTCTTGAGAGACGACGGGATAGGTGCCGATGATACCCTCGGCTGCCTTGCCGGCAAGCTCGACGAGCTTCGGCGCCTTGGCCGCCGATCCGCAAAGCCACTGGGTCTTGATCCCCATCTCGTAGGCCTGCTTAAACATGACGGCACCCTCATTGATGTAGACGAGGTTGACGACGGCCTGGGGTTTGTTCTTCGTTGCCCTGATGAGCTCGGTTCGGTAGTCCGTCTTCTTCTCCTCAAAGGGGATCTCGTCCAACACCTTTCCGCCCGCCTTCTTGTAGCTTTCCACGAAGGCGTTTTTCAGGCTCACGCCATAATCGTTGTTTACATACATGACGGGCATCTGCTTAAAGCCCAGACTCAGGGCCAGTTCGGCAAGCTGTTTTCCCTGAAGCACGTCGGAGGGATAAACCCGAAAGATGTATTCGCCTGCCTTTGTCAGACCTGCTGCAGCGCCCTGGGCAGAGATCATGACGACCTTGCTCTCCTGTGCCACGGGGGCGGCGGCCATAAAATTAGAGCTACCCGCCGGGCCGAAGATGACGGGCACTTTGTCGACGGTAATGAGCTTGCGGACGGCCGTTACGCAGTCCTTGGGATTACTCTTGTTGTCCTCGTAGACAATTTGCAGCTTCTTTCCTTTAATGGTACCCGCTGCATTCACCTCTTCCGTCGCCAGGTCGATGGCCTTCTTAAATCCCTCGCCGTACACGGCGATGCTCCCGGAGAGCGCCACCGCCGCACCGACCTTTACCGTGTCAGCCGCGTGCCCGGCCGCCGCAACAAGAAGAGAGAGGGTAAGGCAAACAAACAGAATGCTGAAGCGTTTCATAGAAGTGACCTCCAGATGCAAAGAATGCTTAGAACACATCATAATACGCAGCGACCAAGAGCTTCTAAGCGCCATGTGTTGCGCATTGCCGTTGTCAGTATTTTCGCAAAGAACGCTGAGGTTTGCAAGATGAATCGCCCCACCGCCCAAGGCCCCGGGGGGAGGGCGGAGGGGAGGCAGGTAGCAGGTCATGGTGAGGAACAGGACCAGGCTAAGATTAATGTTGACTCCGGAACCTCTTGTGCAGTAATAGTGCCATATGGTCAGAAGGCGGGCGGGAGATGTTCTGGGACTTCTTTTCGGGGTCGTTGTTTTTTTAGTTCTGCTGCAGGCGTACGAAGCGGCAGGCCGCAGCCTGGTGCAGAACGCCCCCGTTGTGCAGGCCGGGGCTCCCCCTGCGGTTACGGTAGCCTCGGGGCCCCATGCGGTCGGCCAAGGTGAGGCCTGCCCCATGACGTGCATGATCGCCCAATCGAAATCATGGCTGCAGCCCGGTGAGACCGTTCAGCTTAAGGCCTTTGCCGGTGGGATGAATTATGCCCTTCCGTCAAGTTTCAGGTGGGACTTCGGGGACGGATCGACGGGCACGGGTGCGGAAGTCAGCAGGTCATACTGGTGTTCCCCCCAGTACGCCTATTGCGAGTATACAGGCAATGTGACCATCACCAACGGCGAGAGGAGTTGCAAGGCCTCTTTCATGGTCCAGGCTGCAGGTCTTGGAAATACCCCTGCCATTAGCGTGAATCCGATCTCGGGCATTGTGCCCCTTACGGTACACTTCGATGGAAGCCGGATTCCGCCCAACCCCGACAAGGATCAGTGTAACTGCCCGTATGGCCTGACGAGCCATGGCTGGCGGATTAGCGGCCCCGATTTCTTTAAGGAGTATCCTGGAACGGAAAAGGTCACAGAGGTCCTGAAGAAGCCAGGGCTCTATCGTTGGCAGTTCTGGCCCTGCATATACTATTCAGGCGGTTTGTGCGCGAGCACCCTCGTGTACCAGGGTTCGGTGGTTGTCCTGCCCCTTCCCGACTGCATGGGGTCACAGGCTGCGAAGGGCGGTCCGCGGCACAACCCGAACACGGTATTTCACACCGCCGGGCGACCCCGTTGCGGACCGGCCATGGGGTCACCCTCCTACACCGTCAACACAACGTCGCTTAACCTGGTGGTGGCGGACAGGGACTTTTTCTACCAGGGCCGGGGCCCGGCGGTAGAGGCCGCAAGAATTTACAACTCCGATGCGTCGACGGGTTTTACAACGCCTTCGATGTTCGGATACGGCTGGAGTTTTTCCTATGATTCCTTTCTCAAAAAGGAGTCCGATCGTGCCGTTGTAAAGAAAGGCTCCGGCCAGGAGACGACCTTTCAGGGGCTGTTTTCCGGCACCTCACCCGTCGAGGGTGTTCAGCCGGAAGGCGTGGCAGACCGCCTTACGTGGTATCCCGGAGACCCCGCCGACTACTTCCTCTTTCGGGAGAAGGAGTCACGGCTCATCTACCGGTATGATTTCAGCGCGTCGCTTGGCTTGTACCGGCTCACGTCTGTGACGGATCAAAACGGCAATGCGCTGACAGTCCAATGGGGTGCCGGCGACACGATCGAGTCCCTGACCGATGCCGCAGGGAGGATTACCACCTTTGCCTATGACGGAAGCAACCGGTGCACCTCAATGACGACGCCGGAGGGGAAAAGTGCCCTCTACGAGTATGACGGCCAGGGGAATCTCGTCAGGACGGTCGATCTTGCCGGGTACATTTCCATTTTCACGTACGATGGTGCCGGATACATGACATCCATGGCCTTTGAAGGCAATACGACCGGGTTCGCATATGGCATGTCCGGCGGCTGGTACCATGTGGAGGCCGTCACCGATGCAAGGGGCAATGTGACGGAATACGAGGTGCTTGCGGTCTCCCCCCGGACCGTCAAAGTGCAGGATCCGCAGGGGAACATAACCACATTCGCAAGCGCCGGTGCGAACACGACGACTGTAACCGACGGGGCGGGCAACACGACGGCTACCGGCTACACGGGCGGCTATCCGGCCCTATGGACCGACGCCAACGGCAACAGCACGGTCGGGACATACGATGGGAGAGGCAACCTGTTGTCCGTTACGGACGCCACCGGCGGCGTTACGACCTTTATTTACGACGGCGGGGATAATCTGCTGACGAAGACAAACGCCCTTGGGGCAGCCTGGGCCTTTACATACGATGGAAAAGGCAATCTCACCAAGGTTGTCTCCCCCTCGGGTGCAATTACCGCCTACTCCTATGATGCCAATGGCCTGTTGCTCTCGACACAGGACGGCCTGGGGCGCACCTACTCGTATACCTACGATGCTTTTGGCAACAGGACGTCCATCACCGACCCGCTGGGGAACGCAACCCATATGTCCTACGGAGGGCAGGGGCTCCGGCTGTCTTCATCCGCTGACCCCAGGGGGAACGTCACCTCTTACGAGTACGACGGAAATTTCAGGCTCACAAAAACCATATATCCCGACGGGACGTTTGTCCGGCGCACCTACGGTTGCTGCGCCCTTACGTCCTTGGAGGACGAGAACGGCAATGTGACCACCTACGCTCTTGACGGCCTGGGCCACCTGACGGCCACGACAGACGCGCTGGGAAACACGACGCAGCAGGCCTATGATGGAAACAGCAACCGGGTAGCCATTACCAACGCACTTTCGCAGAAGACGAGCGTGGAATACAACGGTGTCGACAGGCCGGTTAAGGTTGCCGACCCCCTGGGCCGCAGCACATCCTTTGCCTATGACAAGGAGGGCAACCTCACGGGTATCACCGACCCCCTGGGAAACACAACAGCACTGACCTATGATGCGACCAACCTCCCGACGGGCGTTACGGATGCACGGGGCAATGCGGTGGTTAGCTCGAGAGACGGGATGGGACGCATCGCGCTCAAAACCAACGGCAGGGGCCAGGCGGTGGGCTACTCTCTTGACAACGAAGGCCGTGTGACGAGGAAGGCCTTTCCCGGCAGCACCTTCGATTTCCACTATGACGCGGTCGGCAACCTTACCGGGTTTACCGATGGGGCGAACACGACGGCGTACGAGTATGACCCTCTCGACCGGGTGGCCCGGATCCTTTACGCCAATGGTCTATCCGTTTCGTTTGCCTACGATTCCGGGGGCAACGTGGCGGCCATAACCTACCCGGGCGGGGTAACGGCATCGTACACCTACGACAAACGAAGCCGCGCTGCCTCCGTGGCCTGGGGAACGCAGGGCGTGACCTTCACTTACGACGGGGTCGGAAATGTGCTTGTCGAGAGCCGCTCAAACGGGACTGCAACCACGCACACGTATGATGCCAATAACAGGGTTACGGGCATCACGCACTCGAAAGGGGGTGCGCCTTTTGCCGAGATGCAGTACACAAGGAATGTGTTGGGGCACATCACGTCGGAAAGTGCCGGCCTGCCCCTTGATATGCCCGTCTTCATCGATGATACGGAGACCGGTCTTTACGGGCCGGCAAACGAGCTTCTGTCGTGGTCGTCTGCGTCCCACATCTTCGACAAGGACGGCAACCTTCTGTCGGTGGGCGACGGATGGACCTTCTCGGGGTCCTATGATGCCGAGAACCGCGTGACGGCCATGACGGTTAAGGGTAGGTCCCGCACCTACGGCCATGATGCGCTCGGCCGCAGGGTGCGCTCCCTTGAGGGGGGGACGGCAGCGAATTACCACTACGATCACCTGGACAGGCTGCTCTGCGAGAGCGACGGGAGCGGTAACATTACGGCGTGGTATTTCTACAACGGGCCCCGGCTCGTTGCGATGAAACGGTCAGGCACCGCCTTCTACCACTTCGATAAGACGGGGAGCACGGTGGCCTTGACGGACGAGGTCGGGAACCTCCTCAACCTCTATCTGTACGAGCCCTCGGGTGCCCTGATGGCCTCGTCGGGCACAACGCCCAATCCGTTCACTTACAGCGGTGCCTTCGGCGTAACCGATGAAGGCGACGGCATCTACATGATGAGAAACCGTTTTTACGATGCAAGGACGGGAAGATTTCTCCAAAGGGATCCCATCGGGATTTTCGGCGGCTACAACCTTTATGCGTACGTTCAGAATAACCCCGTACACCTCATCGACCCGAGCGGTCTTGAGGGCCTGTCGGAGGCCATGTACGATGCCCGGCATCCCGGTCACAGGGAACAATTGGAGCGGAAGTGGCGGGAGGAGGAGTTCTCCAAGAAAAAGCAGGTTGCCTTCGGCAGGGCCGTACAGGAAATGGCGAAGGATATGATGTTGTATCCGTTGGATAAGTTGATGAACTTTATCGACCGTTTTCAGTTGGGCAACCTCTACAGCGGGACAAAAGTCGGCTATTACTGCGTGCGGGGCTCTTACGTAAAGGCCGCTTGGGAGGGCACCAAGATGGGGATTTCCGTCTATGTTGGTGCTCAGACCATGAATCCCTGGGCCGGGGCGCTTACCGGCACGGCGCTCGATTTCCTGGGGGACGCGGTAGAGCATGTGATAACGGCTCCGCCGAGCGCGCAGGCGGCCAGAACCACCGGAATAACCGGAATTTACGAGACGGAGGTACGTCAGGGCAGGGAGTACTACAAATGACGGGCCATCGGTTCAGGCGGCCCTTCCTTTTCCTGGCGATGTGCACGGCGCTTTTTATCGTTGCGGCGGGCCACGCCCCGGCTTTTACTATTAGTTACACCTATGACGCCCTCGGCCAGGTTGTGCAGGTTGATTACGGGGCAGGCAGAAGCATCTCGTACACGTACGACGAAGCCGGTAATATCCTAACGAAGGAAGTAAAGGGGACGAAAGGGCATTTTCTGACAGTGTCCAGGGCAGGCACAGGAAAGGGTCAGGTGACGAGCGCTCCCTTGGGCATCGAATGCGGAAACAAGTGTTCTGCCAAGTTTGCCGTAAATACCGAGGTAGTCCTCACGGCAACGCCGGAACCCGGCTCGACGTTCGCGGGTTGGTCGGGTGGGGGTTGCAGCGGAACGAGCCCCTGCGGCCTCACCATGGACGGGGACAAGGCCCTTTCGGCGACGTTCGCGGCGCTGCCGCCATGCACCTACGCCATCGATCCCGCTGAGGCCGCCTTTCCGGCATCGGGAGGCCAAGGCTCGGTCACGGTCAGCACAGGGGCCCATTGCAGTTGGACTGTTACGGAAGGTCTTGACTGGGTGACCATTGTTTCCGGAGCCGGAGGCATGGGACCGGGAACCGTAAGCTATGTCGTCACCCCCTATGGTGACTCGACGGCCCGCTCCGGCACCATAAATATTGCCGGAAAATCCTTCACTATCAGCCAGGACCCTCAGCCCCCGGCCTACAACCTCTCCGTGGCAAGGCTGGGAGGCGGAACGGGTACCATTACCAGCAGCCCTCAGGGAATCAACTGCGGCAGCATCTGCTCGGCATCTTTCCCCGGCGGCACGTTGGTGACCCTTGCGGCAACGGCCGGTGACGGCTCCTCGTTTACCGGATGGGCGGGCGCCTGCAGTGGCACGGCTGCATGCGGGATTACGATGAGTGCACCTGCCACGGTAACGGCCTCCTTCACCAAGGGCTCCACGACGGCAAGCCTGTACGCCTGGGGGTTTAACGACCACGGCCAGCTTGGCGACGGGACGACCAACGATCGTCTGAAGCCGGTGAAGATAGAGCAGCCGGCAGATCTTGTCTCTGTGGCGGCAGGGGGAAGCCACTCCTTGGCCCTGGCCGCTGACGGGTC
>CAZYVU010000002.1:74709-124068 GCA_964651435.1 uncultured Pseudomonadota bacterium
GCGGCAGGGGGAAGCCACTCCTTGGCCCTGGCCGCTGACGGGTCCGTCTGGGCCTGGGGAGACAATGAGAACGGTCAATTAGGGATCGGAACGAACGTCGACAGCACCGTGCCGGTGAAGATCGACGGGTTAGCTGACGTGACTGCCGTTTCGGCCGGTCTGGCACACTCCCTGGCCCTCGCCGCCGACGGGTCCGTCTGGGCATGGGGCAGGAACAGCTTCGGGCAACTGGGAGATGGGACCAATGAAGACCGGGTCCACCCGGTCGAGGTTGTAAGCCTCCCTGATGCGGAGGCCATATCGGCGGGCGACTACCATTCGGTGGCGCTGGCGTCCGGCGGCACGGTCTACGCCTGGGGGAGCAACGCCTTCAATCAGTTAGGCGATGGAACGACAAACAGTCGCAATATTCCTGGGGCACTTTCGAACCTGACGGGTGTGAGCGCCATCGTCGTCGGCGGTTACCATTCTTTTGCCCAAACGGAAGACGGCGTCTGGGGGTGGGGAGAGAATTCCTTCGGTCAGCTTGGCGATGGCACGAAGACCCCGCGCAGCCGCCCTGTGCGAACACACTTTCCCGTTGCGGCCCTGGAAATGAAAGGGGGTTGGCTCCACAGCATTGCGCTCGACTCTTTTGCCTGGTCTTCGGGCCTCAACGAGCACGGCCAGCTCGGAGACGGGACGAGGGCCGACAGGGCGATGCCGGGCATGGTGTCCACAATAGCCGATGTCCAGGCAATCGCCGCAGGCAAGGGGCACAGCTTGGCCATCGCATCGGGAGCCGCCGGCAAGACCCGCACCCTCACCGTCCTGAAGCAGGGTACGGGGACCATCGCCTCCAGCCCCTCCGGCATCGACTGCGGCTCCACCTGCATTGCCGCCTTCACCGAAGGCTCCTCAGTCACGCTTTCCCCCGCGCCCGGGCCGGGCTTTGTCTTTGCCTACTGGACGGGGGGGTGTGCGGGCAAAACCCCTGCCTGCAGCGTTACCATGAACGCGGACGTGACGGTCCAGGCCGTCTTCGTGTCCTCCAAGACGAAACAGAATAGGCTGGCCATCACGAAGGTGAGGACGGCACAGGGAGATGGCACGGTAACGAGCGGTGACGGCGCCATCAACTGCGGTACGGACTGTTCCGAAGGGTTCTACCCCAACAGCCCCGTTCTCCTCTCGGCTTCGCCCAAGGCCGGCTCAACCTTCACCGGATGGTCACCCCCCTGTTCGGGTACGGGCACCTGTGCCATCACTATGGACAAGGCTTATACCGTCAAGGCGACCTTTTCGGGGCCCGCCATCCTTACGGTCACAAAGGTCTCCCGCGTCAAGGGGACGGGCACGGTAACAAGCACGCCCGCGGGCATAGCCTGCAGCCCAACCTGCAAGGCCGGCTTCATCGCGAACACCGTTGTAACCCTCCATGCGGCCCCTGACCCCCTCTCCGTATTCACCTCATGGAGCGGTACGGGCATTCTATGTCCGGGCACGGAAGGCTGCACCGTCACCATGGACAAGGCCAAGACCGTCAAGGCGACCTTTACCGGCCCATCAACCCTTAAGGTTACGATCACCTCGAAGAACAAGGGCATGGGAACAGTGACCTCTACACCCTACGGCATCAGTTGTCCGGAAGACTGCTCCGAAGCCTATCCCTACCAGGGGATGGTGACCCTGACGGCAACTGCGGAACCTGGTTCCACCTTTGTCTCTTTCTCCGGATGTGCGGCCGCCGCAGGGACAAGTTGCACCGTCACCATGGACAAGGCCAAGACCGTCAAGGCGACCTTCGAGAAGCCCAAGGTCATAGGAAGGCTTGATACGGTTGAGGTTTGCGGCGAGAGTGGGGCAGGCGATTAGGGCTCAGTCCATTTTTTGCCTTGCATAGGGCCTTTGGGCGTGGAAGAATTGATGGAGAATGGTCGTTCCTTTCCCTCGAAAACCCCATCCGAAAATAAGGATGCCCGCAAGCTGGAAGCTGGGCCGGTAGAAGCATTTTCTCTTGAAAACAGGCTGCCAAAGATTGCCGGTGAAAGCAAGCTGTCGGGCTCTGAGGCCGGGGTTACGCACAGCCCCGAGAATGTTGGTTCGCCCTGTGGGCAATGCCTGGAGTCTCTTGGCGTACGAGAAATGTCGCTCTCCTGGACTCAACAAATGTCTTGCTTATAGCAAGCCTCTCCCAAGTCCTCGGGGGGCAAACGGCACGTTCGCCTGTATAGGTCGATGGAGCGAGACCTGTGCGGGGGAATGGAACCGTGAAGAGTTTACGAAAGATTTGGGTGTCGAACAGACCTGAACGAAGGAGCCACAATGAACGTTAAACATCGGCACGGATTGGAGAATGCCGTCTACCTTTCGACGCCTATCAATGCCCTCGTCGAGGGGTTCTATGAAGAAAGGACGACGATGGGTGACGTAAAGACGCACGGAGATTTCGGCCTTGGGACCTTCAACCACCTCGACGGAGAGATGGTGCTCCTCGATGGTATGGCCTACCAGATCAGGGCCGACGGTACCGTGGCGGCGGTCCGGGATGACGAATACACGCCCTTTGCCTGCGTAACCTTCTTTCGTCCAGATACGTGGGATGACATAGGGGACAGCCTCGGGGCGCCTGACATCTTCGATCTTCTCGATAGGCTTATCCCGTCACCCAATATGCTCTATGCGGTGCGTATAGAGGGTGGGTTCCGGTCGGTGAAGGCGAGGGCCATGCCGAAAACAGACAATTATATACCTCTGGTCGAGGCCGCAAAACACCAGGCGGTCTTTGAGTTTTCGGACGTTGAAGGTTCCCTGGTAGGGTTTTTCACGCCTGATTTTATGGTCTCCCTGAATGCCCCTGGATACCACCTCCACTTCCTGGCCGCTGACCGGAGCCACGGTGGGCACGTGATGAGCTGTCGTCTCGGCAGCGCCCGCATCGGCATTCAGCACATCCAGAGGCTGGAGGTCGATCTGCCGTTTACCCTCGACTACCTGACGGCCCGGCTTGATCGGGACGCAAAGGAAGACCTCGGCAAGGCGGAAAGGTAGAGGGCGGGGAAGGGCGATACAACGGGAATGGACCATAGGAATAGCGGTATGAAGGGATTGCGGGGCGAACCGTGCCCCCTGTAGCCTGACTAAGGGAAGGATTAGGGTGCAAACCTGATGGATGCATTGAATGGCATGAATGCCGTAGTTCTTGTATTTGCCGCCCTGTGCGTCTTCGCAATAGCATATCGGTGTTACGGTCTGTTTATAGCGAACAAGGTGCTGAGGATCGATCCGACGAGGCCCGTTCCCTCCGTCGTCATGGCCGACGGCAGGGATTATCACAAGACGGGGAAATATGTGCTTTTTGGACACCATTTTGCTGCGATAGCGGCGGCCGGGCCGCTCACGGGGCCCGTACTGGCGGCCCAGTTCGGTTTTCTGCCCGGTGCGCTGTGGATCCTTGTGGGCTCGGTCTTTGCGGGGGCCGTCCACGATACGGTGGTTCTCTTTGGGTCGGTCAGACATCAGGGAAAAGGCCTATCCAGGATAGCCCACGACGAGGTGGGAAAGCCCGCCGGCGTCATTGCGTCCATCTCCTATTTGTTTATCCTCATCCTTACGTTGTCCGGCCTTTCAATAGCGATTGTGAACGCCCTCTCTCGGAGCCCGTGGGGTACGTTCATCGTGGCTTCGACCATACCAATTGCGATTATTATGGGATTGATCATGAAGGACAGGGGTATACAGGGTGACGCAGTCGCCACAGTGGTAGGAGTGGGACTTCTCTTTTGTTCTATTGTTTTCGGGCAGGGGATTGTAAGAATGCCGGCCTTTAATGGCATGTTCAATCTATCGAAGGACCAGCTCTCTTTGGCAATTCCCATTTACGCCATGATCGCTTCGGTTTTGCCCATGTGGTTTTTGCTTGTGCCGCGTGATTATCTGTCGACGTACCTTAAGGCAGGAACGATCATAATACTTGCTCTTGGGATAATAAAGGTCCATCCGAACCTGCAAATGCCTGCGGTTACGGAATTTATAGCCGGTGGTGGCCCTGTCGTGCCGGGGGCGCTTTTCCCGTTCCTGTTCATCACCATAGCCTGCGGCGCCATTTCCGGCTATCACGCCCTAATTGCATCGGGCACGACGCCGAAAATGATCGGTAACGAGAGGGATATTCCATTCGTAGGCTACGGCGCAATGCTTTTTGAGGGGTTTGTCGCCATGATGGCCCTGATTTCCGCCTGCGTTCTTGTCCCCGCCGATTACTTTGCCATAAACGCCCCTGCCGAGGTCTTCGCCAAACTGGGGATGGAGCCGGTGAATCTTCCTTGGCTGGCAGAGGCAGTACAGGAGAACATTCAAGGAAGAACGGGCGGGTCGGTTTCGCTGGCAGTCGGCATGGCTTATGTATTCTCGTCGATGCCCCACATGAAAGGCATGATGGCCTACTGGTATCATTTTGCCATCATGTTTGAGGCAGTCTTCATTTTGTCCGCTGTAGATGCGGGGACGAGGACGGGACGGCTTCTCCTGCAGTCCTCAATCGGTAGCATAATACCAAAATTTAGGGAAACAGGCTGGAAGCCGGGCGTACTAATCACAGGCCTGCTGTTCTCGAGTTGCTGGGGCTACCTCTTGTATACCGGGAATATCGCGACAATCTGGCCTCTATTCGGGATGAGCAACCAACTCCTTGCCGGGAGTGCCCTCGTCATCATGACGACGATGCTTATCAGGCTGAAGAGGGCGAGATACATTTGGGTGACGGCAATCCCGGCGGCCTTTATGGCTGTGGTTACCTTTTATGCGGGATACCTTAATATCGTCGACAACTATTTACCAAAAAAGGATTGGCTACTCGCCGGCCTTTCAGTGGTCATTATGGGTCTTATGGCTGCATTGCTGGCAGCTACGGTCATTCGGTGGCGACAGTTGCTAAAGGCCAAAACCGAAGTGACGGACAAGTGGGGGGAGAAGGTGCTTGCCATTGCCGATGACGAAAACCCGAAAGAAAAGTTGGGGTCAGGCCGTTGAATTGTGAATTTGGCTAAATTGGCTGGGTTACCGGCCCTCCTAACCGACGCGGCTAAAGCGATATTGAGCGCGCGCCCGAGGGCATCTTGGAAATTCATGGCCGGGCAGTCCCGGCCGGGCCGAATTGCCTCAAAGCGAGTGCGGTTTGTCGAACATTCAGAATACATTGTGAGCCTATAACTACTGTCATCCACACGCAGGGCCCAAGGGGAGGAAAACTGTTGATGGCCCGACCTCCGAGGCCTCGATAATTGGCCCATTTCTCTTGCAGATGTGGCATACTTACTTGCACAGACAACCGTGATCATGGGAGGAAGGCTCGCGCATGAAAGAGGATGGGAGAGAAGTCGGGCCCGCAGTACCGGATTTGACCAACAACCGGAAGCACGACGGAGTAGGAGGAAAGCAGATGGATCGGCGCCTCTTTTTGAAATTTGTTGCCGGCACCATGGCTGTTACCCTGCCGGACTGGGGTTTGAAGGCGGAAGCGGCCAATGTCGCGCCTATTCCTGGCGCAAAGTCTGGCAAGAACTCCCTCCTTGCGCGCGAGGAGCCCTTTTTTGGCGAATTCGCCAACCTCTTTACCATTTCCGACGAACACAAGTATTTGGTAGCCAGCCAGAAGGGTTCTATGCCCATTCCCGTCATGAAACGGTTCAAGGAGGGGCTGGATCAGATCGCGAAAGACCCCTTTCCGGTCTATCTTGAACCTTCGGAGGTGACAAGAGGGAAGATCGCCCGGGGCTATGGGGCGCAGGTCGATGAAATCGCTATAGCGCGCAATACAACCGATGCAATTAGCCAGATCCTGAGCGGTATCGACTGGCAGCAGGGAGATGAGATTCTCTGCTCCACCCTGGAGTATCCTAACTGCGTGGCAACTGTGCGACGGGTGGCGGGCCGCTTCGGACTAAAGATCCGCCAGTTTGGGATTCCTTTGCGGCACGATACGGAGGCGGAAGAGATTGTCGACTCGGCCCGCCGATGCATCAGTCCGGGGAAGACGCGAGCCATGTTCTTCTCCTGCCCAACGCAGCCCAACGGCATTGCCTTGCCTGCTCGGCGCCTTGCCCGCCTCGCACAGCAGTACGGGATAATCACCGTCGTCGATGGTGCCCATTACGGCGGCATGTTTGACCCCCGCCTCGATGAAACGGGTATCGACTTCTGGGGTATAGCAGGGCACAAATGGCAGTGTGGTCCCGGCGGCACGGGAATCCTCTATGTGCGCAATGCCTTGCGGCCGGCGAACCAAAGACCCTTGCCGCGCTTTCATCTCATCCGTTCCGGCGATTTCGACGCCCCTACTGATGGCTCCCGCCCCTCAGGCTTCGACATTGGGGCGGCGCTGAGTATTTATGGGTTTCCGGAGTCTGCAGACTGGCGGGCCCTCGGCGATGCCTGCGCCCTCTGGGACCAGATCGGCAGACAACGCATTCAGAACTACATTCTCGCCCTTGCCGACTATGCGCGCGACAAGATTGTAAGCGCTTTTGGCGCCCAATCCCTGCTGCAGCCCCGTCGTGACCCTGAGCTTAAATCCGGCATAATTGCATTCAACCCCTTTCCGGAACAGGGACAACGGCGGACGTGGACACTATGTGAAGAGTTTCAGTCCCGCATGTTTCAGGAATGCCGGTACCATGTCGGATGCGGCGGCCTCGGGAGAAAAGGGTTGACGCGAGAGCCTGACCCCGATGCATCGTCGTTCTTCGAGGGGTCCATTCCAAACCGCCATACCGTGACAAACAAGCCCGACCCGGGAGATATTCCTTTCCGGATCGCCACGCCGGCGTGGTGCAACCGGGCCGATATGGACAGATTTGTAAGCGATTGCGGGGCCCTGATGGAGAAGGTACTTGGGAAGGGGAAGGTTTGAGAGGCGAAGCGATGGGAAACAAGGCCCTGTTTATCGTTCTCTCGTTTCTGCTGTTGCTGGCGCCGCCTTTAGCGTCCATCGGTGAGACTTGGGAGGAGATCCGTATTGACCCGGTCCTCCAGGAAGAAATGAACACAAATGGCGCAGCCGGCTACATGATCATGTTCCGGGGAAGGCCAGACCTAACAAGGGCTTCGACACTGGGCTGGGGTGACCGGGGCGTTTTTGTGGCTGAGAGCCTTGAGGCCGGGGCGGCATGGGCCCAGCGACGGGTGCGGGAGTATCTCGATGGTCGCGGTGCCTCCTATGCAAGTTTTTGGATTGCCAACGTCATCGTTGTGGACTATTCCGACCGGGCGACATTCGAAGAACTCAGACGGTTCCCCGAAATAGCCTCACTCGAAAGGCGGCGCAGCGTGCCGTTGCCGGATATCCAGGAAGAGGTCTCCGTAAACACGGCTGTAGAGGGCATCGAGGCTAACATATCCTATGTGAAGGCGGACCAGGTCTGGGCCATGGGATATCACGGCGGCGGCATCGTTGTGGCAAACATAGATGGCGGCGTACGGTTCAGCCACAAGGCTTTGGTGGGTCAGTACAGAGGAAATCTGGGGAGCTCCTTTGACCACAACTACAACTGGTTTGACCCTACGAAGCGCTGCACCGACTCACCCTGTGACGATGCCGACCATGGCACACATACCATGGGCACCATTGTCGGCAATGACGGTGCAGGAAATCGGATAGGCGTGGCCCCCGGCGCCCGATGGATTGCCTGCAAGGCTTGCGGCGCCCGTGATTGCCCCGATGCTGCCTTGCTGGCCTGCGGCCAGTTCATCCTCGCCCCTACGGACGTGCGGGGCAACAACCCCGATCCATCCAAGCGCCCCCGCGTCGTCAATAACTCCGTGGGGCGTGCAGGGGGCGATCCCTGGTACCAGCAAGTGGTCGACAACTGGCAGGCTGCCGGCATATATCCTGTTTTTGCCAACGGTAACGGTGGGCCGCGCTGCGGTACGGTAGATACCCCCGGTGACTATGGCAACGTGACGGCCGTGGGTAACGTCGATCACAGGACCGGCCTGCCCTGGGAAACATCGGCCAGGGGCCCCGGCATCTTCAAAAAGACCATCAATCCCATGGGCTACCCGTATCTGAAACCGCAGGTTTCGGCACCGGGCGTTGCAATCAGATCCTCCATTGCCTCAGGCGACGATGCCTACAAAGAGCTTACGGGAACATCCATGGCGACGCCGCACGTAGCCGGGCTTATTGCACTGATGCTTCAGGCGGCTCCCTGCCTGGATTATGCGGAGCTGGAGCGGATTGTCATCGAGACCGCGAACCCCATCATGTTTCCAAGTGGATGCGGTGATGAGGGCCCCGGGGGCCTGCCGAACAACGCCACCGGATGGGGTATGATCGATGCCCTGAAGGCAGTCGGCACGGTCTTTGGAAGGTGCGGAAAGATGGGCATGCTTGAGGGAACAGTGACATCCCGAGGGAAACCTTTGGCCGGAGCGACGGTGACGACGTCGACGCGGCTTACGACGACAACCGATGAGGGCGGCCATTACCTTTTCCCGCACATCCCCGAAGGCACCCACACAGTAACTGTCGGGGCCTTCGGTTTTTACGATTCCACATCGGCGGTGAACGTACCTGCCGACGGGTCCGCCGCGGTCGGCTTCGACCTGCACCCGAAGGGATCCGTCACGGTCCGGGGAAAGGTGACGGACGGGTCCGGCGTCGGGTGGCCCCTCTATGCGTCTGCCGATATCTTTTCGCCGGGCTTTGCGGCAAAGGTTTGGACCGATCCCTTCACCGGCCGCTACGTTTTGACTCTCTACAAGGACACCCCCTACACGTTTACCGTGTCATCAAGGGGGTACGATAGCGAGCAGCGGACAGTCGAGGCATCCGGAATCTCAGTCCGACAGGACTTTATTCTTAAGGCAGACAGAACATGCACCGCCCCAGGTTACGAGGATATTCGCATTCTCTCTGAGGAGTTTGAGGGAGTCTTTCCTCCGCCCGGCTGGACGGCAACAGTACTGAGCGGAACAACGAATTTCTGGCGCCGCAACGACTACTTCCGACGGCCCAACATGACGGGCGGGAGCGGTTTCTGTGCAGACGCCGATTCCGAGGCTACGTGCTACCAATCGAAATGGGACGCAGCGCTTACGTGTCCCCCGCTGGCTATATCTGCAGGTACTCGGGCGACCCTCTACTACAGGAGCGGCTTTTTCCAATTCGGCCCGGGCGCAACTGCATGGCTGGACGCGAGCACGGACGGTGGCTTGACGTGGCAACCGTTGACGCAACGGATCTGGGGCGAATCGGCCACAGGGGAGGTGGTAGACTTATCACCGCTGGCGGGCACGTCGTCTTTGCTCCGGTGGCGGTATGTGTCAGGTTACTGTGACTATTATTGGCAGATTGACGACGTAAAAGTGGTGACGGGCTGCCGGCCTCGCGACGGCGGCCTGGTGGCGGGACGGGTGCTGGACGCCAACACCCGTAGGCCCCTGGCGGGCGTCACGGTAACGGGAGATGGTGGCGCTGCGGCAACGACGAACGACGACGGTGTGTATGTCCTCTTTGCCGACAAGGGCGTGCGGATGGTGACGGCCATACCTCCGGCGGGATACGGCTCTGCCGAGGTGTCTGTTCAGGTCCTTTCCAGCCAGGTTGCGAGGAAGAATCTGGCTCTAACTGCCGGTAGGATTCTTGCCGGCCCGAAGGCCCTTAGCGTGACCGTTGGGGCCGGCTCGAAGGCCCGCAGGGTGGTGATGCTGAGAAATTCCGGCACTGCACCGGTGTCCTTGAACATAGACGGTACGACGTCATGGCTCTTGTTATCGCCGGCTTCAGGCGGCCTGTCCGTCGGAGCGTCCAAACCCATCACGGCGGTTTTTGATGCCCGAGAGCTTGCTGTCGGAGTCTATTCCACTTCCCTGCATGTAAGGGGCAATACGCCCTACGCGGTGCTTTCAATACCTGTTACCATGACGGTTGTTAAGGAGGCAGCGGAGTGGCGCTGACCCCGTGGCTCGTCCGGTCAGAGTTTTCATGGTTCCGATGAGCCGGGATTTCGCCATCGACTACCTGAGGAGCAGCGTCACGGTTTCCGTCGTCGCTCATCACTCGGCGCTGGCATATAACACATTCAGCCGGTACGACGCGGCCGACTACACAAGGTCCTCGGCACCGGTGGTGGATTCGGTAAGCTTCGTGCCGCTCGACATCCTCGTGGGGTGGAACGACCTCTTCTTTATGGCCCTCATGTTTATTATTTCGGGCTTTTTTGTGGGGCCATCGTTGGACCGCAAGGGCCCCGGCCGCTTCCTGGCCGATCGGGCCAAACGGTTGGGAATCCCCTTTGTCTTTTCCGCCGCCGTTCTCAGTCCAATAGCCTACTATCCTTCATGGCGCCTCAGCGACAGCGTGGGAGGGGGGCATTTTCTCTCCCGTTTCTTCACCGTCCATGGATGGCAGACGGGTCCCGCGTGGTTCATCTGGGTGCTCCTTGCCTTCTGTCTCATAGCCGCGATGGCCTGGGCGGCAGCGCCAGGGGCCATGGAGCGGCTGTCGTGGCGGCCGCGAACGGGACGGGGACTGGTCTTGGCGCTTCTTGTCATAACTCTGTCTACTATTCTCCCCACATGCCATTTCGTGCGGGAAGAATGGGTTCACCTGGGAGGGCCCTTCCTGTTGCCCGCACAGAGGGCGCCCCTGTATCTTGCCCTGTTCGTATTCGGCATAGCTATCGGAAAGGCCGGCCTGGAAGTCTCCCTGTCGCGGCAGGTGCTCAGGTGGTGGCCGGGATGGCTGGTCGTCGGATTTCTCGCCTACGGTGCCCATGGAACGCTGACGGCGGGCAACTACCTTGCGGTGACGGCGCCGTGGTTCGTGCCCACACTGCTCTCCGTCGCCTACGCTCTCTGCTGTACTTTTACCAGCATAGGCGCTTTAGGGTTTGCAAGGGCCGTCTTTGTGCGGAGCCGTCCCATCGCCGACCTGTTCTCGGAGAGCGCTTACGGCGTTTACATTTTTCACTACGGGCTTGTGACGTGGGTCCAGCTCTGGCTCCTTGCCTGCCCGATCCCGGCGGCAGCAAAATTCCTAACCACCTTTATCCTCGCCCTGGGGGGCAGTTGGCTCATTACCGCCCTGCTGCGCAAGACGCCCGCAAAAGACATCCTTTAAGAAAACTGGGGTCACCCTTGAATTTTGAACAAACCCCTCACATTTGCCCATCGGGCTGACCGGTCCGGTTTGGTTGACAATCGTCGGGACAATCAGCGAGGCTAAGCCGGAAAGCCTCTCTCTTCGGCGCTCCACTGGGAACAGTACGGGCGTTTCCCCTTGAGAACCATGTTCATGCAGAGGGAGCACGATGGATTGCAGGACACGATGGGTTTGTCAAGATCGCCCCTTGCCTTCTGTGGCCAAAGCGGGTCGGCAAAAAGAACCCTGGCGAGACCGATGAGGTCGACGGCGCCCTCCCGCAGGATCGTTTCGGCAAACCCCGGGGTCTGTATCCTACCTGCTGCGATGACGGGCACGTGCGGTACCTTGGCCTTTATGGTACCGGCGAAGGGGACCATGTATCCTTCCGTTTTCTCCATGTCCACATAGGGAGCGACCGGAAACGATTCATGTGTCCCGATCATGACGGAGAGATAGTCGACACCGCTTTCGGCGCATCGCTTCGAGAAGACAGTCGCCTCTGCAAGAGTAAACCCTCCGGGTAGAAGCTCGTCGGCGAGGAGCCTGTATCCAACAGGATAGTCTTTTCCAACCTGAGCCCTGACGGCATCCAGGACCTCCAAGGGAAAGCGCATGCGGTTTTCGAGGCTACCTCCATAGCCGTCTGCCCTTCTGTTGACCCTTGGGGACAGAAACTGAGAGAGAAGGTACCCCGTGCCGCCGTGAAGCTCCACTCCGTCAAACCCAGCATCGCCGGCTCGCCGGGCTGCATCGGCGTAGGCCCGGACCATGAGCGCTATCTCGTGCTCCGACATCTCATGGGGTACCACGTCTCCGATGGGCACGGCCGACGGGGCCAGCCTGTCCTTCGCGGCAGCGTATCGTCCGGCATGATTGATTTGAAGGAAGGTGTATGCACCCTCAAGGCGTATCGTTTCGGCGATCTTTCTCAATCCGTCCACGTACCGGTCGTCGTCCACCCTAAGCATAAATGGCGCGCTGATTCCGGTAGGATGTACGCTGCAGTTCTCGACGACTATGAGCGATGCCCCGGAACGGCCCATCCTTTTGTAATGATGAAGGACAAGATCGGTGACGGCCCCCTGCGTGTCGCCATAGCCGACGTACATGGGTGCCATGGTGATCCGGTTTGGTAGGGTAAGCCCCTTTAGTTTGAAGGGGCTGAATAGGGTAGGGTAACTATGCATGGTTCACCTCGCTGTCTGACAGAATTTTCTTGCCGTGAGATGACGCGGGTCAGCGACGGCATCCTCTATCGGGCACTTTCTATTATACCACCACCGACAACGAGATCCTCATGGTACAGCACTACCGACTGTCCCGGGGAGACGGCACTGACGGGGTCCGGAAAGTTAACCTCGAGCATCTGGTTGGTGACGGAGAAGGCACAAGGCCTTTCCCTTTGCCGGTAACGGGTTTTGCCCGTAGTCTTCACGGCCGACGGGCAGAAAAAAGTGGCCTGCGTAGCCGTGACCTTATGCTTGAGAAGCATCTCTTTAGGACCGACGAAGAGGGCGTTGTCCTGAATCCGAAGCTCAAGGACGTAGAGGGGGTAACGGTACGGTACGTTTATGCCCCTCCGTTGGCCCACCGTATAGAGGTGGATGCCCTGGTGCCTGCCCATCCATGTGCCATCATAAAGGTATATGGGGCCTTCCCTGGCTTCGATGAAGGGTGCGAGAAAGGTCCTGTAGTTGTTCCCGGGGACGAAGCAGACATCCTGGCTCTCTTTGACGGGACCATCCCACAAGCCCAACCCCAGGAAGCCCTCGGTCGCCTCGCGCTTCGTCGATGAAGCTAACGGGAAGAGGGTGCGGCTCAGCAACTCCCCGGGAACTGCGTAGAGAAAGTAGGACTGGTCCTTCTCGTTGTCCTGAGCCTTCTTGATCACATAGCCGTCGTTTGTTCTCCCTATGGCCGCGTAGTGTCCTGTGGCGATCTTGTCCGCACCGAGGCCCGATGCCCACTGCGCAAAGGCAGAGAATTTGATGCGGCTATTGCAGAGCACGCAGGGATTGGGGGTCCGGCCTTGCCTGTACTCTTCAATGAAAGGGGCCATGATCTGTTCTTCGAACTCCTTATGCAGGTCGAGGACGTGGTGGGGAATGGAAAGGCTTTCGGCAGCAGCCTTCGCCCGGTCCACACTTCCTGCGAGGCAGGAGCGGGTATCTGCGCCCGATGAACTGCACTGATCAGACCCGGTGAGGCGAAAGGTGACGCCGACCACCCTGTAGCCGGTCTTCTTAAGGAGATAGGCAGCATAGGTGCTGTCGATGCCCCCGCTCATGGCCACAAACACCGTCTCCATAGGTCAACACAATACCACGGCCAAGGGCTCATTGAAAGTTGGTAATACATGTTGTAAGCTTAACCAGTTAGGAGGTTGCGGAGATGAATAAGAAGATCAAGGTCTCGGTAAGCATTGTGTTTGTATGCATTTTCCTCCTGGGGTTTTTCATGGGGGCTCACGGGAAGAAGGGTCTATCTCAGGGGGAGAGTGGTGAAATATATGAATATTTAAGGACCTTTTCCGATGCCATCGATATTGTCAAGAAGAATTACGTTGAGAACGTTAAGGATAGGGACATTGTCTATGCTGCCGTGAAGGGGGTGCTTGAATCGTTGGACCCCCATTCCACCTTTATGAATCCCGAAAGCTACAAGGAGATGCAGACGGAAACGAAGGGAGAGTTTGGGGGCATCGGTATAGAAATAACGATCAAAGACGGATTCCCGACGGTCATTACGCCCATCGAGGACACGCCGGCCTTTAAGGCAGGGCTGAAGGCAGGAGACCACATCGTCAAGATTGAGGGCAAGCCGGCCAAGAACATGAGCCTTGTCGAGGTTGTGAAGATGATAAGGGGTCCCAAGGGCAAGCCTGTTTTGCTCACCGTCATGCGGGAGGGGTTTACGGTTCCGCAAGATTTCAAGGTTATCCGTGACGTTATCGTTGTAAAGAGCATCAAGTACCGTATGCTGGATGATCAATACGGGTATATCAGAATTACGCAGTTCCAGGAAAAGACGGCGCGTGACCTCGATAACGCCATGAAGGAGTTGGAAAAGAGCAACAAAGACAAGCCGCTCAAAGGCCTCATTGTTGATCTCAGAAATGACCCCGGCGGACTGCTGGAACAGGCGGTGGAGGTTTCGGACCGCTTTCTGAGCGACGGGCTGATAGTTTATATAGAGGGGCGGAACAAACAGAGCGAGAAGATGAGATTTGTAGCGCGAAAAGGCGCGGGAGACTATACGGGGCCACTTGTCGTACTCGTAAACGAGGGGAGCGCCAGCGCATCGGAGATCGTTGCAGGGGCCCTTCAGGATCACAAGCGTGCTATCCTGGTCGGGGCGAAGACCTTTGGCAAAGGTTCGGTTCAGACCGTTTTCCCCTTGAGCGATGGGTCGGCTCTTAAGCTCACGACTGCCAAATATTTTACGCCCAACGGTCGTTCGATTCAGGCCGAGGGTATTATGCCCGACATCGTCGTTGACAGTAACATCGTTCGGGCCAAGGACCGGGGAACGCCCATTCGGGAGAAGGATCTGGAGCGTCAGAATAACACTGCTTCGGGCAAGGAGAAGAACGGTGAGCAGAAGAAGGCTGTTGGCCCTGAGGAGATCGGCAAGGTCGACGAGGACTACCAGCTCTACATGGCCCTTCAGGTCATAAAGGGCTGGGATGCACTCCGGGGAAAGCCTGCAGCGGCCGCCGCCGGCAAGAACTAACTCACTCTTTGCTTAATTGGTTCAGAAGGGCCTGGCGGAACTCGGCCGGCAGGCCCTTTAATTTGCCCTGCCCATCGACGCAGACCATCTGCGTTCGTCCTCTCGTGGTCAGCCGCTCTTCGCAGTGGATGGTGTGTACAAGGAGGAAGGAGGCGCGTCCAACGTCCTGAACCGTCGTTCTCACGTGAATGGTTTGGCCCAATCGTACGGCGCTGAGCAGGTCGGCATTTGCCTCCTTGACCATAACAAAAATGTTGCGCTTCTCCCACTCGTCCAGAACAATCCCGATGGACGCAAGCCATTCGTACCACGACTTCTCGAAGAACTTGAAGTAGTCGGCATAATAGACGACACCCCCTGCGTCGGTGTCCTGATAGAAAATGCGTGTGTCGTACATGGCATTTTCTTACCATGACAGGGCGCTGCGGTCAAGTTCGGGCCTTGATATTCTGTTGTATTTGTTTTAATCTAAGTACTATTCTAATCTAAACCGAGCGTCTCAAAATTCATCGAACTGAGGAGGAGTGATGAAGCCCGTAATGATTAAGCCTGACGCGTACTGGGTGGGAGTGGTTGACTGGGCGGTTCGTGATTTTCACGGCTATGTCACGCAGAATGGAACGACATATAACAACTATCTGCTCATGGATGACCAGGTAACCCTTTTCGACACGGTCAAGCATGACTTCTCTGAAGTAACGATAGGAAACATTCGAGAGATTGTGGATCCCGCCAAAATCGTCAATGTTATCGTCAATCACATCGAGCCCGATCACGGAAGCAGCATCGAGGCGATCATGCAGGTTGCCCCAAATGCGACCATCTTCATCACGGAGCGGGGAAAGAAGGGTTTGGACCGTTGCTACGACACTTCTTCCTGGAAATTTCGGATTGTAAAGTCGGGGGAGACCCTGTCGACGGGTAAGTACACGCTTCTATTTCTCGAAACACCGATGCTGCACTGGCCCGATTCGATGGTTACATACATTAAGGAATTAAAGCTCCTCATCTCGCAGGACGCTTTCGGGCAGCACATTGCGACGACGTCGCGGTTTGATGACGATTTTGTGCAGTGCCACTCCCTTTTCGAGCTTGAGGACGCCATAGTCGATTATTATGCAAACATCCTCATGCCTTTCGGGCAGCTCATTAAGACAAAGATTGCCGAGATTGTTAAGGCAGGTTTGGAGATCGACATGATTGCGCCGGACCATGGTATAATTTGGAGAAAGGATCCGGGCAAGATCATCCAAATGTACCTTGATATGGCCTCAGGAAAGGCCGAGGAGAGGGTGGTCGTCATCTATGACACCATGTGGCACAGCACGGAGCAGATGATTATTCCGATTATGCAGGGCATCAAGGATACGGGCATCGATTGTCGAGTGATCAAGCTGAGAGCAACGCCCATGAGCGTGGCCGTAAAGGAGTTCTGGAGGTCCAGGGGAACGCTTATTGGAACCCCGACGATCAACAACGTTATGTTCCCCTCTGTTGCTGAGTTTCTTTACCATTTAGGCGGACTGCGACCCAAGAACCGCATGATCGGTGCCTTCGGTAGTTTTGGATGGGGCGGGGGGGCTGTGAAGGAGGCGTACGACCAGTTTAAGAAGATGGGTCTTGAGGCGGTGGAGCCGGGGATGCAGGTTCTGTACCGGCCCGGGGCGGAAGATCAGGAGAAATGTTATCAGTTCGGCAAAACCTTTGCCGAGAATGTTAGAGAGTACCAGGGAAAGTTTATATAGTAGCCAATCTTATGGAGGTGTCCTATGGCAAAAACGGAAGAGAATCTAAAAACGGCCTTCGCGGGGGAGTCTCAGGCAAACAGAAAATACCTCGCTTTCGCAAAGAAAGCCGAGGAGGAGGGCCATAAGGCGGTTGCCAAGCTTTTTCGAGCTGCGGCAGAGGCCGAAACCGTCCATGCCCACAATCACTTGAGAGAGCTGAAAGGAATCAAGAGCACTAAAGAAAACCTGCAGGAGGCCATTGAGGGCGAGTCGCACGAGTTTCTCAGCATGTATCCCGAGATGATTGAGCAGGCAAAGGCGGAAGATCAGAAGGGTGCCCTCAGGAGTTTTCAAATTGCCAACGAGGTTGAAAAGGTGCACCACGCACTTTACAAAAAAGCGTTGGAGAATCTCGGAAACAACGCAGACACCGATTACTACATATGCAAGGTCTGTGGGTACACGGCTGACGGCGAGGCACCGGACACCTGTCCGGTCTGTGGTGCCAAAAAGATGGCCTTTTACAAGGTCGATTGATAGTGCTGACGGAACATGGAGGGATGCGGTTAAGGCCCGGCAATGGAGATGTGGGGTTGTTTCCTGCAACCTTGCCCGGCTTTTGCCGCACCTCTGTTGCCCTTTACTATCGATGAACGTTGTTGCATTTCTCGGCAGCCCCCGTGTAGGAGGCAATTCCGAGACACTTCTGTCCGAGGCGTTGCGAGGTGTTGACGAGCGCCGCCATGCAGTGCGTCTCTACCGTCTTGGGGAGATGAATATCAGGCCTTGTGAAAACTGCGACGACTGTGGGTCGTCGGGTCGGTGCATCATCGACGACGACATGCAGGATGTGTATGGTGCCATCCGGGAGGCCCATCGCATTATTGTTGCCTCGCCCATCTTTTTTCTCGGTCTCTCAGCGCAGACAAAGATTATGATCGATCGCTGCCAACTCTTTTGGCACGAGACATATGTCCGGAAACAACCGATTTCCGAAGACCCGTTTGGACGAAAGGGTCTTCTGCTTGTTGTGGGGGGGATGACCAAGGAGGTTGGTGGTCAGTGTGCCGATGCGTCGGCAAGGGCATTCTTTCGGACTATAAGCGTACCTTCCCACGAAACACTAATCTATCTCGGTGTCGACGAAAAGGGGGCTATCTCCCGCCATGCGACGGCCCTGAAGGATGCCTATGAGGCGGGGCTTCGCCTCGTCTCCCCATAGGGGCCTCCTGATACGGGGGCCCGCAAGGCCTCAGTGCGTTGACAAGGGGGAAGGGCCATAGTATAAACAACATCAGTGTACTGCCGCCAGTCTGCTGTAAAACTTGATTTCCATGGATGAAAAACCGACTATAGTCTCATTTCTGCAGGAGGGCCAAGAAGGCATCGTCTACTCTGTTGCCGGGGGCAAGGGATTTTCGAGCAGGCTTGCGGGAATGGGTATCGTACCGGGCGTAAGGATTCGTGTACTGAGAAAGAGCGGCGGATCGATTATCGTTCTCGCCTCAGGCACACGTGTTGCCCTTGGTACGGGGCAGGCGGAAAAGATTCTTGTTATACCTGCGTCGGAGGCGGCCGAGGAAGAGGCTCAGGCGGCCCCTAAAAAGCACCTCCTTGTTGCCTTGACGGGACAGCCGAACGCCGGCAAGTCGACCATCTTTAATGTACTTACGGGGCTTTCCCAGCATGTGGGAAACTGGCCTGGAAAAACGGTTGAGAAGAAGGAAGGAACGCACACGCGGGATGATGCGGACATTAGGATTGTCGATCTTCCCGGAACGTACAGCCTTAGCGCTTTTTCGGAGGAGGAACGTGTTGCCAGGGAGTTTATTATCCATGAACATCCCGATGTGGTGGCACTGGTTGTCGATGCATCGGCCCTGGAGCGAAGCCTTTACCTGCTGTCCGAGCTGGTTCTCCTCAGCCCGCCCATCATTGTAGCCGTAAACATGATGGATGTGGCGGAGGATCATGGAATTCACGTCGATGTTCAGGCCCTCGAAAAAGCTCTCGGCATGCATGTCGTGCCCATGGTTGCGGCGAAGAACCAGGGAATACGCGAACTCGTGACAGCCATCGTCGATCTTTCCGAAGGAAGGCTCTCTTACAATCCCCGCTACCCGAATGTGTCGGCGGACCACCAGGAGATCTTTCAGAGGCTCAAGGAGCTCACCCACGAGTTCGTCCCTCCGCTGTACCGGGAGGATTGGATCGCGACGAAGCTGATGGAGGGTGATACCGAAATAACAGGCATTATGGAAAAAACGGTCCCCCCGCATCGCTGGACGGAGGTACAATCGCTGCTCATAAAGCACGAAGACGCACTGAGGGCTGTCGTTGGAGGTCGGTACGACTGGATTGAAGAGGTGACAAGAGCCGCCGTCTCGCGGTTCAAGATGGGACAGGTGCTCATCACGGATCGCATCGACCATCTGCTCACACGTCCCGTAATCGGGGTGCCCGTTCTCCTGGCCATTCTTGCCCTGGTCTTTCTCGTAACCTACGTCGCAGGCTTTCCCCTGCAGGAGCTCATAGAAGAAGGTGTGTCGGCGCTCGGAAGAGGCGTAGGAGCTGCCTTGGAGGGAGCGCCTCCGTGGGTTCGCGGTGTTCTCATCGACGGAGCCATCGGTGGGGCCGGATCGGTCGTTACCTTTGTTCCGATCCTGGTTATTTTCTTTGCAGCCATGTCCTTTCTGGAGAATGTCGGCTACATGGCACGGGCCGCTTTCGTTATGGACAAGTTCATGCATATCATAGGGCTGCACGGGAAGAGCTTTCTCCCCATGTGTCTCGGTTTCGGATGCAACGTGCCCTCGGTTCTGGGGGCGCGCATTGTGGAGTCGCGCAGGGCACGGCTTCTCACCATCTTTCTCACCCCATTCGTCCCCTGTACGGGGCGGCTTGCTTCCCTCACCTTCATAGCCGCTGCAGTTTTTGGACCAAAGGCCTTTTGGATCACCTGGGGTCTGGTGGCGGCTAACATTGTGGCCCTTGGCATAGCAGGCATGATTATTAGCCGCACCTTCTTTCGTCATGAACCGGTCCCGTTTATCATGGAGCTTCCCCTCTATCACAGGCCCAACCTCCGCCTGATCGGCAGCGTCGTCTGGATGCGGACACTTACCTTTATCCGCAAGGCGGGCACCATCATTCTCGTCTTTTCGGTCATCTTGTGGCTCCTTGCCAACCTTCCCTACGGGGCCGTGGAAAATAGCGTGCTTGCCGTCGTGGGCAGAGCGCTCGCGCCGTTGGGTGCGCCCCTTGGCTTGGACTGGAAGATGATCGTAGCGCTTATCTCCAGCATCATCGCCAAGGAAAATTCCATCGCCACCCTTGGCGTTCTGTATAGTGTGGGCGAGCAGGGGCTGAGCACCGTTTTGCCCTCCGTCATCTCTCACCCCTCGGCGCTTTCCTTCCTGACGGTGTTGATGTTCTTTATCCCCTGCCTGCCTACGATCACCGCCATGCGCCAGGAGATGGCTGATTGGCGTTGGTTTACGTTTTCCCTTGGGTTCATGTTTGTCATCTCTTACGGAGGGGGTGTATGCGCCTACCACTTGGCCCGTTTGCTCGGCATTTGATGCCTGCACGCTATGAAGTCGCCGACGAATCGTAGAGGTTCTGACAGATCTAGTAGGATTGCCGGTCGTTGCTTTCCGGCCTCCGCATCTATTCTTATGATCGGCACCTTCTTTTTTTGCCTCACAGCCGTCTGGGGGGCGACGACGGAAAGACCGCTGAAGGATGCATCTTTTATACCGCAGTGGAAGCCCCAGGCGCAGTTCGCCGGGTATTACGTGGCCTTCGAAAAGGGGTTCTACAGAAGAGAGGGGATCAACCTCTCCATTCTTGTCGGCGACCCGAGAAGACCTCCTGCTGAACTCCTTCAGCGCGGGGAAGTGGATTTTGCGACCATGTGGCTATCGTCGGGCATAGAAAGGCGGTCGAAGGACATCCGGGTCGTAAACTTGGCACAGATTGTTCAGCGCTCGTCACTTATGCTTGTGGCGAAGAAGACAAGCGGGATAGCGCGGCCGTCGGATATGAACGGGAAGAAGGTGGGCGTATGGAAGGGTGATTTCCAGATCCAGCCCGAGGCCTTTTTCCGCAAGTACGGCCTCAACGTCAGAACGGTCGCTCAGGGCTATTCAGTCAACCTCTTTCTGCGGGACGGCATCGACGTGGCTTCGGCAATGTGGTACAACGAGTACCATACGCTGTTCAGTGCAGGACTAAACCCGGAGGAACTGAACACGTTCTATTTTTCCGATCATGGCCTGAACTTTCCGGAAGACGGTATCTACATGATGGAAGGCAACTACCAACAAAATCAAGTTCTTGCCCAAGGTTTTGTGCGGGCGTCCATCGATGGATGGCTCTATGCCTTTGAACACCCGGAGGAGGCGTTGCAGATCGTCATAAAATACATGGTAGCGGCCAATGTTCCTGCCAATACGGCCCATCAGCGGTGGATGCTGAGTAGAATGAAAGACATCATCCTGCCGAAGGGCGGTTTGCGGCAAAGCATAGGCATTCTGGACCGGGCCGATTTCTTGAGCGTTGCGGAGGAAATGAAGGCGCAGAAGTTAATCCCGAAGGCGCCTCGCTTCGAAGAATTCGGCCTAAACTGTGTAGCCCATGCTGAGAAATAGAGGCATCACTCTCAGGCTCGTCGTTTTCTTCAGCGCCATCGGGTCACTTGTCTTTGTCCTTATCGTCGCCTACAACTATTATTTTTCCCGTCAGACCATCGAGAAAAACGTCTTGGAGAACGCCAAGAATCTGGCTATTTCCAGCGCCAACCGGATAGAGGCGGTGTTGAGGCCGGTACAGAAGATTCCGGAAAATCTTGCCTATTTTCTGGAAAACGACACCTACGGCGACAACGATCTCTTTCAGCTCCTCTACGACGTTGTTACGAAGAACAAGGAAATATATGGGGTCGGCGTTGCCTTCGAGCCGAGGGCATTTAAGCGCGATGCCATCTATTACGCACCCTACTTTTACAGACCCAGCTCGTACGTAGCCATTAAGTACCTGGACGAGCACTACGACTATTTCATGTGGGACTGGTATCAGATTCCGAGAGAGCTCGGCACCGCGGAATGGACGGAGCCTTACTTTGGTGAAGGGGGAGAGATAGTCATGTCGTCCTATTCCGTCCCCTTCTATCGCACCGTCGACGGCAACAGGCAGCTCAGGGGTGTCGTGTGCGCCGACATATCCCTGGACTGGTTGGCGGAAATCGTTTCATCGATCCGAATCCTGAAGACGGGTTTCGGGTTTCTCATTACCGAGAACGGTACCTTTGTCGTCTATCCGGACAAAAAACTGGTAATGAACCACACCATCTTTAGCGCTGCCGAGGAGGCAGGAGACCCCCGGATTAGAGACATCGGAAGGCGCATGATCCGTGGCGAATCCGGTTTCGTTCCTTTTAGGGACCCCATTACCAAGGGCGATGCCTACATCTATTATACGCCAATCAAGTCGAATGGTTGGTCCTTGGGGATTGTCTTTCCTCAAAAGGAGCTTGATGCCGATGTCCTGGGACTTAACAAAATCGTCCTCCTGCTCGGGTTGAGCGGCATAGCGCTCCTCTGCATAGCCGCCCTTGTTGTCTCGCGGTCCATCACAGGTCCGCTGCGAAGCATGGCCGGGGCCGCCTCTCACATTGCAGGGGGCAACCTCGACGTGCCGATACCGTTTGCCGCCCAAGGTGACGAAGTGGGCAAGCTTGCGCAGGCCTTCCAATACATGCAGGATTCGCTGAAGGACTATATCAGACAGGTGACCGATGCGGCCACGGAGAGGGAGCGGGCGGAAAGCGAGTTGCGCATCGCAAGCAACATTCAGATGTCAATTCTCCCAAAGTCCTTTCGCACCGACTATCAGGGCGGCAGGCTCGATGTGAGTGCTTCCATAAGGCCGGCCCGGGAAGTAGGAGGGGATTTCTACGATTTCTTTGAACTCGACGATGACAACGTTTGTGCCGTTATCGCTGACGTGTCGGGGAAGGGGGTGCCTGCGGCCCTTTTTATGGCTGTCACAAAGACCCTGTTGAAGGCCAAGTCGGGCATGACGGCCGACCCGGCCCTCATGCTGACATCGTTGAACAATGAGCTGGCGCGGGACAACGAAATGACCATGTTTGTGACCGTGTTTTGCGCGGTTCTGAACGTCGCATCGGGCAGAATCCGGTATGCAAGCGGCGGTCATAACCCCGCTGTGGTTATCGCAAGTGATGGTTCAATGCGCCTTGTGGGAGAGCCAAAGGGGCTGGTTGTGGGGGCCTTGGAGGACATTACGTACGAGACGGGCGATCTGGTTCTTCAAAAAGGGGAATACCTCTTTCTATACACGGATGGCGTCGTCGAGGCACAGAACAGTCGGGGTGAGTTTTTCGGAGACGACCGGATGCTGGCTGCCCTTGCAGAGGGTAGAGACTTGAACGCCAAGGCCCTTACGGATTCGGTTCTGCAGGCTGTTACGGCCTTTGCGGGCGAGGCCGACCAAAGCGATGACATCACCATGCTGGCGTTGCGCTTCCTCGGCTATGATTGATCGGCGGCAGGAGGCTGCCGGTCGAAGCGCAACGTAAGCACGTTAAATAACGACTCTCTCCTGTAAGAAATTACGTTAGCGAGCTTTCTCATGATGAGAATGCCGAGCCCCCCGATGCTTCGTTCTGCAATACCGGCGGTGACGTCCGGAGGCATGCGTGAGAGAGGGTCGAAGGGTGCGCCGCTGTCCCTGATCTCGATGACCAAGCCCTGGTCCTCAAGCAACCGGCAGCAAAGCTCTATGTCGCCCTCTCCATCCCCGTAGGCATGGCGGATTACATTGACCAGGGCTTCCTCTGCGGCTATTTCAACTTCCAGGACCCGCTTTGGATCCATACCCGAAGATGTGGCGCATTGGTGGACCGAGGCAAGGCAAGCGGGCAGACTGTCGATCGTCGCCGGCACGTTGATCCTCGACAGCGGCTCTATCATGGCTTGGCGACGCAATGGTCAAGCACATCGGCGTCCGATGGAAATATCTTGAATATGGTGTGGAATCCGGAAATCTTGAAGACCTCGTCTACGGGCCCGAAGAGCCCCGTAAAAAACAGTTCCCCCTGGTTGGCCTTGAGCCTCTTGGCTGTAGCGAGGATGCTTCGAAGACCTGCGCTGCTGATATATTCGAGCTGGGAGAAATTTATGACGATAAGGCGTTCGCCTGCGCCGACGAGCTCTAAGAGGCGATTCTCGAAGTCGGGAGAGGTTGTGGCGTCAACCCTGCCTTTCACCGATACTACTGCGACGTTGTTCTGCTTTCTGCTCTCGATCTCCATGGCACCCCTCGCGTCTTTTTTGACATTGTAATTGAACCCTGAGAGAAAAGCAAAACGTTTTAGTGCGGAGGGAACGCCCTGTCGGTAAGCCTGTGATGTCCATGAGGACGGAACCGGCATGGGCAAAACATCCTTGACAAGGTTTCGTGGTATCGATATATTGGAAATTCATTCATATGAGCGGGCCTCGATGAGGCGGATGCCGTGATCATCATTCCTGCGGCGTCGCCGCAACCGCTCTCCGGCAAGAAGAATCAAGGAGCGGCCGCGACGGTGCCCGCCAATCGCGAGATGGAGTGTTTTGTTTGGTGGAGGGTCCCGTTGTGGCTGAGATGATGGCCCGGATCAGTGGCGCAAGGCGGCGGAGAGACTTCGCCTTGACGGTGGCACGGGCGCTTTGCACTTCCCTTGCCCTGTTCATCCTATGTGCGTCTGCCGCTTTTTCTGCCGAGTACAGCCTTGGAGACCTCTATCGTATGGCCTTAGAGAGGGCTGAAAGGATTAAGATCAGCGAGGAAGACCTATACGTGGCGGCGCGACAAAAGGACAAGGCCCTTTCGCTTCTTCTTCCAAAGCTTACAGCCATAGGGATGTATGCGCGTTACAGAGACAGCATTACATCCGACTCGGGATCGATCATTCAGCCCTATGACAGCCCCGGCGTAACGGTGCGGCTGGACCAATCCATGTCCTTAAGCGGCAGGGAGATAACGGCCTTCAATATCGCCAAGGACGGCATCTCGAAGGCCCGGAGCGACCTGCACACAGCAAGGGAAGGATATCTTCTCTCTGTAGCAGTCACCTACTACGACTATGCGAGGGCAAAGAAGATCGTCCTTATCGCAAAGACAAATGTGGACCGATTGACGCAATACAAGAACGCTGCGACGACGAGGCTCAAGGTCGGTGAGATCACGAAAACGGTTCTCATACGGGCTGAAGCGGAGTTGTCGGGCGCCCAATCGGAACTGATCAGGGCGACGAACCGGATTGCGCTCGCCAAGGCGGCCCTGGCCCGCGTTGTGGGGCTGCAGGGTGATTTTGACATTGTGGAGGATCATCTGCCGTCCCTTGCGGGGGAAGAAGAGGGCGCCGCATTGACGGGCCTTTGTGAACCATTGACGGCCGCCTGCCTGAAAGAGCGGGCCTTTGCCGAGAGATCAGAGGTAAGAGCCCTCGAAATTCAAAAGAGGATGGCACAGGATACGGTTCGTGTTACCGAGGGTCTGTATTGGCCTACCGTAGCCGTAGAGGGGGTGTACACGAGGGCGTATCAGAACCCTGAGACCAGTGGCATCATAAGGGACAACCTTTACGGCGGCGTGCGGCTCTCCTTCCCATTCTTCGAGGGTGGGTTGCGTAATGCGGAGGTAAAGGAGGCGGAATCAAGGCAGAGGCAGGCGGAACTGAACCTCATGGACACAAAGAAGGCTGTCGGATTGGAGGTCGAAAGCGCCTTCCTCTTTTACAGCACGCAGAAAGGCGTTCTTAAATCCTTGGAGGACCAGTACCGGTTTGCGAAGGAAAATTTTGCCGCCGTGTCCCGCCAGTTCGATTTCGGGCTGGCAAGCAGCCTCGATGTGCTCGACGCCAATTCGACATTGGTCACGGCGGAGCGGGAGCTTGTCGATGCACTCTATAACTATCGGCTTTCGTTGACGAGCCTCAAGAGGGCGGTAGGGACGTTACTAAGGGAGGTCATCGGTTGAAGCGGCAGGCGCAGAAGGGGGGCGGGATAGGATGAAGGGCTGTTTCGGCTATAGAGGGGGGGAGCTACGATGGTTGTTGCTTTGCTCCCTCATCATCTTTATGTGCCTGCTTTGCGCTGAAGGGTGTCAGAAGAAGGAGCCAGAGCCGCCCGAACGCATTTTTAACGTAGAGACCGCAGCCGCGCAAAAGCGGCCGCTCAGGCCCTTTATCGAGGCAACGGGGACGTTATATCCTTATGAAGAGGTGACGGTAAGTGCCGAGATAGAGGGGCTCGTGAGGGCCGTCAAGGCAGAAGAAGGAATGGTGGTGGCCAGGGGGGCTCTGCTTGCCGCTATCGACGACACAGAGTTTAATCACGAGGTTATCCGCGCCCTTGCGGCCGTCAAACAGACGGAAGCCACCTTGGCAAATACGAGGCTGGAGTTCCAGCGAAAAGAGGCGCTTTACAAGGAAGAGCTTGTTACGCGACAGCAGTACGATGATGTGTCTACCAGGCTTGTTCTCTCGGAGGCCGAAGTGGAGCGGGCAAAGGCGGCCCTTTCCATCGCACGGCAGAAACTGGCAAAGACAAAGGTCCATGCGCCGCTTTCGGCGGCTGTGAGGGAGAAGAGGGTTTCCGTCGGAGACTTCGTTAGAAACGGAACACCCCTCTTTATTCTTATACAGCCTGATCCTATCAAGCTAAAGTTCTCCGTTCCCGAGAGGGAGACGGGTCGGCTGGCCCTGGGCCAGGACGTTCTTTTCACGGTAGAATCCTTCCCGGGCCGGGAGTTCGAAGGAAAGGTTAGCGTAATCTACCCCAGTATCGAGGAGAAGACGCGCACCCTTATGGTTGAGGCCCTGGTGCCGAACACCGGCAAGGGACTTAAGCCGGGACTTTTTGCCAAGACCATCCTTTACACCGGCCGGCCGCGGGATACCATTGTTGTTCCCATAACCTCGCTACTCTACGAAGGAGAGAAGGTTCGAGTCTTTGTTGTGGAGGGGGACCGTGCCCGCGAGAAAGTCGTCAGGATCGGAAACAAGTACGGCGAGTCCATGGAAATAGTGGAAGGGTTGAAAGAAGGCGACAAGGTCGTTGTGGCAGGCCAGCAAAACCTCTCCGACGCAGCCAAGGTGGCTCCACAGAGGCCGTCTGGACCGTCAGCCGGAATCCCGGCAAAGTGATGTGGTATTTTTGCCGTTGCAACTCAAAACTCAAAATCAGCCTAACGGCCCCTGCATATGTGGTTAGCTGACACTTCGGTCAGACGTCCCGTATTTGCAACCATGCTCGTGCTGGCGCTGGTCGTGATGGGTATTGTGAGCTACCCCTCTATCGGCGTTGACCTCTTTCCGAAGGTTGACCTTCCCATCGTGAACATTACGACGAAGCTGAAAGGGGCGAGCTCCGAGATCATGGATATTGACGTAACAGACAAGATCGAAGAGTCCGTCAACACCATAAACGGCGTCAAGACGATCAGTTCGATGAGCACCGACGGCTCTTCCATGGTTACCGTCGAATTTGTGCTCGAACGGGATATTGATCTGGCCGTACAGGACGTGCGCGAGAAGATAGCTGTCATACGGTCCAAGCTGCCCACAGACATCGATGAACCGGTCATCGAAAAGGTGGATCCCGATGCCACGCCCATCTATCGCCTGGCCCTGACTGGCCGTCGCTCCGTAAGGGACCTTTCTACGTATGCAGACGAGGTGCTCAAGGAGCAGCTTCAGAAGGTAAATGGAGTGGGCGCCGTTCGCCTATACGGATTGCGGGTCCGCCAGATAAGAATCTGGCTCGACAACGACCGCCTGCGGTCCCATGGCATAGCTGCCCACGATGTGCTCAAGGCGCTGCAGCGGGAGAATGTTGAGCTGCCCGGGGGGAGAATAGAGAGCGCCACAAAAGAATACACCATTAAGGTAAAGGGCGAGTTTCCCACAGCGCAGGGCTTTAACGATCTCATCGTGGGGTATAACAAGGGCGTCGCCGTCAGGGTTCGGGATGTGGGTCGCGCTGAAGACGGCATGGACGAAAAGCGCTCTGTTGCCCGCTTCAACGGTGAGGCGTCGGTCAGTCTCGCCATCCAGAAACAGTCCGGAACCAACACCGTCGAAGTCATCGACAGGATAAAGAAAGAGCTGAAGAGCATCGAGAAGACCCTGCCCCAGGGGATGATGCTAAACGTGGGCTTCGACCAGTCCGATTTCATTAAGCGGTCCATCAACGAGGTGCAGCATCACCTGATCTATGGAGGATTGTTTGCCATCTTTGCCGTGCTGATCTTTCTCAGGAACCTCAGGACAACCATTATCAGCGCCCTTGCCATCCCCGCGTCGGTCATTGCTACCTTTGCGTTCATGAATGTCTTCGGGTTTACCTTCAACAACATGTCCATGCTGGCCCTTTCCCTCTCCATCGGCATTCTCATCGATGACGCGATTATTGTCATAGAGAACATTCAGAGACACGTTGAGGAAGGCATGAGCCCCCGACAGGCGGCATCATCCGGCACCTCGGAGATAGGGCTCGCCGTTTCGGCCACGACGCTGGCAATTATTGTCATCTTCGTCCCCGTCGCTTTCATGAAGGGGATCATCGGGCGATTCTTCTTTCAGTTCGGCATGACTGTCATCTTTGCGGTCATGGTCTCCTGGTTTGTCTCGTTTACACTGACGCCCATGTTGTCATCGTTATTTTTGAAGCATCATGTGCAGCGTACCGGCTCTCAGCTTGAGGGGATCGGGGCGGGTGAGGTCTTTAGCCGGCGGAACAAAAGGCTGTTTTTCACAAACGCCTCCGACTATCTTGAAAAATGGTATGAGAGACTAGAGTCGGTCTACCGCCGGGTGCTGGGCTGGGCAATGGAACACCGGCTGTTGGTCGTTACCGTTGCAATCCTCATGTTCGTAGTGGGTATATCCTTGAGTTTCTTCATCGGAAAAGAGTTTGCGCCGTCAGAGGATCAAGGAAGGTTTGTGGTAAGACTCCAGACCCCCGTAGACTATTCGGTGGACGAGGTCGACCGGATGGGCCTCAGGGCCGAGGAGGTGGTACGGCGGTTTCCCGAGGTTACGAGCCTGCTGTACACGCAGGGGGCGGGCAGAACGGACGAGACCAACAAGGCCTTTCTCATTGTAAACCTGAAGCCTAAATCGGAGAGGCGAAAGGGCCAGGAGCAGATAAAGGCTGAGATGCGCAGGGCTCTCAGGTCGATCCCAGGGCTCAAGGCATCGGTGGAGAACGTGTCGCTCATCGGTGGAGGACAGAGGCAGGTGGCCATTCAGTATAGCATCCGGGGAAGGGACCTTAAAGACCTGGAGAGATATACAAAGGAGATCAAAGGACAGTTTGAAAGGCTTCCCGGTATAGTCGATGCGGATACGTCCCTTGAAACGGGAAAGCCTGAGGTCAAGGTGTTCATCGACCGTGACAAGGCGGCGGATCTGGGGGTGGAGACGGCGACGGTGGCCGAGGCGGTCAACTTCCTTATCAGCGGAGAGGTAGATGTAACAAAGTATAAGGACGAGACGAAAGGACGTCGCTACGATGTCCGAGCCCGCCTTTATCAGAAGGATAGGATGAGTCCGGCGGATATCGGCGATGTGTATGTGCGGTCAAAGGACGGAAGACTGGTCCAATTAGGTAACATAGCGTCGTTCCGCGAGGGTGGCGGGGCGAGTACCATCAACCGGGTTGACCGCCAGCGGGCCGTGACCATATTCGCAAACCTGGAGGGAACACCGCTGGGGACGGCGAAGGGCGAGCTTGACCGTATATCGGCCGGCGTGCTCACGTCGGAATACACGGGAAGCTACAAGGGTCAGGCAGATATGATGAAAGAATCCTTTGGATACCTCATGTTCGCTATGTTTCTGGGTATCATCATGGCCTACATGGTCCTGGCGGCCCAGTTTGAGAGCTTCGTCCACCCCTTTACGGTCCTTCTCTCTATGCCCTTTTCGTTCATTGGGGCATTCGGTGCGCTTTTTCTTTTCGGTAAGACCATCAACATATTCAGCTTCATAGGTCTCATTCTCCTCATGGGCCTTGTTAAAAAAAACGCCATCCTGCTCGTTGATTATACCAGTATCTTGCGGTCGCGGGGGCTGCCGAAGAGGGAGGCTATCCTCGAGGCCGGTCCCGTGAGGCTGAGGCCCATTCTGATGACCACCTTTGCCATGATCATGGGTATGTTGCCCATCGCCATCGGCATAGGGGAGGGTGCCGAGACACGCTCCCCTATGGCCCTTGCCACCATCGGAGGCCTTCTCACGTCGCTCCTTCTGACTCTCGTCGTTGTTCCCGTAGCTTATGATCTACTTGATGACCTTCAGGTGCGCCTGATGAACCTGCGGAAAAGAGATGCATCTCGGCACCTGGTCGATCCAAAATGAGGACCGATACCTTGACTTTGACAGCCCTTTCCTGTAAGGCGGTTCACTGTTGATCCTCTTCTTTCTCTCCTTCTTTCTGCTCTATGGGGCCCTCCATCTGTACGTATTCATCAAGCTGAGGCAGGCTTTCCGATTGAGAGGCATGGCGGCAGCAGTCACCATATTCTTTCTATGTCTAATGGTACTGGCGCCCGCGCTCGTCCGTGCCCTGGAGAAGGCCGATTATGAGGGACTGGCCAGGGTTTTAGCCTATGGGGGCTACACGTGGATGGCCTGTGTATTCTTCTTCTTCATCCTCTCGGTCTCTCTGGATTTTTTGCGGTTGCTTGCATACGTCGGCTTTCGGGCCTTTCGGGCAAACAAGAATTGGTGGCGGAACTGGGAGGTGTTTTCGACACGGCTTGCAACCGTTCTTGCCGCTCTCCTGGTCTGTTATGGCTGGTACGAGGCAAATACGGTGAGGACGGAGCGGATCGTCATTGAGAGCGCAAAGATACCGGCGACGATCGGAAAAATACGGGTTGTTCAGCTATCGGACCTACACCTCGGCCTCACGGTTGGCGAATATAAGTTGCAGCGGATCCTGGACGTTGTCCGTAAGCTGGAGCCGGACGTGCTTGTCGTGACCGGAGACATCCTCGATGTACAGGCCCATCGGCTTGACGGTGTGTCGCGGCTCTTCCATGCCGTTGCCCCAAGGTGGGGCAAGTATGCCGTGACAGGCAACCATGAATTCTATGCTGGAATAGAGAGCGCCGTCGAGTTCGCCGAAAAGGCGGGGCTGAGATTGCTGCGGGGCGAGGCGGTTACGATGGACGGCGTTCTATCGATTGTGGGAATTGACGACTACGTTGTACAGACATATCACCCGATGCGTGTCAACCGGTGGGAGACAGAGCTCCTGCGCAAGGTGCCGCCGTCGTCATTCAGAATCCTCCTGAAACACAAACCGATCGTGGACCCGGCTGCCCCGGGTGTCATGGAGCTGCAACTCTCGGGGCACACGCACAAGGGGCAGATATTCCCATTTACCTTTGCTGCCAGAGCCGCCTACAAGCGCTATGCGGGCCTCTACGACCTGGGAAAGGGTGCTCTTCTCTACGTCAACCGGGGTACGGGAACGTGGGGGCCTCCGATACGCTTTCTGGCCCCTCCCGAGGTAACCCTTGTAGAGATCGTCGCAAAAAGGCGCTGAGGCGTTGCCGTCCCTGGTGGGCGGGAATCCTCCGCTGTCCGTTGTATGGCAGTTTGGGGGCCAATGAGGCCCGATACGGGCCCTCTATGGCGAGTCAATTTTCTTGTTGACGTGGAGCACCTGTGGCGCGGTAATATCTACGTGACGCCCCAAGGGGCGATGACATTTTGTGCGCTCACCGTCACCGACAATGGACAACCCATGGTCGTGTCGGTGGTTTTGCCAAGGAAGAAGGCAGCAGGAGAAGACGGGCCGCCGCAGGGCCCGGGGAGGTTTCCTCATGTATTGGACAGCCGGATCAGATCATGTGTGCAGGGGTACTTGTGCAGTTCTGTTAGCATTCTCGATGCTCCTTGGGGCCTGCGCAACCGATACAGCCAGAGGAGCAAAGGATGCGCCTCAGCCTGTTGCCCAGGCCGTTTCGCAGTCCTTTGCCGATCCTGCAACGGGCATGGAATTTGTTGTCGTTAAGGGGAAATGTTTTGATATGGGCGACACCTTTGGGGATGGCGGTCCCGCCGAACAGCCCGTCCATACGGTCTGCGTAGGCAGCTTCACCATGGGTAAGCATGAGGTCACGGTGGGGCAGTTTACGGCCTTTGCCAACGCTACGGGGTATACGACGGATGCGGAACGGGGGGACGGGTGCTATGGGCTGACACGGCTCGGACTGAAGAAAGATAAGGAGAAGAACTGGCGGAACCCCGGATTTAACCAGACGGCGAAGCATCCTGTCGTGTGTGTCTCCTGGAACGATGCCAAGGCATTTATTGACTGGATGTCGGCGACTTCCGGCACGCCGTACCGTCTGCCGACGGAAGCGGAGTGGGAGTATGCTGCACGCTCCGGAGGGAAGGCGCACCAATACGCTTGGGGACGAGGCAAACCGTCGGGCAATATAGCCGATTCGTCGCTGGCAGGAAGATTTGCCGGCAGGGAGACATGGGAAGGCTACGATGACAGCACCGTCTATACCGCCGCGATAGGATCATTCAAGCCCAACGAGCTTGGCCTTTATGACATGACCGGGAACGTATGGGAATGGATGAGTGATTGGTACGACGAGGCCTACTACAGGGCAAGCCCCAAGGAGAATCCTGCCGGGCCTTCCAGCGGCGAACTACGGTCGATTCGCGGCGGAGGCTGGCTCAGCAAGCCTGGAGATCTTAGGCTGACAAAACGGTTCGGAATGAGCCCTTCAACGAGCGTAGACAACATGGGATTCAGGGTCGCCGGACCTCCGCGATAGGGGCCCTGAGCCTTCCCGACAGATAGCCGCGATTGCCTGCCAACGGCAGGTGCCGGGAAAAGGAGTGAAGCCATATGAGCCGTAAGGCTCTGCCGTCCGACGTCTTGCGAGACATCTTCGCCGCGGCATTGCGGGCCGTCGATCCGAGAGAGGCGGTTAAGACGAGGCTGGCGACGATAGACGAGATGTTGGCCTCGCAGCAATCGTCAAGACTTTTTCTCCTGTCCTTTGGTAAGGCGGCCTACTCCATGGCCGTGCCGGTGGCCGAGGTCTTTGCTGACAACATCGAGAGAGGCCTGGTTATCACCAAGTATGGCCATCTTGGTGGTGCGCCGCTGGGTAAAAATGTCCGCTGTCTTGAGGCCGGCCACCCGCTCCCGGATGGGGCGGGCCGGCAGCCACGTTGACGGCCGTAGAAGAGCTCGCTGCCATTGCCAAGGATGTTGTCGTTCTCTGCCTCATTTCGTGAGGTGGCTCGGCTATCTTTGTCGCCCCCATGGATCCCTTGACGTTGGCGGAAAAGCAGTCCGTGACGGGGGCGCTGCTTAGGGCGGGGGCGGACATCGGACGTTATCGGCGACCGGCTTGACGTCATAGCGTCGGGGCCCACGGCACCCGACAGTTCCACCTATCGGGACGCCCTCAACGTCATATCCCGTTACGGGATCGCAGAGAGCGTGCCTCATGGGGCGTCGAGGCTCATTATGGGGGGGCATCAGTGGGCGGGTGGTTGATACGCCGAAGGCGGGAAGCGCCGTCTTCGACAACGTCGATAATATCATCGTGGGCAGCAACGCGATGGCCCTGAGCGCTGCATCGGCAAGGGCGCGTGAGCTGGGGTTTGAGACCATTATGCTGTCTTGAGGGGTGATGGGGGAGGCGTCGGTGGTAGCCCAAGACTGGGCCCGGCGCGCATTGGCGCTTAGAATTGAAATGGGACGCACCGGCGGGCCGCTCTGTGTCTTTGCCGGCGGCGAGACGAGGGTGACGGTGACGGGATCGGGCGTGGGAGGACGGAATACGGAAATGGCCCTTGCATTCGCCTTGGAGATAGTTGGGACGGAAGGGATCACGTTTCTCTCGGCAGGCACCGACGGCACCGACGGTCCTACGGATGCCGCCGGTGCGTTGGTGAATGGGGCCACCGTTGGTGAGGCCTCCAAAAGAGGCCTCGACGCGGCTGCTTATCTGAAGAATAACGATAGCTGCACGTTTTTCGAGAAGGCCGGAGGGCTTTTCGTTACCGGTCCCACGGGCACAAACGTCATGGACCTCCAGGTCCTTCTCGTCCAATGAGCAGAAGCGCGGTGCCTCCCCTGGCTACCTCAATTTGAAGCGCTGTATCTTGCCTGTCGTGCTCTTGGGCAGCTCCTTGACAAACTCGATAAACCGGGGATACTTGTATTTGGCCAGCCGGTCCAGAACCCATTTTTTCAGTTCTTCGGCCAGTGCATCGGACGCCTCGAATCCGTCGCGGAGCACCACAAAGGCCTTCGGCTTCGCCAGCCCCTTTTCGTCCGGATGGCCGACGACGGCGCATTCCATAACGGCCCCGTGCTGATCCAGGCAGTTCTCGACCTCAAGGGGCGATACCCAAATGCCGCCGACCTTGAGCATATCGTCAGCCCGTCCGGCGCACCAGAAATAGCCATCGTCGTCCTGGTAGTACTTGTCGCCCGTGTTGATCCATTCGCCTTGCATGGTAGTCCGAGACTTTTCCCGCTTGCGCCAGTATTGCTGGGCGGCGCTATCGCCCTTGACGTGGAGCGTGCCGATTTCACCCTTGGGCACCTCCTGCCCCTCCTCGTCTACAAGCTTTAGCTCGTAGCCCGGAACGGGTTTGCCCGTGGACCCCGGCCTTACGTCCCCGGGTCTGTTGCTCAGGAATATGTGGAGCATCTCCGTCGAACCTATGCCGTCCAGGATTTCCACCCCGAAGCGCTCCTTCCAGCGGTAATAGATGTCCGTGGGCAGGGCCTCGCCGGCAGACACGCAGATGCGGACAGATGAGAGCTCATGAGACCCATTGGCGTCGGCCCTAACTCCACGCTCCTTATCTTTTCGCTCGGCGTACTCGAGCATCTGTCCGTAGAGAGTCGGTATACCGAAAAAGACGGTGGGACGAAACTTCTCAAGATGCCTAAAGACGTTCTCAGGCGTCGGTCCCTGGACGTTAAGGACCGCCGATCCACCGACAGACATAGGGAAGTACATACCGTTGCCGAGGCCGTAGGCAAAAAAGAGCCGGGCTGCGGAAAAGACGATGTCGTGTTCCGTAAGTCCAAGGACCTGTTGGGCATAGGCTTGGGAGGTAACCACCATGTCGTACTGGGAGTGGATGGCCCCTTTTGGGGATCCTGTGGACCCGGAGCTGTAGAGCCAAAAGCCAACGTCGTCCTTCGTCGTGTATTCGGTTTTCAGGGTGGCAGGGGCATGTCTGTACTTTTGTTTAAAGGGGATATAGGCTCCATTGACCTCCGATATGACGATCAGGTCACGAAGGTAGTGAAGATCGCCCTTAATCCGGTTGATGACCGGAACGAGCTGCTCCGATATGACCAGAACCTTGGATCTGCTGTCGTTCAGGTAGAATTCGTAGTCTTCAGGGGTGAGCATGGTGTTGATGGGGATTGGGACGGCGCCTATTTTGATGGCACCCCAGAAGACGGCGTAAAACTGAGGCACATCGAGCATAAGGATGACGACCCGGTCGTCTACAGTGACCCCGAGCTCGCGCAGGCCGTTGGCCGTTTTGTTCGTCATCTTCTGCAATTCGTTGTACGTGTAATTGCGGTACTCCGTGTAGACGGCGGTTTTATGGCCTCGCCCCTGCCGTACGTTTCTGTCAACAAAGTAGTCCGCTGCATTAAAAAAGTCCTCTGGCGTTCCGTGTACCATGGCATCTCCTTTTTGTAGTTCGTCATTCATATATACTCTATGCTTACGAGTTTACCCATCTTTCGGAGCTTTTCGGCCAACAGTTCGACGATGACCTCCCTGGGGAATACCCCCATTTGCCTGAAAACGATACCCTGATGTCCCGGGTTCTTGGCCGTGCCGACGAAAAAGTGAATCGTGTCCGAGGCATGAAAAAGGCGGTAAAGGGTTGATACGGAGGATGTCTTGTCGAGCCTGTCGCGGTCTTCTTCCAAAATGTTGTAAAGCTGGTTCAGTGTGACGGCGCCTTCGGTAGCGAAGTCGATGCCTTCTATGGCATAGGAGGGGGGGTTGTGGAAGGCGCTCGAAAGGCCCTTCACATCCACGGACACGGAAAGCACCCGGGCTACCATCTCCGCAGTTGTGGAGCCGCATACCACCTTGGTTCCTTCAGCCGCCACAAAATCTTGCACAGTCTTCTTGTCGCGTGCCCTGCTGGCCGGGGGTCCCGTGAGCACGTTCAGCACCTTTGCCTCCCTACAGAGGAGAAGGAGGCAGGTCGTGTCGTCACCGTAGGTGGCTCCCGATATGTCCTTCACCCTGTCCAGGACCTTCTGGGGAATGTCACGGAGGTCGACTCTCTGCACCAAAGAGCCGTTGATGAAATCGCGTACCCCCTCTACGCCCCAGCCCATTCGGTACTGATGGCCAAGCCCTGCCTGGCTCACCCCATCGCTGAAGAGGATGACGCCGTCACCGTAATCGAGAATCGTGTTCACCTCGGCTATCATCTCCAGGCCCATCGGAAAAACGCGGGCCTGAGGCTGGTAGGCCGCAAAGTTTCGGTTTACGAGGATAGGTGAGGGGATCTCATAGGAGATGATCGTTGCATGACCGCTGCTCAGAACGCGACAGATAGAGAAAGCGGAAAATGGGATATCATTGGTTCTGGCCTCATGCATGGTCTCGACCACTTTTCCGCAGGCTTCTCGGATGGTGAATCCAAGGTGGACCAATTCCATGAGGCGCGAAGCGCACATGACGGCGGCTACGCGAGCCTTGATCCCCGTGCCTATGCCGTCGGCCAATACGGCGGTGGTGGCCTCAGGCGTCCGGTCCACGACCACATAGTCGCCGCAGACCCTTCCCGCCCTTTTTGCGCTCTGGGCGGTGACGATCTCCACATACTTCTTTTGCTCACTGGTGTTTGGTCTCATCTCCCTCACTCAAACTGAGCAGCTTCCTTACCAACTCCTCTCCCCTGGCTGTGCTTTCGCCGAGAAACTGAGCCATATTTTGCGCCATCTTTATCTGATGCTGCAAAAGTTCGTTTGCCTGCTCGATGGTCTGGGACCTGATGTCGTTCAGCCTCTTCTCCTGCTCCTGCTGGCTTGTGATATTAACGAAGATGCCTACGATTTGCCTCTCCTGCTTGAGAACGTAGAGCAACTCCCGGCAGAGGAGATTGTAGTGGTGATGGGTTACGGTAATGTCGAGGCTGTCGACGACCCCCGAAATGAGCCTCTCGAAGGGGGCCGGATCCATGAGGTAGGACACATGTCTTCCCACTACGGCATCAGAGCAGAGAAAGAACTTCTTGAAAGCGGGGTTGACCCCAAGGATTTTCAACTCCTCATCGAGCATGATGATCCCGTTGGGTGTCGTTGTAAAAATCTGGTCCGTCCTCCGTTCTGCCAGACGTCTCATGTAGGGTATGCACATCTCCGGTTCTGCCATCCCCAGCACCACGGCCCTCGCCTTCTCCCTACAACTCCCGTATCCACAAGCCCCGCAGTTGAGCTGCTGCTGCGGATCCGATTTGCCCGTGCGCTCCAGAACCTGCCGGATCTCTTCCTCCGAGACGGGAACCATTACACTCTCGCCATGCTGAAACGACGCCGTAAAGAGATGGCCGTCCTCGACAGGAGGCGCTTCGTTGGCCCCCCTTATCTCCCTGTCGTATTCGATAATATCCTTTCTTCTCTCGAAGAGGTTTTTGTCCATGCTGATCCCCGGGCCGTTAATGCAACCTTGGCTGCAAAAGAGGGGTTCGATGAGGGTGTAGGAGGCTTCGCCGGGAATGTTCTTAAGCAGCTCCCTTACGCTCTCTATGCCGTCGACCCGCAGGAGGTTCATGTTGAAGCCGTCGTCTTCGAGGCCTGCTGTCTTGATGAGGCCCCCGGGCAGCGGGTACAACTGGGCGGCAGGAAGCGGTTTCTCATCAAAGCTGCTCTCCTCGCAGGTGGTGAGGCTTATGTTCCTTTGCTCGAGCCACAGGGAAAGCTCCCTGAAGGTGAGAACGCAGTCTACATCGCTGGCGATGTCGGGCCGAAAAAGCTCCGACTTCTTGGCAACGCAGGGGCCGATGAATACGACCTTGATCTCTCTGCCGAGCTTCTTCTTCAACATCCGTGCATGGGCTACCATGGGGGAGACGAGGGGCAAAAGGTTGTCCACAAGTTCGGGCTGGTATTTCTCGATATAGTTGATGAGCGCCGGGCAGGCCGTGGCCACACGGGCTTTTCCGCGATCCTCGCTCACGAGCTTTCTGGAGTGAGCCGATATCTGATATGCCCCGTGGGACGTCTGGCCCACATATCGAAAGCCGAGGGCCCTCAGCGCCGACGCCAGGCGGTTTCTCTGCCACCCGCCGTACACGGCCGCAAAGGAGGGCGCTACGCTGGCGGCTACGAAGTATTCTTTGTCAATAAAGGTCTGGGCCACATCGATATGGTGACGAAAGGACTTGGCCTGCTGCGGGCATTCGCGTATGCACGTACCACAGGCGATGCACCGCTTGTTGTCGACGTACGCCTGTCCTCTCTCCATACGTATGGCCTTTACCGGACAGGCCCTCAGGCACCGGTAGCAGTCCCTGCAGCGGGCCGTGAGGGTGAAAACGATCTGTTGAGCTCCCGCGTCAAACATCAGAGTCCTCCCCTGTCAACGGCACTGCCTTTCTATGGCTTGTGCCGCCATATCTATGGTGCATCCCTGAATAATGTCTTCCCCAACCCTAATGGTGGGACCCTTGTCGCACCTCTCGAAGCAGAAGGACGCGCTCACCCTCACCTTGTCACCAAGATCGTTTCTCCGGATGTGCTCGAGGATGTCGTGGAGCAGTTTCTGGGAGCCCTTAAGGAAGCAGCCGGTGCCGAAGCAGACATTGACATCCACGTTACCGTCGGCGCTGCAGCCACTCAGTTCCATGCCTCCCTCGGTGATCCTCTTCCTGCTCTTATAGCCCGTGTGAAGGAGCCTGTGGGCATTTTCGCCTCCCACATCGCCCAGAAACGTCCCGTAAAGCTCTGCCACGTAGGGGTTTTCCTGCGATTTGTGGAGCTCAAGCATCCTGTCATTGTCGTAGATCCCTTTGGTTCTCTTGCGCCGAGCCGCGGGATCGGACGAGACGGGCTGCCCGGCTCCGCCGACGCATCCGCCCGGGCACGCCATGACCTCAACAAGGTCATACCGGGCTTCTCCGGACTTGATCTTCTCCAAAAGCCGGCGGGCGTTTCCGAGGCCGCTCACCACGGCAAGGGAGAACTCTGTACCGTCTACCTTAAGGGATGCCTCCCGGATACCATCCTCGCCCCTGACGCTCATGAACTCGTAGTTCTCACGCTTTTCGCCCGTCAGTTTCTCCGTCACATAGCGCAGCACCGCCTCGGAAACGCCTCCTGAATTGCCGAAGATGACACCTGCGCCGGTCTTGAAGCCGAAGGGCAGATGGAAGGCCTCGGGCTCCAGTTCTTTGAAGTGGATGCCGGCCTCTTCAATCATGCGGCCCAGCTCCTGGGTCGTCAGCACATGGTCGACATCCCGGATGCCGTCACGCTGAAACTCCGGCCTCTTAGCCTCGAACTTCTTCGCCGTGCAGGGCATGATGGACACCACAACGACCTTCGACTGGTCGACCCGGAGGCCGTGAGCGAGGAGTTCCTTGGCCAGGGCCCCGAACATCTGCTGCGGTGAGCGGCAGGTGGAGAGATGACTGACAAATTCGGGGTAGTACTGCTCCACAAACTTGACCCATGCGGGACAGCATGAGGTGAATTGCGGTATGTGGCCATTTGTCTCGATCCGCTTGATAAACTCATTGCTCTCCTCGAGGACCGTGAGGTCGGCGGTGAAGGACGTGTCAAAGACCCTGTCGAATCCCATGGCCCTAAGGGCTGCCGCCATCTGGCCCGTCGTTGTTACGCCCGGCTCCATACCGAAGACTTCTCCAAGGGCGACGCGCACGGCAGGGGCTACCTGGGCAATGACCACCTTTTCCGGGTCGTGGAGGGCCTGCCAGACGTCGTCCACCTCCGACCGGGGTGTCAGGGCGCCCGTGGGGCAGATGCGGGCGCACTGGCCGCAGTTCACACATTCCACCTGGTCCAGGTTCTTTCCAAAGGATGGTGCAACCACCGTATGGGTACCCCGGTACGCAAAGTCGATGGCACCGACCGACTGCACCTCCGAGCAAATGCGCACGCAGTCGCCGCAGAGCACGCACTTGTTGGGGTCCCTTACAAGGGAGGGGGAGGAGCTGTCAATGGGAACGTCCCGGTTCTGATTCTTGAACCGAATCTTTGTGATGCCAAGCCTCCGGGCCAGAGACTGGAGTTGGCAGGTGGTGCTCTTCTGGCATGTGGGGCAACTTTGGCTGTGGTTTGCCAGAAGCAGCTCGACGATGATCTTCCGCATCTTTCTGATCTCTTCGGTGTTCGTTCGGATGCGCATGCCCAGGGCAGGTGGTGTCGAGCAGGCCGGGACGAGCCCCATACCCTCCACGTCGACCATACAAAGACGGCAGGCCCCGTAAACACTCAGTTCCGAGTGATAGCAGAACGTGGGAAGGTCGATCTTCGCTTTTCGTATGAGCTCAAGGAGGTTCTGTTCCTTTTCGATGGGGATATCCTTCTTGTCGATGGTTACAAAGTCCTTATTCACGGCCCGTCTCCTCCTTGATCGCGTGGTGTTTACAGCTCTCGAAGCACAGCCTGCATTTGGTGCATATGGCCTGGTCGATCTGGTGCACCTTCCACTTCTCGCCGGAGATGGCACCGACCGGGCATTTTCGGGCGCAGAGCGTGCACCCGTTGCAGAGTGCGGGGTCGATCTGGAGGCGCACAAGGCCCTTGCACTTGCCCGTGGGGCAGTATCGATCCCTCACGTGGGCCAAATACTCGTCGCGGAAGTGCCGGAGCGTAGAAAGGACAGGATTAGGCGCAGTTTTGCCAAGGCCGCAAAGGCTGCCTTTTTGGACGGTTACGGCAAGATCCTCCAGAATCTCAAGGGTTTCTTCCGTGGCCCTCCCTTCCATGATATCGTCGAGAAGCGCAAGCATCTGTTTTGTACCTTCGCGGCAGAGCACGCACTTGCCGCAGGACTCGCTCTGCGTGAACTGCATGAAGAATCGGGCCACGCTGACCATGCACGTCTTCTTGTTCATGATGACAAGGCCGCCGGATCCCACCATTGCACCCACCTGCCTGAGGGAGTCGAAGTCTATGGGCAGGTCCAGGTGCTCGGCCGTGAGGCATCCGCCCGATGGCCCTCCGATTTGTGCAGCCTTAAAGCCATCACTGCTCGGCTTGCCTTCGTCATCGGTTATGCCGCCCGCGACACCGTTTACTATCTCGCGGAGCGTCGAACCGAGGGGCATCTCGATAAGGCCGGTGTTGACGACGTGTCCGGTGACAGCGAAGGTCTTGGTGCCCGGTGAATCGGGCGTGCCCATCATCCTGTAGTATTCTATGCCGGAGGACAGGATCAGCGGAACCGTTGACAGGGTTTCGACATTGTTGATGACCGTCGGCTTTCCCCACAATCCGCTTTGGGAAGGGAAGGGTGGTTTGGGCGATGGCATCCCCCGTTTTCCCTCGATGGACGCGATGAGGGCTGTCTCCTCCCCGCAAACGAAGGCGCCGGCGCCCTCCATGACGTGAAGATTGAAGGTGTGCTCCGAACCGAGGACTCGGTTGCCCAAGGCGCCAAGCTTATAGGCGTCCTCGATGGCCCTCCTGATCCGCCTTACTGCAAGCGGGTACTCAGCGCGAACGTAGACATAGCCCTCGTCCGCCTTGATTGCGCGGGCCGCTATAATCATGCCCTCAATGATGCTGTGGGGGTTTCCTTCCATGATGCCCATATCCATGAAGGCGCCCGGGTCTCCCTCGTCTCCGTTGCAAATGACGTATTTCTTGTCGTTTTCGGTAAGGCGTGCCACGTTCCACTTCCGGCCGGTCGGGAAGCCTCCACCCCCCCGTCCGCGCAGTCCGGCGGCGGTGATAAGGTCGCATATCTCTTCGGGGGTCATATCGAAACAAGCTGTGACCGCCGAGAGGTACCCCCCCTGGGCGATGTACTCGTCGATATTCTCGGGATCGATGAGGCCGCAATTCCTGAGTACAAACCGCCGCTGCTTTGTGTAAAAGGGTATTTCGTCCATCCCCTTGCACACCTTCCTTGTGGCGGGCTCTATGTAGAGGAGCCGGTGCAGGAGTTCGTTGTTGAGCAGGGTTGTCTGTACAATATCTTCCACGTCCCTGGGCCTCACCTTTGTGTAGAGTATGCCGTCGGGCAGAATTGTAACGAGGGGCCCTATCTGGCAAAACCCCTGGCAGCCGCTCTTGGAGACAAAAATCCCGTCTCTTTCTTCCTTCTTCAGCTCCACCACTGCGTCGAGGCCCGAAGCCCCGATCTGTTGCACAAACTCTTCATACACCTTGAGTGAGCCGTTTACCAGACAACCCGTCCCGGCGCACACGATGACCCTTCGTTGGACAACCGATTCCAAGGCACGGTATTTGTCGCTGATCCTGTTAAGCTCTCTGGTTGTCAGGTTCATCAGAAGCCTCCTTGAGGATAATGTCGTCGACAATGGCAGTTGCCCGCTCCGGGGTTAGCTGGCCGTAAACGTCGTCGTTGATGACCATAGCGGGGGCAAGGCCGCAGGCGCCGAGGCAGTTGACCGTTTCTAACGTGAAGAGCATGTCGGAAGTGGTATCGGCACCGGCCCTGAGATTTAGCTTTCTGCTCAAGGCATCGTGGAGCGACATGGACTGCTTCACGTGACAGGCCGTTCCGTCGCAAACCCTAATTACATATTTTCCCTTCGGTTTTAGAGTAAAAAGGGAATAGAAGGTGGCGACACCGAAGACCCTGGCCGGCGAAATGCCCAGAGAGGTAGCTACAAAGGTGAGAATCTCTTCGGGAAGATACCGGTATTCGGCCTGAACAGCCTGGAGTATTGGAATGAGGCGAGCCGCGCTCCGCCCGTTCCTGTCCACGATGTCGAGGACCCTTTCAAATTTTCGCAGTGTTTCCATTAAAGTCACCTCGGTTGTAAGGCAGTTGAGGTCATCATTGCGGCCAGCTTCTTGGAAAGGACCACAAGCGATGCTGCCAGGTTTTCGTGCTGCACCACCACGGAGGGGGGCACGCTGATCTTTACGGGGGAGAAGTTCCATATGGCGGCTACACCCGCCTTGACCATCAGGTCGGCCAACTCTTGGGCATGGGCGGCAGGAACGGTAAGGATGCCTATCTTGATTTTCATTCGCCTTACCATGTTAGCAAGCTTGGCTACGTCGATCACCTTCTTGCCGCCTATCTCCGTGCCGATTTTAGTCGGATCCACGTCGAAGGCTGCCACGATATCGAGGCCGTACTCCCGAAAGCCCTGGTAGCCGAGAAGGGCGGACCCCAGGTTACCTACGCCGATGAGGTATGCCTCCGTCGTGTTGTTCCACCCAAGAAATTCCTCAATGGTGTCTATAAGCTCGGCCACATTGTACCCAAGCTTGGGCTTGCCCACGGCATCGGTAATCTCCAGGTCCTTCCTTACCTGGATGGGTTGGACCGACAACTCGTTGCCGATGCGGGTGCAGGAGATGTAGTGCGATTTCTGTTCGGACTGCACCTTCTTTAGATACTGATAGTAAATAGGCAATCTGCGCAGTGTCGGTTCAGGGATGGCCTTGATCCCGTCAATCCCTTTGTTCTCAGGCCCTGCCATCGGTCACCCTCCTCGTCCATTTCATTATCGTTATCATCTTATCGATAATAATATATCGATATAAAATTATCTTGTCAAGAGAAAAATACAGAGTTTTTTCATTGATGCATCTGCTCATCTCCGGTGATTCGTGCTATCTTTACCGTCAAGCAGTAAATATACTGTGGACGTATTTTTGCGCAATCCAGACCTTATCCTTCAGCTCTCTGTGGCCAAGCTCCTTTGGCTTCATGGCGAGGGAACAGGTGGGATGATTAAGAATAAGGGTGATTTGTTGACTGACGAGTATTTTGCAACGGGATTCAGGGACGTTGATGGGCGGGACGATCCGGAAGCCTACGGCGTTTGCCTCCGGTTCATTGATAGCCTCCCATACTACCGGGAGGTGAAGGAACGAAGCTACGAACTCCTCCGGCTTACCCCCGGACTGGCGATTCTTGATGTAGGTTCGGGGCTGGGCGACGATGCCATTCACATGGCCCCGATGGTTACGCCCGGGGGCAACGTTGTGGGCGTCGACGCCAGCGAACGGATGGTCGAAGATGCGGGCGCGCGAGTTACCGAAGGCCTCCCTGTCCGCTTTCTCAAGGCCGACGCCAGGGCCATTCCTTTCGGCGATGCCGCCTTCGACCGGGTACGCATTGACCGTACACTCCAGCACATACCGGGGCCGAAAGCGGCGATGCGCGAGATGGTCCGTGTCCTTAAGCCGGGAGGCCTGTTGCTGGCCTATGACAACGATTGGGAGACCTTTTCCATTCTTGGCGGCGATGATGAGGTAACGGGGGTTGTCGAAAGCCTCTGGCGTGGCGCCTTTGCCAATCCCCGCATAGGCAGAGACATAGAGATATGCTTAATTGCTGAAGGACTTACGGAAATTCGCGTTTACCGGTCCGTTTCTGTGATTGACGATTTCGCAACGGCCGACAAAATCTACAATCTCACGCAAAGTGCCCGAAGGGCCGCCGACGCAGGGTCCCTTGCTCCCGACCGGGCCGGCAAGTGGCTTCGGGACCTCGGTGCGTCGTCCGTTGACGGGGCCTTTCGGTGCACCCTGGCGGCCTATACGGTGGTGGGGCGGAAGCCTATGGGGCCCCAGAATAGGCGGTGCGCACCAGGTTGCACCGAACGCCAAGATTCCCTTCATTCCCTGCGACGATAGCTACCGGCAGTTGAGACCCGCTGAGAGGTTGTTGAGGTTCTCCTCCATGAGGGAGAGGAAGGTGACGCCGTGCTCCATGTCATCGCGGCTGATGTTATGAGCGCCGTGGAGCCGAAGGAGGGAGGCGCCTGTCTCGCGCGAAAGGGTTTCGGCAATGCGCGGTGTGATCAGTTCCTCATAGAATAGGCTCTTCAGGCCGTTCTTCTGGATAGTGCCCTTGAGAAGGGCAAGCCTTCTGGGTGTGGGCTCTGCGTTCGGCGAACCCTCGTAGGCGGAGATGTAGACGAGGCCGTAACGGTTCGCCAGGTAGCCGAAGGCGTAATGGCCGCCGTGCACAAAGGCCTTGGTCGTGCAGCGGTCGAGCCGCTCCCGGTACCGCCTGTCGAGGTCGGCAAGCTTTGTGTTGTAGGCGGTGGCCTGCTTTTCGTATTGGGCAGCGTTGGCAGGGTCTTTGCGGGAGAGCGCCCGAGCGATCGTATCAACCATCTTCTGCGCGTTCGTGAAATCGAGCCAGATGTGAGGGTCATACCGGTGCTGTCCGCGATCGTGATCGTTATGCCCATGGCCGTCATCGTGGCCGGCCGCTTTGGGCGCCTGGAGCGCTATACCGGAGCTTGCATCGACAACGATCGTATGCGATCGATCAATGCCGTTAAGCACCCGTCCGGCCCATGGCTCCATGAAGGGACCCGTATAGATGAAGAGGTCGGCGCTGTTGATGCGGGCGATGTCTTTGGGTCTGGGCTCGAAGCTGTGGGGCTCCGTGCCGGGAGGCAAAAGAAGAGAAACGGTGGCCTTGTCTCCGGCCACACTCCGTGCAAAGTCGTAGAGGGGAAAGAGCGTTGTAACGACGACGAACTTTCCGTTGCCCGGTGCCTCCCCGTCCCTTGTTGTGCAGGCTGAGAGCGCCAGAAGGAGGGGTGCCGCGAGCAGGAGTAAAAAAAGCCCCTTCAGCCTCATGTTGTGCCCTTGCAGGCCTCGCAGAGACCATAGACCTGAAGCACATGGGACGTCACACGGCCCTTGAGACGTCTCGCCACCTCGCTTTCGATGACGTCACTGCCGCAGTAGTCGAGGTCTTCGACGCGGCGGCAGGCCGTGCAGATGAAGTGGTGGTGGTGCGCCCTGTTGGAGCAGAGATAATAGTAGAGCTTCCGGTCGGGTTGCATGACTTGCGTGATAATCCCGGAGCGGCACAGCTCATCGAGGTTCCGGTAGACGGTGGGCAGGCCGATTCTGCCGAACTTCTCCTTCAGCCGCACCCAGAGGCCGTCGGCGCTTATGAACTGGTCAAGCCCCTCCATGATCTCCAGTATGGCCAGTCGTTTCGGTGTGGCTTTCAGATTAAGGGATTTCAGCGTATCGGCTCCGGACATGTTCGACGACCTATAAATAGAAACAATTTCTATTTATAGTACAGCGTGGGCCATCTTCTGTCAAGCGGCTGCCGCCGTGTCGGTAGGCTATTCCATACTGCCGGCGTCGCGTTCCCTGGGTTTTTTCCTGTTGAGCAAGTGCCGCAGTCCCATGACGGGATGGTGAAGGAGCATGCGAGGCCCGGCATAGCGCATCACCTCCGAAATTCGTTTTCTCATCTCGGGAGCGTAGCAGTGGACGGGGCAATGTTTGCATTGTGGTTTCTCGTCGCCGTACCGACATCTGGAAAGACGCTTCTGGGCGTATTGAAGGAGTTCTGAGCACGATGGACAGAGAGGTCCGCCGCCGTGGAGCTGCCGGCAAAACAGGCTGATCATGGCCGTGACGGTGTTTTGTTCATTATCGAGGCTCATGCCGAGTCATCTCGTCTTTACGATCGCTGTGACGCCCCGTCTGCCCATTTGTACGCTCTTTATGCGCTTCTTCTGCTCGGCAATGCTCTCACTTTGGACGAATCTCGATTACGTTGGCTGCCTTCTGCGTGTCGGCCGCCGGACTGGCGTCTTTCTGGAGCAAATAGGGAGAAACATTCCATTTGTGGCCATCGGTCGTTAGTACCGTCACTGTTTTGCGATTGTATTTAATGAGTATGCCCGATATAGCCCCACGCCCTGGCGCGTTAAATTGTACTTGGTCACCCACGCTGAACTCCAGCATTTCCGCATGTGCCCGCATTGATTCAAGAAATTTCAGACGCTCAACGATGCGACGGTTAAGATCAATCAGTTCTTTTACAGACAATTCATCGATATCGATTTTCATTCTTTGCCCCCAATTGTTTTCTCAGCCTTACAAAAAGCACAGCGGGAGCCGACTTTTTCGGCGATGCGCTGCAGCGTTTGGCTCGCCAACTCTTTTTGTTACTCATAGTGCGTCCACATTCGGATAATCTTAACCGTTTTAATGTCTTCCAAAATTTGATAAACAAGACGATGCTGTATGTTGATTCGTCGTGAAAAAGCGCCGGAGAGATCGCCTATCAGCTTCTTGGAGGGAGGAGGGCATTGAAAAAGGTCTTCGCGAAGGATGTCCAACAACCGGGAGGCTGCCGGTTTAAGTCCTGACTGGGCTATCTTCTTTGCGTCTTTCTGGGCTTGCTTGGTAAATACTAAACGCCAGCTCACCAGCCAGGTTCCTCTGCGCACTTCTCGGCAGGGGTTTTCAGACCTTTCTTGATAGACTCACGCATAGCGGGAATAGAGGTAAGATAGAGGGTTTCTTCAATAGCACGCCAGTCTTCTTCGGAAATGAGAACCGCAGAGCCCCTCTTTCCAACGATTTGGACAGGAACGTGGCTTTCTTTCACCTCGTCAACTAAGGCATAAAGCCGTTTTCTTGCTTCAGATGCCGATAACGTTGTCATGCCAAGCAAACCTCCTAATCGTACCACTTATGGTACGGCACTGGGAGATTGATGTCAAGTCAGTTTGTGTAAACATAAAATTAAGCCGGACGTCACGACGGGACTGCGATCGACTCCGATACCTCCTTGGGATATCATTACAAGACCTTGCATTCATCACATTTCAGTATTGCAACAACGTCCTCACAGGTTCCCCAACAACGTCACCCTGTATGAGTTCCTTTGATGTCTCCATCGTGAATCTGTGAGTTTGCAGTGCCTCCACTCCAAGTTTTAGTGAGCGTTGGGTGACAAATTCTTCTCCCAAGGCGATGATTGTCACGTATTACCTCCTCTCCTGTAGATATGAACTTCGTTTATCTCTTTCCGATGCCGTCATTTTTGCAGCCAATTTGCATAACAAGGGGATCCCCGGTACTGGTCCGGAAGGGCCGCGATTCGGCTCCGATACCTTGCCTGGAAGTTCATTGCATAGGGCAACATTTATCATTCTCTGTCCTCAATTGTTTTCATGGCCTTACAAAAAGCAAAGCCGGAGCCGACTTTTTCGGAGATCCTCCCCATCAGCTCGTTATGTGCTCTTCTTCTTGCTCTTCTTCTGTTTCACCGTACCCTTCAGGAAGTCCGATGGTGACACTACCTTAATCCCTTGACACAACTCAGAAGGGAAATGGCCGGCATTGCCGGTGACCAGGTAGTCGGCGTCGCCGGAGATGGCAATCTCCAGGAATGGCTCGTCATCAGGGTCGGGCAATGAGGCAGGAAGAGGGACAGACGATACCAGCCAACTGCCGCGTTCGATGTAATCAAGAAGGGGGGCAACCTTGTCGGGATCAAAATGGAATTTGGGGCGCTTCAATACCTCTCGATACTCGGACAAAACCCTGGCATCGACGCATAGAGTGATATTTCCGGCGGAGACCATGCGCATGATATCGCCGCAAGGGCCAAATGGCGACAAGAGGCCAGCCACGAGGACATTTGTATCAAGGACAATCCTCATCGCACACGTTTCTTTCGTACCGCTTCTATTTCAGCGTCTATTTCTTCCATGGTAACGATGTTCGTACCCTTCTCGACAGATCGTCGTTGAAGGCTCATGACGGCCTCGGCAGCGCGTGCCTGCCGGATCGCGGAAAGGGATTCTTCCAGATTCGACTCGCTGACTGCTGATAGAATGGCAATGGGTCGACCGTTACTCGTAACAACAACTTCTCGCTCCACCGGGAGTTCCTTCCACACTTCGGCTGATTTACCACGCAGATCGCGCACGCTGATGAATTTCATAACGTCTTACCTCCAATCGTGACATAATTGTGTACACGATTGTCACTCATAGTCAAGACCTATTTCTACCCATAGGCAAAGTCGAGCCGGAGTGGCACGACGGGGCCGCGATCGGCTCCGGCGCCTCATTAGGAAGCTTTTTGTCATATGACAACATTTCGGGAGCGTACCCCGCCCTCCAGGCTTTGGTTATGCCGCCTTTTCTATGGTCTTGTAAGGCTGAATCAAAACTTCCGTAGGTATCCGGGACCCTTGTTAAGGCTCCGGATCATCTCCATGGTAAGTAGACGTTTTCGATTGAGCACCTCGGAAACACACGCACGACTTCCAATGAAGCGTTCAAGATCACGTCGTGAGAGGCCACAGCTTTCCATATGGTACAGGATTGCTTCAATGGGGTCAGGAAAAGTAATTGCGTAGCGCCTTTCCTCGTATGCCTCAATGAGGGTGGCGATAGCCTCTCGGCGATCTGCTTCGGGGGTATTTGGTCCGGCATTAAAGAGGCACTCGACTCATGGGAGCAAGAGAAAAGTGGGAAGCTATATGAACATGGAGGCCCGACCAAGTGCCCATGGCAAACTTCGAAAACGTATCCGTCACGGCTATAATGGTATCAGTAGGCAAACACGCAGTGCTGATTAGTAGCTGAGCCTCCTTCAGCTGCGTAAGCTTATAAGAATCGTTCTTGTTCATCTGTCAATCCTTCTTCCAACGCGGCGCTGAGCGAACTTCGTATAACGCAGGCCCCGGTTTTTTTGGGTGCCG
>CAZYVU010000003.1:0-33939 GCA_964651435.1 uncultured Pseudomonadota bacterium
AAACGCTTTGCCTCCGGTCCATCCGGGGGAATTTCTCAAGGAGATACTTGACGAACTGGGGATATCCCAAGCGGTCTTTGCCCGGGCAGTCGGCCTTTCGGCAATGAGAATTTCCCATGTCATAAATGGTAGGAGACCTGTCACTGCTGAAATGGCCTTGCTCTTTGGTAAGGCATTCGGACAAACACCACAATATTGGATCAATCTGCAGGCGGCATACGACCTCAAAATAGCGGAAAAGGTCGTCGGTCAGAGAAGGCTTTCGCAAATTCACGCACTTGCCCATGTGTGAACGGGACCCGTTAGAGGCACCTCGATGCCGCGATTTATCCGCTTGATAGCAGGGTTTTTTTGTCTTTCAGGGTTGATTGTCACGGAAGAGCGGGAGGCTGAAGAAACCGTCGACGGGCACCTGATCCGTTATGTCCCCATCTGGAAGTTCCTGCTGCCGACTCTGTAAAGGCACGGGAGGCCGTCGGTGAGGTCGCTGTGGAGGCTGCCGGCAGGCGGTGGGACGAACAAAACACTCCTGCGGAAGCGGTTGCTGTAAACATATCGGCTTGCTGTAGATGGAAAAGGCTGTTCCGCCGTCCCCTCCGCCCTCCACGTTGATGTTTACACACTCAATCCGTGCGCCCATTCGAACAGGACGATGCCATGTACCCTCCGGCACATCCCCTCGCGAAATCACCAGAATGGCATACTGGGCCTGTGGGAATCGACCCTTCCCTATGCGCCCATGGGGATACGATTGAGGAAGCGTTGAGGGAAATTGAATATGTCGTTCTGGAGTCGGTAACGTGGATGCGGGAAGAGGGCGAGACAGTGCAACCATATTGCATATTTCCTCAAAGCTGCGGGCCTTAAAGATGAAAGATAACGGAGAGGGCTTATGATTGATCTGCCGTATTCCCTGATTATTGAAGCGACGGCAGAACCGGATTATTTCGATTTCTATCACAGAGGCTCACGTCGCCCCCTCCATCGGCAAAGCCGTTGGAGCCACCCCCTCTGCTCGCAGAAGCTCGCTGGATTCCCACGGGCGACATGAGCCGGCAGAGGAAACCTGGCGTGAGCCCGTGGGAATCTATTCCCTGGAGCTTGAAGGCTTCTCCGGAATCGGCCACTCTATCGAGGATTGTCTGTATAAGGCAAAATGGGGAATGGCGGAGCGCCGAAGCCTCCTGAAACAAGAGGGGCTGCCGGTACCAATCGCAAACGATAGTCCGAAGATTATCATTCACAACAAACAGAGACCCAAGGCTGCATAAGTCGTCATGCCGCAGACCGAAAGGCTGGGGATCGATTAAGCCACAGGCCAACCCCATCAACCCCCTACAACAGATACATCTCCTCGGCCTTCCGCAGTAATTCGTCGCGGAATTTGGGGTGGGCGAGGCCGATGATGGCCAGGGCCCGCTCCTTCGTCGACTTGCCCTTCAGATTGGCCGCGCCGTATTCCGTCACGAGGTAATGGGTGTCCGTCCGGGGCGTCGTGACGACGGCGCCCGGTTCGAAATGGTCCACAATCCTCGATGTTCCTCCGCCTGCCGCCGTCGAATAGAAGGCAAGGATCGACTTTCCTTCTCTTGAATCGAAGGCGCCGCGGACGAAGTCGAGTTGTCCTCCCGTGCCGCTGAACTCATGGCCGTGTAAGAATTCGGCGTTGCACTGGCCCGTCAGGTCGACCTGGAGCACGGCATTAATGGAGATCATGCGGTCGTTCCGCGCAATGACTGACGGATGGTTGGTGTACGAGCAGGGATGGCTCTCCACGGCCGGGTTGTCGTCAAGGAAGTCGAGCATCTCCTGATCTCCCAGGGCAACGGTCAAGATGTGTTTCCGGGGGTGGAGGGTCTTGTGTGCGCCGGTGATGACGCCCTTCTTGATGAGGTGGACCATGGCAGGTCCAAAGACCTCCGTGTGGATGCCCAGGTCTTTGTGATTTTCAAGGTATTCAGCGACGGCGCCCGGCAAGGCCCCGATTCCGAGTTGAAGGCATGCGCCGTCGGGAACCATGTCCGCGATGATCCTGGCGATGATTTTGTCCTCAGGTCTCGGTTGGGGGTTCGGCGGCGTCGAGACCGGTTCGTGGTTTTCAACGATAAAGTCGACCTCGGAAAGGTGGAGCGGGGCATGGCTGAAAACCCTGGGCATGAAACGGTTCACCTCGACGATGGAGAGTCGGGCCGCCCTGGCCGCCGTGGACGTAAAGTCGTTGGCAGTGCCGAAGGAAAAGTAGCCGGACTTGTCCATGGGCGAAACCTGAGTGATGGATACGTCGACGCCTATGAACTCCGTAAGAAGTCTGGGCACCTGGTGAAGATGGTTGGGTACGAAGTAGGCGAGCCCTGCGCCGACGAGCCCCCGCTCGCCGGTGCTGACGAACTGGCTGTAGGCCTCCACGCAGTCCATGAGGTCCACGGCAAGCAAATTCTCGCACACATGCCTGAGCGGCAGCGAGGAGAAGACCCTGATCCGCTTCAGGTCTCCCGCCCTCAACCGGGCCGCTATGGCCCTGAGGAGCGCAGGCGGTTCCGCGAGCCCCAGACCGTGGACGACCATATCGTTCTCCCCTATGGCCGATACGGCCCCCTCCGGCGTTGTCAGCTTCTTTTTGTACTCGGATTCAAACATGGGTTGCCGGCTCCTTATGTTACAGGCGTGAGTTTTACCTCACCCAATCCCTGATCGTCCCGTATCCGTTCCAGATCACCTCGCCCGTGTCGGCGTGGACGCACTCGATTGCCGCCTTGGGGCAATGGCCCACGCACCAGCCGCAGCCCGTGCAGTGCTCCCTGGCGACGGCGGGGGCCTTTGCCCTTTCCCTGTCTATGGTGATGGCGGCCTGGGGGCAGAGGGTCGCGCAGACGCCGCAGACGGTGCAGCGCGATGGGTCGAAGCGTGGGATGACGGGGGTAGGCTCGGTCATGGGGTTCTCCCGCTTCCAGTCCCGGAGGTACCGGAAGTCCCTGACGACGAGGCCCCGAAATGCCTTCACGGAATCGTACCCCTTGCGGTCCATGAAGGCCCCGAGGCCCTCGACGCACTCCTTAATCGCCCCCACGCCCCGTGAGTAGAGCGCAGAGCAGAGGCCGGCGAGGGACGATCCCGCCATGAGGTACCGCACGCAGTCGTCGTAGGTAAAGGAGCCGCCACCGCCGATGACGGGGATTTTGACCGTCGCCGTGATCTCCATGACCTTGGCCAGGGAGTAGAGCTGCCACGGGCGGCCCATGAGGCCCCCGATCGACGCAGGCACCCCATAGAAGGCGCCGGTCTCATGATCGATCCAGCAGCCGTAGAAGGCATTGTTGGCCGAGATGGCCGCCGCGCCGGCCCGTTCCACCTCCTGGGCCACGGCCGCCATGGCGTAGCACTGGGGCGTCATCTTGAAGATGATGGGGATCGACACGGCGTCGACGCAGGCCTTCGTCACCTCGTAGGCCGTCTCGGGGTCCATGGCGAGCGGTGCACCGACGGCCTTCTGCGTCTCTACGGAGCCGAAGGTGGCGTGGGGCCCGCCCGTGTCGAGCTCCACCGCCCTGACGCCTGCGGCCTCCATGTCCTTGAGAAAGGGGATCCATGTTCCGGCATCGGCGCCGATGCCGGAACAGGACCCGATGAAGAGCATGTCGAATTCGTCGCAGGTTTTGAGGCACTGCGGCAGCTCCTCGTGGAGCCACCGCCGGTAAGGCATATGGTGAAACATCTCGCTGCAGACCCAGGCATCCTTCAGGTCGGCGCCGAAGCGCCGCAGGGAGTAGTAGTAGGGCCTGGGCCAGCTCTGGGGGCCTTCGATTTCATGGACCGTCTTGCCGACGATCCACCCGGCCCCCTCTTCGGCGCATCGCTTCAGCATCCGCTCGTGACCGCCGAAGCTGCACGAGGTGACCCCGATGGGGTTCTTAACCTCGATGCCGCAGAATTCCGTCGTCAGGTCTGCCACGCTGTGGGCCTCCCTGTTCTGTTCCGGCCGCTCAGGCGGCCCCTTTCTCCTTCTCTTTTTCCTTCAGGGCCCGCAAGACCTTCTCGGGCGTAATGGGCAGGTCTTTGATGCGGACCCCCACAGCGTCATAGATGGCGTTGGCAATGGCCGGCGCCGTGGGCACCAGGCCCGGCTCGCCGATGCCCTTGGCACCGAAAGGCCCGTCCTGCTCGTCCGTTTCCACGATGACGGCCTGGACGGGGGGCGCATCCTTCACCGTCGGCATCTTGTAGTCCAGGAAGGTGCCGTTCTTCAGATATCCCTTCTCGTAGACCATCTTCTCGCCCATGGCGTAGCCGATGCCCATGAGCCCGCCGCCGTAGATCTGCCCCTCCAGGAGCATGGGGTTGATGGCCTTGCCTACGTCGTGTGCGGCAATGTAATTGAGTATTTTAACCTTTCCCGTTTCCCTATCGACCTCGACCTCCACCCCGTGTGCCCCGTAAGCATAAGATACGGAGAGGTTGCCTTTGAACTCCCTGTCAAAATTCTCGTTCGCCGGATCGTAAAAGTATTCGGCCATGAGCATCTTTCCGCCCGTCGTGTAGTGAATCTTGCGAAGCGCCTTCCCGAGGGGCGTGGTCTTCTCAGTGTCCTTTGTCGAAACGATGACGCCGTTCGTAATGTCCAGCGATGCCGGTTCTTCCTGGAGCAGTTTTGCGGCCACCTCCAGTATCTGTTCCCGTATCTTTCTCGCCGCGCCAAGGGCCGAGTTGCCGGCAACGAACGTCGATCTGCTGGCGTGGACGCCTACATCCCAGGGGCAGATGTCCGTATCGTTGTTGATGACGTTCACGTCGTCTATGGGGATGCCCAGCACCTCAGCCACGATCTGGGCGATCACCGTATCGGAGCCCTGGCCTATCTCCGAGGCGCCCGTAAAGACGTCGACCTTGCCGAAGTCGTCCATCTTGATGATGGTGCCGCAGCCGTCCGATTTGTAGACGCGTGCCCCACCACCGACGTGGATGAGGGATGCCATGCCCACCCCCCTGCCGTTTCCCTTTCCTTTCTTCTCCTTCCAGCCTATGCGCCGGACCACCTCGTCGATGCATTCTTTCATGCCGCAGGATGTGATCCTGAACCGCTGGGGCGTTACCTCACCCGGTTCATTTGCGTTCTTCAGCCTCAACTCATAGGGGTCCATGCCGGCCGCCTCTGCAAGCTGATCGAGGGATGATTCGATGGCGAATGTGGCCTGCGGGTTTCCGTACCCGCGCATGGCCTGGCTGTACGTGTTGTTCGTGTACACACATTTTGCCGTGTAGCTCACGTTGGGTACCCTGTAGAGGGACGAGATGGGGAGCATCATGACGGACGGCGTCGTGGCGCCCCAGGAGGTGTACGCGCCGTTGTCGAGAATCATCTCTATTTCGCGGAAGGTGAGCATTCCGTCCTTGTCGCAACCGTGGCGAACTTTCGTTATGGTGCACTGGCGGGGGGATGTGGCGAAGAACTCTTCTTCCCGGGAAAAGATCATCTTTACGGGCTTTCTCGTCTTTAATGCGAGAAGAATGGCTATATATTCGTAGGCGTACGTGTCCAGCTTGCTGCCGAAGCCGCCGCCGATAACAGCCTGGACGATCCTGACCCTCCTGTTCTTGAGCCCGAAGGCGTTGAGCGCCTCGATGTAATCGTTCTGCGCGAGCGACGGAATCTGGGTATTGCTGTAAATTGTGAGGTTGTTGCTGGTGTCGAACTGAGCCAGGCATCCGCTTGTGCCCATGCAGCAGTGGGTGACCCAGGGCGTACTGAAGGTGTCCTCCACGATAAAGGCAGACTCTTTTTTTGCCGCATCGACATCCCCGCAGGTGAGCTTCCAGGGCATCTTGAGGACGTTTGACTTCATCTCTTCGTGAATCAGAGCGGACCCTTCCTGCATGGCCTCCAAGGGATCAAAAACGCCGGGCAACTCATCATATTCGACCTCGATGAGCCCCAAGGCCTCATCGGCAACCTCCGGGCTGATTGCCGCTACGGCGGCTATCTCGTCCCGCGTCGAGAGCACCTTGCCCGACTTGAGGGGCGGGTTGTCCTTCATGACGCCGATTCTGAAGGCTGGGGGCATATCGGCGGCCGTAAGGACGGCCCTCACGCCGGGTAGTTTCTCCGCCTTGGAGATGTCGAGCCTGGTGATCCGTCCATGGGGAATCCTGCTGTAGAGTATCTTGCCGTGGAGCATACCGGGAACCTTCAGGTCCTGTATGTAGACTGCGCCGCCCGTTGCCTTGAGCGGGGCGTCGCGCTTCGGTATCTTCTTTCCGACCGTTGTTAGACCGTTCATGATCACCTCCCACCGGCGGCGGATTTGATTGCGTCCAGAATCTTCACATAGCCCGTACACCTGCAGAGGTTTCCTTCGATGCTCTCCTTAATCTCATCTTCCGTGGGCTGCGGTTTTTCGTCCAGGAGCGCCTTGGCGGACATGATCATGCCGGGCGTGCAGAATCCGCACTGGACGGCGCCTTCGTCGACGAAGGCCTGCTGGATGGGATGGAGCCGCCCGTCCTTTGACGCCAGCCCCTCGATGGTGGTGACGTTCCTGCCTTCCACCTCCATGATGGGATAGAGGCAGGAGTTCACCGCCCGCCCGTCGACAATGACGGTGCAGGCCCCGCATTCCCCATAGCCGCAGCCTTCCTTCGTGCCCGTCAGTTCGAGCACCTCTCTGATAACGTAGAGCAGCGTCCACTGCGGATCCACATCCACCTTTACCTGATCGCCGTTCACTGTGAATAGTATCGTCGTTTTCATGGATTCCCCCTTACCAGAGCCGGTCAGGAAATATGGTATCGTCGGGTCGTATGACCCGGTCGATGGACTTCATGAGCGCCCTTTTCGTGAGCACCTTTACCATCTCCCTCCGATACCAGGCCTCGCCGCGAATGCTGTCCCGGGGCCGTGACTCCGAAGCGGCTATTTCCGCTATCTCCTGAAAGAGGGCTTCGGAGACCGTTCTGCCTCGCAGGGCCGCCTCCGCCTTCTCGGCCCGAATGGGTCTCGGCGCCACGACTCCCATGGCGATGCGCACGTCCTCGCAAACCAGTTGCTCCTCTTCGAGGCGTTTCAGGATGTTCGATATGCTGTCTACGGTGCAGAGGGCGTCCTTGCACCGAACGTCGCTGCCTCCAATTGTGATGGTGAGGCGCGTGGCGATACCGAGGATGGGCAGGTCCATCGCCTGTCTGCGCGTATGCTTTATGTAGGCAGAGCCCGTATTCCCGGAAAAATAGGGCATGTGAAAGCCCCTCACGATCTCGCCCTCCTTCAGGGCGACGCGGTTGGGACCCACGAAAAGATCCTCTATGGGAATCTCCCGGTCGCCTTCCCTGCCCGTGATGGCCACCAGGGCATCGAGAACGAGGAGGGGGCAGGCGCTGTCGGCCGACGGAGCAGCGTTGCAGATGTTGCCGGCCATGGTTGCCACGTTGCGGATTTGTCTCGATCCGATGTTCGTTGTGGCGTCCGTCAAAGCTGAGTAGCGCTTGGCAATGAACTCGTCCTTCGCTATCCTGTTGTGGGTTACGGCGCTTCCGATGCGAAGACCCTGTTCCGTCTCCAGGTAATCAAGTTCGCCGATGTTCCTTAAAGAAATGAGACAACCGGGGGCAAGCTTCTTTTGGCGGATGAGCACCATGACGTCGGTGCCGCCCGATATGTAGACGCCTGACCCTTGCGACGCCTCCATTAAGGCGATCGCCTCCTGTACCGTCACGGGCTTACAGTACTCGTAGCTTCTCACAATGACCTCCCTTTTCTAAGCTCCCCATTTCCTTTCAGGCCGTTACTCTCTGTTGTCGAAGACCCTCTTGGTCTTTCTTTCCGACCTCGGGAGTGACCCGTACTCCACAACCTCCGCGTCGCAGCTCACCATGACCTGCTTCTTGATCTCGTGTTCAATAGACTTCCTGATATGCTTGTCGAAATCATGAGAGTGGGGGGCGCCCTGTTCCCGTTCGACCCGAATGGTCATGTGGTCCTTGCCCCCTTTCTCCTTTCTGTAGAGCACTATCTGGTACTCGCTGGCCACCCCTTTTATGTGGGAAAGTATCTGATCGATATGGCTTGGGTAGATGTTGACGGCCCTGAAGATGAACATGTCATCGGATCGTCCGAGAATGCGGTCGTGGCGCGGCATGAGGCTGCCGCAGGGGCACCGGTCGGGCATGAGCCTCGTGAGGTCCCGGGTCCTGTACCGTATAAGGGGTGCCGCCTCCTTCCTGAGGGTGGTAACGACCATTTCGCCCACCTCCCCGGGGGGGACAGGTTCGAGCGTTTCGGGGTTTAGGATTTCCAGTATGTAGTAATCGGCCCAGTAGTGGATGCCTGCGTGGTGCCTGCAGTCCAGTCCCGTTCCGGGCCCGTAAAGCTCTGTCATGCCCGGAATGTCATAGAGTTGATCGTAGCCGACCCCGGAGAGGTCGGAGATTCTCGCCCGCATGGCATCGCTGGCACGCTCGGAGCCGAAGATCATTTTCTTGAGGGCGATCTTGCCCCGTAGCCCCCGGGCGGCAATCTCTTCGGACATGAGGAGCCCCATCGATGCAGTGCAGCACATGACCGTCGTTCCGAAGTCCTCAAGGAACTGGCACTGCATATCCGTGTTGCCGGGCCCAATGGGTATGGACATTGCGCCGAATCGCTCACAGCCGTTCTGGAAGCCCCAACCGGCGGTCCAAACGCCGTATCCCACGGCGATCTGAATCCTATCCTCGACAGTGCAGTCGGCATAGGAGTAGCACCGGGCGAACATGACGGCCCAGTCCTCCACATCCTTGGCGGTGTAACAGAGAACCTTCCGTTTCCCCGTAGTGCCGCTTGAGGCGTGGATGCGGACCACCTTTTCCATGGGCACGCTCAGCAGGGGAAAGGGGTACCCCTCCTGGAGGTCCTTGCTCGTTGTAAAGGGCAGTCGGCGTATGTCATCAAGGGATTTGATGCCCTCGGGCCGGACCCCGGCGTCGTCAAGTTTCTTGCGGTAATGGGGAGATCCGGCGTAGGCGTGGTGGACGGTCCACTTCAGCCCCTCAAGCTGCAACGCCTTCAGCTCATCGTCTGTCTTTATATTTGTGTCAAACGGTCGCTCCATTCTTCAACCCCCGGATGATAGTGAGAATAGTTCAAAGTTCAAAGTTCAAAGTTATAAGTTCAAAGTTAAGGTCTCCTCAGGCAGAATCCACAATCATGCATCCAGCATCACACATCTATTTTCCCCTGAGCCCGTTAGTCTCCTCCATGTCGACGGAGCCGCCTGAGGGGTCTATGGCGACACCGTAATCGGTCCGGGCGCGTTCAATACTTACATATCCCTCTATGGCATCTTCCAGCACCATCTCGGGCTCTCTTTGCAGGGGATCACCGTACCCGCCACCTCCGGGCGCATCGATGGTTACCACATCCCCCGGTTTGAGCTGTGTCAGTCCATAGGGGTTCCCCGGTGTGCCATTAACCAGAAACCGGGCTTTTGTTCCCGTCCTTCCACCGAAGAGCCCCTCGGCCGGATAGACGAACCGTCCGGCCTGAATGCCGAGGTTCACGGGAGGGATAGGGGCATACTGATCATCAGGGACCTTAAAGACCTCCCGCTTGCCCAGGCCGCCCTTCATTGTGCCGGGGCCCCCCGAATCGGCAACGAGCTCCCTCTTTTCGACGAGGAGCGGGGTGTCGCTTTCAAATATTTCTACGGGTGTATTGGCGCCGTTTGCGGGAAAGATATAGACGTAGTTGCCGTCGTTCAGGGCCCCCGCCCCCATGCCCCCGCCCCGGATGATGACGGAATGCCAGGGCCTGCCATCCTTGCGCCTGCCGTAGAACACGTTCATTGCCGCCGGGGTCCCGCCCGACGCGGCTATGACCCGTTGGGGCAGGACGCCGGAAAGGGCGCGGTAGATGATCTCGGTCAGGAAATGCCCCACACCCATGCGGGCCGCAACGGCTGCGGGAAATCTGCAGTTGACCACGGTTCCTTCGGGGGCCGTAAGGCCGATGGGCCGTGCACACCCTTCATTGTTCGGTATGTCGGGAGCGAACATGCTCTTGACGGCCATAAACACGTAGGCGTACGTGAAGTTAAACACCACATTGCCGCCCCAGTTCACCTGGGGCGAAGAGCCGTCGAGGTCCACGATGATGTCGCTCCCCCTTACCTCGACCTTGGCCTCGATAACGATGTTTTCACTACCCTTCATCTGTTCGATGACGCCTTTCGACCGGTATGCGCCGTCGGGGATCTTTGATATTTCCTCACGCATGCTTCTTTCCGTAAGGCTGATGATCTGATCGGCGAGATCGTCCAGGCTGTCGAGGTCACTTTCCTTAAGCATCTGTGCTATCTTTTCGGAGCAGACGTGGTTCGCGGCTATCTGCGAACGGATGTCGCCGATGACCTCATCGGGGGTCCTGACGTTCCATCTGATCAGATCCAGGACAGGCTCGTTCAAAATTCCTTTGTGATAGAGCTTCACAAATGGAATAAACAGGCCTTCTTCAAAAACATCGTGATTGTCCGAGGCAACACGCCCGCCTATGTCGGAGTGGTGAAACACGCAGGCCGTAAAGGCAACGAGTCTGTCCTCATAGAAGATGGGGCTCATGACGCAGACGTCGTTCAGGTGGCCCGCCAGCGCCCACGGGTCGTTGGTGATAAAAACGTCGCCGGGTTGATAGAGGTCCAGGGGGAACTTGTTGACCAGATTCTTGATGCCCAGTGCCATGGCGCCCGACTGTCCCGGTGTGGCAAAGGTGCCTTGGGCGAGTTCCCGGCCCAGCCGGTCGGTAAACATGCATGTATAGTCGTGGGCGTCCCTAAGGAGACTGGAAAATGCCGTCCGGGCAACGCTCGAATCTGCTTCGTCGACTATGGAAATAAGCCTGCGCCACAAGATCTCCAGGGTGATCGGATCGAACGAACGTCCCATTATTGCGCCTCCTTAAGGTCAATCCAGAGAAAGCCGAAATCATCGACGGCAATGCGGCCGTCTTCGCCCACAACGAGAGTAGATTCCTTTTCCTCTATTATGGCCGGACCGTCGAACCGGGCTCCGGGGAAAAGCGCGTACCGATCGTAGACGGTGTACGGTATGTAGTCCTTGGCCAGCGGCGAATAGGCAGGCCTCCGTCCTTTCACGGCCTGGTCGATAGACTGCCCGGTCCCCTTGGGAAGTTTGGGCAACTGGAGGAGCCGTTCCGGAAGGCTGGCCCGCACCTTGAAGTTGATGAATTCCACCTCTGAGTCCGGATAGGTCCTGCCGTAGAGCCTCTTGTAGATGTCGTCGAAAAGGTTCCGGATGTGGGCCCTTTCAAGGGCGGTAAACGGTTGCCCGGCGATGGGAACGTTGATCTCCGACCCCTGTCCCACAAAACGCATGTCGAGGGACCGCTCATACCTGATGGCGTCCCCGGTGGCCTCTTTCTTCAGGATTTTTCCTGCCTCCGCCTCCAGCGCACTGAAAATACCCTCAATCTCGTCGAAGGCCACGTTACTCAGGGAGACCTTATGGCTTCGCAGGAGGTCGAAGGCCCGCGGGGCCGTAAAGAAGCCCATAGCTGAACCGACACCGGCGTTGGGCGGCACGAGCAGCCGGGGCGCGCCCAGCTTCTTTGCCAGACCATATGCGTGAACGGGTCCCGCCCCACCGAAGGCCGCTATTGTCACGATCTTCGGATTGCCCCCCTTTTCGGCGATGTGGGTTTTGGCGGCAGCGGCCATGGTCTCGTTAATCAGGTCGTGAATGCCCCAGACGGCCTGGATGAAAGAGACCCCCAGCGGCCCGGCAACCTTTTCCTCGATGCCGAGACGGGCCCTTTCCTTGTTGAGGCGCATGCCCCCGCCGAGAAAATAGTTCTCGTCAAGATAACCGAGCAGCAGGTCCGCATCGGTGACGCAGGGGTCCTCACCGCCCCTGCCGTAGCAGATGGGGCCCGGCGCGGCGCCTGAACTTTCGGGCCCCACCTGGAGGGTTCCCAGCTTGCTCACCTTTGCGATGCTGCCGCCGCCGGCGCCTATCTCCATCAGGTCGACGACAGGCACCTGGATGGTGAGGCCGCTGCCCTTCATGAACCTCTGGACCCTCCCCACCTCAAAGGTGGGCACGACGCCCGCAACGCCCTTCTGAATAAGGCAGGACTTGGCCGTTGTGCCGCCCATGTCGAAGCAGAACATCTCGGGGATGTTGAAGTGGCGGCCGTAGTATTGACCGGCGATGACGGCTGCCGTCGGCCCTGACTCGATGATCCTGACGGGAAACTCCGCAGCCGTTTCAACGGATGTAACTCCGCCGCTGGAAAGCATGATAAAGAGCTTCCCTCCGAAGCCGATCGATTCCAGCCGCCCGGCAAGCTTCGACAGATATCGGCCCGTGAGGGGCTTTACATAGGCGTTGGTGACGGTTGTGCTGGTGCGCTCGTACTCTTTGATCTGCGGCAGGACATGGTAGGAAATGGAGACCGACAGGCCCGGAGCCTCTTCCGCTATAATGTCTTTCAGCATCAGCTCATGCATGGGGTTCTCGAAGGAGTTGATGAGGCAGACGGCCACAGACTCGATCCCCTGGGCAACGAGGGAGCGGACCACCTGTCTGGCTTCGCCGGGGTCCAGCGGTTTGAGAACGGACCCGTCGCTTCGCACCCTCTCGTCCACCTCCATGCGATACCTTCTGGGGATAAGGGGCTTAGGAAATTCTGCAAAGATGTCGTAAGGAGCGTACCGGATCTCGCGGCCGATCTCCAGGACGTCCCTGAACCCCTTCGTGGTGATGAGCCCCGTCTTTGCTCCCTTGCGCTCAATGATCGAGTTAATGACAAGGGTCGTCCCGTGTATGAGCTCGTCCAGCCTTTCCACGAAATCGGGCGTTGTCGCCTCCAGTGCCCGTATGCCCTCTTCAACGGCGTCGGACGGATCCTGCGGCGTCGTGAGACACTTGCCCGTCCTGATTTCTCCGGTCTCATCGTTGAGCAGAACGAAGTCGGTAAATGTGCCTCCGATGTCGCAACCGAGGCGGTAATGTTTGTCGCTCATCTATTCCTCCACAGTCAAGAAGCCGTTTGGACGGCCTAAACGGTTTCCGCTCCTTATTCTTAGAACAAGCTTGGTTCCTGAAACTCCCCGAAGACGTCCCGGAAGATGGAGGTCATCTCTCCCACGGTGGCGTAGGCTTTACAGCAGGCCACAAGGTGGGGCATGACGTTTTCACCGGCCCTCGTGGCCCTATCCAGTGCCGTAAGCGATTGGAAAACGTCCTTCTCGGAGCGTTCCCGTTTAACAGCCCTCAGACTTTCGATCTGTTTTTCCGCCGATTCCGTATTATACTCATGAAGCTCCACCTCCATCTCTTCGCCTTCCGTGTGGATGTTCACCCCCACTTTCAGCAGTTCTCCCGACGTCAGCCCTTTCTCGACCTCGTAGGCCTGGCGCGCCACGAGGCGCTGCGCATAGCCCTCGGCCACGGCCTTGATGATGCCGCCGTACGCTTCGATGGCGGCCATCTCCTGCTCAATCCGGGCCTCCATCTCCTTCGTCAGGGTCTCGATGAAGTAGCTGCCCGCAAGGGGATCGACGGTGTCCCGCAGGCCCATTTCGTCCATGAGGAGCTGGAGGGTCCTGAGGGAGAGCAGGGCCGAATGGGGGGTGGGGATAGTGTAGGCCTCGTCGTAGCTGCACAGTGCCGTTGTCTGAGCCCCTGAAAGGGCCGCCACAAGGGCATAGTAGGCGCCGCGCATGATGTTGTTCTCCGGTTGGGCCTTCGTGAGCCCGTATCCGCCTCCGCCGAAGAGCCCGCGAAGGAAGAGGTTCTGCGGCTGCTTGACGTCGTACCTTTCCCTCAGATTCCTTGCCCAGAGCTTGCGTGCCGCCCGAAACTTGGCTATCTGCTCCCACATGTTGCCGAAGACGTTGAGATTGAAGGAGAAGCGGCCGACAAAGTCTTCCGCCTCGTATCCCCTGCTTCGCACGTTATCGATGTAGGCATTGGCGATGAGGATGGCAAAGGCGATTTCCTGGGCCGGCGTAGCGCCCGATTCCCGGATGTGGTAGCCGCAAACGCTCACCGGATTGGCGCGGGGCAGGGCAGAGATGGAATACTCGATCACATCGCCCACAAGCTTGACGGCCGGCATGACGGGGAAGATCCAGGCGCCGCGGCCGATCATTTCCTTGAGAATGTCGTTCTGGGGCGTTGCTGAAATGATCTTCGGGTCGTACCCGAACTTCTCGGCAACGGCCTGATACATGGCCAGCATGATCGACGCAACGGCGTTGATGGTGAGGCCCGACCCTATCTTGTCGAGCCGGATATCCTGAAAGGCCATTTCGAAATCGCGGAGCGTGTCGACGGCCATGCCGACCCTTCCCACCTCGCCCTCGGACATGGGGCTGTCGGAATCGTACCCCATCTGGGTGGGGAGATCGAAGGCCACGTTGAGCCCCGTTTGGCCGTGTGAGATCATGAGCTTGAAGCGCTCGTTCGTCTCCGACGGAGTGCCGAAGCCTGTGTACTGACGGGTCGTCCAGGCCCGCGACCTGTAGCCGAGCGGATGGATGCCCCGGGTGAAGGGATAGCTGCCGGGGTCAGCCAGATCCTTTTCGTAAGAGAATCCGACGCGGTCCAGGTCCTCCGGGGTGTAGCAGGGCTTGACGTGTACCCCTGACTCGAGGATCACATCGTTTATCTGGTCTTTCGCATTTTTCACATAGCGCGCTACAGCCATGATCGCCTCCTATGTCCTTTTTGCGTGGGCCTTGATAAAGTTGACCGCCTCCGCAAGGGGGGTCCCTCCGGGGAAGACGCCGGCAGCGCCTATCTGTTTCAGCCTTTCGATATCTTTTGCCGGAATGACGCCGCCCACAATGACCATAACGTCCGACAGCCCGCCCTGGCGTATCTTTCCGATAAGCCGCTCGGTGAGCGGAATGTGAGCGCCCGTCATGATGGAGAGCCCGATAACGTCCACGTCTTCCTGGGTAGCGATCTTGACGATCTGATCGACGGTCTTGTGAAGTCCCGAATAGATCACCTCGAAGCCTCCATCCTTAAGGGCCTGGGCTATGACCTTGGCGCCACGGTCGTGGCCGTCAAGGCCCGGCTTGGCGATGAGAACCTTTACCCCTTTTCCCTGCTCCATCTGCCACCTCCACTAAAATTATCTCCCCTGCCGTTATGTCTGAGCCGCCCCTGTCCCTTTGCCCCTTTCGTTCAGGCTTTCCCTGGAGATAAGGGTCTTCAGAATTTCGGAGGTCCCCCCGCCGTAAAGAAGAAAGCGCGCATCCCGGAAGAACCTCTCTGCCGGGTATTCCTCCGCAATGCCGTAAGCGCCGAAGATCCGGGTGACCTGGTCGACGACGAAGGCCGCCGTCTCGGTGGCCCAGAGTTTTGCCATAGCAGCCTCCTTCTTTGCTTCCCGGCCCCCGTGTTTCAGGGTGGCAGCGTGGTAGGTGAGGAGGTCGGCCGTCTCGATTCTTAATGCCATATCGGCAATCTTTTCCTGGATAAGCTGAAAGTCGGCGATGGGACGGCCAAAGGCCTCCCGCTGACGGGCATATGTCAGTGCCGCATCGTAGGCGGCCTTGGACAGTCCGAGTCCGAGACCGGCAATCATGATCCTGATCTCGGCAAGAATGGTCTCCAGTTGGACGGCCCCCTGCCCTTCGGCGCCGAAAAGGTTGGTCCCGGGAATGGGACAGTCGTCGAAGATAAGCTCCACAGTCTGCGAGCCTCTCGCCGACATCTTGGCGATGTGCTGCCCTACCACGAACCCCGGCGTGCCCTTCTCGACGAGAAAAAATGCGATACCCTTAAGGCGCTTCGACGGATCGGTGGTGGCCGCCACGGTAACGAAGTCGGCCGCCTCTCCGCTCGTTATCCACAGTTTTCTCCCCTTAAGGACCCAACCATTGCCTGTCTTTGTGGCCCTCGTTGCTATGGAGCCCAAGTCGGAGCCGCAGTCGGGCTCCGTAAAGGCAATAGTGCCTATCTTCTCGCCGCGGATGGCAGGCAGGAGCAGGCGCTCCTTGTGGTCCGCCGTCCCATAGCGGTACAAGAAGTCCGTTCCCATAAGGCACTGCATGGTAACGATGGCAGCGAAGGCAATGGACGCACGACCGAGTTCCTCGGCCAGGATGGTAAAGCAGAGAGGATCGCCGCCCATGCTGCCCATGGACTCGGGATAGCGAATGCCGTAGTATCCGAGATTGCCGAACTTTCTGAATAATTCATCGGGAAACCGGTTTTCCCTGTCGATCTGTGCCGCCAAGGGCTGCACGAGTCCCGATATGGCCTTCCGGGCCTGAAGACGAAAAAACTGCTGTTCCTCGGTAAAGGTAAAGTCCATCAGGTCTGCACCGCTTCCTGTTCTGGCTGTACGAAGATCTCGGTGGCCTGCCTGGCTGCGGTGTAAGGGTCCATCGCGCCGTCGGCCACGCTTTGGAGAAGGGCTTCGAGGGCGTCGCTCCGCCTGTGGCGCGCCATAAGGGACTGCCATGTTGCATCCTTAAGAAGGGCAAGCGTCAGTTTCTTCAGTTTTGCCGCCCTTGCGAAGCGGTACGACCTGTCGTTCCATGTGTAGCTTCGATGGTTGTTGATGACCCTCCGCAGGTCAGCTACCCCCTGGCCCTTCAGCGCTTCCGTTGTAAGTACGGGAATCGTCCAACCATTGCGGTCCCTGGTCTGTAAGAAAAGGGTTAGATCCTGCAGTGTCTCCCCGGCGCCGGGCCGGTCCGCCTTGTTCAGGACAACGATGTCGCCGATCTCAATGAGGCCGGCCTTCATGAGCTGGATCTCGTCGCCGTATTCCGGCGTCAGGACGGTGACGACGGTGTGACAGACCGTTGAAATCTGCACTTCCGTCTGGCCGGCACCTACGCTTTCTATAATGATCAGGTCCTTACCGAGGGCCTCCAGGACGTAGGCGGCGGCAAGGGCCGCCTTGGCGAGGCCCCCGGGGAAACCCCTGTGGGCCATAGAGCGAATGAAGACATCCTTTGCCTCTGAGGCCTTCATCATGCGCAACCGGTCCCCCAGGAGCGCCCCGTCACCCACCGCGCTTGTCGGGTCGACGGCGATGATGCCTACCTTTCTGCCATCCCCGGCATAGGACGTCGCGAGCCGGTCGATGAGGGTGCTCTTACCCGCTCCCGGGATGCCGGTGAAGCCGACTGTATGCGCCTTACCCGTATGCGGGAAGAGGAGGGCTATGGCGCGCAGGCCGTCGGGCTGCTCATCCTCGATCATTGAAATGAGGCGCGCAGCGCTCTTCTCGTCTCCCTCAAGTACCTTTTCCGCCAATTCCATAACGCAACGTTTCCCGCTTTATCTTCTTCTTAATAAGATTCTTTCCCCGAATCACGTGTTTGCGTATGAGCTTTTCGACCTTGCCGGCCTGTCTCCCTTTCATCAGCGCGATCATCTCTTTGTGGTCCTTGAGAGAGATTTCGGCCAACCCTTCGTCCCGCATGATGATGATGCGGTATCGGTAGATGTAATCGCGGAGGTCATTGATGGTGTGGTAAAGTTTGCGGCTTTTCGCCGTCCTGTAAAGGATGTCGTGAAACTCAGTGTTGAGGCGCACGATTTCATCCATGCTGTTGCGCCTGAGGCATTCCTCCTGCTCCTCGACGATCCTTTCCAGGTCGGCAATCTCCTGGTCCGAGGCCTTCTTTGTTGCCAGATACCCCGCATAGCCCTCCAGGGCGCTGCGTATACCGAAGACCTCCTCGATATCCTCCTCCGTTATAGTGCTGACGGCAAAGCCTCCCCGGGGCAGCTTGTAGATGAGGCCTTCTTTTTCGAGTTTCTGAATGGCCTCGCGAACGGGGGTGCGGCTCGTGCCCATTTCGATGGCCAGCCTTTCTTCGATGAGCCGCCTGTTTGGTGGGAGTGTTTCGTTGAGAATGTAGGATTTCAGACTCTTGTACACCTGTTCTCTGAGGAATCGCCCCTTCCTGATCTCCTGCCGACCCCCTTGGATATTCATGGACCCTCCGCAATCCTTCGTCTTCGATGGCGCGCTGGCGCGCTAAATGACCCCTTTACCCTTTAATTGTTCGAGGTTTTCCTGGCTGTAACCAAGAACACCACCATAAATTTCCCCGTTATGTTCGCCAAAACGTGGCGGAAACTGCAGCCTTCTGTCCACAGACCTGACGTAGCTCGTCGTATAGGGGGGCGGGGCGAGATAGATGGTACGACCCGTCCTCGCGTCCGTAGAGGAGAGCATCTCCTTCTTCACGTAAGGATCTTCAATCACTTCTTCGATGGAATTGACCTTCGAGATGGGTATTGTGGCGGCCGTGAAGAGGCCAATGAGCTCGGCCGTCGTGTAGCGGACCGTACATCCTTCGATGGCCCTGTTCAAATTTTCTACATCGCCGATCCTGCCCTCGTTCCGAAGGTAGTTAGGATTGGCAAGCCCCTCAAATCCCGGAATTTTTAACATCCTCTCCCATTGGATATCGTTGCCCACGGCGATATAGGCATAGCCGTCCCTGGTTTTGTACACGCTGACAGGGGCAAAGAATTCGTGCGTATTGCCCCTTCTTGTCATCGTCTTGCCGAACGACTTTGTCTGGTTGATGGGTACCGTCAGCCACGAAACGGTGCTCTGGAACATCGATACGTCGATGCGCGATCCCTCGCCCGTGGCCGCTTTCTTGAAAAGGGCCTTCATGATCAACCCATAGGCATGCTCGCTCGTTCCCATGTCGGGGAGGGGTACACCGAGGACGTAGGGCGGACCGTCCTTGTCTCCCGTCACCTCCATGAGGCCTCCCCGCGCCTGCAGGATAGGGTCGTATGCCGCCTCGTTGCTATCAGGACCGAAGCCCGTAAGACCGACCCAGATGATATCCTCCTTGATGGCCCGGACCGCTTCGTAGGTGATGCCAAGCTTCGGGTAGTTTCGAGGAAGCTGGTTGGTGGCAAAAATATCCACTTTGAGCTCCGTAATAAGCCTCTTGAAAAGCTCCTGTCCCTCCGGTGCGCCCAGATCCAGGGTGATCGCCTTCTTGCCCGCATTGATGGAGAGGTAGTATGTGTACATGCGATCCTCGTCCAGGCGGTTCTCTCCAACCCTTCGATTCGGGTCTCCATAAACAGGATGCTCCATCCTGACAACCTTCGCCCCGTCCAAGGCCAGACGGTAGGTAAGGTAGGGCAGAACAGTGGCCTGTTCAAGCGATAGGATTGTAACATTCTTAAAAAAGTCGTGATCTTCCATGAGATCCCCCCGGTGTAGTTTGTATACAAAGACCGATGTGTCAACTATAGCCTCTGGGTCAAAAATTGTCAAGGCTTTTGTATACAAAAAGAACCGGCGTCAGTCATTGATTTCAGGGCACTTTTGGTGTAGATTAGTCAAGCTCGGCCAGGAGGAAGGGATGAAAAAGGTTTTCAGCGGCATACAACCGACAGGAGATATACACCTCGGCAACTATGTGGGGGCCATCCGCAACTGGGTACGCCTTGCCGATAGTTACGATTGCATCTTTTCCGTCGTTGACTATCATGCCATAACGATCGAATATCCCATTTCGGAGATGGCGAGGCGCACCATCGAGACAGCGATCGTTCTGCTGGCCGCCGGCTTATCCCCGCAAAAGTGCCGCATCATGGTTCAGTCCCACGTTCCCGAGCACACGGAGCTGGCCTGGGTCTTCAATTGCGTCACGCCTATCGGCGAGCTGGAGCGGATGACGCAGTTCAAGGATAAGGCAAAGCAGCACAGGGCCAACATTAACATAGGCCTCATGGATTATCCTGTCCTGCAAGCGGCGGACATCCTGATTTACAAGGCGGGGTTTGTGCCCGTGGGGGAGGATCAGGTGCAGCATGTCGAGCTTGCCAGGGAGGTGGCCAGGAAGTTTAACAATCGATTCGGTGAGCTGTTTCCGGAGCCGCAGGTTATCCTCTCCGCCGCCCCTCGCATCCTGGGTGTTGACGGACAGGGCAAGATGTCGAAGAGCATGAACAACTACATCGCTCTCTTGGAAGAGAAAGAGTCCATATGGGAGAAACTCCGGACGGCCGTTACGGACGTAAACAGGGTTCGCAGGAAGGACCCCGGGGACCCTGACGTCTGCAACATTTTTACGATGCATCGCGCCTTTTCCCGCGAAGAGGAGATGGAGGAGATAGCCAAAGGCTGCAGGACCGCGGGCATCGGCTGCATCGACTGCAAGAAAACACTCTTCGCCAACATGTACGAGGAGCTTGCGCCCGTTCGGGATCGTGCCTTTGCGCTGCAGCAGGACAGCGGGTATGTAATGGATGTGCTCCGGGAGGGCGCAAAGGCCTGTAGCGCCGTGGCCCGAAACACGATCGATGAGGTGCGGGAAGCCCTGGGCTTTTTAGACGGCAGACGTACATGAGGCCGACAACGGGGCGGGGCAGGCAACACATGCTTCTTTCGGTGTTGCTTATCTGTCTCGCGGGGCTTCAGGTCGTCATCGATCCCTCTGTTGTCATGGCGGCAGCCGATCCCTGCCGCGAGGACATCGAGAGGTTTTGTCGGGGCAGTGGTCCAGGGCAAAAGAGCACGGCCACATGCCTGAAGGACCACGAGTTTCAGCTTTCCAAGGCCTGCAGCGAGAGACGGATGGCGCTCAAGCGGCAGAGTACGGCCTTTCGGGAGGCCTGCTCAAAGGACGTGAAGCGTTACTGCAGAGGCGTGAAGGGAGGCCGCTACCCCATCATTCAGTGCCTGAAAAGACACGAAGTTGAGCTCGGACCCATCTGTGCAGACTTTCTGCGCCAATGAACGGCGCCAGGAGAAAGGCTTCGGGCCATCCTTGACTTTGCCTGTCCGGACCGTTAATCTGTGACCATGAAAAACCTGTCCATAGGGGTCTTCGATTCCGGTGTCGGCGGCCTGACGGTGCTCAAGGAGGTGAGGGCCCTCCTTCCCGGCGAACGGATCATTTACCTCGGCGATACGGCCCGCGTACCTTACGGAAACCGGTCGCCGGCAACGGTCACCAAGTACAGTTTTGAAAACGCCCTGTTCCTGCTTACCAAGGGTATCAAGATGCTTGTCATAGCATGCAACACCTCGTCGGCCCTGTCGATGGGTTTCATCAAACGGAGGCTGCCCGTGCCCGTCGTGGGGGTGATCAACGCTGCGGCGAGGGAGGCGGCATCGAAGACCGCAAAAGGCCGTATCGGCGTTATCGGCACGAAGGGCACCATCAAGAGCGGGGCCTACGAGAGGGCAATGAACCGAATAAACCCGGAACTGACGGTCATCACGCGGTCCTGCCCCCTCTTTGTTCCCATAGTTGAGGAGGGAATGGAGCACGACAGGATTGCCTACCTTGCCGCCCACCAGTATCTGAGCGATCTGAAGAGCGCCCGCATCGATGTGCTCGTTATGGGATGCACCCACTATCCCATGCTTGAGCCCGTCATCCAAAAGGTCATGGGAAAGCAGGTAGACGTCGTCAATACGGGGAAGGCGACGGCACGCGAGGTCAGGGCCGTTCTGGAAAGGAGAAGCCTGCTGAGAAGCGGGCGGGACGGCACGACGGAATACTACGTTACGGACGGGCCTGCGGCCTTTGCCGAGATAGGCGGTCGCATCCTTGGAGAGTCCCTGGGCCGTGTCAGATGTCTTAAGGGCGCCGGTTTCAAGGAACCCGTGCCGTTTCTATGATCGTACAGGTCGCCCTGCCGATCCCTGTAACAAAGACCTTTTCTTACTTTGCACCGGATGACTGGAGCGATATTCTTGAGCCCTATCAAAGGGTCACGGTGCCCTTTCGGGGGAAATCAGCCGTCGGGTATGTTGTCGGCCTCCTTTGGGAAGATATGGAGGGGCTGAAGGAGGTGGGGGAGGTCCTTGACCCCTTTCCCCTTCTGGATGCGAACCTAGTCCGTCTTGGCCTCGAGGCCTCGGAGGAGCAGGTAACGCCCCAGGGCCTCGTGCTGAAATATATGCTCCCGCCAAAAACACGCCTGAACAGGCACCTTCTCATCGGGCAATCGTCGCGGGTCCGAAAGAGGCATGGAGAGCCTACCCTGACGGAGGGTATCCGAAGAATGGGTTGGCTGGAGACCTTTCGGCTGGTCCGCCGTGGTGATCTTCAACTTCATGACCGGTTTACCGGCCTCCCCTTTGGCGCCCTTTGCCCCCGTTCAAACGGTCGAAGGGCCTCCCGGGCGCTTCTTGTCTCCGGTGTGGAAGGGAGAATGGCGCGGTATGCAGATGAGGCCGTCACGGCCTTAGGGAGCGGCGGCAACGTCCTCATGCTCGTTCCGGACCATCACGTCGTAGGCAGGTATGTTTACAGGTACCTTGTCGGCCTTTTTCCGGGAAAGGTCTTCTGGTACGGTTCGGCGGTGCCGTACCGGGACCGGACGGAGGCCTACTTCCGGGCCCGCCAGAACAATGGAATCATCATCCTCGGCACCATCAGTTGCGTCTTTCTCCCTGTAAAAGACCTCGCGCTCATTATGGTGGAGCGGCCGCAGGAAGAGGACTTTCGGAACGAGGAGGGTTTTCGCTTTAATGCGGTGGCCATGGCTGTGAGGCGGGCGGAGATCGAAAGTACAGGACTTCTTATCGGAACCCCGGCCCCGACGCTGGACCTCTATGGGAAGGCACTCACAGGGGCATTGGCCCTCGAAGAAACGGAGCGCCCGCCTGAGCCCGAGCACCATGCCTTAGTTGTGGAAGGGCGCCCCGAGGCACCCGACGCCCCGCTTGAAGCCCTCATGCCCGTCATAGAGTCCGTCGTCGGGTCCCTGGGGCGCCTTGCCGTATATACGGCCCGAAGAGATTACAGCGGCGCGATTAAATGCCTTGCCTGCGGCCGGCCGGCGCTCTGTCCCCGCTGTGAAGGACGCCTATCGTACCAAAAGCAGAGGGATGTCCTCACCTGCAGGCGTTGCGGCCGCTTTTTTCCCTACGAGGAATCCTGCCGCCACTGTGGAAGCGACCTTGTTACGTTCTCCGTTGCAGGTGCCGAATATCTGGAAGAACAACTGCGGAAAAGATTCAAGGGTGTGCCCGTTTTGAGAGCGACCGGAGAGACGGTGGGCACGGAACCCCTGCAAGGCATCGCAGACCTGCCCGGTCCGTTAATCGTTGTGGGTACCCAGGCGCTCGGCAAGCTCTATGGCTTTAAGGCCGACGCCCTCATATGCTTGGGATGGGAGGAGCTGTTGCGCGTCGGCGGATTCAGGGCCGAGGAAAAGGTCTTTCAGCTCTTCATGAATTTTCAGGACGCCCTGACCCCGAAGGTCCTGTACGTTGCGGCCGAAAGGAAATCTCCCTGGGACGTAGGTCGCTTCCTTAACCGTAGCGGGTTCTACGCATCGTCCCTCGAAAACAGAAAATCGGCCGGATTCCCGCCTTTCTTCCGCCTTTTCCTCCTGTCATGGACAGGCTCGAGCGAAAAGGCCGGCGAGGCAGCGCTCAAGAGGGTGGGGCGTGCCCTTGAGGATGCGGGTCGTGCCGGAGCCCTGAGCGGGCCAAGGGTTGAGAAGAAAGGCGGGGTATGGCGCTGGACGGCTATCATCACGCAGCCTGCCGGGGCGTCGGTGAGGCAGCTCCTGGCCCTTTGGGATGTGGCAGGCGTCCGCGTTGAGGCAGACCCGCCCGACCTGTAACCCTGCCGTCCTTGGGCAAAAGAAAACGAGCGCCCAATGGGCGCTCGTTTCGTAGCAATCGACGGCATTATAGCCTGTAGCTTGTCGTTATTTCGTCCTCGGAGCGCCGGCAGGGCCCTGTCCCGGTGCGGGCTGGTCTGCTGAAGGCAGGGGCTTTCCCGGAGGGGTGGCCTTGGCCGGTCCGGGGACCTGCTGAGTATCGGGCCTCTGTGCTCCGCCGGGGCCTGCGCCCGGTGCGGGCTGGTCAGCGGGGGTGGCTTTGGGCGGCTTCGGGGCCTTTGCGAATGCGCCGGCCATGGCTTTGCCGTCTGCTTCCGTGAAGACTACGCCGACCCTGTCGCCGACCTTGACGTCTGCGCCGGCCTTGTAGCCCTTAAACTTGGCCTTGCTGATGTCAAAGGTCTTCTCGTCCTTCTTGCCCTTGACCGTTACCATCATGCCGTCAACCTTCGTCACTTCGCCGGCATACTTCGTGCCCTTTACCTTGGGCTCAGGCTTATCGGGTTTGGGGAGTGCCGAGCCGGGGACTCCGCCGGGGCCTTTGCCCGGAGGTGGCTGGTCGGCCTGAGCGAACACGCTGGAAACGAAAGCGACACTGATGACTAATGCAAAAGCAAGCATTAAAACCTTTTTCATAATCTTTGCCTCCTCTGTCTCTAAATTGGAGAGGACTTCAAGTCCCCTCGATTGCCTCAACCGTTCGTTGAAAAGATTACGAACTGCTCTATAGATGCCCCGGCTGACTATCTCATCGGACCACCCTCCGCGGTTTCACCTCCTCTCCCTTTTTGGTGAAATCTATACTATCTGTTAGAACCTGTCAATGCATATGTTGTACCACATTGGGAACCCATGAAACTAAAAGGAGTTACCCATTACAGGCAGGAAAGAGGCCGACCGTTCGTCGGGATTTTCCGACCAACGCAGCGCTGCTTAGTCGGATATTTCCGATAGGGGCGAGTTGCCATGATTACGGCGGCCCGAGGCCTTCAGTCGCATCTGCATCTCCCTGTAATCGTAAAGCCCCAAGTCCTTCAGTCGTCCTATGCCGACAAAGAAGGTGTCCCGATTGATGCCCAGGCGCTCGATAATCCGTTTCGGCTCAAGGGCTTCGGGATGGGTTGCGGGGTTGTTGGATGGGGACGCCAGATAGAGGTAGAGCCGATACTCGGCGGCAGTCAGCCGGGCGTCGATGAGGGAGTCTGCGGGAAGGGGAAAGGCGGGGTGCCTCTGATCGGCCCGGGCGCCCTGCCTGACCTCGCCCGGGATCTGATCGATCTTGATCAGATTTCCCTCTGACATGATGTATGCGCGCTCGACCACCGATTCCAGTTGTCTCACGTTGCCGGGCCAGAAATAGGCCATGAGGAGGCTCAGGGCGCCGGCATCCATGTCTTTGCGTTGGCCGTGAACCTTTTCAAGGCGGTCCAGGAAATGTTCGATGAGCAGCGGGATGTCCGTCACCCGCTCACGCAAGGGCGGTATGGTAAAGGCGATGACATTAAGCCGGTAGAAAAGGTCTTCTCTGAACCGGCCTTTATCGATCTCTTCCTCCAGCCTCTTGTTTGTGGCCGCCAGGATGCGGACGTCGAGCTTTAACGTCTCCTTGCCCCCCAGCCTCCGGACTTCCCGCTCCTGGAGGGCGCGCAGGAGTTTGGCCTGTGTGTTGAGGGAAAGGTCCGATATTTCATCGAGAAAGAGCGTGCTTCCGTTTGCCTGTTCCAGAAGGCCCGTATGGCGTGCCACTGCACCGGTGAAAGCACCCTTTTCGTAGCCGAAAAGCTCGCTTTCCAGAAGTGATTCAGGGATGGCGGCACAGTTGATGGCAAAGAACGGGCGGTCCTTGCGCGGGCTGTTGAAATGGATGCTCTTGGCGAAAAGCTCTTTGCCCGTGCCGCTCTCGCCGTAGATGAGGACCGTGGAGTTTGTGGGCGCTACCTTTCTGACGAGGCGGTAGAGCTCTTCCATGCCGCCGTGGACGCCGATGATGTTATCCAAGGTAAACCGATCGACGAGCTGGTCCTTGAGCCGTATGTTGTCCTGGAGGAGCTTTGCCTGATTGATGGCGTTTGTGATGGTCAGAAGAAGCTGCTCCTTTTCGAAGGGCTTTTCCAGGTAGTAGAAGGCCCCCAGCTTTGTAGCCTCCACGGCCGAGGCGATGGATCCGAAGGCGGTGATGATGATGACATGGCTCAACATGTGGCGGGCCTTCACCTCCTTTAAGACCTCCGTCCCGTCGCCATCGGGAAGCCTCAGGTCCGTGAGAACGACATCGAAGGTGTCTCCCTTCAGTGCATCGATGGCCTGATGAACGGAGCCGACATCATCGACGTAAAAGCCCTCACCGGCAAGTATGGTCTTGATGATCGTCCGTTGATTGACATCGTCTTCCACAACAAGAATGGTGCCCTTTTCACGCTTCATAATGCGGAATCCTGATCTCCATTGTCGTGCCCCGTCCGGCCTCGGTGGCGACGACTATCGTTCCGTTATGCTCCTCGATGAGCCGCTTGCTGATCGAAAGGCCGAGTCCGAAACCTAACGTTTTCGTCGAAAAGTAAGGCTCAAAAACCTTCTGGAGGTCCCCCTCCTTGATGCCCGTGCCGGTATCGGCCACCGTAATGACGGACATTTGGCAATCGGTGGCGTATTTTACCGTCACCGTCCCTGTGTCTTCGATGGACTGGATGGCGTTGAGCACGAGATTGAGAATGCAGATCCTCATGTATTCGCGGTCGCAATAAAGGCTCTGGTCTCCATCCCCGTCTGCGAGGACCACACTGACACCGTCTTTGACCTTGCCCTTCAGCAAATAGATCGCTTCCTCGATAAGGGCCCTGGTGGGGACCCATTCTTTCCTGAGCTTGACCGGTCTTCCCAGGAGAAGGAAATTGTGAATCAGCTCGTTCACCCTGTGAATCTCGATGATTGAGTTCTGAAGCAGGGATACAAGGTCCTCCCTCTCCGCCATCGTCGACAGGGCGATCTTCTCCTTAACGTGGCCGATGGAGAGAAGCAGAAAGTTGAGGGGGTTCCTGATTTCATGGGCTATGCCCGACGAGAGCTGCCCGATGATGGAGAGCTGTTCCGTCTTTTTCAGCTTTTCCTCCAGCACCTTTCTCTCGTCCATCTTGTCGACCATCTCGTTAAAGCTCTTGACGAGCGTCCCGATCTCGTCGTTTCTTCCGCTGTCCTCGATCTTGACCAGTTCCCCCTGGGCGATCCTCTTGCTTGCACCCGCTATCTTCTTTATCGGTTCCGTGTACTTTTCTGCCAGGATGAGGCACACGATGATGCCTATGCCGAAGGCGAAAACCGTGCTGAGCACCCGCTTCATGTGGTTCTTCCGCTGAAGCTGCCGGTAGTCGTCCAGAAGCATGCTGATGTGTATGTAGCCCACGCTCTGGCCTTTGATCGCTACGGGCATGATAATGTTGTAGAGCCGCTGCGGCTCCCCCTTGCTTTCCTCGCCCAAACGGGCCGTTATAATGAAGTCCTTTTTGCGGGTCCCCGATATCCTGGCTGTTGTCCCGACCTTTTCGGGTTTTGAGCTGGCGATGACCTCCGAGGTGTCGCTGAGGATGGAGATTTCATCGATACCCTTCCGGTTGAGCATATCGACATAGTTTTTCAGTCTTTCCGTCGTGTCTCCTTTGTAGCTCATCTGCTCCACGCTTATCTGTATGGCCCGGGTTATGTCGTCGATGTTTTCCGTTACCTTGTCTATGATCATGTCTTCGGAGCGGGAATATATGACGGTCAAAGCGCTGATGGAAAGGCCGAGAAGGACCAGCAGGATAAGGAGGAGGCGTGCCTTGAGTGAAAAGGTCATGTTATGATCCTCAGCCGCGCCTGAAGTCGCGACCCGGCAGATGTTCGTCCGTCCATAGCCATGTGCCCGGTATTTACTTCACAGCTTGTCGCCGACCTTTCTTAGGAGCGCCACAGCGTAAACCTCTATGGCCTCACGCCTTCCCACGGCGCCGAAGCCTTCCCCCCTTTTCCCCTTTATGCCGATGTCACCGGGGTCCATGTCCAGGACGGTTGCCAGGCGCGCCTTCATAGCCGCCCTGTACTCCACTATCTTGGGCTCTTCGGCGGCGACCACCGTGTCGATGTTGACGATGTGAAAGCCCCGCTGCCGGACGACATCCCCGGTCCGTTCGAGAATACGGTCGCTTCTCATGCCTTTAATCTGCGGATCGGTGTCGGGAAAGAGCTGCCCTATGTCGCCTTCGCACAGGGCCCCGAGGATGGCATCGCAGATGGCGTGGATCAGTGCGTCGCCGTCCGAATGGCCGGCAAGCCCTTTGCCGAAAGGGATCTCGATGCCTCCGAGAAAGAGGGGTCGTTTCTCGACGAGGGGGTGGATGTCATATCCGATGCCGATTCTCATGATCCGGCCTTGAGCTGCGAAAGCATGCCGTGGGCTATTACGAGATCCTCCGGCGTCGTAATCTTGATGTTGTAAGGCGAACCCTCGACGACCTTGACCTTTGTTCCCAGGGATTCGAGAAAAGATGCGTCGTCGGTGCCGTAAAATTTTTTCCCCATGCCGTTCCGATAGGCCTTGAGGATCAGATCGTACTTGAAGATCTGCGGGGTCTGGACGTGCCACAGGGCATCCCTGTCCAGGGTCTTCATTACATACCCTTCCTTGGAAACGACCTTGATGGTGTCTTTTACGGGGATGGCGGGTATGACGGCGTCGTACATTTCCATGAGGGAGATGCCCTTTTCAATGAAGGCAGGTGTCATGAACGGCCGAACCCCATCATGAATGACAACGATTTTGCATGAGTTGTCGACTGCCTCAAGGCCGTTACGAACGGAATCCTGGCGAAGCCGTCCCCCTATGACGAGCTTGACCAGTTTGCTGAACCGGTAGGTCTCCAGGATTTCCTCCTGAATTACGGGCAGGTCCTTCTGGTTCACGACGAGGTAGATGCCGTCGATGGGATGACACTCCTGGAAAACCTGAAGCGTGTGAACTATGATGGGCTTATTCTCAAGATGGAGCAGTTGTTTGTTCGTGGGTCCGCCCATTCGCTTGCCCGTTCCGCCTGCCACTATAACTGCCACGGTTCTCATGTTATCGTGCCCCTTCGTCCGCTTTATACTCTTCCGGAAGATGGAATCCCCCCTCTCCCTGTTCCCGGAGTTTTCCGAAAATCATTCTGCCCGATGTTGTCTGAAGAACGCTCGTGACGATCACGTCGGCAGACCTGCCGAGAAGCCTCCTAGCCTCGTCGACGACCACCATCGTCCCGTCCTCGAGATAGCCGATCCCCTGACGCTGCTCCTTACCTTCCTTGAGTATCTTGAGGTTCAAGACCTCTCCGGGAAGTATTGCCGGCTTGAGGGACGCGGCAAGCTGGTTGATGTTAATAACCGTAATGCCCTGGAGCTCTGCCACTTTGTGGAGATTGTAGTCGTTTGTGAGAATCTTTCCTCCTATCTTCGTGGCAAGGGCTATGAGCTTTGAGTCCACGTCCTTCAGCCCCGGGAAATCGTCGTCAATAATCTTTACGGGTACGTTGACCTGCTGCTGCAAGCGATTGAGAACGTCGAGGCCCCGTCTGCCTCTGGTGCGTTTGACCTGATCCTGTGTGTCGGCGATGTGTTGCACCTCATAGAGCACAAACTGAGGGATAATGAGGGTCCCTTCCATGAAACCGGTTTCGACGATGTCGGCGACCCTCCCGTCGATTATGGTGCTTGTATCGAGAATCTTGACATTCTCCCCCTCGGGGTTCTTGACGAAGAGAGGCAGCTTTGAGAGATCGATCGTTTCACTCTTGTTGCCTCCAATGCGAAAACCGAGATAGCCGACGACGACGTAAATGAGGATGTAGATGGGCAGCGAAATGTTGACATCCTTGATAAGCTGCAAGAGAAGTCTCGATATAAACAGATTTGTTATGACAAGGCTCACGATGACGCCGACAAGGCTGCCGATGATTCGATTCATCGGGATGACCTTGAGGCGCTCCTCGATCTTAATGATCAGGTACCCTATTCCTATGCCGAAGAGGGAGCCGACCCAGCCGAGCAGCGTACTGCCGAAGATCTCCTTGGCTACGAAAAAGCTTGTGACGGCCGTAGTAGCAACAAGAATAATCTGTACAATGAGGTCCAAGGGCTCTTAACCTTTGCCGGCCCTCGCGTAGATGCCCTCGATCTCCTGCTCGATCTGCTCTTCCTCCTTATCGAGAGCGATGGACAGCTCTTTCTTGATAAGGTTTCTGGCAATCTCGAACATCTTTTTTTCACCGAAGGAAAGCTCTTTATCGATCCTCAGGCTGTACAGCTCCCTGAGAACGGTAGCTACCTCAAAAATAGAGCCGCTCTTGATGCGCTCCATGTAGTCCTTATACCGTCTGTTCCAGGGGGCGTTATCGTGACCGACGTTCCTGTCGCGGAGGATCTCGTAGACCTTGGCAACCTCATTGCTGTCGATGATGCACCGGAGCCCGGCATTTTTTTCGCCGTCAACAGGGATCATGATAGTCATGTCGGTATCGAGGATGCGCATGATATAAAAGGCCTGCTTGGTGCCCGAAAACTCTTTTTCCTCAATGGACTCGATCTTGCCGACGCCATGGCCGGGGTAGACTGCTACTTCACCAGTCTTAAACATTATGCCTCCAAATCAGTATTCAAATACGGTTTTCCCCTCATTACGCGCATATTCTACCAAATTGAAGGTCGAATTTCAATAACCGATTGTTTTCACATAATAATTCGCCTTGGGCAAGGCCGCAACCCACGATTTTTCAGGTGTCCGCCGCCGGGGCTGCGCACCGAACGAAGTGCGGTACGGGAATAAGGCATTGATGAAAGGACCCATCTTGTCTATAATCACCTGGACGTCTTCTTATGAAACTCATTCGTCTTGAAATGCTTGGATTCAAGTCCTTTCTCCACAGGACCGTGCTCCACTTCGAGGATGGCATAACCTGTATCGTTGGGCCCAACGGTTGCGGGAAAAGCAACATTGTCGATGCCATAACCTGGGTTCTCGGCGAGCGGGGCACAAAGTCGCTGAGAGTAAAAGACATGGGCGACGTTATTTTCCATGGCAGCGACGGAAAACGTCCGGTCAACGTCGGTGAGGTGACCATTGACCTTCAAGATGGTGATAAGGATTTTTCCGTGCGGCGGAGAATCTACCGGGACGGCGTGAATGAATATTCTCTTAACGGCGCCCAGGTCCGACTGAAAGACATCCAGGATTTTTTTCTCGGCACCGGAATCGGCGTCAATACCTATGCCATTGTGGAGCAGGGGAGGATAGAGCAGTTTATTACCATGAAGCCCCAGGAGCGACGCCTTCTTATTGAAGAGGCAAGCGGCATCACACGATTCGAAGAAAAGAAGCGGGAAGCGATGGCCAGAATGGAGGAGGTGAAGGCCAACCTGGATAGGGTTGAGGACATCCAGAAGGAGGTTGAAAGCGGCTTCGGCCGTGCCCACGAGGAGTGGCAGCGGTGGAAGGAGTACAGGGCCCTCTCGGAGCGCCTCGCGGCTGTGGAAATGGAGATTCTCGCCGATGGGTGGAGGCGGATTCAGAAGAGGTCGGAGCGGCTCGAAGAACGGCGTCGGGATCTGGACCGGGAGAGGGCGCAGATGGACGAGGCCGCCCAATCGCTGAGCGCCCAAATCACAGCCAAAGAGGAGGAGTTTGCCCTATCCGATACGGTGGTCCGGGAGCTTGAGGTCAATCTAAAGGCCTTGGAGAAAGACCTTGAAGGCAGGCTGCTGGAAGTGGACCATGTAGGACGGGAGGAGGCCATACTGGCAGAGGAGAAGAAGGTTCTCCTGCAAGAGTGCAAGGAGATGGAGGAAAAAAGAGGGCGTATCGGTCAAGAGGTAAGGGAGCTGAAGGAGAGAAGTGCCGGGGAGGCTGCAAGGCTTGCCGACCTTGAGCGGCAAGCAGGCGAGGCGAAGGCGGGCATCGATAGCCTGTCCGGCCGGCTCGTGGGCCTTGACGGCGCCGTAGAGGCGGCACGAGAGAGGCTCTTTGTGACCACCAGTGCCCTTTCCGAGACAAGAAACAGAATCGCCGATGCCGAACGGCAGAGGCTCGAGAGGCGAAGGCGTGAAGAGCATCGGTTGCAGCAAAAAGGTGCTCTTCAAGAAAAGGTGCGGTCGCTCGAGAGCAAGCTTGAACCCAAAAAGACACTCCGCGCGGAACTCGATGAAGCCTGCCGGCAGCTTACGGAAAGGGAGGAGGAGGCCCTCGCGCGCAGGGACGGGCTTCAGGCGGAGCTTGGCGAGGCGAAACGCCTGGCGATGGAGGCGTCGTCGGATCTGAAGGCAAAGAAGGGTTTTCTTCGGCAGATCGAAGCCGAGACGGCTCCATCGAGGCCGGTCCGGCACGAAGGCCGCAGGCTCATGGACCTGATTACCTTCCGGGACGACTTCGAAAGGTCTCTGGAGCGGTTCTTTGTCATGGAAATGGAGTACGGCGTCATTGACGCACTCGACGCCGGAGCGGTTGCCCGGATCGCAGAGGAGAGGCCGTCCAACTACGTCTTCTTTCCTCCGGAAGGCACCTTTGCACTGGAGCAGGGAAGGGTCAAGGTTGGGGTGATCCAGGTTGACTCCGTCCTCGATGCGCTCCGCCGCATCTGGGGCGGGGAAGAGGGGCTCTTTGCGGCCGGCGACGTGCTGATCGATTCGCGAGGCTTCATTCTCGGCGAGAAGGAGGGGAGGGGTCGCGCCATAGAACGGTTCGCTTCACGGCTGAAGATGGAGCGCGAGGTCAAGGGGATCGAAAAGACGCTGCAAGGGCATGCTTCGGCTGTAGAGGAGCTGTCGGCCCAGGCAACTGCGGCCGGACGGACTTGGGAAGAGGTTAAGGTACAACGGCAGGCGAAGGCGCGGGCCCTCGATGCGCTGGAGCGGGAGATCATTGCGCTGACGACGGAGCTCCGTACCCAGAGCGCGGCCTTGGTCGGCCTTGATGCCGCCGGGAACCTTGAGGCTCCAGAGGAGACGGGGGAGGATTCTTCCCTGGCCGATGCCCTGGCCGGCGCAGCAAAGGAGCGGCAGGGGGCTGAGGAGGCCTTAAACGTTGCCCGAAAGGAGCGGGAGACGTTTAAGAGTGCCTACGAAAAGGAGCGGAGCCGCTGGCATGCGCTGTCTGTCGACCTTGAGCGGATCAAGGGGCACTTGAGGGGTGTGACCGGCGAGCTCGCACGGAAGGAGGAGGAGCAGGCTTCCCTTCAAAAGGAGCTGGTGCGGAGAGGGGAAAGACTCCGGTTCATTGACAATGGAATGGCGGAGCGCGTGCTCAAAAGGGAGGGCCTGGAGCGGCAGTACGAGGCGATGCGGGTTTCCCTTGACGGGGAGGTCCACAGATACGAGGCGCTTAAAGGCGGTTTGGCGGACCTTCACATGGAAAAGACCTCTCTCGCCGACCGGAGAAACGTGCTGCTGGCGGAAAAGGAGCATCTGAGGGGTCGCCAGGAACAGGTCGAAAAGGAGCTTGCCGTTCTTGGGGAGAAGGTGGGGGTCATCGAGGATCGCCTCAAGACGGTTTACGGGATTGAAGACATAGCAGGGCTCAAGCCATCGGGCAACAAACAGCTCGAGGAGGAGAGAGAATCTTTGAAAGGCCGGATCGATGGTCTCGGTGAGGTCAATTTCAGGGCCGAAAAGGAGTACGGGGAGCTGGCGGAGCGAAGGGTCTTTCTGCAGAAGCAAAGGGCCGATCTGGAAGAGAGCGTAGAGGCGCTGAAGAAAAGCATTGCACGCATCGATGCCCTCTCGAAGGACAAATTCCTGGAGACGTTCGAAACCATAAACGGGGCCTTCAAGCGGTATGTGCCTCTGCTGTTCAAAGGGGGGCGGGGAAATCTCGCTCTGAGCAGCGAGACGGCAGGCGTGGAACTCTACGCACAGCCGCCCGGAAAGAGGGTGGTGCGAATGGAGCTTCTTTCCGGTGGAGAAAAGGCCCTTGTCTCGCTCTCCTTTCTGCTGTCTCTCATGGACACCCGGCCAAGTCCATTTTCCCTGCTTGATGAGATCGACGCACCGCTGGACGATGCAAATCTAGCGGGCCTCATGGACATTATGCGCGACATGAGCCGCAAGACCCAGATCCTCTTCATCACGCACAACCGCATCACCATGACCTCGTCCAACGCCCTTCACGGTGTTACGATGGAGGAGGACGGGGTGTCGAAGATCGTCAGCGTACGTTTATAGCGAGCGCTGACGCTTCATGAGCGGCCACTTCGTGGCCTGGAGGAGCGCTGCGCTTTATGGGCACTCCGTTCGATGAGCGGCCTAAGGGCCTTGACGATTTCCCCCTCCGAACTCCGAACTCTACACTCCGAACTTCCCTCC
>CAZYVU010000003.1:34039-117101 GCA_964651435.1 uncultured Pseudomonadota bacterium
CTCCGAACTTCCCTCCTCCCTTTCTCCCATTCCCCGACTCCTTCCCCCTCCGAACTCCGAACTCTACACTCCGAACTTCCCTCCGAACTTCCCTCCGAACTTCCCTCCGCTTCCCCCCCCGGTACTACCGTTTCTGTATACTGTATGCAGCGGTCCAAAATTTATTTATACCATTAAAACATATACTTCCGATACGCAGTGTATTTTTAAAAGAACGCAGAGATAGATTTTTCTTGACATTTGGTACCATATTCCTATCATTAATTACAGTATATGTTGGGGAAAGGGGTGCTGAGAAGCACGAAAGTTCTTTCACATACGGCAACAGGGGTAAACGGGGATTCCCGTGTTGCTTGGAGAAATTCAGTTGGAAGGGGGTGAGTGCGAGCCGCATCTAAGATTATTCCGGGCAATTCTGTTTAGACAAAATAAGTGAGAAGGGGGTTTTTATGCAACCAACAGTACCAGTAGCACCACCGGCAGTGACGCTGCCTGACGCATCTGTTCTTATGCATCCGTGGTACGTTTGGTGGGTTCTCATCATCGGCCTCTTCCTGATGACATTTATCGGGACATGGCTCATCACAAGGGGGTGGAAGGAATGAAACCAACCTACTCGGAGTATCTGCCGCCCACAGCAGAAACGGCAATCTACGGTAGCATAGGCGTTGCCTTGCTTCTCGTGGTCTCGATCATTCTTGGAATTGCCAGCAAGAAAAAGGCCGCCAAGGGCTCCTTTGAGGAGTATCTTGTCGGCAAGCGGGACATCGGCCCTGTCGTTACAGGGTGCGCCCTCGCGGCATCCTACCTCTCGGGCTGGGCCTTTGCCGGCAGCACCGGCGTTGTTTATGCGGTGGGCTTTTCCGGCATGTGGTTTGCCGGTATTTGGAGCCTCCTCGGTCTCATTCCCTGCTGCTGGCTCGCCGCCGTAAAGACAGCATCCTTTTCTAAGAAACTCGGTGCAGCCACGCTGCCTGAAACGATCGGCCGGCGATTCGAAAGCAAAATGCTCCAGACCGTCGTCGCCCTCTGTATGCTCTACTTCCTTTTTATGTACTCCGTGGGTCAGCTCAAGGCCGCCGGCGGCGTTTGGTACGCAACGACGGGCCTGCCCGTCGTCTGGTGCCTCCTGCTCTCCATCTTCATCGCCTGGCTCTACATGGTCCTTGGCGGCTACGTAGGGACCCAGTGGTCCATGGCATTCCAGGGTGCCTTCCTTGGCTTCGTCGGTGCCCTGCTGGGCATCTGGGCGATCTTCTGGGCCGGAGGTTTCTATGAAATATCGGCAAAGCTGTACATGGAGCCGAAGGTAGGTCCGGCCCTTATCAAGCTCATGAGGCCGGAGCTCCCACAGGTCGGCCCGACACAGCTCTTCTCGAGTATTGTGGGAATCCTTGCCACGCCGGTCATCTTCTTTACCATGGCCATCGGCTTCCCGCACAACGTGAGCCGGTTCCTCGGCATGGGCACCTTGAACAAGAAGGGTTTCTGGACCCTCATCATCATGGTCTACCTCATTGCCGGCGTTCCCATCATGCTCGACTGCTCCAGCAACGGCCTTGTGGCAAGAATGATCTACGGACCGAACCTGCTGAAGGTAAAGCCCTGGGCCGCGGATCTCGCGGCGCCTGAGCTGGCCTTTGCCGTCGGCGGCGTTCCTCTGATGACCCTCTATGTTATGGGCCTTTTTGCCGCCGCCCTTTCAACGCTTGCAGGCATGGTCTTCATTATGAGCGCCAACATCACCCGCGACGTCATCAAGCTCTGGTGGCCGAAGACAACGGACAAGTCGATGCTGTATCTGGGCTACTTCCTCATTGCCCTCTTCCTCTTCCTGCCCTTCTACTGGACCCTTGTGAACCCGCCGCCGCTGCTCTCCATCTTTATGGGCCTTGCGGCCATGGGCCTGGGCGCAATCTTCTTCTTCGTCACCGCCGTCTCCTACTACTGGAAACGGGCCACGAAGTGGGGCGCCCTCTGCTGCGTGCTCTACGGCACGGGCATGAGCATTTACGGTGGCTACAAGGTTCTTATGGTTAAGCAGCTTGGTATGGGCACCTTTGAATGGTATCTGGTCTTCGGCTGCGGCATCATCTATTTTGTGGTGAGCCTCTTGACGAAGCCGCCGTCAAAGGAGCTGCTCGACAAACTCTTCCCGGCAAAGACCTGAGACAGGTAGCCCGGATAAAACAGTTGAGGGGAGGTCGCAAGACCTCCCCTCTTCTTTACTTAGCGGTACGCTTATGAGGCGGCGGTTATTTGGCAGTTGACGGACAAGCCTTAAGGGCAAGCTTCTCTATGGTTGTTCCCTGGGGAATGGCCTCCCAGTCCTTTGAGCTACCCGTCTTGCCGTAGTCCAATGTCTTGCCTTCCCTGTCCACCTCAAAGACTTCGATGATGGCATATTCCCTTGGATCCTTGGCGCACTTGAATTCATAGAGAATGTCCCTGTGGGCAAGCCGGTCAAAGCCTTCCGTAAACATGTTCCTCTGTCTTCTCTTGGTGATGTAAGCCTTCTTGCCTTCTTCAGCGTAGATGAGCCTGCTCCATGCGCGAGCCTGTCCTTCCGGGGCCGCGCCGGCACCCTCGATGACATAATAGAGTCGGCCCTCGCCATCCTCGGCATAAGGCTGGGGATTTGTAAGCTGGGCTGCCTTGGGAAGCGTCCCGCCACGCGACGCCTGCACGAGTCTGCGATGCTGCATGTACATGGCGAAGTAGGCGATGATGATGACGCTTATCCCCGTTATGACGCCCATGATCAACACTTTTTTCACTGTCAGGGGTTTTCTTTGCATGGTCTGTTCCTCGTTAAGAATAGTGAGCGTTAGACTGTGGAGCGGCTTTTGGTACCGCTACGCCTGCACGACGCCCTACCAATCGATTCCCTTGCGTCTCAGGTGTTCCTGCGTGTCGCTGTCACCGAGGCGGGCGGCGGTCTTGAGATCGGCCAGAGACTCGTCGGCGCGGTTTAGCTGGTCGTAGACCGTTGCCCTGCTTGCATAGGCGCCCGGGTGGTCGGGCTTCAGGCTTATGGCCTTGTTCAGGTCAGCCAGGGCCTTATCGTACTTTTCCTGGCAGTAGTAAAGGACTGCCCTGTTGTAATAGGCATCGAAGTAGGAGGGGTCCTTGGCGATGGCAAGGGCAAGGAGATCTATGGCGTCCTGGGTGCTCCCCGCATTGATGAACTGAAAGGACTTCTGATAGTAGTCCTTGGCCGTCGTCTCGTTGCTGCAGGCGGTCATGGTGCACACGACCAGGGCCGCGAGCAGCGCCGCCAGCAAACGGCCCTTTCTCACCGGCAAGAGGCACCTCCTGTGGTAGACAAAAGAATTTATCAATATTACTACAGGAGGTGCCCGATGTCCAAGAAAGCTTTGCGAGTCGGCGGTCTACTTGCACTTGCCGATGGAGCCCGGCTGGCACTTTTTCCCGTCGGCCCACGTGGCGTTCCCCAGTTTCGCACCGGCGAAGTTCGTCCCCTTGAGGTTGGCGCCCTTGAGGTTGGCCCCCGTGAGGTCTGCATCGTTAAAGCTTGACTCGGAAAGGTTGGCCCCTGCCAGGTTGGCCCCTGCCAGGCTGGCGCCGTACATGTCCGTGTTGGACAGGTTGGCACTTGACAGGTCACACTTTTCACACCTGTTCGTGCTGTTCAGTTTCTGGACGTCGGCGTTGTTGAATCCGTGCGCCATGCCGGCAAGCACGACAAGCTGGGCTACGGAAATGATGAGGAATAGCTGTAGTCTTCTCCGTGTCATAATGTCCTCCCTTTTTCTTTTTGGATTCGTCACAAGCCTCCCAACCCCTCTGCGCAGCGCTCCCCGCACGAACGGAAAGGGGCTTTTGCCGTAAACGCCACAAATAAAAAACGCCACCCGAATTTCTCCAGGTGGCGGCCCGACCAACCTTTTCTCAGTGCCTCCGGAGGCGTCGCCCGAATGCCACGGCATCTCCGGACCCATCACGTCGATTATCGTTCAGGTCCAGCTACGTGCCCTATCTTTCCCGCCGATTCCTCCAAATAAAAAACGCCACCCGAATTTCTCCAGGTGGCGGCCCGACCAACCTCATAGCGACCTCCGGAGACCGGTAATGCGTCTCCGAACCCTAAGCACAATATAGAAATTATATATAACCCCCGTCAATAACCTTGTCAACAGTTTTTTGCCGGGCCGCAGGCCCGATAGGCGCTCATCAGCTCCATTACCGCGCTGTTCCAACCCTCGGGTCCTATGCCGCGGGCCTTCGCTACCCCCGGGACAAGGAGGGTCGGGTTGTACGTTCCGTCGGGCCGTTGAACAACGACGGGAATGTGGACGGCTCTCAGCATCGACAAATCGTTTGGGCTGTCTCCAAGGCCCACGGTCACCACGGTGCCGTGCTTCTGCTTGTAGAGGTCGGTGAGAATGGCGACAGCCTTGCCCTTGTCGCTGTGACCGAGGAGGTGGTAGATGCGGCCCTTCGTGACCGATAAACCCAGCCTCTGCGCCGCCTCTATGAGGGTGTCGACCTCGCCCGCTCCACCATGGAAGACGAAGGGCTCATCGAAGCCCCGTTCCTTGGCCATGGCCGCCTCTTTAACGGCAAGGCCCGTAAGACGTGCCACCTCCTCCGCCGCCATGTCGCCAAACCCCCTTATGCCGTGCCCTTGGCTGCGCAGGGCCTCGACAGCCCGCCTCAGGTCGCCGTAGCGGGCCCCCAAGCGGACTGTCTCGTACCGGCCGTCCCGTGTCTTCTCGCAGTCCGGAATTGTCACGTCGCCCCCGAAATAGCCGCGGGGAACAAAAATCCCGCCGCCGTTCTCGGAAATAAAGGGATGGTGGTTGTCGAGCCTCTTCCTGTAGAGCTCTATTTCCGGCCTCGTCTTGCTCGAACAGATGACCAAAGGCGTATCGAGCCGGGCTATGAGGGCGAGTGCGGGCCGGGCGGCATCGAACCCGTATCGTTCATCGAGCAACGTCCCGTCAAGGTCTGTAAAGAGCACCAGTTTAAGCGTCACCAACTCTCCTCCTTTGCGGCCTCCCATAAGCCTACCACATGTTGGCTTGCAAAGTAACCACATGCTGTGTATAATGTAACTACATTATGATACATGAAGAGGTTACAATGAGCCGGGTGGGAATAAAAGAACTAAAAGCAAAGCTAAGCGCTTACATTACCATGGTCCGCAACGGGAACGCCGTTCTCGTCACGGACCATGGGGAAGAGGTGGCTCTTATCGTTCCCCTGTCGCAAGAATATCGCCTGGTCAGGTCTCTCGAGATGTCCGGCAAGGCCGTCTGGTCCAGGGGTAAGCCCCTGGGAATGGAGCAGGGCGTCATGGTCACAGGGAAGCCTCTTTCCCTGACCATACTGGAGGAAAGGGAATGATACTCTTTCTCGGGTCGAGCAGCCTGATAAAACTCTATGCGGCCGAGGCCCGGTCCCGAGAGATCGTGGACTGGGTCCGCGTTGCAGAGATTGTTGCTACGTGCCGCATCGCCTACACGGAGGTGATCTCGGCGTTGCGCATCCGGCGCGACAAGGGAGACCTGTCGGACCGGGATTACGATACCGTGACGGAACAGTTTTCCAAAGACTGGCAGGGCTTTGTGAAGATCGATTTCGATGATGTCGAGGCCGGCCACCTTGTGAGGAAGTACGGCGTGACCCGTTTTGGGGCCCTGCACCTTTCGGCGGCCAAGCTGATGCTGAAAGAGCAGGAGAGGCTCAGCCTGACCGGTAGTGCAATGAACAACGGATTCTCGCGCACAGTCCTGTTCTTTCTTTCAGAGGACGAGTCGCTTTGTCGGGCCGCCGCCGAAGAGGGACTCAAAATTTTACCCGTAGTGTAGGCGATGTTTCGGAGGTAGGTAATGGCAGATTTCTATCAAACGGGTGTGGTGGCAACGCTTCACCGGCTGGGACCCGGGGATCTCAAAAACCTCGAGGAAAAGCTTGAAGGCTATGCGCGGGAGCGGCCCATTGCCCTCGTGCTCCCCTCTCTTTACAGTGAGCTTGAGGGGGAGGCGCTGCGAAGGATCGTGGAAGAGCTCATGGGGGTGGCCTATGTCAAAGAGATCGTCGTCACCCTCGGACCTGCCTCAGAGCGGGAGTTTCAGAACGCCCGCCAATTCTTTGCCGTTCTTCCGCAAAAAACGAGGATCCTTTGGAATAATGGGAAGAGAATACGGAAGATATACAGGGCCATCGAGGCGCAAGACCTTCCCATTGGTTTTGCAGGAAAAGGCAGGTCGGCCTGGATGGCCTACGGGTACGTGCTTTCCCAGCAGCAGTTCAGCGCAATCGTCCTTCATGACTGCGACATCGTGACGTACAGCCGGGAGATGCTGGCCCGCCTCTGCTATCCCGTGACGAATCCCAGCCTGGACTACGACTTCTGCAAGGGGTTCTATACGCGCGTAACGGACAAGATGCACGGAAGGGCGACGAGGCTCCTCGTAACGCCCCTTCTCAGGGCCCTGGAAAAGATCCTCGGCTTCCACCCCCTGCTGGTCTTCTTTGACAGCTTCCGCTACATCCTTGCCGGTGAGTTCTCTATGGACATCAATCTGGCAAGGATCAACAGAATTCCGGGCGACTGGGGCCTCGAGGTGGGTACCCTGGCCGAAGTCTACAGAAACACGTCGATAAACAGGGTCTGCCAGGTCGACATTGCCGACAATTATGAACACAAGCACCAGGCGCTGTCGCCGGAGGATGCCACGAAGGGTCTGCACAAGATGTGCGTCGATATCTGCAAGTCCATTTTCAGAACCCTGGCCTCGGAAGGCATTGTCTTTGCCGACGGTTTCTTCAAGACCCTCGTTGCCACGTATGTCAGGACGGCCCAGGACATGCTGAAGAGGTATGAAGACGATGCGTCCATCAACGGTCTCTTGTTTGACCGGCACGAGGAGAGTCTCGCCGTCGAGACCTTCACGCATGGGCTGCGGAAGGCATCGGAGATGATCATGAAAGACCCCCTCGGCGTGCCTCTCATCGCCAGTTGGGACCGGGTAACGTCGGCCATTCCCGATATTCTGACGCAGATCGGGAATGCGGTTGCCGATGACAACCGATGACCTGAACGGCCGGTGCCCCTTAACAGGACTGGAGGGAACAGAATGGAAGAAGCCGTACCCTTTGAATTCATGGAATGCGTGACCATTCTCAAGTCGACAGGGAGGAAGGCACACAACCTTCGGGAGCTGCGGGAAACCATAGCCGACATAAGCGATGGAAGCCTCTTTCATCATACCTATCAGTATTTTCTGAAAGGGCACATCCTGGAGTACACAAACGATTTCGCCCACTGGGTTGGAGAGAGCCTTGAGGAGCGGGCCCTCTCGGAACGCCTCTCCAATATCGAACCGTTCGCCTACGAAGACCTTTCGCAGTTGAGGCAGGGGCTTTTGGCCTGTATTGACGATTACATGATCCATTTTCCCGAGCCGAGAGATGCCATGGTGGGAGACGAATTCTTTTTCAACGAAACGGTATCCATTATTTTTCCCGCCGGTGTAAGGGCAAAAAATCTGGCCGAATTCCTTCTCGCCGTCCGATACGTTGATCCTGCCTGCATCTATTACCACTTTTATGAGGCAAGGATCCGCCACGGCAGGGACGACTTTTCCGTGTGGATCGATGGGCTTCCGGGGGACCGAATGCTGGCCGGCGCCATACGGGCCATCGATCCCCTCATGCACAACCTTGAAGGGATCCGGGCCCGTATTGTGGAGACCGTCGAAGACAGCCTGCGGCGGGACATGGAGGCTATCACGTCATGATCAACGAATATTCAGGTATATCGCCCAAGGGTGACCTTGTTCTTCTCAAGAGGCTCGGCGACAGGATGGAAGGTAAGTCGTTTCTGCACATAAATTCCACAAAGGCAGGAGGCGGCGTCGCGGAGATACTGCACCGCATGCTGCCCATACTGAACGAGCTCGGGATAAGGGCGAGATGGGAGGTCATCGAGGGCGACGACCGGTTCTTCGACATTACAAAGAAGCTCCACAACGCCCTGCAGGGCAATCCGGAGAAGATCACGAAAGCCATGTGGGAGCACCATTTTGAGGTGAACAGAAAGAATGTGGGGGCCATAGGGATCGACGACGCCGACGCGGTCCTCATCCACGATCCCCAACCTGCACCCCTCATAGAGTTTCGGAGGTCGGGCCGATGGATATGGCGGTGTCACATCGACGTGTCGAGCCCGGTGCGGGAGGTTAGCGAAGGCCTGTTCCGGTATTGCGGGAAGTACGATGCCGCCGTGTTCTCCGTGGCCAGGTTTGCCAAGGCAATGGGCATCGATGAATTTATCATCCCGCCCTCCATCGACCCCCTGAGCGAAAAGAACGTAGACCTTTCGAGGAGCGAGATCGAGGAGACGCTGCAACAGTTCGGCATCCCCCCGGACAGGCCCATGGTGCTGCAGGTATCCCGCTTCGACCGCTTCAAGGACCCGACGGGTGTCATCGAGGCATTCCGGATCGCAAGAAAGTACAATGACTGCATTCTGGTCTTGGCGGGAAGCCCTGCAACCGACGACCCCGAGGGCGAGATGGTGTTGAACGAGGTGCGGAACTATGCCTCAAGCGATGACGACATCCACATCCTCCTTTTGCCCGCCTTCAGCGACAGGCACATTAACGCGCTCCAAAGGGCGGCAAGCGTGGTGCTTCAGAAATCGTTGAAGGAGGGCTTCGGCCTCACCGTTTCGGAGGCCATGTGGAAGGGCAGGCCCGTCATAGGCGGTGCCGTAGGGGGCATTCCCTTGCAGATTGTCCACGGCGTGACAGGTTTTCTTGTTCACTCCACGGAAGGAACGTCCTTCAGAATACGGCAGCTCCTCAACAATCCGGAGATGGCCCGAAGAATGGGGGAGAGGGGAAGGGAGCACGTCCGGCAGAACTTTCTCATTACGCGGCAGATACGGGATTATCTCTCCGTGTGGTTCATATTGGAGGCGGGCGGTGGGGGTTCCCTGGGTTTGACCATATGAAGATCACCATCCGGCTCATCGTTTCGCTTATCTTTGTGGTGGCGCTGACGGCCCTCGTCTTCTCGCTGTACCAGGTCCGCAACGAAAAGAACCGCCTCGCCGGAGACGTTCAGAGGCGGGCACTCATACTGGCCGAAAGTCTCCGTGAATCGGTGACGCCTCTTATCCAGTCCAACTCCGTAGCGAGGCTGAACCGGATCGTGGAAAGGTTTGGAAACAGAGAGAGGCTGAAGGGGGTGGCCGTTTTCGACGAGCTGGGAAATCTGCTGACTTCCACGCTTCACCTGAGGCCCAAGATTGCCCAGCCCTTTCCTCAGGCAGTCAACTCCCTGCTGGAAAACCGCGCAATAGGCAGTTTCGTGACCGTAGACGGGCAAAAAATGTATGTCTACACAATCCCGCTCACCAGGGAGGACGACGGGCCCATCGGTGCGCTGACGACGTTTAACGACATATCGTACATCGACATTCGCCTTAGGGAGATCTGGAAGGACAACATCCTTCGCTTCCTCACCCTTGCCGTGCTCGTGGTGCTCAGCACCGTCCTGGTCGTCCGGTGGAGCATTACGGGGCCCATTGCCCGGCTTGCAGAGTGGATGCGGGAGCTGAGGACCACAAAGGACGAGGTGCCGGACTCGGTGCTGCTTCCCAAGGGGGACGTGCTGAACCCCCTTATCACCGAGGTCACCCAACTGGCAAAAACTTTGTCCATGGCGCGGGCGCGGGAAGAGGAGGTGCGGCTGCTGGTCAAGCCTGAATCCATCTGGACGTCGAGCAGTCTGAAGGAGTATATGCGGGCCGAGCTGGGGGGAAAGAAGCTCTTCCTTGTCTCCAACAGGGAGCCTTACATGCATGTCAGGGAGGGTGCCTCGTTTCGGTGCATCGTGCCTGCCGGCGGCCTTGTGACGGCCCTTGACCCCGTCATGAGGATCTGCGACGGGTTGTGGATTGCCCACGGCAGTGGAGAGGCGGACCGGGAATTCGTCGATGGCGCCGGAAAGGTGCGCGTGCCGCCGGACGAACCGTCGTACACGTTAAAACGGATATGGCTCACCAAGGAGGAAGAGGAGGGCTACTACTACGGGTTTTCCAATGAGGGTCTCTGGCCCCTGTGCCACATAACTCACACGAGGCCGGTCTTCCGCCTCGAAGACTGGGTTTGTTACCAGAAGGTCAACGAGCTTTTTGCCGAGGCTCTTCTCAAGGAGATAGCGGACGAGGAAGGGCCCCTTGTGTTGATCCAGGACTATCACCTGGCGCTCCTTCCGTTCTTGGTGAAGCAGAAGCGGCCCGACGCCAAGGTCGCCCTTTTCTGGCACATCCCCTGGCCTAACCCCGAATCCTTCGGCATCTGCCCCTGGCGCCGGGAAATCCTCATCGGCATGCTCGGGGCGGACCTGCTCAGTTTCCACATACAATTTTTCTGCAACAACTTTCTTGACACCGTCGACAGGTTTCTGGAGTCGCAGATTGACTGGGAGCAGTTCTCCGTCAACCGCCGGGGACATGCGACGCTGGTCAAGCCCTTCCCCATAAGCGTAAGTTACGACTACGCCAGGGAGGGGGAAGGTGTGCGGGGTGCCGACGGGGCAGAGCGCCGGCAAATCTTGAAGGATGCGGGCGTTAAGGCAAGGTATGTCGGTGTTGGCGTTGACCGCATCGACTACACGAAGGGTATACCGGAACGGTTCAGGGCCGTGGAAAGATTCCTGGAAAAGTACCCGCAGTTTGTAGGGCACTTTACCTTTATAGAGCTCGGGGCCCCCAGCAGGGACCACATTCAGAAATACAGGGAGCTGATGTTCGAGGTGGACGAAGCGGTGGAGAGGATCAACAGGCGCTTTTCCACGCCGACCTGGAAGCCCATAGTCTACATGAAGGCCCACCACAGCCACGAGGAGATAGACCGCTACTACAGGGCGTCGGACCTCTGCATGGTCACATCTCTCCACGACGGTATGAACCTGGTGGCCAAGGAGTTCGTCATCTCTCGTGGCGACAGCGACGGAGTCCTCATACTGAGTCAGTTTGCGGGCGCGTCCCGGGAGTTGAGGGATGCCGTTATCGTCAACCCCTACGACATCGAGGAGATGGCCGACGCAATCAAGCTTGCACTGACCCTCGAATCGGCTGAACGGTCCGAGCGCATGCAGAGAATGCGCACCATCGTCAAAGAGCACAACATTTACCGCTGGGCGGGAAAGCTCATAGCCCAGCTTGCCCGGGTCCGTCTGTCCGGCGAATGACGGAGCCCCGGGAAGGACGGGATTGGGAAGGTGGTGCCACGGTATGTTTTCGAAAACGGGGGTCCCAGGCTGGAACGGAGGGGCTCCGGTCTATTCCTCTTTGTTGATTTTGACGGCACCCTCGTCCCTATCGGCGATGATCCCGCCGCCTGTCACATATCTCCCCATGTGAAGGAGCAGCTCAGGCGGATTGCATCGTCCCCGAGGGCGCGCGTGGCCGTCCTGAGCGGAAGAACGATGGTTGATGTGAGGGAGAGGATCGGCCTTCGGCACATTTTTTACGGGGGCAACCATGGTCTGGAAATTTCGGGACCCCGCATCAGATTCACTCACCCCGGCGCCCGGTCGTCGGGGCATCTGCTCAATGCCATCATCGGCCGGATAGAGGAAGGCATCCGGAATATTCCAGGCGCGCTGCTGGAAAGAAAAAGGTTCGGCTTTGCGCTGCACTACCGGATGGCCGACAGAGAGGGGGCGCGGCGCATAAGAGAGGTTTTCCGTGGTGCCACCGCCGGCCACAGAGGCGAGGGGGCCTTTGCCGTGCTGAGAGGCAAGAAGGTGCTCGAGCTGGCGCCGGCTGTTTCGTGGGATAAGGGCCGGGCTGCCCTGTTTCTCTTGGGGCGCGTCGAGGGTGACTATGAGCCCGTGTATATCGGAGACGACCTGACGGACGAGACGGCATTTCAGGCGCTGGGGGACAAGGGTGTGACGGTGAGGATCGGAAGGTCTCAAAAGACAGCGGCAGGGTACTACCTCAGGGGGCAGCGTGAGACGTCCCCGTTTCTTGAGCACCTTGCCATGCTCATCGCCTGAGGGGGTGGCCCGGCCGTGAAAGGTTTTGCCGGCAGTGGCAGAGTCGACAGCTATATAGAATCATTAGGTGACGCTGAAATCGTCGTCGGCATCCCGAGCTACAACAATGCCCGGACCATCGGCCACGTCGTCAGGGCCGTTCAGGCGGGGTTTGCAAAATATTTCCCCGACAGGAAGGCCGTCCTCGTCAACTCCGATGGAGGATCCTCGGATGGAACGACGGACGTTGTGCACGAGGCCGCAATCGACGACTTCCGGTCCATTCTGCTGTCCCATACGATCAATCCCTTCGTCAAGATCGCAACCCCCTACCACGGAATTCCCGGCAAGGGAAGCGCCTTCCGGACTATTTTCGCCATAGCGCGGAGGCTTAACGCCAAGGCCTGTGCCGTTGTGGACTCCGACTTGCGAAGCATAACGCCCGAGTGGATCGAGCTCCTTATCAAGCCCGTTCTGGAGGGAGAGTTCGATTATGTGGCGCCCTTGTACCAGCGGTACAAGTACGACGGCACGATCACGAACAGCATCGTATATCCACTCACGAGGGCCCTCTACGGCAGGCGCGTCAGGCAGCCCATAGGCGGTGATTTCGGGTTTTCGGGAGACCTCGCCGGGCTTTACCTGGCGCAGGACGTCTGGGCCACCGATGTGGCGCGATACGGCATAGACGTCTGGATGACGACAACGGCCATTGCCAAAGGTTTTCGCGTATGCCAGGCCTACCTGGGAGCAAAGATTCACGACCCGAAGGATCCGGGCACAGATCTAAGCACCATGCTCTGTCAGGTGGTGGGGGCGACCTTTGATCTCCTGGAGACGTACGGGCACGTGTGGATCGATGTGAAGGAATCGCAGGACGTGCCCACCCTCGGTTTCCACTACGATGTGGGGTTAGAGCCTGTTCCGGTAAATGTGGAGCGCATGGTTGAGCGGTTCCGCCTCGGTGCGGAAACCCTCGGTGAGTTCTGGGGCCGGATTCTACCTGCAGGGATTGTCGACTTTGTATCCGGCCTTGCCCGAAAGGATATGGGCTCCTTTCACTTCCCCGACGATGTCTGGTCGGAGATCGTCTATCTTTTCGGCCTTGCATACAACCACAGGGTGGTGCACCGGGAGCATCTGCTCAAGTCCCTTACCCCCCTCTACGTGGGCAGGACCGCTTCTTTTATAATCGACGTCGCCGACAGCGATTCTTCGGCAGTTGAAGAGAAGATCGAAGGGCTTTGCCGCTCCTTCGAGGCCAACAAAAGGCTGCTTCTCGAATCATGGGAGAGCAGAAGGGGGTGAACCCGTGAACATCATCAACCGACTCATTATCGATCCGTTTGATACGTGGTGCCAGCGATTTATCGAGTTCTGGCCCAGCCTGCTTACAGCTTTTGTTATCGTTGCCGGCGGTGTCCTCTTCGCCTGGTTGGCAAACGCTCTCGTGTCCAAGGTCCTCAAGGCCTTAGGCATAGACGCCGTTTCCGAGCGCTCCGGGTTTCAGGAGCTTCTTTCCCGAAGCGGGGTCCGCTCTCCCCTGTCCCGCCTCGTAGCCCGGATCGTCCGCTGGGTCCTCGTTGTCACCTTTTCCATCATTGCCCTGCAGACGCTACGCATACCGACGGTGGAACGGCTTATTGAGCGGTTTTTCCTCTACCTTCCCCAGGTTTTCCTGGCGGCGCTTATCCTTCTGGTCGGCTACCTCCTGGGAAACTTTCTTGGCCGGGCCCTCCTCATTGCGTCGGTCAACGCCGGGTACCGCAGGGCCACTGCGATAGGCCGGTTTGCCAAGTTTGCCGTCATTGCCATAGCCTCCACAATGTCCCTGGAGCAGCTCGGCGTGGGCAAGGACACGGTCCTTCTCGTTTTCGGCATACTCTTCGGTGGCGTCGTTTTTGCTCTGGCCCTGGCCTTTGGGCTTGGAGGGCGGGATGCGGCCCGCCGGTATTTGGAAGAAAAGATGAACGGCGGAAGAAAGGATGACGAGGATGACGAAATGGACTACCTCTGACCTCACCTGTTAGCCAATCCTTGACAAATGGTTAACAAGTGCTAAGAGGAGAGAAGAGGGGTATGCGACCTGTTTAAAAAGGTCAGCAACCCTCAAAGGAGGTGCGATCATGCTTAAACCGACAAGGATTCTCGTACCAACCGATTTCACTTCCTATTCCGAGAAGGCCCTGAGGCAGGCCCTCGTTATTGCCGCCGAATACGGTGCCGAGGTGCACGTACTGCACGTGGTTCACGAAAGGATACATGGTGTTCTCTTTGACGACTACGCCGACATCTCCGTGACGGAAGGGGCCATAAAGAATCTGGAAAAGGGCCTTGCGGTGAAGGCCAAGGTGCGTATTCAGAAGCAAATCAGGAAATTTCCGGAGGCCAAGAGCATAGAGGTCCACGAGCTTGTGACGAGCGGTATACCCTATGAGGAGATCGTCGGGCAGCAGAAGAAACTGGGTGCCGATCTCGTTGTCATATCGTCGCTCGGCCATTCGGCAATAGGCAGGTACCTCATCGGCAGCGTGGCGCGCAACGTTCTTAAGGGGGCCTCCTGCCCGGTGCTGCTGACGAAGGACGTTTTCATGTCCAAACCGGGCAGAATTCTTGTTCCGACGGATTTTTCCACTTACTCGGACCATGCCCTCAAGCAGGGGTTGGATATCGCCAGGCAGTATGGCTCAAAACTCTTTCTCCTCCATGTGCTTCCGGACATGTGGCAGTACGCCGTAGAGTATGCGGTAGCCCAGGAAACGATACGGGCCGCCGAGATACAGTCCGAGGAGAGCGGGCTGGCAAGGATGAACGCCCAGCTCGGCCGGTTCGGTCAACCGAAGGGGGTGGATGTAACGGCTGTCCTGTCAAAGGGGCTGGTCTATGAAACGATACTTGAGGAGGTGCGGCAGAGGGAGATCGACCTGGTCGTTATCGCCTCCTTAGGCCGGTCCGGCATAGCGAAGTACCTCATCGGAAGCGTAGCCCGGAATGTGCTCAAAGGGGCCGAATGCCCCGTGCTTATTACCCGGTAGGCCTCTGCTGCCTTGACAACGGTGTCGCCAAACCCTTATACTGGAAAGATTTTCTACCCGGCCAGGGCAGCGGACGGGTAGGGGCACATCGAGACATACGGGAGAACCTCCGTGCTCTATACCTTTGACGGCAAAACGCCGAAAGTGGGGCAACATTCCTACGTAAGCCCTCATGCCCTTGTGGTGGGTGACGTTGAAATCGGTCATTCCTGCTACGTGGGCCACGGCGCCATCCTGAGGGGCGACTACGGCCGCATCGAGATCGGCGCAGGGACGGCCGTCGAGGAAGGGGTGGTCATCCACGCGCCCCCGGGCCAAGTCTGCATCATCGGCGAAAGGGTCACGGTGGGCCACGGCGCCATCATCCATTCGGCCCGCATAGGTAATTCGGCGGTTGTGGGCATGGGTGCCATTCTGAGCCTCTTTGCGGAGGTCGGAGACGATGCCATTATCGCCGAAGGGTCTGTTGTTAAGATGCGCCAGGTTATTCCTGCCGGGCTTGTTGCGGCGGGGAGCCCGGCAAGGGCCTTGCGAAAGGTCGAGGAGAGGGACCGGGAGCATTGGGCAGCGGCCAAAGTGCTGTACATAAATCTGGCGCGCAAGTACCTCGACCTGGGTATGCAGGAGGTCCCCGATCCTGCCCCTGGTGGCCGCAATGAATAAGCTGTCGGTAGAATCCCTGCCTGAGACGAAAGCCATGCCCGGAGCCAAGCGATGGCTTGAGGAAAAGGGTGAGTTTGTTCAGATTTCGCACCGGGAGGATATCCGCCACCTCGCTTTTTTCGAATTGAAGAAGGGCTTCTGGAGAGGAAGCCACGTTCACCGGAAAAAGAGGGAGGTCTTTTATGTGCTTCGTGGGCTCATGAAGGGCGTTTTTATCGATCTGGCAACGGGGGAGCAGGCGGAGAGGCTCTTGGAAAAGGGTACAAAGGTTTCCATGGAGCCGGGCTTGGCCCATATCCTTTACGGGATCGAAGATACCCATGTAGTCGAATACGGCTCCGAGTATTACGATGAACAGGATGCCGTCGCCGTCGACTTTTCGGCCCCCGGCCTGCGAAGAGAGGATTGAAGGAAGGCGACTATGGCTGAGATAAAAAGCGCCATTGAACTGGCCATGGAGAGGACAAAATCCCTCGTCATGGACGAAGAGGAGAAGCGTGATTTTGCGGCGAAAGACGTAGAGAACAGGGTGCGGGCGCTGCTCCGGCGTTTTCGGGAGGGGCTGGCTGACCTTTTGGAAACGAAGGAGTCATTTTGGGGCATACCCGGTGACGATGGGGCCAAAAGGGCGATTCTCGTTGACGTTCTCACGACGGAATTCGATATCCTCGACAAGGACAAGGGGCTCATCGACCTTCTCGATAATGTCTGCGGCCTTCCGGAGGCCGTGCGCAGCGAGCTGAAGGCCATCCGGAACCGCTACCAGGAAGAGATCGACAGGAGGTCCATGATAGTCCGCGAGCGGGTTCGCGAGGACCTTAAGCGGCAGGGGCTGTCGGGCCCGGCCTTGGAGCCGAACCTTGACGGTTGGGAGGCCTGGGAGCAGGAAGCACAGGACACAAAGCGGGCCTTCGAGCGCCGTGTAGCCGATTGGAGAAAGCTCGTCGAAAAATCGTGCGGCCGAACGGGTTCTTCGTAAAAAGCCGCCCTGCCGGTCAATAAGGAATCAGCCCATCAGAGACAACGCTCTGGAACATCTGTACGAGGCCCGGCAGCCGTCCCTCGGCCCGCTTGTCGAGAGCGATCCGCTGTCGTTTGCCCGCCGTTATATAGGCTGGGAAGACGGCGAGGCAGCCGGTTTTTTGGCCTCGCAGTTTGCCTACGGCAACATCAAGGCCATGAGACACTTCCTTGGACTCCTTTTCGGTGTCATGGAAGAAGGCCCGACACAGTTCCTGCGCCGGGGAGACTTCTCTGCGCTGCAAGGGTTGTATTACAGGTTTCAAAAAGGGGAGGAGATTCTGCGCCTCTTCAAAGCCTTGCGCCGCATAGGCGACGAGTTTGGCGGGCTGGGCGGCATGATGCGACGTTTCTATGACGGGGACACCCGGGAGGCCTTATGGAGAATGCGGGCTCACCTCTTTGGGCCGTCGGACGAACTGCTCTTCTTCTTTCCCAAGCGCTTGCCGGCCAATCCCTTAAAGAGGTGGAACCTCTTTCTGCGGTGGATGGTGCGGCGAGATGACGTGGACCTGGGTCTCTGGGACTTTATCGATCCCGGGAGCCTCATCGTTCCGCTGGACACGCATATTTACAAGATCGGCATATGCCAGGGATGGACGAAGAGAAAGACCCCTTCGTGGAGGGCAGCGGAAGAAATAACGGAGGCACTAAAGGTATTTTCCCCCCGCGATCCGCTGAAATACGACTTTCTCTTGTGTCATTGCGTGGGGATTGGTTTGGGATGCACGGGAAGGCGAGGCGACGGCTGTGAGGGGAGGTGCCCGCTGGGAGTTCGGAGTAGAGAGTAGAGAGTTCGGAGTTCGGAGTTCGGAGAAAAGACGAAACGGTGAAGCGGGGAAACGGGGAATCAATGAAACGGAAAGAGTTAGGAGCGAAGCGTTCTTTGTTCAGCAGTTGCGCCGATTCGACCATTCGCCCCCTCTCCGGTTCGCGCCCGAGATCAGGGGGGCCGCACCCGTGAACTTCCGCATCGTCAGCCTGGGCTGCCCCAAGAATCTCGTTGACTCGGAATACGTGGCCGCGAGGCTTGAGGCTTCGGGGCACACCATGTCCCAGGACGCTGCCGTTGTCATCATCAATACCTGCGCCTTTATTGCCGACTCGGCCAAAGAGTCCATTGAAACGATACTTGAAGAGTCGGGCAGGAAGGGTCCCCATGGCAAGGTGATCGTAACGGGCTGCCTCGTGGAGCGATATGGCGAACAGTTGCGGGAGCTCCTCCCGGAAGTGGCGCTCTTTGTCGACCGAAACCGCTACCCCGATGTGGGTTCGCTGGTGGAGCGTTCCGGATTATTCGTAGGGGAAGGGGGTTTTGCCGCCACCTATCCGCGGCGGATCCTCACCCGGTTGCCCACCGCCTACCTGAAGATACAGGAGGGCTGTAACAACCGGTGCACCTATTGTACCGTTCCATCCATCCGTGGCGGTCTACAGAGCCGCAACATAAGCGCCCTCCGCGACGAGCTGCGCTGGCTTCTCGACCAGGGTTTTCGCGAGATCAACGTCATTGGCCAGGACGTGACCTCCTACGGCCGCGACGTGGGCCTAAACCTGCAGGACCTCCTACAGGAGCTGCTAACGGTCAATGGGGACTATTTCCTGAGGCTCCTCTACATGCACCCGCGGTGGATTACGGAAGGGCTCATCGACATCATGGCCGCAGAGGAGCGGATTCTCCCCTATGTTGACGTCCCCATTCAGCACTCCGAGGACAGGATACTGAAGGCCATGAACAGGGGATACACGAGGGCCGACCTGGAGCGCCTCCTCGCGCTGCTTCGGGAGCGCATTCCCGGCGCAACGCTCAGGACATCCATCATTGTCGGATTCCCGGGCGAGGGCGACGGTGAGTTCGATGCCCTTTGCCGCTTCGTCGAGCGGTTTCCCTTCGACAACCTCGGTGCCTTCATGTATTCCCGGGAAGAGGGTACGGCGGCCTACCGGATGGCGGGGCAGGTACCCAAGGCGACAAAGAAAAGGAGATTTGAGGCCCTCATGGAGCTTCAGGGGGCCATCTCGAAAAAGCGTCTCCAGGGGCGCGTCGACACGTACACACAGGTCATCGTCGAGGAGGAAGGGGCCCAGTTCAGGCTGGGGCGCGCCCTGTTTCAGGCGCCTGACATAGATGGCCTGGCCTTTGTGCAGGGTCCCTGCCGCGTTGGTGAAATCCGCCGGGCCAAAATAGTGAAAACTCTTGATTATGATGTTATAGTTGAAACTCGTGATTCGTGATTCGTGATTCGTGAAAGGACTGAAATGAGCGATAGGTAAGAACCTGTGAAGGGATCATGGCCGGAACACTGTTTGCCTCGCTGCTTCGGTCGCTCCCTGGGTCGTGCTCCAAGGCGCGACTCGGCAAAAGCTCCTTCCGGCCATATAGGGATTTTTTTCGTAGGTTCTGAGTGATCAGTAGTTGCAATATGGGAATTAAGAAATAGAAAAATGGGAAATCGGATAGAAAATGTAGGAAACGGGTTATCAAGCATCCAGCATCAAGCATCGTTTAATGCTATGAACGCCACAAACCCAATAAACTGTCATTCTGGAGTCATACATGGAACCGTTGAATGAACTTATGGCTGTCAGGAAGGAAAAGGAGGAGTATCTCAAGAATGCCGGGATAGAGCCTTTTCCGCAAATAAGGGGGGAGTTTACCGGCACGGGGGAGATCGAGAGGCTCTTCGGTGCCATGGGCCCCGAAGAACTGGAAGAGCACAAAGAGCGCTTTTCTGTAGCCGGCCGCATCATGGCCTTTCGTGATTTTGGAAAGAGCGTTTTCCTTCATGTGCAGGACCGTCAGGGCAGGATTCAGGTCTATGTGCGCAAAGACGTGCTCAAGAACCCGGGCTACGAGATCTTCAAGAAGTTCGACATTTCCGATCTCATCAGCGTTGAAGGAACCATATTCAAAACGCGGACGGGGGAGCTCACGATCCTTGCCGACACGATCGTTCTGCTCACGAAGTCACTTCGGCCCCTTCCCGAGAAATGGCACGGCCTGAAAGACGTCGAGGAGCGATACAGGAGGCGGTATCTCGACCTCATCGTGAATGAAAAGGTGAAGGACGTCTTCATCAAGCGGGCCAGGATCATCGAGTTCATCCGCAACTATTTCGTGGCCCGGAGCTTCATCGAGGTGGAAACGCCCATGATGCAGGTCATCGCCGGGGGGGCCGTGGCCAAGCCCTTCGTGACCCACCACAACGCCCTGGGCATCGACCTGTACCTGCGAATCGCGCCGGAACTTTATTTAAAGCGGCTTATCGTCGGTGGCCTGGAGCGCGTTTTCGAGATTAACAGAAACTTCCGCAACGAGGGTATCTCGGTACGCCACAACCCGGAGTTCACCATGCTCGAGTTCTACCAGGCCTATGCCACCTATGAAGATCTGATGGCCTTTACCGAGGACATGGTGTCGTCCCTTGTCCGGGAGCTTTTCGGGGGGTACAGGATCACGTTCGGCGACGTCGAGCTCAACTTCGAGCCGCCGTGGCGGCGCATGACCATGGAGGAGGCGCTGAAAGACCTGGGCGGCTTTGACATCGCCATCATCAGGGACCACGAGAGGCTCATAGCCTTTGGAAAAGAGCTGGGCATCGAGGGCGTGGAAAAGGAAAAGCACGGCAAGCTTATCACCAAGGTCTTCGAAGATCTCTGCGAGAAAAAGCTGATTCAGCCGACCTTCATCACCCATTACCCCGTAGAGGTATCTCCGCTCGCCAAGAGGAGCACAGAGAACCCCGACATCACGGAACGGTTTGAGCTCTACATGGCCGGTATGGAGATCGCCAACGGGTTCAACGAGCTGAACGACCCCGAAGATCAGCGCGGGCGCTTTGAGGAACAGATACGGGAAAAGGAGGAGGGCGCCATGATGGACGAGGACTACATAACGGCCCTCGAGTATGGCCTCCCGCCCACGGCCGGAGAGGGTATCGGCATAGACCGCCTTACCATGCTTTTGACCGACAGCCCGTCAATACGGGAAGTGATCCTTTTTCCGCTCCTGAGACCTTGAACTACGAAACGCTTATAGGGCTGCGCTACCTGAGGTCAAAGAAGAAAGGGGCCTTCGTCTCCTTTACGACTTGGATCTCCGTGGTCGGCATTGCCATCGGCGTCATGGCTCTCATCGTCGTTATCGCCGTTATGACGGGTTTCCAGGACGAAATCAAGGACCGGATCCTGAGCATTAACCCCCATATTCTCGTTATGAACCTGAGCGGCGAGATCAGGGATGCCGAAAAGGTTGCCGAGACGGCGAGAAAGAGCAAGGACGTTGAACACGCCTTTCCCTTCATCGCCTTTCAGGCCATGGTCCAGAGCGGCAGGCAGCTTTCCGGTGTAGCCGTTAAGAGCGCCGACCCCAAGGATATCCGGTTCATGAAAAGGATCATCAGGGAAGGGTCGCTCGATGCCCTCTCCACCAAGGGAAGTATCCTCATCGGCAAGGAACTGGCAAAGAGGCTGGGGCTTTTTGTCAACGACAACTTTGTTCTTCTCATCCCCTTCGGCGGTTACTCGCCTATGGGTGCCATGCCGGAAACGGTGCGGGTGAAGGTGGGCGCTATCTTCGAGACGGGCATGTTCGACATCGATAACACGATGGTTTTCATGCCCATCAAGGATGTGGAGCAGATATTCGGCATCGGCGCCACAGGTATAGAGGTGAAGCTGAAGGACGTGTACCGGGCAGATGCGGTGCGCAAGGATCTCTTAAGAGAGTTGGGCCCGGCGTTCTTCGGCAGGACCTGGATCGAGATGAACAGGAATCTCTTTTCTGCCCTCAAGCTCGAAAAACTGATCATGTTCATCATCCTTGCCCTCATCATCCTCGTGGCCAGCTTCAACATCATCAGCTCCCTCATCATGACGGTTATGGAGAAGAAAAAGGATATCGCCATTCTGAGGGCCATGGGGGCGAGATGGCAGAGTATCATGAAGGTTTTTATGGCCCAGGGCCTTGCCATCGGGATCGCAGGGGTCCTCCTCGGTTTTGTGAGCGGCTTCATCATGTGCGAGATCCAGCAGCGATACCAGGTGGTGAGGCTCCCCGAGGACGTCTACAACATGGGTGCCCTGCCCATGAAGATCAGCATCTTCGACATGCTCATCGTCGTCGGCGTCACCATGCTCATCTGTGTTGTATCGACCCTCTATCCGTCCTACAAGGCGGCAAAGATAGACCCCGTGGAGACGCTCCGCTATGAGTGATGCCGTGCTGGAGACGAAGGGGCTCGTCAAGGCCTTCCGGAAGGACAGCGTGGAAATCCGCGTCCTGAAGGGCATCGACCTGGCCGTCAATGGCGGCGACTTCATTACCATCATGGGCCCGTCGGGCGCCGGCAAGAGCACGCTGCTCTACCTGCTGGGCACCCTCGATACGCCCACGGAGGGTGACATCCTTTACCGCGGAAAGAGCATCCGGGCCTTCACCCGCGACGAGGAGAACCGCTTCCGGAACGAGCACGTCGGCTTTGTCTTCCAGTTCTACCACCTGCTTCACGATTTCAACGTCATCGAGAACATCACCTTCCCGCTCCTCATCCGGGGCGTCAAACCGGCCGAGGCGACGGCGAAGGCCGAGGCCTTTCTGGAGATCATGGGCCTCGGCGGCCGCCGTACCCACAAGCCCGGAGAACTCTCCGGCGGAGAGCAGCAGCGCGTCGCCATCGCCCGGGCTTTGGTAAATGAGCCGGAGATCATCCTTGCCGATGAGCCTACGGGCAACCTGGACCGCAAGACGGGCCACGAGGTGCTGAGCTATATCCTCTCTGTTCGGGACCGTCTCTCGGCGGCCCTCATCCTCGTCACCCACGACCCCGAGATCGGGGCGCTCGGGAGCCGTCGCCTCCACATGGTCGACGGCGAGATCTCGTCAGAAACGTAAGATAAGGGTGGGCGTTTGGGCGGGACCTTTACGGCCCGTCGGCTATCTTCTTGATGCCGACAAAGATCAGGAGGACCCCCAGGGCAAGGAAGAAACGGTAGGGGATGAGCCAGACCTTCAGGGCGAGCAGGTTGGAAAGAAAGTCTGCCCCAGGCTTATATCCGGTTACGAAAAAGAGGGGGCAGAGGGCGATAAGACATCCGACGGCAATGAGGGCGGAGGCGGTCTGCGTTAATTTCTTCATAAGACAATGTGAACTATACGACGGAAGGAAGTCCCGATGCAAAGGAAAAACGGGCCTTCCTGCGGTGGCATGTTTCCCCTGCCGTCGGGCAGCTCGGGGTGTCCATGAGGAGAGAGAGGTGGTTCACGCTTGAGTAGGGGGTGGATCGTCGAATAGGTCGACGAAGCGGAAGGACTCACCGTCAAAAAGGCCCCGGTCGCTGAGCTTCAGTCTCGGTATGACGAGAAGGGCCATGAATGAGAGGGCCATGAACGGGGCGCTGAGAAGCGATCCGAGCTGCTTGGCAAGGTGGTCGAGCCTCGAGTAGGCCCTGGCAACGGTAAACCCGTCCCCGTCCGCCATGAGACCTGCTATGGGAAGGGGGAGGATGGCCTCCTCGCCGTCATGGACGGCTGCGACCCCACCCTTGGCCTTGATGACGAGATTGGCGGCGCGGCAGATCTCCTCATCCGTTGCCCCCACCACAACGACGTTATGGGAATCGTGGGCTACCGAAGACGCTATGGCCCCCTTTTTCAATCCGAAATTCCGCACAAAACCGATGGCTGGCGGCGAATCGTCGTACCGGTTCACGACGGCCAGCTTCAGGATATCCCTTTCCGAATCCGACACCACGTTGCCATTGCTGATGGCAGGGGAGACCCGCATCCAGCCCGTAATGACCTGGCCGCCTATGGTCTCGATCACGTTCATTGTCCCGGGCCGTTTGCTTACGCGAAACTGAGAGGCATCCTTGCCCGCGGCCGCGAAGTTGTTCGGCAGGGCGCCGGTCAGGTGGGGCAGGAGGGCCTCGCCGCGCCGGGCCACGAGATGACCGTTGACAAAGGTCCGAAGCACCGAAAATCGCTCCAGATTTGCGACCTCAATGAAATCGGCAGGGTCGCCCACCCTGAGGAGACCTACGTCGAGGCCGTAGTGAAGGACAGGGTTGACGCAGGCCGAGCGGAGTGCCGTCAACGGTTCAATGCCCATTCGGACGGCCCTGGAAACGAGCTCGTTGATGTGGCCGCCCGTGAGGTCGTCGGGATGTTTGTCGTCGCTGCACAACATGCACCGGTCGGCATGGCGTTCCATGAGCGGTGCAAGGGTATCGAAGTTCTTGGCTGCCGAACCCTCTCTGATGAGAAGCTTGACTCCAAGGGCCAGCTTGTCCACGCCCTCGTCGTACTGATAGGTTTCGTGGTCCGTCGATATGCCGGCGGCCACGTAGCGCCTGAGGGCGTCGCCCGTGAGCCCCGGGGCATGCCCGTCTATGGGTTTCTTTCGTGCCTTCGCTTTAGCTATTTTTCCCATAACCGACGGATCGCCTTCGATGACGCCGGGGACGTTCATCATCTCGCTCAGGTACTTTATGTCCTCCCGTTGCAGAAGCCTGTCGATGGTCTCTTCGTCCAGCACGGCGCCGGCTGTCTCAAAGGCTGTGGCAGGTACGCATGGTGAGGCCCCGAAGGCAAACTTGAAGGGGACCCGCTTTCCATTTTCGATCATGTATTCAACACCGGGAAGGCCAAGGACGTTTGCGATTTCGTGGGGATCGGAGACCGTGGCTACGGTACCGTGCACCGTGGCCAGCCGCGCGAACTCCGATGGGGCAAGCATGCTGCTTTCCACGTGTACGTGGGCATCGACGAATCCCGGCAGGATGTACGTGCTGTGCCCCTTGCTGTCGCGGACTATGCGCGCTATTCTTCCATCCTCGACAACAACTGTGCCGGAAAAGATCGATCCGTTGAGGACGTCTACTATGTTTCCCGAAACAGTAAAAACGGTTGACCGGTTTGTCTTGTTTCTTTTGTGTATCATGTCAGGAGGGAAACCGCTCCAAAGGGACGTCGGAGAAAAACCACCATCGACCGATCCCGTCGAGGGATCCGATGAACGCCACAAACCAGACAGGTCAGGCAAACCGGACCGACGCTTTATTCTCCGCCGTTCACCTTAATGATTTCCGTTTCCTTGAAGGCGCGGGTGTAAGCGTTAATGTTTTTTAGGGCTATAACGCCGAAGCGGTCCCGCACGGGGCCCTCCAGCGATTCAATGTCCACGACGCCCGTCACCTTTACGAGTGCGCCCAACATCGTCGTGTTGGTTATGGGAACGCCCATCTCCTCTTTGGCAATCTTTGAAGCGTCCACAAAGGCAATGTTTCTCCCGGGGAAGAGAGCCTTGAGCTCGTCGCCCGATCGATGGGAGTTAATGATGACGAACCCTTCTTCCTTAAGGCCATCCGTCGGGTTCACGGTACCCAGAAGCGTTGAATCGAGAATGAGGACCGTATCAGGTGCATAAACCTTTGACCGCAGGCGGATGGGGTCGGAGGAGACCCGGAGAAAAGCCTGGACCGGCGCACCCCGCCGTTCCGGGCCAAAGCTTGGAAATGCCTGAGCGAACATGCCTTTCTTGATTGCTGCCTGGGCTATAAGCTCAGCGGATGTGACGGCACCCTGACCGCCCCTGCCGTGAAATCTCACCTCGATCATGGCTCATGTCTCCTTTTCTCAAGAAATATTCTTTACCCGCCAGTCAGTGCCCTGAGGGGTGTCGAGAAGCTGGATGCCCTTACCCGCAAGATCTTGCCGTATATGGTCGGCCTTGGCGTAATCCTTTTTCTTCCTTGCCTCCGCCCGCTCCGTAATCGCCGCATCGACGGCCGACGGTTCCATGCCGATGCGTTGCAGGTGCCGGGCTTTTTCACCGCCGTTGAAGTTGTCGGGCGTATCCTGGAGGAGGCCCAAGGTGGAAGCGAGCGTCCTGAGCAGTGCGGCGCTGGAAAGCACCTTCGCCATGGCGCTCTCGTCCGCTTCGTCGAGCATCTTGTTGATCATTTTGGAAAGTTCGAACATGGAAGAGAGGGCGAGGGCTGCATTGAAGTCATCGTCCATGGCATCGAAAAATGCCTTCTCCAGCACGTCGATATCGCCGAAAGGCGCCGGGACGGCTTTCGTGGTCCGCGATGCGCCTTCCACCCGTTCCAACGTTCCGTATAGCCTGTGCAGGGCGGCGTTGCTGTCCTCGATGGCTTTCTTGCTGTAATCAACGGGATTTCTGTAATGGGTTGTAAGAAAAAAGAGGCGCAAGGCGTCAGCGTGGAATTCCTTAAGAAAATCCTTTATGAGCAGAAAGTTGCCGATGGACTTGGACATCTTTTCTTTTTCAATGTTAACGAAGCCATTATGAACCCAATAGTTAACGAAGGTCTTGCCCGTCGCTGCTTCTGTCTGTGCCCGTTCGTTTTCGTGGTGGGGAAAGATGAGGTCTCTGCCGCCGCCGTGAATATCAAAGGGGTTTCCCAGATACTTCGTGCTCATGACTGAGCACTCCAGGTGCCACCCGGGCCGTCCTTCGCCAAAGGGGGTTGCCCAGAACGGCTCGCCGTCCTTCGACTTCTTCCAGAGGGCAAAGTCGAGAGGGTTTCGCTTTCTGTCATCCACTTCCACGCGCGCCCCGGCCAGCATCTCATCGAGGCCCCTCCGCGAGAGCTGCCCATAGGGGCGAAAGCTTTCGATGGAGAAATAGACGTCCCCATCGACACGGTACGCGTGGCCGTTCGAAAGAAGCGTCTCCACGAGCCGGATCATGTCATCTATGTGGAGGGTTGCCCGCGGTTCGTAGGTGGGCCTGAGGATGTTCAGGCTCGCCATATCCTCGTAAAAAGAGGCTATATATTTCTCACCCACCTCTTGCCAGGGTATGCCTTCCTCATTGGCCCTTCGGATGATCTTGTCGTCAATGTCGGTGAAGTTCTTCACTGAAACGACATCGTAGCCACGGGCGAGGAGGTAGCGGTTGATGACATCGAAAACGAATGCACTCCGCGCGTGACCTATGTGACAGTGGTCATAGACGGTAACGCCGCAGACATACATTCCGGCCTTACCGGGCTCTATGGGAACAAAGTCCTCTTTCTGCTGCGTGAAGGTATTGTGTAGACGGATACCCATAGACCGTATTTCTAACACAGAGAGCCTTTAGTTGTCAAAACTTAGGTGCCTGCGTCCGGTTCCCGTTCAGTTTGCCTTAATTGGTTGGGGGAGGGAGCGGGGTTTCCGCTTCCGGGAACCTGAAGAGGGCGAAACGTTCCTCATCGTCGTCCTTTTCCGTCTTCTGGAGGAGTATGGGCGTGAGGCCCTTCAGGTAAACGTGGGTCTTGAAAAGCCTCATCATGCTTACGTCCATGATGAGAAGGCCACCGGGGTTGCGAAGACCGAAGGTCCGGAGTTCGGCAGGCGTGTTGACACTCTGTATACAGCCGACGTCAAGGTAATAGATGAGCGAGGCCGTCGCCCCCAGGAAGACAGCGACCCTCTGCCTGTCTGCGGCAGCGACGTGAGGCCGGACCTCGTTGCAGAAGGCCTTGAGCGTCCTGCCCCGCTCCGCAATGGACGTGCCTGCACCGAGGACCAAGAGCTCCATGATCACGACCCCTGCGAAGAGGGTGGTGGCCGCCAGGGGCCGTGATCCCCTCTTCAGCATCACAAGTGCTGCAAGCCCTGCAGCCATCACCGCCGGCCCGGCCAGGAAGAGGGAGTAATGCCGGTATGCGGGCGCAATAAAGGGCGCTGCCAGTGCTGCAAGTCCGGCTGCCGCAACGGCAGAAGCGGTAACTGCGATGACGAAGGAGAGAAGGTCCTTTGCCTTGACGGGCCCACGGCTGATCCAGTCACCCACGGCCTTACCTGCGATGAGGGTGAGCCCAGGAACGATCGGAAGGATGTAGTAGCCGCGGCGTGAGCCCGAGAGGGTGAAAAAGACAAAGATGCCGAGCACTGAGAAAAGGCACCACAGCTTGCGGCGGTCCCTTTCCCAGCGCCGCCCGTCCCAGAGGCCGGCTATGGCCACGAGGGTCCAGGGGACGAGGAAGACGGGCGTGTGAAGGAGATAGGTGTAGACGGGATCCTTGTGGTCAAAGGGCCGGAAAAACCGTGTAATGTTTTCTGTGACCATGAGCTGCACGGGCAGCCAGGACCCTGTGGCCGCCACGGGCCAGAGAAGAAGGGCGGAAAAGAGCGCTGCGCCGGCGACGATGGCCGCCAGGGCCGGTGCGGAGAGAAGCCAGCGAAACTCCTCCCGGAGGATGGGCCACGCCTGCGCCTGCCACGGAAGCCCCTGAGCGGCGGCGGCTCGGCACCGGTACGCAACGGCAGCAAGGCTGTAGCTACCCGCTGCAAAGAGGGCCACGGCCGGTGCCACGGGTCCTTTACAAAAGGAGGCCACCGCCCCTGTTCCATAGAAGGCGAGAAGCCAGGGAAACCTTCCCCGGGCAGCGCCCGCCAGAAAAAAGAAGGCCATGGACCAGATGCCGAGCAGGTTCAGCACCTCGGCGGAAGCCGTGCGGGACCAGAAAAGAAACATGGTCATGGTGGTCAGGAGAAGTGCCGCCGTACCGCCTGCGGGCCTGCTGAAAAGCCTTCTGCCGATAAGATAGGTAATGACGACGGCGAGAAGGCCGGCGATGGCGCTGGGGAGGCGAAGAGTAAGCTCCGTCAGGCCGAAGGGGAAGGCAAAAGGAAGGGTGAGCCAGTGAGAAAGAAGCGGCTTGTCGAAGTCGGGAACGCAGTTGGTCGTGGGGTAGAAGTAGTTGCCCGATACCATCATCTCGCGGACGATGAGGGCCCACCGGCCCTCGGGTCCCCACAACGTCCTGACGGAGAGGCCGACGGAGAGGAGTAGGGCCGCAAGGAGGCCAAGGCCGAGAAGCCAAAGCCAGTCGGCCTTTGACCATCGCAGCCCAGGAAAGAGGCTCTCGGGAGGCCCAAGTATGTTCGGTCTCTCGGACAAGGGTGCAATCAATGAACCATACTTCGAGGCGGCGTGGCAAGATATCCTATTACCCAACCGTACCCGAAGTCGCCATGAAGCGCCAGATCCTTCCCGTCGCAAACCTGCGGAGGGAGGAGCTCTTGCAGGCCCTCACCTGTGCGCAGGGAGAGTAAGGGTTCGCCCATGAGAGGGCCCCGCGCTCCTCAAACCCCTTGGCCTCCCATCGTTCCTTGTTATTTCCGCCAGGACAGGCGCTTTTCCGTCCACCGCGAGAGGCTGGTGAAGGCGAAGCAGATGATGAAGTAGATGACGGCGACGAAGGCGAAGATTTCCGTGGGATAGATCATGGTGCGGTTGTTGATCTGCGTGGCTGCGTGCGTCAGCTCCGAGACCCCGACGATGAAAGCCAGGGACGTATCTTTGATCATGGAGACGAACTGGTTGACGAAGGATGGTATCATGTTCCTCAGGCCCTGGGGCAGGACGATAAAGACCATGACCTGCCAGGGCTTAAGCCCCGTCGAAAGGCCCGCCTCCGTCTGGCCCCGCGGGATGCCCTCGACGCCTGCCTTGACGATCTGCGACATGTAGGCGGAGGTGAAGATGGTGAGGGCCGCGATGACGGTCCAGCTCTCCGATACGGTGCCTCCCATGACGGCAGGCAGAAGGAAGTACATCCAGAATATGACCATGAGGAGCGGCATGCCCCTGATGAAGTTGAGGACGACCAGCGTGGCGTACCGGATGGGCCTGTTGTGGGAGATGTTCAGGAGACCGAGAATGAGACCGCCGAAAAAGGAGAGGATACAGGCCACGACGGCGAGATAGAGGGTCAGCGCGATGCCGCCGAGGGGGCCGTGGGGAAAGCGGCCGATAAAAAAGTAGGTGATGTTCGTCCAGATGACGGTGAAATTAAGACCCGTTTCCATGTCACCGTGCCTTCATGGGACTGAGAAACTTCTCGTCGTAGTAGGTAATGAGGAGCGTGATGATGACGGAAAGGACGACATAGACGAGGGTTGCGGCCGTGAAGGCCTCGAAACCCTTGAACGTATAACTTTCCACCTGCCGTGCCTGATAGGTCAGCTCCATGACCCCGATGGTCATGGCCAACGACGAGTTCTTCGTCAGGTTCAGGAACTGGTTAATGAGGGGCGGTATGGTGAGCCGCACTGCCTGGGGCAGAATGATGTACTGCATGGACCGTATGTAGGAGAAGCCCGAACTTCGTGCCGCCTCCAACTGCTCCTTCGGGATTGAGCGAACGCCGGACCGAATATCCTCGGCGATGAATGCCGATGTGTAGATGGTCAGTGCGATAACGGCGGCGGCGAACTCGAAATTGGTCTTGTTGAGCCAGTCGTTGAAGGCCTGGGGCAGGATCTTGTAGGAACCGAAATACCAGAAGAAGATCTGGATAAGGAGCGGCGTATTGCGGAAGAACTCAAGGTATCCGTGGGCAAACCATCGGAAAGGTCCCACGTGGCTCATGCGCATCATGGCGATGATGAGCCCCAGGAGGAAAGAAAGGACGATGGAGACGACGGAAAGCTGCACCGTCGTATAGAAGCCCGAAAGAAGCCACTCGAAATATTTTCCCGAGGTGACGACGGACCAATCGAACTGGTACTTAAGCACCGGTCTTAACCCTGTCCCTTATCAAGCAACGGTATAGAGCCGGAGAGGGGCCTATCGGCGAGCCGCAGCAAGAAGTTTTGTGCCTTTTCTCCGTTTCGCCGATTCTCCCCATCCCCATCTCGCTCTTTTCTACTTGTCCGCCGTGATCTTAAACTTACCCCGTGCCATCGGGGTGGAGGCGGTGGGTCCGAACCATTTGTCGAATATCTTCTTTGCCTCGCCGGTCTTTTCCATGTCAAGGAGCGTCTTGTTGACGAAATCCACGAACGCCTTTTCGCCCTTCCTGATGCCGAGGCCGTAGGGTTCATCCGATATCTGGATGTCGGGAATCTCGAACTGTTCCTTGTTTGGTGCCTTGCCGAGGAGGTTGGCCAGGATCGACTCGTCCGTTGTCACGGCAACGACCTTGCCCTGCTGGAGGGCCAGGAATGCCTGCGGGTAGTCGTCAAAGGAGAGGACCGTCGCCTTCGGCAGGGCCTTCGAAGCGTTCTGCTCCGACGTGGAGCCCTTTGCCGTCCCTATCCTTTTGCCTTCGAGGTCGGCAAGGCTTTTCACCGTGCCCTTCTTGGTCAGAAATTTCTGGCCCGTCATGAAATAGGTGTAGCTAAAATCGATCTGTTTTGCTCTTTCGGCTGTCTTCGTCATCGTTGCCGCAATCATGTCGATGTTGCCCTCAACGAGCTGCGGCATGCGGCTCGCCGACGTAACAGGCTTGAGCTGCAGCTTCACGCCCAGCTTGTTGGCGATGTAGCGGCAAAAGTCAACGTCGTACCCTACGATTTCCCTGGTCTTCTCATCGATAAAACCGAAGCCCGGCGTGGAGTCCTTTACCCCACAGACGAGGGCGCCCCTCTTCTTGATGTTGTCGAGGGTGTCGGCCATGACGGCCGTTGCGGCGAAGGTGATTACCATCACCGCCAGGATAAGGAAACTGACCTTTTTCATAGTGTAAACTCCTCCTTATTTGATTCAGTGCATGGGCGACAGTATCTCTTTCAGGAACTGGCGGGCCCTGTCTGTCTTTGGTGCCTTGAAAAACTCATCGGGTTTTGCCTCCTCCACGATAACGCCATAATCCATGAAGGCAACCCGGTCGGAGACCTCGCTCGCAAAGCCCATCTCGTGGGTTACTACAATCATGGTCATGCCGGACTTGGCAAGGTCCTGCATAACCAGAAGCACCTCGCCTATCATTTCCGGGTCGAGGGCTGACGTGGGCTCGTCGAAAAGCATGATCCGAGGCTTCATTGCCAGCGCCCGCGCTATAGCAACACGCTGCTGTTGGCCCCCTGAAAGCTGCGACGGGTAGGCGTCGCGCTTGTCCGCCAGGCCCACCCTCTCCAGGAGGGTCATGGCCTGCTGCTCCGCCTCTGCCTTCCCCAGACCGCGAATCTTTACCGGTGCCAGCGTGACGTTCCTGAGGACGGAAAGGTGGGGATAGAGGTTGAACTGCTGGAACACAAACCCTATCTCCGCCCTCAACTTGTTGATGTCCGTCTTGCGGTCCGATATGTCCAGGCCATCGACGATGAGTTTGCCTTCGTTGATCGGTTCCAGCTTGTTAATCGTTCGAATGAGTGTTGATTTGCCCGACCCCGAGGGGCCGCAAACGACCAGCACCTCCCCCTGTCTGACGAAGAGATTGACGTTGTTCAAGACGTGTAGGTCTTTGAACCACTTGTGCACACCCTGGAATTCGATCATCTGCCGCTCCTGGCCCGGGACTCGCAATCTTCCTTTAAAGCCTATCTCTTCAGAAGCTCGCTGAAAAGCGTATTACTATACACTAATTAGGGACTTACAGGCAATGGGTGTGTCGTCCTTGAGCCCAGAGGCGGAGTTGAAGGGGGTTAGACCATAAGGTACTTCTTCTTCACTTCCTCATTTGCCTCGAGCTCTGCCACGGTGCCTTCGAAACGGATGTTCCCATTATCTATAACGTAGGCCCTGTTAATGAGTTTGAGAGCGCTACGAACGTTTTGCTCCGAAAGAAGGATGCTGATGCCTGCATCCTTAAGCCTCAGAATCTGCTCCTCCAGATCGCGCACAATAAGGGGGGCGAGGCCTTCCGTGGGCTCGTCGAGCAAAAGGAGCTCAGGACCACCCATCAGTGCCCTTGCTATGGTAAGCATCTGTTGCTCTCCGCCGCTTAAGTTGCCGGCACGCCTCGTCTTTATTTCGGCCAGGGCAGGAAATATGTTGTAAACGCGCTCCTTGTTCCAGTCCTGTGCCCGTGCGTGAACGATGTCGAGGTTATCGTCAACGGAAAGGTCGGCAAAGACCCGCCTGTCATCAGGTACATATCCAATGCCCTTTCTGAACAGCAGGTAGGGCTTGGCTCCCGTGATGTCTTTGCCGTTAAACGTGATGGTGCCCTCTTTGGGTGGGGTGAGCCCCATAATGCTCCTCATGGTGGTGCTCTTGCCGGCGCCGTTGCGGCCGAGCAGACCCACGACCTCACTCCTGGTGACGGTAAGGCTTACATTGAAGAGGATGTGGCTCAGCCCGTAGTATGTGTGAATGCCGTCTACATTAAGCATACGTCGCTCCCGCCCAGATAGGCGTCCTGCACCGCCTCGTTGCAGCGCACCTCGTTGCAGGTACCTTGGACGATTGTTGTCCCCCGCACCATGACCATAATCCTATTTGCTATGCCGAACACAATCTCCATGTCGTGTTCGCAAAAAAGGATCGTCAGCCCCATCTTTTCCCTAAGGTGCTGGATAAGGTCTATGCACCGGGCCGTCTCTTCCGGCGACATGCCTGCCGTCGGTTCATCGAGAATGAGGAACTCCGGGTTGCCCCCCAAAGCCATAGCGATTTCCAGGACCTTTCGGTCACCGTGGGACAGCGCCCCGCTCATTCTATCTTTTTTGTCCAGAAGGCCCACGTTCCTCAGCAGCTCTGTCGTCTCTTCGACGGCCAACTTTGTCGATGGGGTGAAGAGATTCCATGTCTTTTTCTCACGGGAGAGGATGGAAATCTGGGTGTTTTCGAAAATGGTGAGGCGATTAAAGACGTTGACAACCTGAAAGGACCGGGAAATTCGCTTTCTGCACACCTGATGAGGTTGAAGGCCCTTGATATCCTCGCCCTTGAAGAGGACTTGTCCGGAATCAGGCTTCAGCACGCCGGTAATGAGGTTGAAGAGGGTCGTTTTTCCTGCGCCATTTGGGCCGATGACAGCGACAATCTCTCCCTGATTGACGTCAAGGTTGGCATTGCTGACGGCCTTAAATCCGCCGAACGATTTCGCTAATGATCTAACCTGCAGCACCGGTCACTCCTTGATTGCGACAACGGTTCCCTTGCGGCGGAACATCCCTTCCAGCCACCCAAGGACGCCGTCAGGTAAGAAGAAAATGACGGCCATAAAAATGATGCCAAGAACGAGTGCCCAATAGAGCGTGTAGGTACTCACAAAGGTCCTGAGCAATACAATGATGGCCGCGCCGAGCATAGGCCCGAGGAAGGTGAACCATCCCCCGAGGAGGCACATGATGATGGACTCCATGGACAGTGTCCAAAACATCATGTCGGGAAAGACCGTGTTGTCGACGGCAACGAAGAGCGTTCCCGCCACGCCGGCGAAAAAGCCTGCGATGGCGAGGGCCACAAGTTGGTGCCGCCGCACGTTGACTCCGATCATGCCGCTCCGCACCGGATTGTCCCGTATGCCTTGTAGGACGCTGCCAAAAGGTGACTTGAGCATCCTGTACATGAGGTAGAGTGAGATGACCGACACGATGAGGGTAAAGTAGTAGGCGCCGGTGGCCGAAGAGATGATATCGGGCATCGATATCCCGTGGATGCCGTCGTCGCCGCCGGTAAAGGAGTACCAGCGGTAGACGATGGCCCACACCAGCGATCCGAGAGAGATCTGGAGCATACCGAAATAGAGCTTGGAAAGGCGTATGCAAATGATCCCCATAACGAGGCTCAAGGCTGCCGCCACGACCGGCCCCACAATAAAACCAAGCCAGGGGGAAAGCCCTGATTTGGTGATCATGAGGGCGGCTCCGTAGGCCCCCACCCCGTAAAAGACGGCATGGTGGAGCTGGAAGATACCTCCGAATCCAAGCACAAAGTTGTTGCTTGTAGCCAGAAGCCCGTAGAGAAAGATGATGGACAGCACATAGATGTAAAACCGGGGTAACACAAAGGGCAAGAGACAAAGAACGACGAGTGCCGCTGTCCACCAGATTTTTTCCTTTGCGCTTAGCGTACCCGTTGCCATGCTCTGCTCCTCGTCACCACGTTGATTTCAGCAGGCCCGTCGGCCTGAACAGGAGAACGACAATAACGGCCAGATAGGGGAAGATAATGCCGAACTGGGGCCATACGAGAATGCCCAGGGATTGGGTAAGACCGAAAATGAGGGCGCCGAGGAGCGCTCCCCAAATGTTTCCCAGTCCGCCCATAATTACTATGAGAAAGGCCTCCATGATGAGTGTGTGGTCCATGCCCAGGGTGACGCTTACGGTGGGCGCGACGAGAACGCCTCCGAGGCCGGCGAGGAAGCAGCCGATAACAAAAACGGAGGCGAAGACCCAGCTTACGTTGATGCCCACGGCACCGACCATTTCCCTATCCACGGCCGCCGCCCTGGCGATCTTGCCGATCTTCGTTTTGTTGACGAGAAGCCAGAGCGCGACGGCGATGACAGGGCCGGCAATGAGGAGAAAGGTGCTGTACAGCGGAAAGGGCAGCCCGCCGAAAAGCGGAATGTACCCCTGGAACAGGCGAGGCACGGGGACGGACTTGTATTCGCCGCCCCAAACAAGTTTTACGAGATCCCCGAAAACGAGGGAGAAGGCAAAGGTGAGGAGAATAAGCATCAGGTGTTCGCGTTCGTATAGAAACTGAAAAACACCCCTTTCCGCTATGAGGCTTATGGCGGCGACTGCAAGGGGGGCCCCCAAAAGGGCCATCCAGAATCCCATTTCGCCGCCGCCGAAGACTTTGGAAAGGGAGAAGGCCATGAAGGCCCCTATCATATACAGTGACCCGTGGGCCACATTGGGGATGCGGAGCACCCCCAGAATGAGGCTCAATCCCGACGAAACGATGAAGAGGATCGTCGTCCTGCTCAGACCCACAAGGATCTGACTCAGAATTCCCGGCGGAATGATGGCGTATATGGCGTCCACGGCCCCTTCTCCTTTACCGGAAGACCTTAATTCTTACGCTGCTTCAAGACCTCCTGGCAACTCGGCATATAGTCCTTGGCAGGGATGACCTGAATGTCGCCGGAAATAAGGAAATCATACTTGGGATCCTTCTTCGTTACGCCCCAGTAGGTCGGTAGCTCGAGCTGATGGTCGCAGGCCCTGATGGCTATGGGGCCGACGGGGCTGTCCAGGGTCATGCCCTCCAGCGTCTTGATAAAGGCGTCGGTGTTCACCTTTCCTGCCTTCTTGTAGCCCTCGGCAATAAACTGGGCCGTCATGTAGCCCACAATGGCACTCGCCTTGGGATAGCGCTTGTAGGTCTTGTAAAACTCGTCCGCGAAGGCCTTGTTGGCCGGTGTCTCGGGATAGTAGAAGAAATAGTTCGATGTCCCCCACACGCCCTCGGGTGCATCCTTGCCCTGCGGCAAGAGTGTGCCGAGCTCGTTGGCTGTGTGCTGATAGAAGGGGATCTTCTGGCTCAGGCCCGTTGCCTTGGCAGCCTTCTGGAAGTTGACCATGCCCGAGCCGCCGGTGGCCACGATGATGAAATCGGGTTTCGCTGCCAATATCTGGGTGATGTAGGGCGTAAAGTCGGGCTCGCCCAGCTTCCACCACGATTCTCCTATCTTCTGCACCTTCGGGTTCAGCCTTTTCAGGTTGGTCCAGGTGGCATCGGCGATGGCGTGGCCGTACTCATAATCGTCGCCCGCGATCCAGTACTTGATGAAGGGCTTCTTGGCAAGCGCAACGGCTGCCGCTCTTCCGGCCATCTCCGTGTTTTCGTTCATGTTGAACACATACTTGTGACCCTTCTCGCCTATGATCTTCTCGCTTTTTGAATAGAAAACAAAGAAAGGTATTTTCTCTTTCTTGGCAAAGTCCGAGATGGCCAGGGCAGTGCCGCTGTTGATGGTGCCGGCCAGTATATCGACCTTCTCCTTCAGAACCAGCTCTTTTGCCATGGAAAGTCCGATATCGGGTTTAAACTTCTCGTCTCTGGTGGTGTATTCGATCTTCTTGCCCAACACGCCGCCTTTGGCGTTAATCTTCTCTACCGCCAACTTAAAGCCGTCCAGTGCATCCTGGGTAAATGTTGTCGCCGGTCCCGTATACGTGTCGACGATGCCCACCTTGATGGTGTTGGCACCATAGGACATGGAGCCGAGCAACACGAAGCCGATGATCAGAAAGACCGAAAGCAAAGTCCTTTTCATTGAGGCACCCCTTTTTGATGATTTTTGTTACATGCTGAATCTAATTGTTGAACACCGACGCCCTTTTGTCAATATCAAAACGGCCGGGCCGAGGAAGATTCCCCTCATCCGCTTCCGCCAGAACGAGCCTGAGGATGTCCTTTCTCGTCTCGTTAAGATGGTTCTCAATGGTCCGTGCAACGGTCTCCTCTTGCCCCGTTTCGACGGCGGCGACGATGCGTCGGTGGCCCTCGAGAGAGCGAAGCGCCGTCTCCTCTATGTGGATGCATCTAACCCGGTACCTGAGCATGTGTCGCCTCAGGGTTTGGGCCAGCTCCAAAAGCCGCTCGCTGCCGCTTGATTTGGCGATGATCTCATGAAATTGGGCGTCGAAGTCGATGTAGCTCGCCAGGTTGCCCTTGGCCACCGCCCGCTCCTGGCGAAGGACGATCCGTTTCAGGTCTTTCAGAAGCCTTGATCGCGACCTCTTCATGGCCCAGCGGGCAGCGAGCGCTTCGATGACACCTCTAATTTCACAGATCTGCTCAATCTCTTCTTCATCCAGATCGACGACGACGTAACCCACCCGCGGCATGGACCGGATAAGCTTCTCCATCTCAAGGCTGTGCAGGGCCTCCCTCACGGGCGTTCTGGACGTGCCTATCTCCCTGGCGATTCTTGTTTCTACAAGTCTCTCGTGAGGGGCAATGTCACCACAAAGGATGCGCTCTCTCAGATAATGGTAGACGCGCTCGCGAATGCTCTCATGTTCGTTTTTTTGGGGGTCCTTCATGACCGGATCGTATACTGTACCCCAGTACCCCACAGGCTGTCAATCTGCGGTCGGCATCTCGTTTCTTGTTGACAGTTCATCGCCATTTGTATGAGAATCAATATCAAAATTCACCCGAAGGGGGACAGAGCCATGAAAAAGATCGGACTGGGCCTTTGTTTGCTTGCAGCATGTTTTCTGTGTCTTTCCGCCGTTGCCGAGGCAAAGATAATCGTCAAATATGGCCACGTGGGCCCGCCGGTTCATCCGCAGCACCTGGGTGCCCTTGCCTTCGCCAAGTACGTAAACGATAGGGCGAAGGGTGAGATTGAGGTGCAGGTTTTTCCCATGGGGCAGTTGGGCGGAGAGCGTTCCATGACGGAACAGGTCCAGGCGGGAAACCTACAGATGACGGCAGTGACGGCCGGCGTGCTGGCCAACTTTGTGCCGGAGATGGGGATCATCGAGATGCCCTTCATCTATCCCAACCGGGAGACGGCCTATCGCACGCTGGACGACAAAGAGGTAAAGGAGCGCTTCGCCAAGTATTGCGACCCCAAGGGGTTTGTTTTTATCGGTTACACGGAGAACGAGTTCAGGGACATGACGAACTCGAAGCGGCCCATCAAGAGGCCGGAGGATCTCAAGGGCCTCAAGATCCGCGTGGTGGAAAGCCCCGTTTTCATTGATACCTTCAAAGCCCTCGGCGCCAACCCGACGCCCCTTCCCTTCCCTGAAATCTACAATGCGCTTCAGCAGAAGGTGATCGACGGCCAGGATAACCCTCTTTTTACCTCCATCCTGATGAAGTTCACGGAGGTAAACAAGTATGCGACCGTTACAAACCACATTCTCACGGAATGCCCCGTGGTGGTGAACAAAAAGTTCTGGAACTCCCTCACCCCGGAGCAGCAGAAGCTCTTCCGCGAAGCGGCGGACGTGCAGATAAAGACGAACAGGGAAGGAAACGCCAAGGGCAGGGCTGAGGCCATCGAGAAGGCCAAGGCACAGAAGATCGACCTCTACATCCTTACCGATGCCGACCGTGCTGCTTTTAAGACGGCGGTAAAGCCGGTTCTGGACAAGTACAGGGGTGTTTACGGTGCCGAATGGTTCGACTTCTTTATGAAAAAGATCGACTTCTATTCGAAGAAGAAGTGATCCCATAGAATAAAAACAGCGCCCCGGGCGCCGCACATATACCGGTTGCGACCTATGTCCGGCGCAGGGGCCCAAAGATCGACAAACGCATGGACAATCTGATTCGCAAGCTTAACAAGGTGGAGGAAGGATGCCTCGCCTTTGCCCTCCTGGGCATTGCCATCTTTACCTTCGTGGAGACGGGACTCCGTTACACCATCTCGTACACCTTCACGTGGTTTAACGAGCTTGCCAACTATACCATGATCTTCTGTACCTACCTCGGCGCGTCGATAGGCGTCAAGTACGGTGCCCACTTCTCCATGGAGGCCGTGACGGAGTATGCCCCCGACCGGGCAAGCCATCTGCTGAAGGCAGCGGCCTACGCGGTTTCAGGCATCATGGCCGTCCTCTTTGTCTGGTTCGGCACGAAACACCTCATTCACCTGAAGACTTTCAACGTGACCAGTTCGGCCATGCAGATACCCATGTTCATCCCCTATATTCCCATTCCGCTTTTCTCCATCACCATGGCCTTCAGGTTCTTTGTCTTGTCGCATCGGCATTTCAGAAGCTTTCTGAAAAGAGAGCCCTTTGAAAGGGTTAGGAAGAGATAGGCCATGAGCCTCACCATCATCCTTGTCTGTTTCTTCGCCATGCTTGCCCTGAGCATGCCTATTTCCCTGGTGCTGGCCGGGACGACGGCCATCTACCTCCTTTTTATTGCCCAGACGCCACTGACGTCTCTTATCCAGCAGCTTTTCAACGGCCTCGACAATTTTGTGCTCCTCGGTGTCCCCTTCTTTATCCTCGCCGGAAACATTATGGCCGAGGGGGCCATATCGGATCGCCTCGTCAACGTGATGAAGCTTTTCGTGGGGCGGTTCACCGGCGGGCTCGCCATGGCCTCCGTCATGGCATGCATGTTTTTTGCGGCTATTTCGGGCTCTTCGCCCGCCACCGTCATTGCCATCGGGAGTATCATGATGCCGGCTCTGATCAGGGAGGGCTACGGGGACCGGTTTTCCGTCGGCCTTCTTACCTCGGCAGGATCGCTGGGGATTCTCATACCCCCAAGCATTCCCATGATTCTCTATGCCCTCGTCATGAACGTCTCGGTGGCTGAGATATTCATGGCCGGATTCCTGCCGGGCCTCTTTATCGGCACCTGTCTCATGAGCTACTCCTATTTCATGGCGCGGAAACACGAATGGCGCTCCAAAACGAGATACACCGTAAAGGAGGGTGTCAAGATCCTGCGTGATGGGCTGTGGGCCCTTTTCCTTCCGGTGCTGGTCCTCGGCGGTATTTACGGAGGGGTCTTTACGCCGACGGAGGCGGCGGCCGTTTCCGTCGTTTATGCCCTGATTGTTGAACTGTTTATTTATAAGGAGCTGAAGTTCTCGAAGCTCTTCTCCATCTGCCGCGATTCGGCCATCCTTTCGGCGTGCCTTCTGTTCATTCTTTCCTGCGCCATGAGCTTCATCTGGCTCCTCACCGTCGAGCAGATACCGGTCAGGCTTGCCGAGGCCATCGTGTCCAACATCCACAACAAGTGGCTCTTTCTTCTGGCAATCAACGGGGCGCTCCTCCTTATCGGCGCCCTTATGGACATCGTGACCGCCATCATCGTCATATCGCCCATCCTGTCCGAAACGCTCTCCCGCTACGATATAGACCTTGTTCATTACGGCATTATCATGATTATAAACATAGAATGCGGATTCCTCACACCCCCCTTCGGCCTCAACCTCTTCGTGTCTATGGCGATCATGAGGAAGTCCCTCGTTGACATAGGCAGGTCCATACTGCCGTTCATGCTGCTGTTCCTTGCCTGCCTGCTCGTTATCACATTCGTACCGTGGATTTCCACATTTCTCCCTGACATACTTTTAAAAAGGTAGGGCAGATCATATGAAAATCAGCATGAAACATGATCTCTGGAACGAGAACTATGACCTCGAGCTCGACCTACCCGGACGCTGGGATGTGGAGGTCCTCCATATGGGGGGGTGTCGGAAAAGGGCGCTCACGCCGGAACGATACCGGCGGGCCCTGGCGCCCCTCGGCCCGATGCTGAAGGGGGCGAGGGAGGTTTGCGTCCTCTTCGACGACCTTTCGCGGCCCACCCGGACCTCTCAGATTCTCCCGTACCTGTGGGAGGTTTGCGAGCAGAGCGGCCTGAGAGACGAACAGGTGAGGCTTATCTGCGCCCTTGGAACGCATGCGCCCCATGACAACGCGGCCTTTCGAAAGAAGGTGGGGGCCGAAACGCTGGAGCGGTTCCCGGTTTACAATCACAATCCCTACGAAAACTGCGATTTCCTGGGCAAGACGGCCCTCGGCACCCCCATTATGGTCAACAGGGAGTATCTCGCCTGTGATGTCCGGATCGCCATTGGGTCCTTTATACCCCACTCCTTCTGCGGTTTTGGCGGCGGCTACAAGATCATTATGCCCGCCGTCAGCCATATCGACGCCATAACCTACCATCACGGTACGCTCCTGAAGCGGTACTGGGATCAGGCCTACGTCATGGGGAAGTCTGAAGGCAACCCTCTCCTCGACGATTTGATCGAATACGGTAACATGGTGGGGCTTAATGCGAAGATCGATGTGCTCGTCAACGAAGAGGCCGAACACGTGGACATCTTTGCCGGCAGGCCCGATGAGCTTTACGCATATTATAGGGAACGGGCCCTAAGGCATTACGCCACGGCGTCCCGGGGCTTGGCCGACGTGGTCTTCGTCAACGCCTACGCCAAGGCAAACGAGGCAGTGATCGGCCTCTCCCTGGCTGAACAACTGGTCAAGGAAGAGGGGGGCTCGATCGTTGTCCTGTGCAACATACCGGGCGGTCAGGTGGTCCACTACCTGTTGGGCCGTTTCGGCAAGGAAACGTGGGGACGTCTCGCCTTCGGGCCCCGGGAGAATGCGAAGCGGGTGAAAAGAATCTTTCTCTACTCGGGCTGGAGGGACCGCGCCAACGAATGGTGGTTCGGCGGAAGCGACGCCGTCGTTTGTTCGGGAGACCTAAAGGCTATTGTCGGGGCTATCGACGCCGAGTACGGGGCGGCACCGGTGCGCGCTTTTGTGATCCCCGACGGGACCGTTCAAATGCTGTCACGGCCGCAATAGTGCAGATGAAGGCCAGGCAGACGAGAATGACAAAATAATCGCCGAAGCGGACGTAAAACGTCTGCCCCTGCTTGACGCCGAACCTGCCCAAGAGAACGGCGTCCACAAAAATGTCCGTTCGGTTCGTTATCTCCCCTTTGGAATTGATCACAGCCGAGACACCCGTATTGGCTGCCCGGACGACGTAGCGGTCCGTCTCGATGGCCCGAAAGACATAGGCGGCCAGGTGCTGGTACGGTGCCGAGGTTGTGCCGAACCAGGCGTCGTTGGTAATGTTGACGAGAAAGCCTGCCCCGCTCCTCACCGTTTCGTTCGTTTCGGCAGGAAACATGCCTTCGTAGCAGATAAGGATTCCGGCGGGGCCCAGGCTCGTCGGCACCGGTCCGTGGGAGGCGCCCCGCAGGAAACCGCTGCCGGCAACGCTCATGCTTTCCAGAAAAGGGATGTAGCTGCTTAAGGGTGTGAATTCCCCAAAGGGCACCAGATGAACCTTGTTGTACTGACCAGCGACGACACCTGTTTTGGCGGTCACAAAGGCCGAGTTGTAGGCGCCCCCGTCCTTTCCTTTCGACACGGCCCCGAACATGATATCTGCCCCCGTCCTTGCGGCGAGGTCCGCCATGGCCCGCCCCACCGGTCCGTCGCCGTCGAATATGAAGGGCAGTGCCGTCTCAGGCCAGACGACAAGGTCTGCCCCCTTGCCCTTTGTTTCCGTGGCAGCTACGTACTTTTCCAAAGACCGGGACATTGCCTCGGCCGTCCATTTGAGGTTCTGGGGTACGTTGCCCTGTACAAGGGCGACCCTGTGGTCCGGGGTTTCAGGCCGCGCCATTACCGTAAAGCCATAGAGCAGAGAGCCGATCATAAGAAGGCCCACGGAGGCAACGTAGGCCCAATGGATCCGTTTCCTCGAAAGGAGGTGGTAGAGGACGGTGTTTACGGCGACGATGAGAAAGGAGATAAAATAGCTACCCGTAAAGGAGACTATCTGGATAAAGGGAAGAAAGGCGTGCTGCGAATGGGCGAGGAGGCTCCAGGGAAAGCCCGTCAGCAGGAAACCGCGCAGATACTCGAGGATGATCCATGCCATGGGCGCCGTCACATAGAGCGGTATTCCATGCCTGCGTTCGACAAAGCGCAGGAGAAAGGCAAAGACCCCTGTGTAGCAGGACAGATAGAGGGCCAGAAGGAGCAGGATAAGGAGGCTCAGGGGAAGGGGGATGCCTCCGTACCGGTTCATCGCCACGGTGACCCAGTAGATGAGGCCCAAGTATGATGCAAGGCCTGCAAGAAAACCCCTCAGGAAGGCCGCGCGGGGCGTGAGGCCTTCAACGGCGAAGAAGAGGGGAACCAGGGCCGCGAAGGCGAGAAAGGACATGGAAAAGGGCGGTTGGCTGACGACAAGAAGAAGCCCCGAGAGGAGGGGAAGGCCTATCGTAAACGGTAAACGGTGAACGGTAAATGGTGAGTTACGGCTCATCAAGCGTCAGCACTCCTTTCTCCGTTTTGCTCGAAGAACGGCCTTCGGCCTTGACGAGCGTTCTTGCGAACTTGACGAGGGGCCACTCCGTGGCCTTGAGGCCTTATGCGTACAGCGAAGCGCTCATCAAGTCCCGCCGATGCGGGACGTTCCTCAAACGCAGTGCTCATCAAGCGTCAGCGCTCCTTATCTCAACCAGTTTTCCGTAGATCGGGTGTGCCCTGACCTTGGCCATCAGTTTCTGCTCGCGGTAGCGCATCCTCCTGGCCTCCGCGGCCCCTGCTTCGTGGTCGAAGCCGGCTATATGGACCATGCCGTGAACGATGAGCGCCAGGAGCCTGTCGTAAAAGGGGAATCCGGAGTCTTCCGCCTCCTCGGCAGCCCGTTCAACGGATATGATGATATCCCCCAGGACTTCGCCCTCGGCACAGGCGCCGTAGCCGAAGGAGATGACATTCGTCGGCCTGTTCCTGTCAAAGTATTGTTTGTTTATTTGGGTGATGCGCCTGTTGCTGACCAGCAGCAGGCTAAGGTCTCCGGCGCCCAGCGAGAGGCTGCCGATGACATCACCGACGATGTGGGCGAGGGCGGTTGCATCAACCCTGCGCTGTTTTTGGGAGTTTTTTATCAGTACCATTGGGGGCCGCCGTTATTTTTTCCGGGTATTCGATGCGATGGTGGAAGATGCCCAGAAGTATGTTGGTAAAACTCTTCTCTATGCCATAGAGGTCTTTCATCGTCAGCTCGCACTCATCGAGCTGTCCGTCCACGAAGATGCGCTCTATGATCTGCTGCACGTGCGACTCGATACGTTTCGGCGTGGGATCCTCAAGGGTCCGCGATGCCGCTTCCACGGCGTCGGCCAGCATGACGATACCCGCTTCCTTGGTCTGTGGCTTAGGGCCCGCGTACCGGAAGTCCTTTTCCTCGATAATATGCAGGGTAGGGTCTTCCCGCTCTTTGGCCCTGCTGTAAAAGTAACTGACGAGGCTCGTGCCGTGATGCTGGCGGACGATATCCTCCAGTTTGGTGCCGAGCCGGAAGCGTGCGGCAAGCTCCGTGCCCTCCTTGACGTGGGAGTGAATGATGAGGGCGCTCATGCTCGGTGAAAGGGCCTTGTGGGCATCCTCGAACCCCTTCCGGTTTTCGATAAAATAGTGGGGCATCTTCAGCTTGCCCACATCGTGGTAGTACGCTGCCACCCTTGCCAGCAGAGGGTTTGCGCCTATCCGCTCCGCTGCCGCCTTGGACAGGTTTCCCACCACGATGCTGTGGTGGTAGGTCCCCGGCGCATTGATCATCATTTCTTCGAGGAGCGGGTGCTCGAGATCGGCAAGTTCGAGAAGCCGTATATCCGTCGTGTAGTCAAAAAGATACTCGACGACGGGCAATAACCCCATGGCGATGAAGCTGCTCAGGATTCCAGCGATGAGGACGAAAGAAAGCCTCAGGGGAATGCCGGACAGGGAATCACCGGTGAAGACGTTGAGCAGAAAGGTGACGAGGCACATGATGAGTGAGGTGAGGAGGCCCGCCCTGAGAATCATGTTGCGGCGTTCGCATTTCCCGGAGAAGTATGCTGCGCAAATGTTCCCCAGGAAAAAGTAGAGTACCATAGAGATGGTGTTTTCGAGAACAAATGAGACGGACAGGGCGAAGAGAACGACGAGAATGATGGCCGCCTCGGAAAAAAGAACGATCCTAAGAACCATGCCGAAAAAGAAGAGTGGAACGATATACAGGATATTTCCAGCGTACTGAGGGGCGAACTGCTCGAAGACCGTTGTAGAGAGCCGCAAAAGCAGAACGGAAAAGACCGAAAGAGATGTGACGAAGAGGAGGTCCTTCTGGGAGAGAGAAAACTTCTTGATGTTCCGGTTCGCAAACTCGATGAGGATGGTTGTGGCGATGAAGAGGAGGAAGACGAGGGAGAGGAACTTTGTGATGGGCAGAAAATGCTGGCCCAACAGCCCCTTAAGTGCCGAGAGCCTCCGAAGGTGTTCCGCATTGATCCGTTCGCCTTCGCGGACGATTACCTCGCCGCGCTTGATTGTTATATCGGCCTCCGGCGAGTACACATCCTCCGTAGCCCTCACGGTGGAACGGACCACTTCCCCCAGGCCATATTCGTCAAACCAGAATGGATTCTGGATGGAAATGATAAGAGAGACGACAAGGGAGAAGAGAAAAAATACGAGAAGCCTCTTAAGATCGGGGTACGAGGGAGGTTTATCTTTTCCGTTCTGCATCGGCGGGTTCCCGCTGAGGTTTTTCCTTGGACTCGTATGCCCGTATGATCTTTTGAACGAGAGGATGCCTGACCACATCCTTCTCGGAAAAATAGACGAATTGGATGCCCTTGATGCCCTTAAGAATGGTCTGTATCTCTACGAGACCGCTTGCCTTCTTGTCGGGTAAATCGATCTGTGTGATGTCTCCCGTAATGACCGTTTTCGACGAAAACCCGAGCCGCGTGAGAAACATCTTCATCTGTTCGGAGGCCGTGTTCTGGGCCTCGTCGAGAATGACAAAGGCGTCGTTCAGCGTCCGCCCCCTCATGAAGGCCAGAGGGGCGATCTCGATCACATTTCTCTCGATGAGGCGGGTGGCCCGTTCGATGTCGAGCATGTCGTAGAGGGCATCGTAGAGCGGCCTGAGGTAGGGGTTCACCTTTTCGTACATCGTGCCCGGCAGATAGCCCAGCTTTTCTCCCGCCTCGATGGCCGGCCTCGCCAGTATAATACGGGAAACCTCTTTCCGGTAGTATGCCGAAAGTGCCATGGCCATGGCCAAATAGGTCTTACCTGTGCCGGCCGGGCCCACCCCGATGACCATATCGTATTTACCGATGGCCTCGACGTATCGGGTCTGGTTTCGCCCCTTCGGCACGATTACCTTTCGGGAAGGGAATATCTGGATCTGATGGCCGCCCGTTGCGCCTTCAGTGCCCTCGGAGTGGGCGAGAAAGCGTACCGCATGGTCGATGTCGCTCGGGTTAATGGAAAAACCCTTCATCACCATGCCCTTGAGCTCGTCGATGACCTTTCCGGTGCTCTCCAGGTCTTTCTTGCCGCCGACGACGGTCAGGTGATTTCCCCTGACGCTTGCCCTTATGTTGAAGTACTTTTTGAGATGTTTGATGTTTTCTTCGCGGGGCCCGAATATGTTGCGGGCCACGTTGATATCATCAAAGGAGAGCCTTAAAAGGCTCTCTTCGGTCTGTTCGGCCAAAAAGGTGTCCGATCCTCCTCAGTTAAGAAATTGCTCCCTGCTCTGCGGAGATTATAACACAACGGGGATTTTTTTGCTTCACACCCTCACTTCCATATATCGGTCTGTGGTTGCGGGAGCTGGTGCGACATGATCTGCTGGATATACCTGTTAAACCCGTCGCTACCCGCCTTCTCCAGCTTTTCTACCTCCGGGCGCAGGCGGTTCATGACCTTTTCGTCCTTGACGACGCTCGCAGGGTAGTTCATATACGACGCCCTCCTCAGGAGGGAGTAGGCTTGCCGCTCCACCTTCGTCAGGGCAAGGTACGTATCCAGCTCTTCCAGCATCTGATCCTTCTTCTCGTCCAGATATCCGTCGACATACATGAGAAGGTTGAGGCTGAAGTCGGCCTGAGAGAAGTAGCTGTGCATGGCGTCGAGGTTCTCGACGAGCAACCTGATCTCGGCGACGATCTCGTCATCCGTCATTGGAATGAAGGTTCCGTCTTCGACCATCTTCACCATCGGTGACATGGGGTGCATGGCAAAGGTCCTGACGCGAATGAAGTCAGGTTGTATCAGGTTAAGAAGCCGCGCCGTCTCGACGGCATGTTCTTCGCTGAGGCCCTTGCCGCCCAGGCCGGGCATGATGTATTCGGACAGTTGAATCCCGGCCTCAACAACCCTCTTGCCGCCTTCGACGATATCCTCCGGCGTAATGCCTTTTCGTATCATTTTCAAAACTGTGGCCGAGCCGCTCTCCATCCCCACATGGATTCTGTTCAGCCCCTCCTCTTTCAACTGCTTGAGCTCCTCGACGGTCTTTCGCTTCAACGTCGTCGAGCGTGCGTAGCTTGTAATCCGTTCGATGTGGGGGAAATTTTGCCTCAGATAGGCAAGAATCTGCAGGAGCTGATCCGTCGGAACCGTCAGGCTGTCGGCATCCTGAAGGAACACTGTTTTGACCATCCGTTCGTAGCCCTTATACTCCGAGACCATGGCGTCTATATCCTTCTTGACCTCATCCACGCTCCGTCTCGAAAACTTAGTCCCTTTGTAGGCGGGACAAAATAAGCATTGGTTCCAAGGGCAGTTCCGCGTCACCCTTACGAGAAGGCTCTGGGCTTCGCTGGGCGGCCGTATGACTCCCTGTTCGTACATTATATTCTCCTTTCTCCGGCCCGCTTTCGGGGTCACCCTTAATATAGGCACTGAATCGCAAGACCGCAAGGCGGCGAGGCCCAAAAGGAGGCGTTGTCAAGAGGGAGACTTTCGAGTAAACTATGAGCCATGAGCAAGATACTGATTATTGACGACGAAAGAGACATTCTGGATAGCCTGTCGTCGGTCCTGGAGGACGAAGGCTTTACGGTGGTGAAGGCGGCTAACGGTGTCGAGGGCCTGTCCGTGTTTGCGAGGGAGCAGCCCGACCTGGTGCTCCTCGACGTGTGGATGCCTGAGATGGACGGCCTGGAGGTGTTGAGCCTCATCAAGAAAGAGGCCGGTCATGCGGTGGTCATTGTCATTTCCGGCCACGGAACCATCTCCACCGCTGTAGAGGCCGTCAAGATGGGCGCCTATGACTTTCTGGAGAAACCATTGCACGTCGACAAGGTGCTCGAGGTGATCAACCGCGGGCTCGCAAGGGACGTGCGGTCCCCGGAGCCCGTCGATGACTTCAAGATTGAGGCGGCAGGCGGTCCCCAGCTTTTCCGGCAGCGAACGATCCGGAAGAGCACCGTCGTGTATGGTATGGGACTCCACTCGGGGACGAAGACGGGCATGATACTGCTTCCCATGCCCGAGAATACGGGGATTGTCTTCGAACACGTGCCCGACGGGGAGCGCATCCCGGCCTACGTGGATTATGTGTACTCTGTGGGATACGCCTCATCTGTGAAAGGCAAGAACTGTGTAGTGAGGACGATCGAGCATCTTCTGGCGGCACTCCACATGTACGGTATCACGAACCTTCTTGTGAAGGTTAGCGAAGAGGTGCCCATCTTTGACGGGTCGGCCGCTGAGATGTGCGGAAAGATCGAGGAGGCCGGCCTGACGGACCAGTCCTCAGGCATAGAGCCGGTAAGGATCGACCGCACAGTGGCGCTTCCCGGCCTTTCCGACGGACGCCATCTGTCCATCGAGCCCTGCGACAGGTTCGAGGTCGACTATACGCTCGATCACGCCAAGCCGATCGGCTTCCAGAACTACCACTTTCGGGGTGATGCCGCGGATTTTGTCCGCGAGATAGCACCTGCAAGGACCTTCGGCTTCATCAAGGACTTTGAGAGGCTTTCAAGCATGGGGCTCGCCTCGGGGGGGCGGATCAACAACGTCATTATCCTGAGCGACGAAGAGGTGGTCAATACGAAGCTCCGGTTTGCCGATGAGTTTGTGCGGCACAAGATCCTTGACGTGGTAGGCGATTTCTATCTGCTCAACAGGCCTGTGCTGGGCAAGGTTGTGGCCAGGCAGACAGGTCACCTCGAAAACATCGGGCTGATTCGGGAGCTGAAGCGGCTCTACCTCAACTGAAACAGGTCGACGACGAAGGCGGCTATCTTTTCAACGTCGTCCCTTTTGAACGTCGGTAGGGGCAGCTCGACGGGTTCATCGGTAACGATGGCCACGATGCCGGTGCGGCTTAACGCAAGGGGTTTGTCGCTTCCCTTTGCGGCGTAGACTTCAATCTTGGGTACGTCGGCGTCCTTACACCCCTCAATAAGGCAGATGTGGGCATTGACGGCGAATCTTGACACGATCTCACGCAGGTCCGGCTTGCCGGGGATGTCGGCCGTAAGGGCGATCTTGTGCGGCAGCAGCAGCATGGTGGCCACCGCCCCCGCTTTCCGGTGGCGATGGGAATCCTTGCCCGGCTTATCGATCCGCAAATCATGAGGGTGATGCTTTGCCGTGGCAACCCGGAGGCCTTTTGCCTTCAGTGCTCCGATGAGCCTCTCGACGAGGGTCGTTTTTCCCGTCTTCGAGTGGCCAATGATTCCAAGAACGGGTAAGCCGGCGTCCTGCATGGGCTATGCGTTGTAAAGGTTGAGGAAATGGAAAGCCACCAGAACGAGGGCATGGCTGATGGTGCCGTTTCTGATGAGAGACGGGATCTCATCGACGGGCACAAGCACCACATCAATATCCTCGTCGGGATCCAGGTTGGAGTCGGCAACCTTTACGGCGTTGTGAACGAGGTAGGTGTGGCAGAGGTTCGTGAAGATTGCAGGGTTGGGGTTCGTTGTCCCCAGGTGAAGAACCCTTTCCCCGGAAAAGCCTGTTTCTTCCAAAAGCTCCCGCAGGGCCGCTTCTTCCGAGCTTGCTTCCTCCACGATGCCCCCCGGTATTTCCAGGGTGACATCCTTGGACCCATGGCGGAACTGCCTGACCATAACCACCTTCCCGTCGTCGGTAAGGGGTATGATGTTGACCCAATCGTTGGCCTCGATGACGTAAAATGTCTCGACCCTGCTCGTCCTGGGCGAACGGGCCTTCTTCGTCCGTATCTGAAAAACGCCGTAATCCTTATCTACCCTGGAGTCGAGAAGTTCCCACTCTTTGATCATGGTTAAGGGTACCATAGGAACCCGACGAAGAGCAACGGCTACGGATAGCCCACGCTCGCGTAAGCGGACTATTTTGTAAAAAGGCCTTCGTAAGCCGCCACACCTGCCTCATAGCCCCTTTGGTTCTTTGCCCAATCTTGATGGCAGCCGTTGCAGGAGTTGGCCAGTGCGGAGCCGGGGTCTTTCTTAAATAGCGCGAGGCTTTCCGACGGCTTAATGATCCTGAAGTCGTGCGAATGGATATCCCCTGCTTCGGCGGACGAGGCTGTCCTTACCATGTGGCAGCCTGAGCACTTTCCCGTACCCCTTGTCTCGGGCGCATAGTTATGCTTTGTGTGGGCACGGATTGCCGCGGGGCTCGCAAACCTCTTGTCTTTGCCGTGGCAGGACAGACAGAGGTTGTTGTTGTGATCGGCCCTGACGAGCTGGTTCTCCCCGGGCCCGCCATGGGCTGCATGGCAGTCCCAGCAGGCGACCTTTGCCGCGTAGTGTTTGCTTTTCAGGAGGTCATTCCACTGTTGGTGATGTTGCCGTGAATGTGCCTGCGGATCTCCCCAGACCCCCGGTTTAAATCGGTAGAAATCGGCCAGGTTGTCTCCCGGCTTGAAGGGCTTGTTTTCTTTATCATTCCAGGGAAACTCGAAGGTTCCGGCGGGAACGCTTACCCCCCGGTTGTGACACTGACCGCAGACTTCGATTGCCCGTTCATATGCGATCTTCCTGGGATTCACAATCTTCCCCTTCGACTTGGGCGCTTTCACGTGCTCCGAACCGGGACCGTGGCAGCGTTCACAACCCGTATTCAGCTCCACGTAAACCGATTCATAACCACCGTTAATCTTCTTAAGCTGTAAGCCCGTGTTGTGGCACCCCGCGCAGCTCATTTCAAAGGACTTGTTGGCGGCGATGGTCTTCAGGCTTCCATCGTCGTTGTACCAGTTCTGCAGATTGTAGGGTACCCAGCGGGACGTCGCCTGGTTCCACTGGATGGGGAGGATAAAGTGATTGTTTCCTATCCTTGCCTGGTACCGCTGCTTCCACCCCCACCCTCCGTAAGTCCGCACAATATCGTAGGTCATTTCTTTGGACGGGTCTCTTGCATCAACAAGTGTGGCACGATAGGCGCCGCCGGGACCTTTCGACAGCTTGACCATCACCTCAGGGATGCTGCCGGCCTTGAGCTTCACCGTTCCCCCCCAATCGACCACAACGGTGTCGTTGGTAGGGCTTAAGACCTGCTGGGACTTGTTGTGCAGCGTATCCCTCCAATTATCGTGGATTGCCTTGTGACATTTCACGCACTGCTCGGAACCGACGACCGTCTGGGCGAGCGCAGCAACCGGCAGAAGCATCGCTGTTATACAGCAGAGGACGATTTTTGGAATAGCCACCCTTGCAGGCATCGTAATACCTCCCCGTTATGTCGTAAGTCCGGGTGCCTTATCAGCCGCTACTTTCTCTTCTGTTTCATTGGAGCGCCACAGCAGATGAGGTCGCATGTCTCAACGCAACCGCATGCCGTGTCGACGCTTACAACGATACCGCAGACTTCGCAGGCGAGTCTGGCCCCTTCCTTCAACTGCTTGCTTTTCGCTCCCGCTGCCTTGGCAGGCGCCTTCTTTGGGGCTGTCGCCTTCGCCGCCTTGGGCTCGGCCGCCTTCTTTGTTGCCGGCTTCGCAGATGTTGCCTTCTTTGCAGCCGGCTTCGCAGGTGCCGGTTTTGTTGCAGCAGTCTTCGTTGCCATCAATGAACCCCCTTATTAGAGTATTTTTGAGCGGTTGTTTCTATTCTATGAAAATAGGCTAATCTGTCAAGAGAAGTTTTTGGATTCGGCGGAATGAGGATGTACCTGGTGTATGACGGAATCGCCGGGAGATCATCTTTCCCAACCTTTTTGCCGGCATGCCGTGACGTTAAGCCGCTGTAACGGTGGAAAGACCTGTTAAAGGCCGCAGAGGCAGTTAAAGGCGCAGCCGGGGCAGGCGCGGTCATCGAAGGGGGCAAAGGAAATGGCGGGGTTTCTGAGGTGCGTGAGAACGGTGGCCGCCATGGCCATAAAGTGTTTTTGAACCCCTTCCTTCTCGTCTCTCTCGATCCCTTTGAAAAGGTGCTCCTCTTTGTTTGTCTTGAGGAGGGCCAGCACGGCGTCCATGTCGGCAACAGGAACGGACGCCCGCTCCGCGTAGACCTGCACGTAGAGGGGAAGCTGCAGGCTCGGCACGCGGCAATGGATTTCTTCCATGGAGGCCGGGTCTACTTGGCGAAGCGCCTTTGAATACTGGGGTCCGCCGCCGGTCTTGTAGTCAATGATCGTGTGCATTCCCGTGGCGGGAACATAATCAACCCGGTCGATGCGGCCGCGAAACCGGACCTCCGGGCCAAGGGCCGGGATGGAGCCCTCCACGGGCTCTTCGAGGTGGGCTATGGTGACGGGACCATCCAGCTCATCGATATGTTTCTGGAGAAATGCTTTCAGCTTGTGCTCGGCTACTCTCCTGAAGAGATAATAGTCTCCCGTCACGATCCTGCCGTCGAAGTGCCTGTTAAGGGCTTCGTCAAGGTTCCTCAGGAGCGCCGGCCGGTCATCCTTGGCAAGCGGTCTGTTCAGGTATCCGGCAAAGGTATCGAAGAGTATGGCATGGATAATCGTCCCGCGGTCGCTGTCCTCGATGTCGCTGGAAAGAAGCTGCTCCTCTTCGAAGCGCAGCATGTGGCGATGGTAAAAAAATACAGGGCAGCGCACGTAGTCGTCTATGCTGGACGGAGAGAAGGTCTTTCCCGCCAGCGCACGGATGATGGCGGGGGTCTTGGGAAATGAAGGCGGCTCCTTTTTTGTCCTCAGGCGTATCTTCTGGGTGGACCTTTCCACCGTCACCACATCCAGGCTGCCGAGGGACCGTTCTTTTTGCCAAATGAGCATTTCGATATAGCGGCTTCTGGGCTTGTCTTCGGCCTCCACGTAAATGAGATGGGCCTCTCTCGCCCCCGCGACGAGTCGCTGAAAGTAGTAGCGGAAGACCTCTTCATGTTCCTCGGCGGCAGGCAGGCCCAGGCTCTCGTAGACGCCCACGGGGACCAGCGGGTCGATGTGCTTTGCCGCCGGTATGACCCCCTCATTGATGTCGAGAATAAGCACGGTCTCGAAGCGGAGGCTTCTTGTTTCAAGGAGGCCCAGTATTTCGAGGGTCTCCAGAGGAGTCGTGTCGAAGGGAACGCTGAGATGCTTCAGGTGCCTCCGAAGGAAATCCCTAAGCGCCCTTCCGTGCTCCTCATCGTTGTCGTGAAACCGTTCTGTAGCGATGCGGGATCGCTTGATGTCCTCCAGGGCTTCGATGAGGCGGGTAAAAATCTCGCCGGAGAGTACGTATGATTTGAGCTCCGTGTTAAGCATCAGGAACTCGAACGCCTCCTGCAGCCGAAGCGACAGTTCGGCCAAGTCGGACGGTCGCTCAAAGGCGCGGAAGAAGACGTGGTGAATCTTCTTGAGGCCTTCGACGACAGCACCGTCCCTCTCGCACAGTTCGCGGCCCCTGGGCGTTCGCTTGAGCCAGGAGACCGCTGCCTCTTCCACATCGTCGACACCAAGGAAGGCTTTTCCGTAAAGGGGGCTCGACGCGTCCCGGGTCAGCCACTCCTTCACTGCTGACAGGAGGCGCCATAGCAGAGGGGTGAGCCGAGCATTCTTCACAAACGGATGAAGGATGATGCCAAGATAGTCTGGGGCGGCATAGACGGACCTCTCGGCTGTGCCGTCCTGGGCGCGGAGGAGGGCGTCCATGAGGCTGAACAGTGAGGTGCGTGAGAGTGGATATGCGATGGAAACGTTATAGTTGTCGTGCCATCGGTCGACGGCAAAGGTGAGAAGGGGAAAGAGCGTTGCGGGCAGGGGAAGAACGACGGCGGTTCTGTTCGGCGGCGCCGTGCCCAGAATCGATGCTGCGTGAAGCGCCTCGGCATGGGTGTCGAAGCCCGAGTAGATCCTGACCATCGTATCGCCCTTGGCCATGTTCCTGTCCAGGGGTTCCACGGGAGCACCAAGATGGCGGACAAGCTCGTTAAGGACGGGCCATTCTCCCGGATTGCCTTCCAAAATGATCTCCGCCTGTCCCACCTCCCAGAGCCTCCTGACGATCCGGCGTTCCACCTCCGTCGTGGCGAAGAGGCCCGCAAAGATAACGGCATCGAAGTCCGGCAGCGACGGTGCGTCCAGAGCCTCCAGAGCCTTCAGGTACTTGTACCCCCGCGTGAGGCAGCGTTCCGTTTCGAGAAGCGCATGAAAGGCGCTGCGAACTGCTACGATCTGGCGCAGCAACAGGTTGACGCTCTCGGGAACATCGTATCCGATAGCCGCATTCTCTTCCACCGAAAGAAGCCTTTCCTGCGGCACGTTTTCCACGTCCACGGACTCGATGAAAGAGAGGAGGTGGCTACCCCAGGGGAAGAAGTCGCCAAAATTGTCCTTTGCAAAGAGCGACCCACTGAGGCGTAGTGATCTGACGGCCTTGAAAAGCATCCAGACGGCATCGGGCTGATCGACATCTGAAAGGCCGGGCCAGCGGCTCGCTACAAGATGATCTATGAATCCATCGACGGAGAAAGACGCCGGCGGGAAAAACGGCGCCTTGCGCGTTGCGGCCAGGGCTTCCTTGAGGTAAAGCCCCGGACGTTTTCCGGGAAAGATTATAGCCGTACGGTTCAGCGGAACCTCGAGGCCTTCAAGAAAGTCCCTGACGGCCTCGATGAAGTCGCACCCCATGGGAACGATACGGACAGGCTTCATAGGCTGAGCACCCTGCGTTCATCGACGTAAAGAAGAAACTTCCGTATCTCTTTGCCGGGATAGATGGCGGAAAGGAGCTGTCCGTAGCGCATGATCTGCGATTTGTGCTCAGCGCTTTCCGTTTCGCCCGTTTTGAAATCGATGACATCGATATGGTCTGCCGACACGATGACCCGATCGATCTTGTGCGTCTGTCCCGCGCCGTCGACCACCTCCAGTTCCGTGAGCACCGTCTCCCCTGCCCCCAATCGAAAAAAGGCTTCGAACCGGGGGTCCGAGAGGCACCCTTTCAGGAGCGACGCGACCTCTTCCGGGTCCGCCGCCCCCCGATGGCGGGCAAGCCCGGAGGCGACAGCGTCCCTCACCGTTTTACCTCCGTCTTCGCCCAGCGAGGCTACGAGTGAGAGTATGTAGTGTATCAGATCGCCCTTTCTGCGAGCGGCCAGGCGGGCCCGCGAAAGGCCCGATCCGTCGGCGAGCTTGGACCGCATTCTATCTATCCAGTGAACGCCGTTGCCGGGAAGCCACGCCGCTTCGGGTGCACGGACCGGCGGCCGCTCCGGAGAATCGTGAGCCGAAGAGGGGGCTGCGACGTGCGGCGACAGGGGGGGCTCGATGCCGAAGGTGCAGGCCCTATCGGTCGTGCGATGTGCGGCCTCGCTGAGGGCAAAGCAATGATCGATGAGAAAGTTCCTTTGGCGTTTCGAGTCGGTGAGGAGGACATACAGTTCCCCCTTGGCCCTTGTAAGGGCCACATAGATACCGTTCAGCTCGTCGAGAAGGTATTCCGCCTCCCGCTGAGATGCGATCGCATCCAGTGCCGGCGAGCATGCCCGTAACGCTGCATTGATGTACAACAGGTGTGCCGATTGGCCCTCCCTGACGACGTACCGATTCTTGTCGGCGGCGTCTGATTGGGCGAAGTTCGTAAGCTTCAGAAAAGGAAGGATGACAAGGGGAAATTGAAGCCCCTTGGCCTTATGGATTGTGAGGACCTTGACGGCATCCGTTCCTTCAACGGCCTTCAGCAGAAACCTCTCCTCGCCTTCGCCGGTGCCCCGGTCATCGGGGTTTCCGTGCTCCCTCCAGAATCGCACAAAGGTGCTGAGGCTGCCCGTGCTGCTGTCATCCGTTTGTTGCAGCATCTCGCAGAGGTGGAGCAGATAGGGCCGGTCATCGGGGAAGTTTTCCAGCACCCGGCAGCGCTTCAAGATGGTGAGGAGGAGCTCGTAGAGGGGGAAAAAGCCGGCATTTCGAACAAAGTAGGCCAGATGCTTTTCCCACAATGCAGGAAAGTCCCTTTGCAGAAAGCCGGCGAGGGGTATCCTCTCTTCCTCGAGACGCACCGTCTCGATCCAGCCGTGAAGGCATCCGCAAGGAAGCCCGGTAAGCTCTGTGAATATTTCTCCCTCAAGAAACGTGGCGAGCGATAGATCGTCGTCTATGGAATCGAGGAAGGAAAGAAGGGCCAGAACCTCCTTAACCAACCGATTGTTGCGCACGTCGACGGTCAGGTCGGATTCGACGGCTATGCCCATGGTGAGCAGGAGGTTGGCGACAAACTCCATCTCATCCCTCCGTCGGAGCAGGATTGCAATGTCGGCGTCACGGATGGTCCCCCGGGAGCGTATCGCCCCGACAAGTTCCCTCATCCGCTCTCCCACGACACGGAACCGCTCATCCTTGGAGAATTGGTCTTGGACATCGTCATCGTCTCCGGGCACGACGACCCTCTCTACGGAAACATAGCCCAGGCCCGCGTTGGCACGTGTAAAGTCCTGGGCCGTATCATCATAGACCGCCAGTATCCGACCCACCCCCTCGTGGTGGTCGCCAAGGATCCGCTGCAAGGTCTGCCGGAGGTTGTCACGATGAAAGAGGAGGTTGTTGAAGGCAACGATATGCTCACCGCTGCGGTAGTTCGTGGTCAGGGCAATTTCCAGAGGGCTGAAGGAGCGGTAGCGGCTGAGGAGGTGGTCCACAAGGCCCGTATCGGCGCCGCGCCACCGGTAGATCGACTGTTTCTTGTCTCCTACGACAAAGAGCGTGCCCCCCCTGCTCAGCGCCTCGTCGGCAAGGACGGCTATGTTGTGCCATTGCAGGCCGTTCGTGTCCTGAAACTCGTCGATGAGAAAATGGTGGTACCGGTCGGCAAGGCTGTAATAGACCTCCGGCACAAAGGAGGATCGGCCGACGACGGCGCGAAGGAGCCGGTTGAGCTCCTCGATGAGGAGAAGACGCCTCCGGTACGTCAGCTCCTTTGTCAGGAAACCCTTGAAGACCCCGTAAATGTCCAGATAGGACGAGAACTTGGAAGCCGCAAGCAGTTCTCCGTGGGACCCCAGGGCTTCTCGAAACTCTCTCCACCGGTCTTCCAGGGCCTCTTCGGGAAGCGCACTGGCCTTGGTCACGGAAGCGGTGACGCTTGGCCTTTGGAGAAAGGCGCTGACCTTGAGCTGCGGGCCCGACGGGGGGGCGAACTGCTCAAGGGCCTTGACGAACCCGGCATGGAGCTTCAGCCCCGGCGACGAGGATATGTGATCCCTGAGAGAGGCGACGAGGGACTCCAGGCGGCGTCCCGACTCGGTCATGCGCTTACGCGTCGGCGCCGGGTTAAAGGCGGCGCTCTCCTTCGATTCCTCCTGCCACAAGAGGTCCATCATGGACCTCAGGAAGGCCTTTGGCACCCAACTGGCCCTCTCGCCCTCGAGCTCCAGGTAATTCGTCACGAAACGATCAAACTGCCGCCGGACGCGCTCGTCGTCAAGGATGTGCCGGAGTGTTTCGTTGAGCACGATGTCGAAGTAGTCCGACGATCGCGTTGAAATCTCGAAATCAGGGGGCAGTTGAAGCTTGAAGGCCGAGGCCCTCAGGGTCAGATGAACGAAACTGTCTATGGTGCTTACCTTGAAATCGTAGAAATGGCGCAACAGGTCATCGAATACCCTTGCCAGCCGTTCGGCCGCCGCTGCCTGAAGACGCTCCGTCCCCGTTGAGGGGTGGACCCCTTCGCCTTCGGTGAGCAGAAGCGTTAGGGGATTTTCCGCGCTATTGTCAAAAGAGATGCCCAGGATGACCCGTTTTATCCATTCGATAATGCGCGAACGCATCTCTGCCGCGGCCTTGTTCGTAAAGGTAATGGCAAGGATGTTGCCGGGCCCGCACGGCTTCATCTTTTGGCCGAGCATGTCGGCAAGAAGTATGGAGAGGTAGCGACGGGTGAGGCTGAATGTCTTGCCTGACCCGGCCGAGGACTTGAGGGCTATGAACTGACTCATGGGCTGTGAGCTAAGGCCTCTGAAGCTATGTCGTTATGTCGCTGCCCGAGCTTCAGACCGGGTACGGCCCGGCCGCAGCCGCCCTCCGACGAATATGACAACCGGGGAGCGTTTCGTCAGCCAAAGGGTCAGCGGCCTTCGTAGTCGCCCTGCTGGGTAATACCCGAGAGCACCCACTGCTTGTCCCCCACTTTTCGCGAAAAGGTCCAGTACTCGAGAAACTTTACGGGGTTGGAGGCGCTTCCCGAAACGACATCGCCCGTGGACTCGCTGACAACGTAGTCCAGAAGACTTGCTGTAAACTTGACCGTTATGTACTCCTCGCCGCGGTCCTGGGCGGCATCGACGATCTCGACGCTGCGGACTGCCACATTCTCCAGGCGGTTGAACTGCTTATCGGCGACGTACCGGTTTGCGTCGGCCTGCAGGACGTTGAGCATCTCGGCTGACAAGAGCTGGCGGGCGGGGCCGAGGTCCCGTTTGGTCCAGGCGCTCTGAATCCTGAAGAAGAGATCTTCCGCCGTTTCCCTGAAGGCGCTTTCGCTGAAACCGGGGTCCATCTCTGCAATATGGCGGAGGCCCCTGCCCAGCCCGTCTCCAGGCTCATCCGCCTCCTGAGGCTCCCCGGAGTATGTTCCGGCCTGCGGCTGGTCGTAGGCGTACGGTGCGTAGCCGGCGCCGGCGCTGCTCATCTGCATGGCCTCCCGGCGAGCCCGGAAGCGCTTGACGATGAAATAAACGATGCCGAGAATGACAAGAACGATGATGAGGTCCCCCATGCCGAAACCCCCGGTGCCACCCCATCCGGCCGCCTGACCGTGGCCACCGAAGAGCAGGCTTCCTATCATCCCGCCCAGAAAGAGGCCTCCAAGACCGTACATAAGTCCCCTTCCGATGCCCGACGAGGGCTGCTGCAGAGGTCTCTGCTGGGTCATGCCCGACCGGGGCTGCGTGGGTTGCCTGGAGGGAGAGGTGGGCGTTGAGCGCTGGAAGGAGCCCCCCGACGAAAAGCCCCGGCTTCCCGAGGAGCGTCCCCCGCCTACGCGCGCGTGGACAGCCGTCTCCATGGCCAAGCAGATAAAAAAGAACACGGCAAAACCTAAGACGCAGTATATAAATCGGTTTTTTGCAGCCTTTCTTGTCATGATAACCCCCTGGGTAGTCTCGTCATTGAGCGTTAAGGATATCAAACACCGGGGGGGCGTGTCAAAAAGGTCCGGGGCGCCCGTTGCCCCCGCATCTTCTGTTGTCAAAAGGGGGCGACTCCGGCTATGATAAGAGGAAAGCCCTGCGGGAGTAAATCATGAAGATTCGTTTTTTGGGTGCGGCAAGGACGGTAACCGGCTCGTGTTACCATCTCGCGCTGGACGGAACACAGGTGCTGGTGGATTGCGGCATGTACCAGGGCAGGCGAGGCGACGAGATGAACAGCAAGACGTTTCAGTTCAATCCGTCGGATATCGATTATGCGCTCCTCACCCACGCCCATATAGACCATTCCGGCCTGCTCCCCAGGCTGGTAGCCCAAGGTTTCGGAGGGCCGATCATAGCCACCCCGGCAACGGCCGACCTCTGCGAGATCATGCTTCTCGATTCGGCTGTGATCCAGGAAAAGGACGCCGAGTGGATGACGAAAAAGGCCATGAGGATGGGTAGGAACGTAACCTATGAGCCCCTCTACACGCAGGACGACGTTAAGGCCGTCATTCCGCGCTTTCGAAGACAGGACTACGGTCGCGTCGAGGTCCTGGAGCAGGGCCTCGAGGTCCGTTTCGTCGACGCCGGGCATATCCTCGGGTCCGGAACGCTGGAGGTCTGGTATCCTTCCGCAGAAGGAAAAAAGAAGATTGTTTTTTCGGGCGACATCGGGAAGAGCGAAAACCCGATTATCAAGGACCCCGAGACAGTGGCCGAGGCCGATTATGTCGTCGTCGAGTCCACCTACGGCAATCGCTTCCACAAGGACCTGGAAAAAAGCATCGAGGAGCTTATCGATGCCATCATTGGAACGTTCCGGCGGGGCGGTAACGTCCTCATCCCATCCTTTGCCGTGGGGAGAACGCAGGACCTCCTGTACATCTTCAACAAGCTCGTCGGCGAGGGGAGGTTGCCCCCTCTCGATGTTTTTGTCGACAGCCCCCTGGCGCAGCGGGCCACGACCGTTTATGCATCGCACCCTGAGCTTTACGATGCCGAGGCGATGGCCTTTATGCGTTCCGGCAGGCAGGGAAAGCTGCGCATCCATTTCACGACGTCCGTCGAGGAGTCCCAGAAGATCAACAGGATTAAGTCCGGCGCCATCATTATGGCCGGCAGCGGCATGTGTGAGGGCGGCAGGATTCGCCACCATTTCAAACACAATCTCTGGCGGTCGGAGTGCAGCATCATCTTTGTGGGGTACCAGGCATACGGCACGCTCGGGCGCGCTATTGTGGACGGCGCGAAAAAGGTGCACGTTCTGGGTGAGGAGATCGCCGTCCGGGCAAAGGTCTTCACGATCGGGGGTTTCTCGGCCCATGCCGACCAGGGTGAGCTCATCGAATGGCTATCCGCCTTCAAGAACCGTCCGGAGGTCTTCATCGTCCATGGCGAGGAAAAGGCGGCCCTGGAGTTCGAAAAGGTTGTTCGCTCCCGGCTCGACCTCTCTACGCGGATTCCGTTCAAGGGGGAGGAGTTTATTATTTGATTGATGCCGGAAGCGAACCGGAGGACCGGGGCGTGGCCGGGAAAGGGTCGATTTGAGGATCTTCGCTACACATAGAATAGGGTATTGCCACCAAAGCGCCGGTGGTGGGGAGGGAAAGGGCCGATGAGAATTGACAGCAGGAGACTACAACATATCGACTGGTTTCTTGTTATCAATGGAATGCTCATATTCGGCGTTGGACTGATCAACCTCGTAAGCGCCACGAGCGGATTCTATAGCGGGTCGCTCAACTTTATCATGAAGCAGCTCATAGCCTTCTGCGGTGGCCTCATTGCCATAGGTTTCATAGCTAAAATGGATTACAAGGCCATATCGGAATACGCATTGTACGCATACCTTCTCGTCCTGGCTCTCGTTCTCGCCGTCCTCATCTGGGGTGCGGCCATCAGCGGTTCGCGACGATGGTTCGTCTTGTTCGGCTTTAGCCTTCAACCCTCGGAACTCATGAAGCCCGTGCTCGTCCTCATGCTTGCTGGCATGTTTCACAGGCAGAAGGAACAGGGGATTCCTCTCGGCTGGCTCGACGTGGGTAAGGGCCTTGCCGTTATTATGGTGCCCGTTTTTCTTGTCATCGCTCAGCCCGATCTGGGAACGGGGATTATTCTCTTGGTCACGGGAATGGCCGTCCTTTGGTTTGTGGGCATGCGGCGCTCGGTTTACGTTACCTTTTCGAGCCTGACGCTCGGGTTTATTCTCTCCCTCCCCTACGTCATCCATTACGTGCTCAAGCCTTATCAGATGGCCCGTATCAAGACGTGGCTGAGCATCCTTATGGGCCAGCCCGTCGACACGTCGGGGGCGGGCTACCACGCCCGCCAGGCCATGATTGCCGTGGGTTCGGGAAAGCTGTTCGGCAAGGGGTACATGGCCGGGACGCAACACAAACTCCAGTTTATTCCCGAGCACCACACGGATTTTGCCTTTACCGTCATAGCCGAGGAATGGGGTTTCGTGGGTGCCCTTGCCCTCCTTGCCCTCTTCGGCTCCTTCATAGCCCGCTGTCTCAAGGTGGCCAAGGAGGCTAACGACGGTCTGGCGGCGACGATCGTCTTCGGCGTCACGGCGATGATCTTTTTTCAGTTCGCCATAAATATCCTCATGACCGTCCAGATATTTCCCGTCGTCGGTGTACCGCTACCCTTCATCAGCTACGGGGGTTCGTCTCTCCTGTCGACCCTCATGGCCGTCGGGCTCATTATCAACATTCGGATGCGTCGATACATGTTCTAACCGGTTACCGGCGTCTGTTGAGAAAGTTGCCCCGGAGGTAGGCCCACTCGGAGGAGTCCATCTCCCACTCACTGTACAGCGCTATGCCGCCATAAGCCGGAGGCATTACCTTCAAATCGGTAAGGCCCCGGTGGACGCCCGAGAGGGCGTTCTGAAGATTTTCTACGCGTGAGAAGTGATGCCGCGCACCCTTGCCTTCGTAAACAGGCAGGCCGAGGAGAACGTCCGTGTGCCCGGCCCAGGTCAGGGCCTCCTTCGTCCACGTTGATATAAGGTGGATGTAAGGCTTTTGGATGCGGAGGCCCGTGTCGTACATCATAATGACCATCTGATCCACTTCCTGTGCCACTACCTTAAAGTAGCCTTCCTGCCAGTGCACCCTCGGAAAGGGGTGGAGGACGGTTGGCGGCGGGTAGGCGGCAACGGAGAGAATGGCGTCCTGGGGCAGAGCCCGGCGTAATTCAGCAAGGAGCTTGACAAAATCACCGTTGCCCGTGGGTACGGGCTCCACATTGACGTGGATGCCCGCGAAGGCAGGGTAGGAGGTGATAAGATTGACAACGGAAGTGACGAAGTTCCTTCTCCACTCCGGCGAACCGAGAAAGACCTGCTTGCCGAGAATGCCTCCAACCCAGGGGATGATCCGAAATCCGGCCATTTCTTCCAGGAAGAGTTCCGTCTGGGCCCTATCGACGGCCGGAATGGTGCCGTCAGGGGAGCACGGACACAAATGGGGGAAGACGTAAAGAATGCGGTGGTCATCGAGGAGCCTTCCGAGGCCCTGTATGCTGGCCCTGTTCCGAAAGGGTGCCGGATCTTTTTTGGCCTTGCCAAACCATTCATCGTCGCCCAGCCATCCGTGCTGAACCCATATACCGTTGGTGCCAAGGTCGTATCTCCCGTCCGTCACCACGACGCCCGGCCTCCAGGCGAGATACATCGCCGCCACGAGGGCGGACAGGATCAGCAACGCTGCCGCCGAGGCGGCGAGCCACAGCAAAAGTCTGTTGTGCGAGCCCTTCCGTCGCATGCCCCATTGTTCCATAGTCGTCAACCAAAAGTATGCCATTGCCGAAAGGGCATTTGCAACGTTAAGGAAGTGGGGAGGCGGCGGAGGCCCCCTTGCGATCCCGTGAAGCCGGTCTTATATTCGGTTCATGACGACAAAAGAAAAAGAACTGATAAAAACGTATTCTGAGGAAGCTTTCCGGGGAAGAACAATACGGCAGGATCTTCCGGTATGCGACTGCGGCAAGTTATACGACGAGAAACAGCTTTGCGAAGCACCGGGGGTCTTTTTCAAGGAGCTCGAGGTGTTCGGTAAAACCTATCATCTCATAGAGCCCGTGTGCCCTATCTGCAAGAAGAAGATCCCGGCCAGCTTCTTTGTTCTTAATTGACGGATTCCCCCGCGGGCAGGAATGGCCGGGAACCCAGTGCAGGGGATAGGTGCTATGACTGGTTGTGAATGCTGCCCAGGCGCCGTTTCAACTCCATGACGAACTCAAGAGGCGCGTCTACCATCCTTACGATTGTGCGGATGCGCTTGCCGTGAATGATGATCAGCTTGCCGAAGTTGAGCATCGCACCCAACGAGGGCTGATAGAGGTCCACAAACGAAATGTCTTTCAGAAGGACATCGTAGTTTCTCCGTAAAAGAAATCCCGTTCGAATGTGGATCCGGTCGCTGCTGAGGGTGATGGCAGAGCGCTGGTATGTCATATAGGAGATTGCGCCCCAGAGAGCCCCAATGGCCATGAAAACGAGGGCTGCCGTACCCTTCGACTGTAAGGAGAGTCCCCCGAAGATGAATACCAACGCCGGGCCAAGAAATACAGCCCAGTGGAGGCGCGCCACCACTGTCGGCTTTCCGGATAAGTTTCCTGATGTCTCATCCTGCATGGTCTTGTAATATAGCACACCTTGGTATATAAGCGTAGGTATCGCACGCAATTGTGCCAGGGTTGTTGAAGGTGCAGAAAGAGGGTGCGGAAATATGCCAAAGGGGTTGCCATGACCGCTGTAAGCCTCCTGCCCGCAGAATTGAAGGCCGTCGAGGAGCATAAACATTATTTATCCGATCAACAGGGAAGGCCGGTAAGCTTTGAGGAGGCGCTCGATGATTTTTTCAGGAACTATCGCAGTGATTGGCTCAGGGAGAAGCAGAGAAGGGACAACGAGGAGCAGATAAGGGAGATAGAGCGGCACAAGTGGATCGTATCGGAAAGGGTGGGGTACGATATCGGCACGCAGGAGGCCTCGGCCGACTGGATCGAAAAGTACGCTCGCATATGGCGCAGCTACAAGGAATCACTGGAGCACAACGGCTTTCTGGAGCTGCGGATGGTCGTCGAGAGAGGAGAGGGGTTACGGGTGCAGAGGGACTCGCCCTTTCTGAGGACCATTGCTTCCTTTGACTGTGACTGCTATTTCCACAGCCCGGGAATGGAGTACTACAACCTGGTAATGGACGGAAAAGGCTATCTTCATGTGAAGTCGATCCTCGCCGTTAAAGAATTTTCTGTGCCGCCGGGCGAGGTGGTTGAGTTCATCGCCACGGGCAGAGAGGCCAAAAAGGCACTCGACGCCGTCCGGAGGGCCATACGCGAGCCTGGCTCCGATGAAGACCCCTCACCGGCACTGCCGGGAGAAGGGGGCGACATTTCAGAGACGTGGTGCATTTACTAAGGTGTTTTCCTTCCCCGGTAATTCTGTTACAATGAAACGTGCAAGGAGGAGCTATGCAGATCGGCGAAATCGAGAAGGGCAAGGACAAGATCATTATTTCGATCAAGGAATTCAAGGGCAAACAATATGTCGATATAAGGACCTATTTTACCAATGACGAGGGAGATTGGATACCTACGAAGAAGGGCATTACGTTTTCCCCCGAAAATATAGACGATGCCATCCGTTACCTGCAGGACGCAAAGAAGCAGTTGGGTTGATTCCACGGAAGCGGCAGGTTTCCGGTATTCCAGCACAGGGGTTTGAGACATGGCGGTCATTCAATTCAAAGGAGCATCGATGAAGATCAACTTTACGAAGGCGCAGTACGAAACGCTTATCAAGGCCGTCTATCTCGGCAACTGGGTGGTCAACTCGACGGAAGGCGAAACGGTGGACGAGGACTTTGACGCGTTGGAAGAGTACATCCTCTCCTTCGCAAAGGACTTCGGCCTTGACCAATATGTCGAGTATGACGAGGGCGAGAAGAAGTTCTATGCCTCCCGGGAGCTGGAGGAGGGGGAAATAGAAGACCAGATACAGCGCTATGATGACTATACCTTCTGGGACAAGCTGATTTTCAACCTTGCCGAGCGGGACCTTATTCGCAAGTACGGTGAGCGCGCGGTGGAGAAGATGGCTGATGCCGATCGTTTCGAGAAGGAGCAGGAATTTCTCGAAAAATACGAGCAGGAGTTCTCCCGGAACGGGATACGCAATCTCGTCATTAAGGTGAAGGGCGGGTCGTAAAGGCTGCCTGAAGGAAAAGCGGATCCCCAGTGCTGCCTGCGACGGTCGACAAGCTGGAAAAGATCAGAAAGGAGTGCCGGCGCATGGCGACAAAGCGCGCCCTGCTCTCAGCAACGGCATCCGTCGTGCCGATCCCGTTTACTGATGTGGCTACCGACGTGGTCCTCCTTGGGGAGGTCATTCCGGCCATAAGCAAGCGTTTCGGACTGGCCAGGGAGCAGGTGGATGCCTATGATCCCCGGGTGGCGCTTCTCATTTACAATGGGGCAACCCGTCTGGGGGCCCATATGGTGGGCCGGTACGTGACGAAGGAGCTGATCTTGAGGGTGCTCGCCAAGGTGGGTGTCCGGCTTACGGTCAAACAGGCGGCCCGCTATGTGCCCGTGGCGGGTCAGGCCGTGGCGGCGGGCATCAGTTTTTCGGCCATGAAGTTCATCATCAACAACCACATCAACCACTGCTACCGCGTGGCAAAAGGGGTTATTGAGGCCCACCCCTTTACGCCCTGAGACCGAAGAATACTTCTCCCTCAAGAAAACAGCTCTGCTGCGCTGCACCTATGGTAGAATGATCGAGACAATTTTGCAGTGAGGGGCAGCCAGGAAGCTTGCCCCTTGGGGCGGGGTCTTAAGGATACCTACTGAAGGAGGGACAGCGATGAGCGGTGACTATGTAGACCACGACATATTGAGGCGGACGGCCGACAGCCTCATCGAAGACTACAAGGAGGAGGGCGAAACGTTCACCGGGGAGAGGGAGGACGAGTTTCGGGCCTATCTGGCCGGGCTCGTCGATGCGGACCCGCCCACGAACGAACAGATATGGGAGACCGTCGAGGTCCTCATGAAGACCATCGAGGGCAGAGACAGGGAGCTGGCGCTGCGGGCTATCTCCGTGTTTATCGTCCAGTACATCTCCGGATGCGACCACACGCCGGAGGCCTTCCAGTGTGTGCCCACACTGCTTGAGGTGAAGAGCCACATAAAGGCAGAACACTTTCGCGAGGCACGGGAGGCCCTTATGGCATTTCTCAACAGGGCCAGGGCCGTCGCCCGGTCGATGTAGATATAAGTCGTCGCAGACGCCTGCGGCCAACGTCAACAAGAGGGGGCTGCCTTATTGCAGCGGCTAAAGGAGAGGGGGAAGGGCGAACGGCACGGGCCGTCCGGGTCTTCCGGAAAACAGCACTACGCCGGGTGGGGAGAAGCTTGTGGACCAATATGATGCGCTCAGGGGAAGGGCCCTTCTTTTTCTTGTATTGCTCTGGTTTCTCTGGTTCATGAACTTTACGCTGAGAACCATCTTTGCGCCCATCCTCCCCCTCGTCGAAGACGAGTTTGCCATTAATCACGCCAAGGCGAGCAGCCTATTCGTCTTTCAGTCGCTCGGATACGGCACCTCGGTCCTCTTTTCCGGCTTTCTTTCGGGCCTCTTCGGCCACAAGCGGTCCATCACCGTTTCCCTGCTCATGTCTGCGGCAATCTTTCTCCTTCTGCCCTTTTTCAAGAGCTTTGCCGCCATGTCGGTCTGCATTTTCATCCTGGGCCTGTCAGCAGGCGTTTACATGCCGTCGGTCATGCCCATCATCACAGAGCGGTTTTCAGAACGCATCTGGGGGAAGACCATCGCCATCCACGATTCCGCTGCAGCCATCGGCATATTCTCGACACCCTTCGTGGCCCTGGCAATTCTTCACTTTCTTCCCTGGAGAGGCATCTTCCTTGTGCTTGGCGCCGTTTTTCTCCTTAGCGCCCTCGTCTTCACCCTTAAAGTCGAAGAGTTAAAGATCAGGCAGACCAGAAAACTGCTTTTCGGGGGCCTGCTGAAGAACAGGACGTTGTGGCTCATGTGCGCGGTCTGGATTTTTGCGGCCGGCGCAAACCTGGGCGTATTCTTCATCATCCCCCTCTATCTGACAAAGGAGCTGGGTCTTGCCGTAGGCTACGCCAACACCCTTCTCGGAGTTTCCCGTTTGGGCGGCATCATCGTGGCCCTCTCAGCCGGTTACCTGGTAGACCGTTTCAGCCTGCGCCCCGTCATGTTCACCATTCTTCTCTTCGCCGGCCTCTTGACAGTGCTGCTTTCCCTGGTTCCCGTCTCCGGAATAGGCATCACCCTCCTCTTTCAGGCAAGCCTGATCACGGGCTTTTTTCCCGTGGCGCTGGTGGCTATCCCCCGGGCCTTTGGCCGCGAACAGAGGAGTGCTGCGACAGGAATAATTCTTGCCTGCTCCGTTATTTTCGGCTGGGGGATTGTGCCCTATCTGCTTGGGGTTATGGGTGACCTGGTGAGCTTCAAGGTGGGTCTTTTCGCCCTCGGTGCCCTTGTGGTGTTCAGCAGCGGCATCACGCTATCCCGCAAGGTGGGTGCGTAGCCCGAGCTCACCGACAGCGGGATCGGGCCCCCGCAGTCGTTTGTTTGTCCTGCGTCGAGAGGCCTGTTACGCTTCGGTAGTAAACCTCCATTTGCAGAAGAGGTCTTTTGGGTGCGGGTCTGGAGGTGCAAAGAGGCACTCTACGTCAACCGAAGGGTCTATCTCGGCGGCAAATGCGCGAAAAAGGGCCATGTGCATGGGTTTGCAGACGAACTCCCCCTGGCCGTGCCTGAGCCTTGCCTCCTGCGCGGAGCAGTGGGGGACCGTGAGGACAAGACCTTCAGGCGTCTCGTCAAACTGATAGCCAACGACCGATGCCATAGGGAAGAGCTTTAATGCCTTTGCGACCGCCGGCACTCCCCTTTCGGTGATGCCGAAACGGCGGACGGTCTCCCGTGCCGCGAGCTTCGCTGCGTTCCTCCAAACGGTTTCCACAATCTCTTCCGCTTTTTTCTGACCGACGGCCTCCGATACGCCGAGAAACCAAAAGCCATCGATGGCAGCATAGTGCCACAGAACAAAATCCAAATATTCCTTGAGCTCTTTCTCAGTGTTCACGTTACACTCCCCTTGCGGTCAAATATGCTCAACGGGCGGGCCGGCACTGCTCTTCGATCCAATGTCTCTATGCAGCGCTGTATTGCTCCCTAAGAATCTTCTTCTGTATCTTTCCCACGGGATCCTTGGGTAGGCCCTCTGCAAAGGCGACAGTCTTCGGCAGTTTGTACCGGGCCAGCCTTTCCGCACAGAATTGTATGAGCTCCTTCTCCGTAGCCTGCTGCCCCTTCTTGAGAACAACAATTGCCTTGACCTGCTCCCCCCACTTCTCGTCGGGAACACCGATGGCGGCACATTCCTGAACGGCCGGATGGAGGTGGAGCACGTCCTCGATCTCGTGCGGGGAGATGTTTTCGCCGCCGCTGATAATGAGGTCCTTTTTCCGGTCCACAACGTAGATATAGCCGTCCTCGTCCACAGTGGCCATGTCGCCCGTGTGGAGCCATCCCCCGTCGAAGGTCTTTGCCGTTTCCTCGGGGCGTTTCCAGTAGCCCTTCATTACGTTAGGTCCGCGGGCAATGATCTCGCCCATCTGGCCGGGCTTTACATCGTTGCCGTCACCATCCACAACCCTTACGTGGCAGCTGAAGAGCTCCTTTCCGACCGATGCAAGCCGCTTGAGCCCAACCCCGGCAAGGGCCACATCCTCCTTGGGCAGATAGGTGAGGAGGGGGGATGCCTCCGTAAGGCCGTAAACGACGAAGACAACGTCGGGGCCCAGGAGCTTCACGGCCCGCTGCAGGATCGGCAGTGGCGTTGTTTGGCCGCCAACCGAATAGCTCTTCAGGGACCCTATACTGTACTTGCCTTCCTCGAAGGCGTCGAGCACCATGACGAGGCCCGTGTAGACGAGGGTCATGTGGGTGATGCCGTCTCTCTCGACGGATTTCCAGAACTCGTGACCGTCGAAGTTGTTCATGATCACGTTCGTTCCACCGACGTAGAACTGGCAGAGGACCATATTCTTTTGCATGGTGTGGTAAAAGGGTTGCACATGCAGACAGACATCGGAGGGACCCAGTCTGTAGGCGATGGTATTGTTTATGACCCCGGCCAGGAAGTTGTCGTGGGTCAGGACGACCCCCTTGGGGCCCCCCGTGGTGCCGCTTGTATAGAAGATTGAAAAGATGTCCTCCTGCCTAACGGCAACAGGCGGCTCATCGGCAGTGCCCGTCGCCAAAAAGGGCTCGTACTCCCCGTCCATCTGTATGATATGGGCTACGGAGATGTCGTTGTGGATCGTCTCAACCTCCTTCTTGAACGCATCGCCCACAAAGAGGATGTCGATTTCGGCGTCATTGATGACGAACTGGAGCTCCACGGGGACAAGCCGGAAATTGAGCGGCACGTAAACCATCCCTGTTTTAGCTGCTGCAAAGCATATCTCCACCATCTCCGGGCTGTTCTTGCTCAGGACGGCAACCTTGCTGCCCGGTTCGAGTCCCAGGCGAAGAATGGCGTCAGCCAGCTTGTTGACTCGTTGATTGAATTCGTAGAACGTAAGTGACCGGCCTTCGTATACAAAGGCCTTTTTGCTTGGATAACGACGGGCGCATTGCACCGCCAAGTCGCCGATTACCATGGTTGTTACCTCCTCAGAAGTGATTCTACATGCCGAGATAGCTCTTCTTTATCTCGTCGTTCTCCAGCAGGGCCTCAGCCTTGCCTTCCGTAATTATCTTCCCCGTCTCCAGAACGTATGCGCGGTCCGCTATCCGCAGTGCGGCGTTTACGTTCTGCTCAACGAGCAGTATGGATATACCTGTGGAGCGCAGATGCTGTATTGCGGCCAGTATGGTTTCTACGACAAGAGGCGCCAGTCCCAGCGAGGGCTCATCGAGAAGCAGAAGCCTGGGCTGCGACATGAGGCCCCTGCCTATAGCGAGCATCTGCTGTTCACCGCCGCTCATCGTTCCTGCCTTCTGAGAAAGCCTTTTTTCGAGAATAGGGAAGAGGCCGAATACGGATGCAAGAAGCTTCTCCAGTTCGCCCTTTCGCACCGAGTGAACGTACGTTCCAAGAAGGAGGTTCTGTCGTACCGTCAGTGAGCCGAATATCTGCCTGCCTTCCGGAACGTGGCTCAACCCCTCGCGGACGATGTGGTTCGGCTTTCGGTTTGTAATATTTTGTCCTTTGAAGGTGATGGTCCCCTGCAACGCCGGAATGATGCCTGAGATGACCTTAAGGAGCGTCGATTTGCCGGCACCGTTCGCCCCTACGAGGCAGACGATTTCGCCCTCGCCGACCTCCATGGCGATTTCCTTCAAGACCGCTACGCGGCCATAGCCCGCATTGAGGTTGCGAATGTCGAGTATCATTGCGGAACCCCACATGTGTTTCCTTGGGCCCCGAGATATGCCTCGATGACCTGGGTGTTGCCGCATATGTCGGTCGGCGTTCCCTCAGCAAGCTTTCTCCCAAAATCGAGCACGATTATGTCGTCGGCAATATTCATGACAACCTTCATGTTGTGTTCCACCAGAAGCAGGGTAATCCCCCGGTCCCGGATGGCGAGGAGGAGCTTGATAAACGTTTCCACCTCGGCATCGTTGAGCCCCGATGCGGGTTCATCGAGGAGAAGCATTTGCGGGTCCGTCATGAGCGACCGGGCCAGTTCGAGCAGCCTTTGGTTTCCGAAGGAGAGGGTGGCAGGGAAGACCTTCTCCTTTCCTCCGAGCCCGACGAACTGCAGCAGTTCCGCTGCCCTCTCCTCGGCCTCTCTCTCCGCACGCCTCATTTTTCCCGGCCTGAAGATGGCATCTACAATGCCCGGCCGCAGCCGTTTGTGGGCGCCGAGCATGACGTTATCCAGCACCGTAGCCTCGTTGATTGTAAATAACCTGACGAGCTGAAAGGTTCTGGATAGGCCGAGAAAGGCAATCCGGTCGGGGGTGAGGCCCGCAACCTGTCTGTCATTCAGATAAACGGAGCCGCTGTCGGGCGGCAGGAGGCCGCTGATGGCATTGAGAAGCGTTGTCTTTCCTGCCCCGTTCGGTCCGATAAGGGCCTTTATATGCCCTTTCTTGACCGCAAAGCTGACGTGGTCCAGGGCGTGGACGCCCTCAAAGGTCTTCACCACATTCTCAATCTTCAAAATGTTGCCGTCGGGGCCGCTCATAGGTCCGCCCTTCGAAAGAGTTTGTTCCTCGCGCTGACGAGAATGCCATAAAGGCCCTTCGGCATGAACACGAGGACGACGATGAGGATGATGCCGTTAATAAGGAGTTCGTAATCCTGAAGCTGATAGGTGATCTCCGGAAGTATCTTCATAAAGGCCGCCCCCAGTACGGGGCCGAAGACGGTGCCGATTCCTCCCAGGAAGAGCATGACAAGAACATTGATTGAGGTCATAACCCCGAAGTCATCGGGGGCGATGAACCCCATGTAGTGGGCGTAGAGGGATCCCGCAATGGATGCATATATGCTTGCCAGGATGAATATGCGGGTCTTGTATTTTGGGCTGTCGATGCCGAAATGGCGGGCCGCCGGCTCATCACTATGAATGGCGATGAGCGTCCTGCCGAAGGGCGAGCGGACGACGGCGATGCTGCTCGCGATGACAAGGAAAACGACAAGCCAGACAAAATAGTAGTAATGAATGTGATTGTCGAGGGAAAAGCCGAAAATACTGAAAGCCGGTATGTCCCGCAGGCCCGACGCCCCGCCGGTGAACCCTTCAAAGCCGATGATGAGCGTTATGACGATCTCGTTAAAGGCGAGGGTCGCCATGGCCAGGTAATACTCCTTGAGGGCCAGGACGGGCCGCCCTGTGGCCCATGCCAGAATGCCGCTCAGGAACATACCCGCGAAGAGGGCGATAAGGGGAGAGACCCCGTATTTTGCCGTCAAGATCCCTGAAGTGTAGGCCCCTATGGCGAAGAAGGCTGCGTGGCCCACAGATATCTGGCCTCCGTAACCCATCAGCAGGTCGAGCCCTACGGCGAGCATGATGTAGATACCGACAAAGATAAGCACGCCGCTCTTGTACGGTGACTGCCCACCGAGGGTAAACGGATATATGGCTATAAACGCCGCAAAGAGGATCCACCAGTATCTCTTAAGTGTCTTCATGTCCTTCTGCCTAAGACTTGCTAAAAAGCCCGTTGGGCCTAAATATGAGCACCACCATGAGGAGCGCAAAGACGATCGTGTCGGAAAACTTTGACGATATGAGGCCGATCGTGTATGACTCCACGAGGCCGAGGAGGAACCCGGCCATAACAGACCCGGCTATGCTTGCCAGACCGCCGATGGACATGGCGATAAACCCCTTCACCATAGGCATGACCCCTCCCGTGTACTGCATAAAAAGGAGGGGCGAGACGGCAGCGCCTGCGAGGGCGCCGATGCCTGCTCCCCAAGCCCAGGCAAAGAGTGCCGCCCTCTGTACGTTGATGCCCATGAGGCTCGCACCGAGGGGATTTTCGGCACAAGCCCGCATGGCGATACCGAGGGATGTTTTCTCGAAAAAATACCAGATGACCAAGAGAACGACTATCGTTATGCCCACGATCCAAAGCACCTGTAGCTGGAGGGATGCCCCGAAGATGTGGAGGGGATCGCCCTTGGTAAAGGGGCTAAGGACGTGAGACTCCCGTCCCCACAATATCAGGGCGAGACCCCGGAGCGCCAGGGAGATGGCGATGGTCATGACGATAAGAGCGCCTACTGAGGAGCCCTGTATGGGCCGTATGAGGGCCTGCTGAATCAGGGCTCCCATGCAGACGGCGATGAAGACGGCGAGGGCGAAGGAGAGGGGCATGGGGAGCCCCTTGGACGTCAGGGTGACCATGGTCAGGGCCCCAAAAACGAAGAACTCCCCCTGGGCGAAGCAGATAAGCTTTGAGACTTTATAGACTATCACCAGGCTCACGGCTATGAGGGCATAGATGCTGCCCGTGGTTATGCCGCTAAAGAGAAATTGCACTATGTGTGATAGGTCTATCATTGCCGTCCTCTCAGTTGGGCACTTCCCACTTGCCGGCTTTGATGGTGAGGAGTATCATGTCGTCGGGCCGGGTCCCATGGTGGTCTGTTGAGGTAAAGGTGTAGACGCCCTGCATGGCCGGAAAGTTTTTGATTGACTCTATGGCGGTACGAAGCTTCTGAGGGTCGGCCTTTCCTGTGACCTTGAGCCCTTCGGCTATGAGGGCAATGGCGTCTGCCAACTCGGCCGAGAAATAGTTGGCCGGTTCTTTATACTTGTCCATGTGGGCCTTGTTGAAATCGACGATGATCTTTTTGGTCGGGTCGCTGTCGGACAGGGCCTCCGGTTTCATCACCTTGCCTGACGGCACCAGTAGCTCGGTTTTGATATTTGCCACAAGCTTCAGAAAGCCCGGATTCGCGTTTCCGTGAGATACGAGAAAGGGCACCTTAAGATTGAGCTGCTCCATGTTTCGCGCAATGAGGGCCGCCGGCTCACCGGTGGTAAAGGAGAAGATGGCCTGGGGGTTCATGGTCCGGATCTTGGCGAGTTGCGATGTCACGTCGGGTGCCTTCACATCGAACTTCTCCTCGCCCACAATGGTGATCTTGTAGTCGGCTGCATATTTTCTCGCAATGGTTGATCCGAGCTCTCCGAGGGGACCGATGGGCATGAGCAGAGCCAGCTTCGTTATCCCTTTCTTCTGGAAATACTTGTAGGCCGTGATGACGGCAAAATCAGTTTTGTGAGACGTGTTGAACAGGTAGGGGTCCTTGGCCGTGTCGACGGCATAGCCGGAGTTGATGATTGTGGGTATCTTGTACCTGTTGGCCATGGAAGCTACGGCCCCGGAGATCGGCACCGATGCTGTTCCGGCCATGGCTACGACGTTGTCCTTGGAGATAAGCCTCTGAGCCACCTTCGATGCCTGCTCCGGAGATGAGGTGTCGTCGTAGGAGATAAGCTCCAGAGGGACACCGTTAATGCCGCCGGCCTTGTTGATAAGCTCCACCTTGAGCTCCGCAGCCTTCTTCTTGTATTCTCCCAGCCAGGAGAGGTATCCCGTCAGAGAGAAGATGCCGCCGATCTTATACGTTTTGGGCTCCGAGAACCCGGCCTGCGGCATCCCAAGGACCATACAAAAGGCCATCAGGACAATAAAAACGAATGTTTTCCTCATGAGAAACCTCCTCTCAATTATTTGACGAATGTTTTAGCAATAAGCGTGCCAATTGCGCTGCGAAGGAACTTCGGCGTCCCGACGCGGCGGTACCATTTGTGTTCCGCACCACGGCGTAATATTTAGGTGATTCCGCCTGTCGGGAGGGGCCCGGGACCCACCGATGGGGACGATATTGGGGGGTTGTCAAGCGTGCAGTGACGGCTCCCTTTGGAGGCGCTGTGCCGAAAAGGATGCCCGGCGAGGAAGGAGCGGCCATACCGATCGGCAGGCATGGTCATAATTGACCATATGAGAAGAAACTGAAACGATAACAGGCAATAAATCAGGCAAGAAAATATATGGTCATTTATGACCGTCAATCTTGATAAGCCTGAGCCTTCTTGTGAGCGTAGAGAGGCTGATGCCGAGGACGTGGGCGGCCTCCTCGAGGGTTTTTGTCTGAGATACGGCCCTTCTGATAAGGCTTAGCTCATATCTTTCAACAGCTCCTCGGAGGGAGGTGATGTCTTCAGGGAAGTCCGTGCGATCTTGTGCGCCGGAGAGGTACTTCCGGGGAAGGTGGTCCGGTTTGAGGACCGCCTCGTCTGTGACAACGACGAGGTGCTCCATCAGGTTGGCCAGCTCCCGGACGTTGCCCGGCCAACGGTAGTTCGTGAGCCGGTCCACGGTCTCCTTGGCCAGTCGTGTTCCCAGATTGTATTTGCCGTTATATTGCTTGAGGTAGTGGAAGAGAAGAAAGGGAATGTCCTCCCGCCGTTCGCGAAGCGGAGGAATAGTGATAGGAACGACGTTGAGGCGGTAAAAGAGGTCCTCCCTGAACTTGCCTTCCCTCACCGCCTTCTCAAGGTCCCGGTTCGTTGCGGCCATAATCCTTACATCGATCTTCTTGGGCCTGGTTCCACCGACGCGGATCACCTCATGGTCCTGAATGACGGAAAGGAGCTTGACCTGAAGCTTCAGGGGCAGATCGGCGATCTCATCGAGGAGCAGGCTGCCCTTGTCAGCAATCTCGAAATAGCCGGCCTTCCCCTCCTTGCTCGCTCCCGTAAAGGCGCCCGCCTCATAGCCGAAGAGCTCCGACTCGAGAAGTTCGCCGGGAATGGCGCCGCAGTTAATCTTTACGAACGACCCCGTTTCTGCCCTCTGGCTCGCCTCGTGGATGATCCGGGCTATGAGCTCCTTGCCGACGCCCGATTCGCCGAGAATGAGGACCGTTGCGTCAACGCGGGCAATTCTGAAGGCCGTTTCTATAATCTGTTTCATGGGCTTGCTGTGCGCTATGAACTGGGTTTGCATGGTCTGGTGCTGCTTCACATCGTGGAGCTCGAGAAGATACTTGGAGAGGAGCTTCTGGGACTGTTCGAACTTTTCCTTCAGCATGTTCAACTCTGTAATATCCCGCAGGTTACAATAGATCCTTGAGATATTGCCGTCCCTGTCAAAGACGGGGACACCCGTGCTGAGGACCTGCCTGCCTGCCATTGTGTTTATGATAACCGTTTGCGCCTTGCCCGTTTCAAGGACCTTAAGGGATGCGGCCGTGTCGGAGACCCCTTCATCAACGAGCTCCTTGATCATGCGGCCGATGATCTGCTCGTTTGTGAGGCCCATAACCCTCTCAAAGGAGGGGTTCAGAAGGACGAGCCTGCTGTCGCCGTCAACAATGGCCAGGGCATCATAGGAGTTTTCGACCATGCCCATAAGGTCTCTGTTGAGCGCCTCCACTTCGGCAATGCGACGAAGGAGCGCTGTCCTGTCCATCTCTTCTTTTGCCTGCTTTGCCTTCATCGGGTGTTCCCGGTAACCGTCCTTTCCTCCGTCGGGTAAGTCCAGGATCGTCACGATGCCGGAGCACCGGGATCCACCCCTTTTCTTAGCAATTTTTGTGCCTTTCACGGTCATTGTTGACCAACCCCCTGCGGAAAGCGGCATAGTGTTACGCATTCAGTTTGGCACCATTTGCCTCGATAGTCAAAAATGAACATATATGACGGGCAGGCACCGGTAGCAGGAGGCTTGCACCCTTGGAAAAGGACGGAGGTATGCTACAATAAGGTCTGAGGTAAAGACATGCGGTTTGCGATGAAGGCAGTGAGCGGGCCCCAAAAAGGCCGGGCCCTATTCTGCCTCGGCCTCCTGGTCCTTGCCGCCCTCCTTTCGGGCGGCTGCGGACACGTAATCTCCGAGGGCCTGCGCCGGCAGGCCGACCCCAAGCTTACCTTGGCCATGGTCCAACAGGACCCCGAGGCCCACAGGGGCAGGGTCGTCATCTGGGGAGGTGAAATTGTGGAGGCCGCTAACGAAGAAGACGACAGGACATCCATCGAAGTCTACCAGAGACCTCTGGGCTTTTCCGAGGAGCCCGACTCGACGCTTCCTTCCGAGGGCCGGTTCTTCATCCTTGCAGAGATGGTTCTCGACACCTATCCGCTGAAGCAGGGCCGAAAGATCACTGTGGCTGGAAACGTTGCAGGGGAACGGGCAAAGCGAATCGGGGAAACGGAATTCCGGTATCCGCTCGTCCGGAGCCGGGAGCTGCACCTGTGGCCGGAATACTATTGCCCTCGGGATTATCCACCCTTCAACTATTATTTTGGCGGTCCCTTCGGCCCCTGGCCCCCGTACCCCTACTGGTACCCCTACGGACTCTACCGCTGCTACCCGTGGTAAGCCCGGAGAGGGGCCAGGGCGGCGCCCAAAGAATAGTGTTGAATTAATCGATTTGTTCATAGTAAACCAATGGTATTCCAAACTAAAATCTTTGGGAGGTGCGAACATGAGGCAGCCCGAACAGACCTTCATGAATTTTCTGCTTGCCCATCAGGAAAAGCATAACCGAACGTACCACTTCCTCATCCTCATGGATGCGATTATCAGCGCAGCAAAACACATCCAGCACTACTATCTTACCGGCGCCCTGAAGGGCAACCTGGGGTTGGCCGGTGCCACAAACATACAGGGCGAAGATGTCATGCAGATGGATCAGATCGCTCACCAGATCGTCATACACTATCTGAACACGACGAGCCGGGTGATCCACGCCGTCAGCGAGGAGGCCGATGAGATCATCCCCCTCGATACGGAGGGCGGCCGGTATTTTGTCTATTTCGATCCCCTCGACGGGTCGTCCAACGTAGCCCACGGGCTGCCCGTGGGCTTTCTCTTCGGCATTGCAAAGAGAAACCTGGAAGGTCCCGAGGACGGCCACCTGAGGGCCGGCAAGGACTACATAGCGGCCGGCATGTTTGTCATACCGACGGGTACCTTCACGCTGGCTCTGAGGAATGCGGGAACATGGAGGTTCCATATCGACAGCACAATGAACTTCGTGAAGCCCGTTCAGATGGTCCTCCCGGAAGACAAGAAGACCTGGGAGCTCTCTTTCAACGCCGCCAACGGCGATACCTACGCCGCGGGAGTCCGGGACTGGATCATCCAGAATCAGGGCAGGTACGCATTCAGATACCTGGGGGCGCTGGCCGGGGACTTCCACCGGATACTTTCCAACGGTGGCATGTTCATGTACCCTGCCATCGTCAACCATCCGAACCCGAAGAAGAACCGGCCCGACGGGAAGCTGCGGCTCATGTATGAGGCGGCAGTGGTTGCTTTTATGTGCCGGGAAGCGGGCGGCGACGCCGTCGATGAGAAGGGAACTCCCATACTGGAGATCGAGCCGAAGAAACACCATCAGAGAACGGCGCTCTACGTCGGCTCGAAGCCCCTCATTGATGAGATTCGGGAGGTTTTGAAGGCACAAAAAGCGGACTAGGCCCATTGGCCGGCCTCACGCGACCGGCCAATGGTGACGACAAGGATTCTGCCCCATAAATGTATCGATAGGTGGGGCTCATGCTGAAACAGTGAGCGACGGCGGGAGGCGGTCAACGGGCCTACCCGCCGTCGATTTTTTTATGATCTGCTGCCAGGCTCCTTGACAGTGCAGGCACCCTGTTCACCGCTTCCGGCCCTTTCTGCGCCTATCAGTCGGCGAGGTCGCTCACGTTTTCAACTCCCGCCGCTTCGCCAAGATAATCTTTCAGGTTCGGCTGTATTGCCACGGGCTTGATGGACTGTTCCACGTAGCGGCGTGTGCCCTGCATGCCCAGAACATCGAAAAGCCTTTTAAACTGTGACTCCCAGTCTTGCGCTATCTCGGCCTTAACGGAGGCGGGAAGGGCCCACGACTGGGTTTTAAAGGGGCCGACGGCGTTCTTCCGAACCTTATAGTAGAACTGTTCGTCCGTCATGTCGCTCTTACGATCCGAGGCGTGCTTGTCCCTCAGGAAGGCATACATCTCGTCGCGTAGGGCGCCGGGAAGGCGGTTGAAGTACATGTTCATGAAGTTTGTTGCCAGGTGGATCTCGCAGGTCTCTGTCTCCACGAACTTACCGAAGGCCTCTTCGGGTAACGTCGATGCGCCGTGCTGGACCGCGCCGCCCATGCCGTAGTCGCGCCGGGCAATCAGGCTCAGGTTGCGGAGGGTCTCAAAGTCAACCTTCACCTTGGCGATGGAGCCGTCGGGTAAAACGACCCCGCCGTGCGATGTGCCCGTCTGAATGCTGATCTTGCTGAGGCCGGTCATGCCTGTGCCGCGTTTGTCGAGCTCCTTCCGGAATCCTTCGATGTAGGCCCTGAGCTCCTCCTCCGTCGAGTTGCGTCCGCCCACCTCACCGATTTCGCCGCCCACGGAAATGGTCACGCCCTTCGGCTCCACCTTGCGGATGAAGGCCGTCAGTTCGGCGGAAAGCTCCGTGTTCAGTGCCTGCTGCAGGGGTACGGTGGGCTTGCTGAGATCGACGAGCGTCGATGTGTCCACATCAATGTTGAAGAATCCTGCCGCAACCGATTGGGTAATGAGATCCTTGACGGCCTCTACCTCTGCGTCGGGACTTGTGCCGTAACGCTTTGCCGATACCTGAAAGTGGTCGCCCTGAATAAAGACAGGGCCCCTGAAGTCCTCGGCAATGGCCGCTGCAAGGACTGACGTCGTGTATTCTGCCGGCCGCTGGCCGGTGTAGCCGATCTCGGACCGGGCGATCTCAAAGATAAACGCGCCGGCGTCCATGCTCTTGGCGACACGAAAGATGATACGGGCCGCGTCGAAAGAGAGCGCCCTCAGGTTGATGGCGGGGACGGTAAAAACGGGCGGTACGTCGCCCCGGCCGCGGGCCATGTAAAGATCGTGGATGGAGGCCGGAACGATGCCCAGATCGAGGGCCGCAGCGCGGGTCAGAAACCGCGCGAGTCCCTGCTTCTCCCCTGAATCGAGCGCCGACATCTCTGCAAGAAGGTAAATTTTTTCCCGCAGCTTCGCCGGATTGACGACACGAATCGCCCCCTGTTGAACCTCCAGACTGTTATCAACCGCTTTCAGAACCTCTGTGATCCTTACCTCAGCCATAACAACCTCCTTTCGTTCGGTACGAACCCGGTTATGGATTTGCCCCCTTCATATTGAGGGGCGGATTCCCCTGAGATGTGCTAACCAGCCCATGGAAATGTCAGTGCCCTGTAGTGGCTCCTTTATTGAAAATACCACGACACCATATCTTCTGCCAAGGTTTTAATCGGCCCGTTCCACGCCAAAGCCCCCTTTTCTCGTCAGGAGAGCTGCATCGCCCCCAGGGCTGGGGTGTTGGGGCTGGGGCTGAGAGCGGGGCCGTGATTATGGGGGTTGGAGCAGAGCAAAGAAGGCGGTCTCCTGCGTTGGGGGGGTAGAGGGTGATGTGCAGGAAGACCGCCTCGGGCTTGCGCCCGGTTGACCAAACATTGTCGGTGACAAGCTTAGTGCCACCCTCGTTCTATGATTGTGAAACCTTTGGCAGGCAATGTCAAGGAATGTTTTTTCTGCGCCAGACCACGCCCCCGGCCAAAGCCCCGGCATGATGCGTCGGCGAAGACAGAAAAATAACACATTCGGAGAGACTTCTGGTACATTAGGAGCGGCGACAGTAAGCGACCCCCGGGGTCAGAGCCCCCATGGCGAGCTAATCAACAAAGCGCCGGCGAGGAGGATAGAAGCGATGAAGGGAAGGATGATTCTTGTTGCGGCGGCACTTCTTGTGCTGACTGCCTGGTCTATGGGACCGGCGGAAACAGTGGTGGTGTCGGGTCATCCCGAGTATCCGCCAATCATGTGGAGGGAAGGGGACACCATAATCGGCGTAGGCCCTGAGCTCGTGAAACGGGCCTTCGGTGACCTCGGGGTCAGCGTAGATTGCATATTTGCGGGAAATTGGGCGCAGGTGCAGGAGGCCCAGAAGAAGGGAACCGTGGATGTGCTGGCCGGGGTCTATCTCACAGAGGAGCGGAAGGCAGCCATGGAGTATTCGGTGCCCTATACGCAGGACCCGGTGGTCCTCTTTGTTGCCAAAGGCAAGGCCTTTCCATTTAACAAGTGGGAGGACCTTATCGGCAAACGGGGCACGACAACGACCGGCGACAGCTACGGTCAGAAATTCGACTCCTTTATAACCGCCAAGCTCACTATGGAAAGGGCGGCGACGGTACAGGAGAACTTCGAGAAACTGCTGTCGGGAAAGGCCGATTACTTCATTTTTGCCATGTACTCCGGCAACTTCGAAGCCAGGAAGCTTAACATCCTCGATAAGATCGAGCAGATCAAAAAGCCTGCCACCGTTGAAGACTTCTACATATCTGTGGGAAAAGGATCAAAATACGTCAGTCTCCTCCCCGAGCTCAACCGCAAGATTGAGCGGATGGCAAAGGACGGCACGGTAGAATCCTTGATCAAGAAATATACGACGCAGTATGAGAAGGCGCTGACGGCGCCGCCGGCGACAAAATAGGGAAGCGGGCAAACCGCCCTTATTGGACGGCGAGGAAGTGTCGGACCCCCACCATTATCATCTGGGCCGCCAGGGCTGCAAGGATGAGGCCTGTAATCTTGCTGAGAATGTTGAGCCCCCGCTTTCCCAGCACCCGTTCCAGGAATGATGCCAGCAACAGGATTGTGCCGACACTTACAACGGCCAGGATCAGTGCGAGGCATCCGAGGCCCTTTCTCGATGGATCGGTGATTTCGGCGCCGAGCACAAGCAGCGTGCCGATGGTGGCGGGTCCCACGATTATAGGCATGGCGAGGGGGACAACGGCAATATCCTCGTCCGGTCCCTGTTTGGGAACTACCGGGTTGGCCTGAACCAGGCCGACGGCCGCCAGAAAGAGGAGCGCCCCGGCCCCTATGCGGAAGGCGTCGAGCGTGATGCCGAAGACGGCAAAGATGACGTCACCGAAAAAGAAGAGGAGCAGGCAGAAGATGCTCACGGCGCCGCTTATCTGCATGGCCAGCTTGCGCCGCTGAGATTCCGCGTACCCCTTGGTCATGGCCAAAAACATGGTCAGGGCAAAGAAGGGGGTAAAGAGGAAGAAAAATTTCAGCCAGACGCTAACAAAGAAACTGAGTCCATCAGTCATGCTTTTCCGTCTCCGTAAATACTATTCTTGCAGACGCTTCCCTGTCAACAGGGCACCGTGCAGGAGCGATCCTCTCTCGCATTGCCCTTTTGGCCATTTTTGGTTGACAGTCCGCCGGTGTTCCCGTATTCTCGTTTGAGAGGACATGCATATATCGGCGGGAAGAACGATTGCGGCTGCGGGCATAGGGGTCCTGCTGCTGTTATGGGCTTGCGTGGCACCGGCAGAGGAAAGGATTGAGCAGGTGAAACAGGGCTCCGCTGTCTCGGACAGGGCAACGGAGATTGCCAAGGAGGCCCAGGACCCCTTGTCGGGCCTCATACTCTTGCCTATTCAATATACGTATACCTCCAACGTTAAACGCGTCGGGAAACCCGTTCAGATCGGACTGGCTCAGCCCACCTTTCCCATCGACGTAAGCGACCGATGGAAGATTATCACCCATACGCTTATCCCCTATGTCAGCGTACCTGATATTATAGGAGACAAGACCACCTCAGGTCTCAGCAACATCACCTTCCAGGCCCTCCTGTCGGCAAAAAACCAGGGCACCTTTTCCTGGGGCCTTGGCGGCAGCTTGATGCTGCCCACAGCGGCAGACACAGAGCCTCTTTCCTGGACCAATACGCCGACTGGGTACGATACCTGGGCGGCCGGCCCGTCCATACTGGGAGTATACAAGGAAGGGCAGTGGGTGGCCGGGGCGTTGTTCAACCAGATGTGGTCATTTGCCGGTTCGCCGAAGGTTAACCTGAACACGCTTCAGGTTCAGCCCTTTGTATTTTACAATCTTGGCGACGGATACTCCCTTGGCTACATGCCCATCATTAGTGTTGACTGGACAAAATCGGCGGGCGAGAGCACAATGCTACCGGTAGGCCTTCAGTTCGGAAAGCTTTTCATGATTGGCGGGGTTCTTCCGCTCGGCGTCTCCGTGGGCGGCAGCTACAATGCCATACGTCCAGAGTACGCGCCGGAGAGCTCCGTCAGCCTGCAGCTCTTTTTCGTATTGCCCAAATAGGCGTTCCCCTCCCCCTGTAAACATTCTTGACACTTGCTTGGAAAGGCCAATCATTCCCTGCTGTTCTGCCTCTTGTGGTGCCTTGTCCTGTTCAGCTTCTGAACACCCGCTGAAGGGGGGGATTTCTCCCCCCT
>CAZYVU010000004.1:0-41098 GCA_964651435.1 uncultured Pseudomonadota bacterium
ACTCGTTCACCTTGATAAGGCCCTGACGGTAGAACTTGCCGCCGATGCCGGGATAAGGTGCATATTCCGGATAGCCCTTCGGCATCATGCCCTGGCGGTTCGCTACGAGACCGATCAGGAAACCGTCGATCTTGACAAGGCCCGTGTAAAGCTCAGGACCGTAGCCGGGCCTAAACTCCATGTTTTCGCTGTTGTCCGTAAGCCTTGCCAGGACCTCTTCGATGCTGTACGTCATCTTCTGGTTGAACTGAACGATGCTGTAAAGGTCTTCGGCCGGGAACTTGGGCTCTGCAGGCTCTGCAACCCTGAAGAATTTGTAGTGATTGTATGCGGGCAGGTAAGTAACCCATTCCTTCACTGCGTCGAGGATCGCCTCTTCGGACTGAAAGACCTGCCTGAAAAAGCCCGTCACATCGTGGTGTATCTCGACCCTTCCCGGAGGAACGGACTTGAAGGCCTTCGTCGCCTTGATGATCTGTTCGGCCATGTCTTCGTCGAAATAGCCCTTCGGTGCCATGCCGCTGACGATGCCTGCGCCGCCGACGGCTATATTGCAGTCTTTATGGGCCAGAAGGAGTGTCGGCGAGATACCCTGATAGCCGCCGCCTGCCGGGTTCGTCCCATAGATGGCTGCCAGAACGGGGATGCCGAGCTTATTGAGCTCTGCGTGCCTGAAGAAGGTCGTGCCGCTGCCTCTTCTGTCTGCGTACATCCTTTCCTGCTCGGGAAGCTTCACGCCGGAGCAGTTGACAAGCCATACGAGGGGGCAGTGCAACCGCTTTGCGATGTCCGTCACGCGAAGGATGTTGTGCGGCTGGCCGGCAATCCATGCACCCGCCATGACCTTGTTGTCAAAACCGATGACCACGCACCATCTACCATTTATTCTACCGAGACCGTCTACAACGCCCGTTGTCCCTGATTCTTCATTCCTGGGGTCATAGAGCAGGTGAAGGGGGCACCACGTTCCGGGATCGAGGATATACTCCAACCTCTGATGTACGGTCCACTCACCGCGCTTATTCAACGTCTCCTGGGAAATCCCGGCATTCTTCGCTTTCTCAATAAGCTGGGCGAGTTCCTGCTCGACCTTCTTGATTTCCTCTGCGTTTGCGGCATTCTGCTTCACCGGTTTGCCCCAATCGTTCATCTTCGCAAAATACGGTCTCATAGATTACCTCCAATGGCTTTAATGTATTTGTTACTATTTTCACAATTATATTTTTTAATCCCTTTCTTTGTCAACACAAATTGCATAAATATGAACGAATTTATTCTGCTATTGTTTCACGCAGTTAAGGTGTACCGAGGGGATGCCGCGCGGGCTTTTGAGACCCCTCCGGCAGGGCTGTCTCGCCCCTTCGCCGTCACAGACCTATGTGATATTTTTCCTAAAGCACCTCTTGTACCGTCAATGCTTGAAAAGGCGCTGGCCCGTAAAAACCATCGTCGCACCGGCCTCATTGCAGGCACCGATGACCTCGAAGTCCCGCTCCGAACCGCCGGGCTGCACCACGGCCGTAGCCCCCTGTCGGAAGGCTGCATCAACGCCGTCCCGGAAGGGGAAAAAGCCGTCGGAGACCACGACGGATCCGAGAAGGCCGCCCTTTCGCCTCGTTGTTTCGGCTTCGATTTCTTCCAGCGCCTGCATCTCTCTCTGTCCCCGCTCCGCTTCGAGGCGGAAAACGGCGTAGGGCACCCCATATTGCTTGAACACAAGCGTATCCCGGAATTTTGTGTAGGCCTTGAAGGTGGCAATCTCGACGACGCCCACGCGGTCCTGCTCTCCCGTCCCGATGGCCACCGTTGCGCCGTCTTTCACAAAGAGTGCCGAATTTGAGCTCACCCCGGACTCCACGTACCAGCCAAAGAGCATATCCTCGTACTCGCTGTCCGTGGGCAGGCGCTGTATCCTGTAGGTTTCCCCCTTGTAGACTGTTTCCGCCGGCCTTAGATCATCCCTGCCATGTATCTTCATCGGCTGGGATTCCTGCAACACCAGCCCACCGTCCATGAGCGACTTGAAGTCAATGCATCGCTTCGCCTTAAACTGCCTGAGGTTCGCAATCTCTTCTATCTTCAATAACCTCAGGTTCTTCCATTTCTTCAAGATGTCTAAGGCGCCGCCCTCGAAGTCGGGGGCACAGACCACCTCGAAGTAATAGGGAACCATGGCCTTCGCCGTCTCCACGTCAAGGGTGCCGGTAACGACAACGGCCCCGCCGAATGCGGCGATGCGATCGCACCAGAAGGCCTTCTCAAAGGCCTCTGCCACCGTGGAGCCATAGGCTGCCCCGCAGGGGTTGTTGTGTTTCATGATGACACAGGCCGGTTTTCTGTCAAGGTATTTGAGAATATTGAGTCCATTGTCAACGTCCGTAAGGTTTATCTTGCCCGGGTGCTTGCCCACCTGGAGCATGTCCGCCTCGGTCACCCTGCTTACGAGGCGCCGTTCAAAATCGAAAAATCGAACGTCGCCCAGCACGAGATTGCCGTTCACCAGTTCGTACATCGCCGAAGGCTGGTCGGGGTTTTCACCGTAGCGCAACCCTCTCTCAACATTACAGTGTTCGTCGCCATCGAATATATTCCACAATCTCTTCCGATAGACAAGGACCTGGCCGTCAAAATCGATCCTGATTGTGTCCGGGAAATTGTCCTTTACGATCTTTTTGTACATCCCCTTGATGTCTTCCATATAAACCCCCGTGTTTTTGGCATCGGAGAAGCGGAGACGGTGAGAATCGGGGCAAAGCGCAGGTTCACACCCGCCGCTACCCCCATTCACCCCATCCCGTTCACCGCTTCATGATCTTGCGGAGCGCACCAACCATGGACTCGACATCCAGTCCCTGGAGCCTAAGCACGTCGTCAGTGTCGCCGGACTTGCCGTAGGCCGTAACACCGAAGGACTCCATGCGGCCCCGGAAACCTCTTTTCAAGAGGTCCGCGGCAATAAGCGGCGCTATGCCCGTCTTCACATGGTGATCCTCGTAGGTAATGACGTAGGGCAACCGGCAAAGCTCCTCCATGACCCCATCGTCCGTAACCTGAACGGAAGGCATGTTGACAACGGAGAGATCGATGCCGACGGCACCGAGGGCCGCGGCGATCTGCAGTGCCCGTGCCGCCATCCCTCCGTACGTCACGATGGCACCGTCCTCTCCCCGGCGCAGCACATCCATTTTCCCGTAAACAAACTCATACCCTTGGCCGAAGACGGGCCTTCCCTGTTCGTCGACGATGACCGGCCACCTATTCCTGCCCATCGCCACGAGCACGTTGCCCTCTTCCCTCGCCGCATAGCGCACCACCCTGTCGGTCTGGTTGGCGTCACACGGAACAATGACCTTAAAATTGAACAGGTTGTTGGCCAAACCGATGTAGTCGATGCACTGGTGTGTTTTTCCATCAGGCCCCACGTCGAGCCCCACATGCGTCAGCATCAGTTTAAGGTTTGTACCGTTGATATCATTCAAGCGCTGCTGGTTGTACGTCTCGTCTATGCCGAAGACGCCGAAACCGGCGAAGAACGTAAGAACGCCCGAAACCGAGAGGGCCCCGGCAATAGTGGCCGTATTGTGCTCCTCGATGCCCCCCTGGAAGAAATGATCCGGATAGGCCTTGCCGAAATCCCCCGTCTTGACGGAACTCGCCAGGTCGCAATCGAGCGCACAGACGTGACGCCCCTCGGGGATATTTCGGTCGGCAATGTCTTTTAAGGCATTGCCGAATGCCGTCCGGTTGTCCGCCTTGTCATCCCCCGTGTATGTTCTCGGGCTTCCCGCCTCCATGGCCGGTGCGGTGCCGCCTGCCGGAGGCACCCACGTCCACGTGCCCCGGCGCTTCGCCCGATACTCGTCAAGCCGGTTTTCAAGGCCCAGGAGAGTCATGGCTTCCCCGTACTCTTTTTCGTTGAGCGGACTGCCGTGGTATTTCGCCTTGTTCTCCATAAAGGCGACGCCGTTACCCATGACCGTCGAGGCGATGATGCACAGGGGATTCCCGGCCTCCCGTGCCTTTTCCAAAGCACCGTATATTTCCGCAAAGTCATGCCCGTCGATCTCCAGCACATCCCAGCCGTCGGAAAGGTAGTTTTCCGCTATGTTTTGGGGCATTACATCGCTTATGCTCCCGCTTATCTGGAGACGGTTGTAGTCCACCATAACCGTGAGGTTCTTCAGTCCGTACTTCTTTGCGAAGCGCCGGGCCTCCGATATCTGGCCCTTCTGCTGTTCGCCGTCTCCCATGAGGACGTACACCTGCGACGCCTCTCCAAGGAGCTTCGCCGCCAGCGCAAAGCCACAACCCGTTGAAAGGCCCTGCCCCAGATTACCCGTCGACCATCCTATAAAGGGTACCCCTTTCACCACGTGTCCCTCGAAGGGGCTTCCCGCCTTTCGGAAAAAGGCGATCACCTCGTCGACGGGCAGGTGCCCGAGCCTTGCTAGGCTGGCGTAGGCACCCGGTGACGTGTGCCCGTGGCTGACCACTACCCTGTCCTTTCCGCCTGCCCCGAAGTTGCCGCAGGAAAAGAGGGCCAGATAGAGATCGAGCGACGACATGGAGCCGCCAGGGTGGCCCGATCCGGCCAACGTCGTCATGGTAAGAATATCGCCCTTTGCCAGTTTCGACAGGTGTTGCAGCCTTTGGGCCTCTTCTGTCGTCAATCCTTGCTGTTGCGCAGCCACATTCGCCTCCGTTGTTCATTAAGGGACTCCGCCCGGCCGGCCGGGCGGCTATGTTCAGCTATCGATGCTCTTTCGCCGGAAGTCGCAGGACTCCTGCAAGAGACAGCGGGCACACTCAGGCTTTTTTGCCTTGCAGAGATAGCGCCCGTGAAGAATAATGAGAAGCGAAAAGGCGGTCTGCAAAGATGCCGGAACGATGCGCCTGAGATCCATCTCGATCTTTTCGGGATCCGTATTCAACGTCAGCCCGAGCCGGGACGCCACCCGAGCCATGTGCGTGTCGACAATGACTGCAGGTCTTCCGTAGGCGAGCCCCACGATCATGCTTGCCGATTTTCTGCCGATGCCTTTAACGCCGGCAAAGGCATCGATGTCGTCGGGAATGCGGCCGCCGAAACGCGCCTCAATCTCCGCTACAATGTTCTTGATGCTCTTTGCCTTATTCCGGAAAAAGCCCGTCGGCCGGATGTCCTCCTCCAACTCCTCCTGGGACACCCGCCGGTAGTCCTCCAGGGAGCGGTATTTGTCGAACAGCGCCACGGTCACCTTGTTGACCCGCTCGTCGGTGCATTGGGCCGACAATACGGTGGCCACCGTCAGCTCCAGAGGGTTGCCGTAGTGCAGCTCGCATCTCGGTTCCCCGTGCATGGCCCTAAGTTTTTCGATCAATCCTTCGATCTTGTTTTTCACGGCGCAGGCTCTTGAATATATCCTTTATATCATTTGCGTCCCTGGTGTTCAACACATCAGCCTTTTCCTGCCAGCCCTTCCGTGCGATGCCCACGCCGAGGAAAACGTCGGCCAGGCCGCCGGGCCCGTGTGCATCGGGGTTAATGGAGATGGACACCCCCTTCTCCTTGGCGTACTTCAGGTAGCGCCAGTCCACATCGAACCTGAAGGGGCTTGCGTTGAGCTCCACGATCGTTCCTGTCACCCGGGCCGCCTCGATAAGGGCATGGATGCCCACCTCGTAACCTTCGCGGGAAAGAAGAAGCCGACCGGTGGGATGGCCCAGCATCGTGGTAAAAGGACTCTCCATGGCGCGAAAAATGCGGGATTCCATCTCCTGCCTCTTCATCGTGAAGTTGGAGTGGATTGAGGCGATGACAAAATCGAAGCCTTCCAGGAGGTCATCCTCATAATCCAGGCCCCCATCCGTCAGGATATCGCTTTCGATACCCTTAAATATGATAAACCCTTCGTTCCGCCCGTTTATCTCATCGATCATTTCCCACTGCCTCAGCACATCCTCCCTTTTCAGGCCACGGGCGTAGAAGGCGCTTTTGCTGTGGTCGGAAATGCCGATGTAAGAAAACCCGAGCTGCTTCGCCTCCTCGACGATCCGTTCGATGGACTGAGAACCGTCGCTGAAATCGCTGTGAACGTGAAAAACGCCCCGGATATCCCGGGCCTCTATGAGTCTGGGAAGCAGGCCGGCCTTCGCCGCCTCGATCTCGCCCATGTCCTCCCGCAACTCCGGTACGATATAGCCCATTCCAAGGCGGCCATAGAGTTCCGCCTCGCTTTCCGCCTTGAGCCTCCTATCCCCCTCAAAGAGCCCGTATTCGTTCAGCTTCCATTGCAGGTCTCTGGCGATGCCGCGCAGCCTCACGTTATGCTCTTTGCTGCCCGTAAAGTAGAGGAGGGCCGAGGGGAATTGGTGGGCTCCCACAACCCGCAGGTCAGCCTCCACGCCCGTCGTTAGGCGGCACGATGTTTTCGTCTCGCCGGTCAGCAACACCTCTTCCACCTCCGGCATGGACACGAAGGCCCGCGAAACTTCGTCCGGCTTCTCGTGCGCTACCAACACGTCTATGTCGCGGACGACCTCCTTTCTTCGCCTGATGCTTCCGCATATCTCCGCGGAACCGGGGCCGAAGAGGCCGTCCAAGCGGGACCGGACAGCCTCCGCCTGGACAAAGACGTCGCCGAAGAGAAACTCGCCCTTGTGCTTCTTGATGAATTCGATACCCTTTAGTATACGCGCCTGCGTTGCCTCGCCGAATCCCGCCAGGGCGGTGAGCCGGTTCTCCCGGCACGCATACTCCAGCTCGCCGATATTGGTGATCCCAAGGTGTTCAAAGAGCACCTTCACCTTCTTTGGCCCCAGGTTGGGCACCTGCAGCAGCTCCAAAAGGGACGGCGGCACTTGCCTCGTCAGGTCATCGTAATAGGCCATCGTACCTGTTTTTTCGTACTCCTCAATCTTTTCCGCAAGGGCCTGTCCGATGCCCTTGATCTCCGTCAGCCTCCTCTGCTCCACAAGCCCATCGACGCCGTTCAGTGTTTCAACCATTTTGGCCGCGTTCAGGTAGGCGCGGGATCTAAAGGGGTTTTCGCCCTTTATCTCGAGGAGCAAGCCGATTTCTTCCAGCACTTTGTTGAGCGGCTTTCGTATCATGCGGTGTGGCCACCATTGCTTTTTTTCTGTCTGACCTTCTCCGATATAAAGTGCATCACTCTGGGCCCCCCGCCCTCCCTTAGGAATCTGTTGACCATTTCCTCAACCTCCCTGTCCGACACGGTGAACCGCTCGTGCTGTCGCAGGTGCTCGAGCCACGATTCGACAATAAAGGATTCTATGAAGCGGCCTTGCTCTGTGAGGTTCCGGAAAAGGTTCCAGCGTATGGCGCCGTCCCGCCTCCGAATGGTCTTCAGGCTACCCATGGCCTCGACAAACCGGGCCTCCGTTTCCGGATCGACATCATACTCGACAACAACAAGCACGGGCCCCGCCTCCATGTCGGGCTCCCGGCCCTCCGACGTTTGCGGCCAGCGCTGGGCTGGCCTGAGGTCCAGGTGCTCGCCTGACGAAATCTGATACGGAAGTGCAACGGCAGCGCCGATGACCAGGAAGAGGGCGTTGATGCCCAGCGTAAAGGGAACGCCGATGACCTGCGCCACAGCACCCCATAGGGCACTCCCCCCTGCCATGGCCCCGAAAAAGACAAGCATATGAACCGACAGGACCCGGCCGCGAACCCAGGAGGGGCTTACGCCCTGGATAGCGGCCACGAGAGAAGAGAGGATGATGAGCCAGGCAAAGCCGGCCGCGAGCAAGGCCGCCGCAACGGGAACGATGGACCGGCCGAACCCGATGACGGACAGACAAAGACTGTAGCCGATCGTGGCCAGGAATATCAGCCGGTTGAGCTGTGTTTTGCGGCGGATTCTGGGCAGCACGGCGGCGCCGATAAGGCCTCCGGCCCCAAATAAGCCGAACAGGATGCCAAGCCCAAAGGCCGGGAGATGAAGGACCTGCCGGGCAACAATGGGCAGAAAGGCCCAAAGGCTCGTTCCAAAAACCGTAAAAATGGCCGTGTGTATAAGAACAGGCATGACCTCGGGCGCATTTCTGACATAGCGGATGCCGGTACGGACGGCTCCGGCAAAGCGCTCAGCCGGCAGCGTAGTTTCCTCCGGCAATCTCTTCCACCGCTTAAGGACAATGATAACACCGAGAAAGGAGAGCCCGTTCAAGAGAAACGCAGCCCCGGGCCCGGCGATGCCGACGATCAATCCCCCCAGGGCGGGGCCACAGGCCCGGGCGATATTGAAAGCCACGGAGCCGAGGGTAACGGCCGGCGCCAACTCCTCGCGGGCCACGATTTCCGGGATCACGGCCTGCCATGCGGGCCCGTTGAGGGCAGCACCGAGGCTCATCGCAAAGGTGAAGAAAAGGAGTATTGCCGGCGTCGTATTGCCCGTGACGGTGATGATACCCAGGGTGCCGGCCGCCGCCAGCATCCACGCCTGTGTCCCGATGAGAAGCCTGCGCCGGTCAATCATGTCGGCAACGGCTCCGGCAGGCAATGACAGAAGGCAGAAGGGCAGGGTGGTAGCCGTCTGCACCATGGCCACCATAAAAGGCTTTGACGAAAGACTCGTCATGAGCCAGGCGGCACCCACATCGTGCATCCACGTGCCGATAAGGGACGCAACATTGGCCGTCCAGAGGGCCCTGAAGAGAGGCCGGGCCAGGGGGCTCCAGGGCGATGGGGTGGTAGCGCCGGTTTTCATGGGACCCTATTACTATAACAGATAAAGGGCCATCGGTTTCAGAAAAGCGTCTCTTCTTTCACCGAGAGCGCGATTTTGACAAGGCCGCTCAGGATCAGCAGCCCCGTCGCGTAGATGCCGAGCGCGATAAGGACCTCGGGGATGGTGGGCATATAGGAGGAAGGTTCGTTGAGGGGCGCCGGTACGAACCCGGCAACGACGAAGCCGGGCCCCTTCTCGATCCATACGGCCACAATGACGGCACCAAGGGCACAGAGCAGCGGTCCGGTCCTTTGGCGGGTTTTGGGGATGACGAGGACCACGAAGGCAGCCAGCGAAAGAGCCAGCGAAATCCGTCCCAGAACGGCGAGAAGCGACTGGCCGGGAAGGCCCAGAAACAGGTATTGGAGGTGGATGAGATGGTCGGGAATAGCGCTGTACGTCACGGTAAATATTTCCACAATCTGGAAAAAAATGTGGACGGCCAGCGCGTAGGTGACGATCTGCCGCAGCCCCCCTAAGGCCTCGCTGTCGATGCGGAGGCGGGACCGCCTCCGCAGCGTGAGGCACATAACGATAAGGATGGAAGGGCCCGAGGCGAAGGCGGAGGCGAGAAAGCGGGGCGCAAGCAGGGCCGTAAGCCAGAAGGGACGGGCACCCAATCCCGCATAGATGAATGCCGTCACGGTGTGAATGGCAATGGCTGCGGGAATTGACAATACAATGAACGGCTTGAGCCAGCCCGGGGGACCCATGCCCTGCCTTTCCGCTTCAAGAGACCTCCAGCCTATGATCATATTCAGCAGCAGGTAGACCGAAAGCACCACCATGTCCCAAAACAGCACGGAGGACGGCGAGGGATGGACGATGATATTCATTACCCGCGCCGGCTGGCCGAGATCCACAAATACAAAGAGGATCGCCATTGCCACGGCAGCCACGGCGAGGAATTCTCCGAAAATGGTCAGGGGGCCGAATCGTCTATCGCCGTGCAGGTAGTAGGGTATGACGACCATGACGGCCGAGGCGGCTACGCCAACGAGAAAGGTAAAGTTCGCAATGTAAAGCCCCCAGGAAACCTGGCGGCCCATGCCCGTGATAGCCAGGCCATCCCTCAACTGGGCCAGGTAACATATAAAACCGGTGAGCATGACGGCCAGCAGGGCGCCGATCCACGTCCAGTAGGCACCCGTTCCTCTTAATGCACGCTCAAACATGTTCCCTCACAGCACGTAAAAGACTTTCGGTTTCGTGCCGAGCTGGGGCTTCCGCCACAAGCTGTAACGCTCGGCGAGCACCTTCGCCACCGGCGAGTCGTGGGCCTTAAGGTCGCCGAAGATGAGTGCCTTCTCCTTGCAGGCCTCAACGCAGGTAGGCCAAAGGCCTTTCGCCAGGCGCTCTTCACAGAAGCTGCATTTCTCCACCACGCCCTTTGTCCGCGTTGGGAAGGAGGTGTTGATCTCCACTATGGCGGGCCTTGGGTCCTGCCAGTTAAAGCTCCGGGACCCATAAGGACAGGCGGCCATGCAGTACCTGCAACCAATACAACGGTGGTAGTCCATCATGACAATGCCGTCAGCCCGCTTCCACGTCGCCCCCGTCGGGCACACCTTGACGCACGGCGGGTCTTCGCAGTGGTTGCAGAGCACCGGGAGCGCGCCGAAGCCGCGCAGACCTGTACCTGCCGCCCCGTGCCGGCGGTCCTCAAAGACCTCACCGAAGGGCGCTCTCCAGATCCATTTCACCTCCTGCCGTCCTTTGAGCAAGGCAGGCACATTGTGGACGCGGTGGCATGCATCGATACAGTCGGCGCAGTCGGGACGCCGCGCGCAAGCCTGCACGTCTATAACCATAGCCCATCTGGGCAACGGCTTTCCGCCACTCGTTACGGCGGCAAAAGAGGTGCGCAGGACGAGGTCGCAGGCGGGCTTTACGGCCGCTCCCGCGGCAATGATCCCGGCCATCTTCAGGAAGTCCCTTCTCTTCATGCCCTCAGGCTATCTCCCAAACGACAATCAATGGTCATTTACTCCTCACAAGTCGCACCATGCACTCATTTACTTATTTACTCCCTTACTCACGTACCTAATTCACTTATTCACTCTTCCCCGCCATTCTTCCCGGATCTTGATGACAATCCCAGCAGGGGGGAGAGGAGGTTCCCGCGTAGGCATGGCAGCGGTCACAAAAGTCGGCCTTCACGGTGTGGCATTTCATGCATGTTCCGGTGAGGCTCATCTCGTACGTCTTGCCTTCGGCGGACCTATACTGCCTCTCGCCATCCCGTACGACCCGTTGCTTCCAGAGGTCCAGGAGGTCAGCGTGGTGCTGCCTCATGTACAGCCTCTCTTCGACACACTGCCTCTCCTTTTCCGGCAGCTTCAGGTCCGGAGCATAACCGGCCCTGCCGGTCAAGGTATTGTACCAGAGCGGCGAGCTTACGGCGGCAAGGAAAAGGAGGGCCATGACGTAAAAACCCCCCTTACGATACATCCCGGCCTTCCTTAAGGGGGTCGCCGCGCAAATTCGTCGTCCTCTCCTTCTCCCCTTTCATCACCAAGGCATTCCCCAGAAGCTCGTGGACGCCGCAGACCTCCACGCCCGGCACCCAGTACTCCAAAAGAGGCGGGAGGCTCGCCTTGTCTATGGCACACATGCAGGCAAGCATGTTCACGCCGTGACGCTCTTTCACGTACTTGACGGCGTTTGCCCTCGGCAAGCCGCCGCGCAACCGCATCTCCATGTTCTCGTCGGCGCCGAGGCCCGAACCGCTGCCGCAGCAGAAGGTCTTTTCACGGATGGTGTTCTCCGGCATTTCGTGAAAGTGGCCGCAAGCCTGCTGCAGGATGTAGCGGGGTTCCTCCAGGATGCCCATACTTCGGGCCGGGTTGCAGGAATCGTGGAAGGTCACCGTCCACTTGTCGTTGCGCGCCCTGTCCAGCCTTAGCTTCTTTTCGTAGAGAAGGTCGGCCGTGAACTCGGCGATATGGACCATCTTCGTCGACCGGGCATTTTCAAAGCATGTACCCGTAATGGGAGACACGGGCACTTCCAGAAAGTCGGCGGGGCCGTTAAAAGTGTTCATATACTGATGCAGGGTCCGCCACATGTGACCGCACTCGCCCCCGAGTATCCATTTCACCTTCAGGCGCTTTGCCTCTTCGTAGATCTTGGCATTGAGGCGCTTTGCCAGCTCCGAAGAGTGAAAGAGGCCAAAGTTTCCCCCCTCCGATGCAAAGGCGCTCCACGTGTAATCAAGTCCGATTTCGTGAAAGATGGCGAGATAGCCCAGAAGGGTAAACCAGTGGGGGCTCGCGAAGTAGTCCGCAGAGGGCGCCACAAAGAGCACCTCAGCGCCCTTTCTGTTTATGGGGGCATCAATGGCGATACCCGTGATGTCCTTCAGCTCGTCGAGGGCAAACTCCATGGTCTGCTTAAAGGCATGGGGAGGCACGCCCAGGTGGTTACCCGTGCGAAAGCAGTTGGAGGCGGGCTCGACAACCCACTGGATGTTGAGGCCCAGCAGATTGAGGAGTTCCCGGGCCATCATGGTAATTTCACACGTATCTATGCCGTACGGGCAGTAGACGGAGCATCGCCTGCACTCGGTACACTGGAAAAAGTAGTAGAACCATTCCTTTATCACATCTTCCGTCAGGTCGCGGGCGCCTGCCAGTTTTCCAAAAACCTTCCCCCCAACGGTGAAGTAGCGCCGATAGACCGATCGGAGGAGCTCAGCCCTGACGACAGGCATGTTTCTCGGATCGCCGGACCCGATAAAGAAGTGGCACTTGTCCGCACAGGCACCGCAACGCACGCAGATGTCCAGGAAGAGCTTGAAGGAGCGGTGCCGCTTGAGGAGGCGCTCCATACCTTCAAGAATAATCTCCTTCCAGTTTTCGGGAAGGTTCCAGTTCTCATCGTGGGGCTGCCACTGGCGGGGGAATGGCAGGCCGAGGTAGGACGAGTGCTTCTCCGGTGCGCCATAGCAGTAGGTTCCTTTTCGAAAGGGAGGCCTGCGGTCCCTCCACCCGTGGCCGGACGGATCAAGACTTACGTCGAGCATCTCTTCGGGGGTCTTCAGTTTCTCTTCAGCCACCGTGGCCTACCTCAGATCGCCTTGCTTCAGGAGCGCTACGCTTGACGAGCATTTCATTTGAAGAACGGCCACCACGTGGCCTTGACGGGCACTCCACATGAAGCCAAGCCGATTCAGCATCACTCCGAACTCCGAACTCTACACTCCCAACTGTCTCCCCCATTCTCCCCCTCTCCGATTCCCCGCTTCCTTCCCTCATTCCTTCTCCACCGGCATTCCTTCCGCCTTCATCGCATCTCTGAAATCATCCTCCCACTCCGCATAGGTGTGTGTCTTGACGGGATAGTTCCATGGATTGACATGGCGCACCATGCGACTATCGTTCTTGAGGTTCCGCGTGGGGCTGAAAAACAACCCTCCCGCATGCATGAGCTTGCTGAAGGGAAAGTAGGCAAGGAGGATGCTCGCCAGCAGGAGGTGGACATAGAACATCCATCCGAGGCCCACGGCGGTGGATGGCCTGAACGTGGCGAGACTGAGCGCGAACCGTTTCGCCTCCAAGAGATCGACCTTCAGCACGTAGCGCATAAGTATGCCGGAGATAACGATGCCAAGGAGCAGAAGAAGGACGAAATAGTCCGCCGGAAGTGAAATCGCACGGACCTGAGCGTAAACGATACGCCTCGCAAGGAGGTAGAGAAGGGCGACCAGAACGAGCTTGTCCGTCATATACAGGGACGGAACACCGAACTGAAAAAGACCGTCCATATTCTGCAAAAAGACCAGAAAGCCCGGTACGGGCTCAAAGACAAATCTCAGGTGCCGCAGAACGATGACGAGAAGGGACCAGTGGAACAGGAGGCTGCCCAGCCACAGAAACTTGCTCGAGCTGTATCCAAGCCTGCCGTCGTTCAGGGCGGCCCGGTCGTTCCGGAAGAGCGAACGGAAGAGAAAGACCTCCAGGGCCATCCTCCTCAAAACCCCCCACGCTGTCCAGGGGCTCTCCGTGCCGTCGCTGCGAATCCACGGCAGCGATTTCTGCTGGCCGCAGACCGTAGGGATGCAAAACGGCACGGCGGACCGGGCCCATGCAATGATTCGCCACAGAAAACCGGCGACGAACACGAAGGCGGCCACGTAGGGAACGGCAACACCAAGAATAAGGGCAGCGACGTTCACGGTTTCCTATCCCCCGTCAGCCTTCATCCTCTTCAGGGGCAGCATCCAGGACCGGCGTCCGGCCCGCACCCGAGTATCCCTGACGACGAATGCAGTGGCAAGAACCGCCCACAATGCCCCAACCGGTCTGGCGAAGAATATCCATGGAGACCCGCTTCCTGCAACAATTATAGTGCCGGGGCAAAAAAGGTCAACCGAATTTTTCTTTCCAGCGCCTTCCTTCTGGGACCTCCAGGGCCTTCCGGTCACCACCCTTCACGCGCTGACGTCGGGCGACGACGCGACTGTCTCCTATTCTCTCGTTCCTGAAGCCCGGCAACCTGTTCGCGGCATAGAACATAGACGTTCATAGCCTGAGCGGCAACCCGGTCCACCCTTCTTTCAAACTGAGCCAGACCGGGCCGCAACGACTCCGTTTCCGGCAATGCCTCCAATGGCTCCCGAATACCAAGCTCCTCGAAAACGGCATCCCGAAGGAGAAAGACAAATGACACTGCCTGCCAGGGAGGAAAGTCCTGGACCGCCCGTATTCGGACGATTTCGTCGAGGCTTGCGCTCACGCGCTCTGCATCCATGGCTCCCGAAAGCTCCTCCAGGAGCGCCTCCATGCCGTGCGCCAGAGAGTATCCTACGGGGTTGAGAAAACGGTCCCTTTCCTCCCGGATAAAGCGGGCCGTTTCCGGGGGATAGGCGTCGAAGACGCCGTTGAGGCAGCGCCTCAGTATGGCCGCCCTTCGCTGCAGCAGAAGCGCTTCAAACTCCATAAAGGACATCGTTATCCTCCGAAGAGATTTTTGTATATTATACCACGCCCGTCATGGCAGGCCGCCGTCCCCGCGGCCGACAATCGAAGACCACACCTCCTCTATGACCTTAGAAAGCTCCTCCGACGATGCGGTCCTAAAGGCCTTGTCGCGAAGGCCCTTCATCCCCGGAAGCCCTCGGGTGTACCAGATGAAAAACTTGTGGAAGGCGGCGGCGGCCCTCCTGTCCCCCCAGTGATCCACCATAAGGTCGAGGTGCCGCCTCATGACCTCCAACCGCTCGACTAGGCCAGGCCCCGGCTGAAAAGCGCCGGTCTCGATGAACCGGATAACCTGGTCGAAAATCCAGGGGTTTCCCAGGGCGCCGCGGGCGATGGCAACAGCGTCGCACCCTGTTTCCTCGAACATGGTGCGAACCAGGGGGACGGAGACGTTGTCGCCACTGGCGATGACAGGTATGGACAGGGCCGATTTCACCGCCGCAACAACACGGTAATCTACCTGTCCGCCGTACCCTTGGGCCCTTGTCCTGCCATGGATGAAGAGGCCGTCGATGCCTGCATCCTCGGCGCAAAGGGCGACCTCCGTCGCATTCACCGAGTCGGCATCCCAACCTGCCCTGATCTTTACCGTTACCGGAAGGCCGGCGTGGTCCGCAAGGACCTTGAGGATCTGTTGCAGCCTTCGGGGCTCTTTGAGAAGAGCCGCCCCCTTGCCCTTTCGGGTCACCTTGGGCGTGGGGCAGGCAGCGTTCAGATCCAGGAGGTCAAACTCGTACCCCCTAAGGGCATCGAGGGCCCGCAGCATGTGGTCCGGGTCATTACCAAGCAACTGAACACCCAGCGGTCTGTCCCGCGGCCCGGAGGCGAGCATATGGCGGGTCCTTTTGTCGCCGCGGGCCAGTGCCGTAGCGTCGATCATCTCCGTAAAGGCGAGCGGACAACCAAATGAACGGGTGATAAGACGGAAGGGAAGATCGCTGACGCCGGCCATGGGCGCCAACATACAGGGAAAAGGCAGCGTAACGTTGCCGATGGTCAACACACCCTAATTCTATCGGACGGGGGAGCGAGCGTCAAATATACCGGGAGCATAGAGCGGTGCCGCCAATGTGGGAATCAGGCGAGCTTCTGCGAGCAGAGGGGGTGGCCGGGGCACCCACGCAGTGGGTCGTGGCTGTGCCGGTGGAGGGGCGACGCGAGCCCCTGTGATAGTGAAATATTACTCAATGCTGTATACTATCAGCACCTGTAAGGATTTGCTTTCTTTACAGATTCTCGCCTACAATTGATAATGAGAGGATGGCACGATGAGGAGCAAGGGATATACGGTCCGTAAGAAGGCCCCTGCAAAATGGGGACAGAGTGGAAAAACCGTTGACGATGTGGTGCGACAGATATATGAAGACCCGGCGCTCAAGAGCAGCTACCGAGAGCAGTCCCTAAGGATTCACGGGCTCATCTGCGCTAAGTGCGGCAGGGAATTCGACCACACGAACAGGCATCTTCTGACCGTGCACCACAGAGACGGTAACCACAACAACAATCCGCCGGACGGGTCCAATTGGGAGAATCTCTGCGTCTACTGCCACGACGACGAGCACGGCAGGGGCCTTCTGGGAGACTATCTCAGCAGGGGAACAGAATAGGTCCCCTCTCTCGGGCACCCTGTTGATGCCGCCGGCCGGAATGGTTTATAGTGTCTGTCATGGCTGATGGAGAAACGGAGAGGTTTATCGTCAGGCGCACGGAACGGGAAATCGTTCGGGTCGAATCGGACCGCGCCGATCGGGGCAGGATACTTGTCTACATGGTGCCCAACGAGGCCCACCGGTTCGACATCTTTCACGTAGGTATATCCTGGGCGTCCCTCGACGAGCTGCAGGAGCACGCCTTCTGCGACATCTTCTCCTGGGAGGTCGCCGACAAATCCCTGAGGATCAGGGGCCTGGCGAGACAATGGCACCTCTTTTTTCATAATCGCAGAACGGGGACTCAATTCGACGTTTTCCTCCTGGAGGAAGAGACAACGTCCCTCAAGGCCGCCTTGCTCGGAAATCCCGCACGCGCAACGTAGCTCGTCGGGCAGTGCCGAAGTCAGGACAGACGCGCTATCTACCCTTGGGCAGGCTCACAACGGGGACAACGACCGGTGCTACCTGGCCTGCCTGATCGTGAAGACCTTCTTGGCCTTTGAACTGTTATCGAGGTAGACGGTGATCGTGCCCACGCGCGCCTTCTTCAAGTCGTTCGGAAGAACGTCATAGACAACATTCCCGGGTCCGGGGCCGATACCGACAACGAGGTTGACCCAGGGGTCGGCCGTCAGGGCTGTCCAGGAGCAATCGCCCGGCATAACGGACACGGCCACCGTCTGAGCCAAAGCCCCGGCGTTTGTGAAAGGCGCGCTTACGGGAACAAGTTTAACCAGCTTGCAGGGCGTACCCTGCTGCCCAACAATAAGCTTGTTATCCTGGCTCTGGCCGATTGTCACTTCCCCGGTCCTGTATTGCCAGCTATCGCTGTTCGGCATTACTTTGATCTTTGCCGAACCCTGGTTGTTCCTCCACGAAGTGAACGGATAGGTTGTGATCCAGCTCCCGCTTGAGACAAGAGGGGGCGGCTGCGGGCACGTCTTATCCCCTGTCCCTTTTACCACGAGGTTAATCGTCATGCCCCGGTAGGAAATGTTTTCCTTTTTCGTAAGGGTAAAGCTGTAGACGCAGGTGGGTTCCATACCCGTTCCCGCCAAATCCACGGTCACCGAAGGTGTGTTGGGGTCATTGGAGGCAATCACCGAACCACCGGCAGCAGCGCCTACGGCAGAGGGCGCAAACCTGAAGGTAATTTCGCATTCACCGGAAGGCTTCAAGGTCTTTCCCGAGCACTTATCCTTTCCGGAAACGATGCTGAAGGGCACATTAGGACCGGAGACAGAAGAGATGACAAGGTCGGCCGTCCCAGCGTTCTTTACCATCACCTTCTTCTCCGAAGAGGCCCCAACGGTCAAGCCCCCGAAGGCAAGAGAGGCCGGGATGACGGATATCTCGGGCTGGTCTGCCGGCGCGCTGTAGCATATCTCCGAAACGCCAACAGTGGCGTGCGCCACGTTGATGATCGTGTCGCTCGCGTCTCCGGGCGTGCGTTGTACGAGGGAGGTGCCCAGGGGCTCCCACGGCAGGGTTGTGGCGGTTACGTTTCGGGGCGCCGAGGGCAGGGAGACCTCCTTGCAGTAAGGGCAGCCCGGAAAACCACCGTCCGTATCGAGGGTGACGGCCAACACATCCATGTCTCCGGCACCCCAGGAGTTGCTCATCCCTGTGAGGTAGGATCTGCTTTTGTATTCCTGGAAAGTACCCGTCTCGACGCCCGGCCCGCCGAAGGTCCTTGACCACATAAGGTTCAGCTCTGAATCCGCTTTTCCGTAAAGGATGTCCATGTCATGGGCCGATGCCGTGAAGGAGTTGCTCGCGGCCGATAGATAATAAGTGCCATCGTCCCCCCTCGCAAAGACCCCTATGTCGTTGCCGCCGCCCGAGAATTCCTTGGCCCAGGCGACGCTGCCGTCCGATTGCAGCTTCATCGCAAAGATACTTGACCGTAGCGTGGTCCTGTCGATGAGGTTGCCCGATATCGTCAGAGTCCCGTCGCCGTTCTCATGGAGCGTTCCCTGGACCAGGTTGCCGCCGGAGGCCTCGTACTCCTTTGCCCAGATCACGTTTCCGGGGCCGTCCAGCTTGAGCGCTATAAGGTTCACCGAGGGCAGGATGCCGCCCTTATGCTGCCTGCTGCCCAGGAGGAGGTACTGGTCACCCGATAATGGGTGCACAACGGCACTAACGGCCGTATCGTCTGCCGGCCCGTAGAGTTTCGCCCACTGAGGCTCTCCTGAGCTGTCGAGCTTAGCCGCGAGGATGGAAGAGTCGGCGGTCACGTTGGCCGTTATCACGTAGCCACCCGGAATTTCGGCAACAGCAGCGGACGTGTCATTGTCACCGTAATGGAACACCTTCGCCCATTGGATACCGCCTGACGCACCCACCTTTATCAAAAGGATATCCCGATCACTTTCACTGGGACCATAGGAGGTGGTGGAGCCCTCAAGCAGAAAGCCGCCGTCCTCTGTCGGAAGAACGCCTGCGTCTTCGTCCCGGGCGCCGCCGAACCTTTTCTGAAAGATGGGCGTAAAAGCGCCTGTCGCCGGATCGACGGTGAATTTTGCCCAAACGATATCCCCCGGGTCATCCTTGCCGGCTTTGGTTGTACCCGTAATCAAGAGCTCGCTTTCGCTGAGGGGCAACGGAACGAACCAGTCATAGTCTCCAATAGAGATCCTTCTTGTCCAAAGAGGCGCACCCTTTGTGTCGAGCCGGAGAAGATAGCAGCGCCTCATTCCTGTGGCTGACGGATCACCGGCGGTCATCCACGCATAGCAGTTCCCCGACGGTTGCGGCAACAAGGCGCCTCCGTCACTCCATGTTGTCCCATACGTCTTGGCCCACATGGCAAAGGCATCGGTGAAACACAACGCCACCGCTAAAGCGCTAAACAAAAAAACAGATATGAAAACCCTTTTCATCATGGATGAACCTCCCGTCCCGTGCCTCAGGCAGCCCGTTCGCCGGCCTTCCGGCCCGTACCGCTTGCGCTGATGCCGTCCCACCGTTTCGTCGAATCGGTTGTTAGGGTCACCGCCGTTCCCCTCATCGGGCAACACCGTTGCGCTATGACATCTTCTCTCCGGCCCTCTCCTTCCAGCAGGCGTAGCAGCACCAGGCGTTGGTTCCGTAATTATGAGCCTTACAGACATATTTTTCGCAGTACTGACACTTGGCAACCGCTTCTGTCGAAAGGCAGCCCGTTTCGTCACACAGCCGGTCGCCTTTGGCATCATATCGGCGCGCAGCGGCCCTGGCCATCTCCTGGCTCTGCCGCGTCCGCTCCTTCATGAGCGCCTCCACGACCTCGGGACAGTTGAGGGTGAGATACTCTTCTATGAGGTATTCTACGATGGGGTTCCGGAGAAACTCATCGGGCTGGTCTTTATTCAACTGCTCTACAATGGCTCCAATCTGCTGCCTGTCCTCGGCGTCCAACTCGATCTTCAGGTCCTCCAGTTCATGCAGTATGCCCATCTGTCCTCCTTAACGCGCAGTCACTTCCAGCGGGATATGCTCCCTGTCCGTAGTCTATAAATTCTGCCGGGTCGTGTCAATGCGGCGAAAATCAGAGGCTGACGACCTCACGCTGAAGCAATGGATCGAGGATTTCATCCATACCCTTGACCTGTCTTCTTTCGCCTCTCGCCGAGCCACGGACCGTCAATGCCACTCCCACTCAATAAACGGATGTTCGAGGTCTGCCATGGCGTTGACAATAAGCTCAACGAGACCGCCATATAGAATGCCACACTCGTCCCAAACCTTGTAATAGTCGAAAAGATCGCGGAGCTGCCCCTTACAGTTCGAGCAAGGAGCACAGACATACTTCGTCGTCTCCGGCGACAGGTGACCGCCGAAGGCCTCCAGCACCTGTTTCAGCTTGACCCGGCCAGACACGGCGCTTCGCCAGTCGGGAAAGTTCATGGACTGCATGATGGCAAAACCGCTCCCCCCTCCGCAACAATAGTTGTCGACGCCGTGCGGCTCCATCTCGCGAAATTGGGGGCAGATCTTTCGGAGGATTGCCCTCTGGGGTTCCACGATGCCCATCAGCCTGACCATATTGCAGGGGTCGTGAAGGGTAACAGGGAAATTGTTTCGGGCCGGGTCCAGATTAATCCTGCCCTGCGCCACAAGGTCGTGGAGCAACGGCAGCGCGCTCTCCCGGGGGATGTTCAGATCTCCCGTCAGGACCCTGTCGGCAATGACGATCATGGCCTTGTGGGCATGGCCGCACTCACCGACGTTGATCCTCTTCACCTTCAGGCCCCGCGCTATTGCCGCCTGACGAACGGCGATCCGGGCAAGCTGTACATCATCATACCAGACACCGTAATTGACCGCATCATACCCCACAGTCTCGCTGGAAAGGGTCCAGTCGACGCCGGCGGCGTCGAAGATAATGGCAAAGGCCTCGGTGTTCTCAGGCCAGGACAGGAACTCGCCCGCATTGTGGAGGAGTAGGATGTCGGCCCCTTCCTTGTCCACGGGGATCTTGATGCGCCGCCCCGTTTTTTCCTCTATATCGTCCTCCATGAACGTTATAATGTTCGCAAGGGCCTTCGGCGTGATCCCCGTCGACGAACCGACCTTTAGCTGCTGAACCGTTCCGGACTCGTGAATCTCCTTCGGCGCCATGCCCAGCTCCTGGCTGAAAACCTTGCGAATCTCGTGGGCGATGAGTCCATTGTCGACACCCAGTGGACAGACCTGGGCGCAGCGGCGGCAGAGCGTACACCGGTAGGCAAGCTCGGCAAGGCGTGCCACGAGCCTCCACGATAGATCAATGTCGCTCCCCTCGATCCTCCTCACCAACGCCCCCCGCTTCCTGATGTATTTGTTGATGATGCGTCGGAGGATCTCGGGGCGAAAGGTAGGCCTGTAAATCTCCTTCCGCCCGCTTGCCACGTAGGCCGGGCAGGAGTCGTTGCAGATCTGACACTTGACGCAATAATCGAGGGAATGCACGAGGGGCTGCAGAAAGGTCCAGTTGTTCTCCTTTTGAAAAAGCTTCTCGAGGCCCGAAAGAAATTTCGCGACCAGCGCCTCCTCTTCGGCCGCCGACTGAGGTCTGGGAATCCCCACCGCCACAACCCCGTCGAGGGACGCATCGTAGCGCACCCTTTGCCCCTCCGAAAGCTCCCGCATGGCCGGGTCTTTCTCCGGATCGTCGTAGGGGTAGGGAAGCGGCAGGAGGTCGCCCTGTTCGATGGTTACAAGCCGGTCCGTCTCCTTTCCGAAATCTTCAATTTTCATAGAAGCTTCCGCGTGTCAACCCAGGCCACTGGCTCTCCTTAGCTCTCACCTTATTCCCATTTCTTCTACGTTTCCTTCACGAATCCCAAATTGCACACCCGTCCGGGCCTGCAAAGAAATCCTACCCCAAAAAGCGCATGACCGAATGCCCGTTCCACCAGCTCATACTCACCCATGCTCATCACTCGCTACGGCACTTCGTCGCGTACTTGCTCCTCCCAACTCTTCCCCGGCCTGATGTGCGGCGCAGACCACGTCACCTTTTGTCCCAGCAGTACGTGCAGCCTCCTTTCCAGATCCCCTCCCGGAATGTTCGGCGCATCGTCCCATCGTATGAGAAAAAAAGCGAATAGCCGTGTTATGTAGTGGATTGCCCTTGTGAAGGGAAGATAGATCAGGTGCAGGTTCAGGAGAACAATGAAGGCGGCGACGGGCACACTCACCGGAACCGGATCCATGCCTACAATGCCGGCCCAGAAGGCCCTGTATTGGGCAAAACCCTGATCAGCGTACCAAGCCCGGAGCCCGGCAACTGAGAGAAGGATATGGAAGACATATCCGCCGTACATGACCGGTGTTGCGTAAGCCCTCAGGCCGGCATCGGACACCCTCTTGGCGAAAAGTCCTGCGTTGCCGACGATGGCGGCCACGAAGGCCCCAAGCCCTGCAAGGGGCGTAAGGCCGTACACGGCCGCAGCCAGCCATGGTTCCGTTCCGTGCGCCCAGGGGCCGAGCAGGACTTCCATCAGTGCCCCCACCACCAGAAGGGCCTGCAAGAACATAAGCAGGAGAAACCCGATATGAGACAGGTAGAGAAAGAACCAATAGGATTTCTCGTGTTTAAAGTAAGAGGCGAGAAACAGATAATCTTTCGAGAGAAAGATGACGGCCCTGGCGAGCGATTTCCTCGCCGTACCCCCGAACCCGCCGACGGATCGGCCGTGTGCCGGCACCACTTCGTTCATAATCGGATAGAGCTCCCATCGAAGGTGCGTGGGGAGGGCCAGGTACTTGACGATCTTGACCGAATATCCGACGATGACAAAGGCATAGGCGAAATAGGTGAAAAGGGCGAGGAAGAGGGCCACGGTTAGGTTCGGAGTTCGGAGTTCGGAGACACAACAGAGTGGTGAAAAATCGGCGAACCAAGGTCGCGGAGCAAAGGGGGCCGATAAAACATGGCGACTCGTCGTAATCGGCCACTGCCGGTCGTCACTTCCTGCCTGCTCTTGTCAAAGCTCGCCGGTTTCGGAGTGCGAAGGCCTTTCATGGCTCTATTGTAAACCCCGGAGCCTCTCTCCTCCGAACTCCGAACTCGGCACTCCGAACTCATATCCTCTCAACCCGCGCGGACCGCGCTCACACACAGCCCGTCGGCTTTGGGAGCCCTGCTATTTTGCAGGCACCTTTGGCCGGACCTGACGGAAAAAGCTGGTAGATCTTCTTCAGATCAAAACCGGTCTGCTTGCAGAGCATCCTGATGGGCGGCGCAATCTCGAACTTCAGGTAATAATCCCTCAGGTAGTTGACCACCTTCCAGTGCTCCTCCGTCATGGGATATGCCTGTTCCAGCTTTGACAGGTCGTCCGCTATGGCGTTGTCCCACTTGCCCGGCTCCTGTATGAAGCCGTCCTCATCGATTTCGATTTCCACGCCGCCCAGTGTTGTCTTCGCCATTCCTTACCTCCTATTTACAGAATTTTGCCGGATCCTCATCGAACTTCTTCTTGCAGGCCTTGCAGCAGAAATGGTACTCCTTCCCCTCGTGCGTGCTGCTTGCCCGGGGCGCAGCCCGGACAGCCCCATAGAGCTTGGCCACCTGCGAGCCCACCTCTATCTCCATACCGCAGACAGGGCACCTGACCATTTCGGTTCCTTCAGCCATGGATAACCTCCTTCTCCTGTTGTCCGTGAAGCGAGAAGGCCTCCGCCGCGCGGCACCGCGAGGCAAGGGCCACGAAACCCTTGGCCCACTGTGGTGTCCCCGACGCGTGCATATGCATGTAGGAGGCAAAAACATTCTTGTAGACGATGCCGTCGCTTCCACCGTCGATGCCGTGGCCCCGCCGGAGATGCAGCGCACAATGTATCCCCCTTACCGCTTTCAGCCTGGAGTGGTGAAACTCGTGGCCCCTAAGAAGGGTCCCCACGGGATAAAACGGGTTTTCGTACCGCACCTCGGCCTCCACATATCCGTGTCCCTGAGGGCGGCCGACAACATCGACGTCGGCCGGAATGACGCCGGCCATGTCGTGCCCTTCTCCACCCATGATAATCCTATCGCACAGAAACATGAGGCCCGCGCACTCGGCATAAACGGGGAGACCCATCCGGATAGCATCTCGTATCCGGACCCTCAGCACCTCGTTGGCCTCTATCTCTTTGCAGTAAAGCTCCGGGAACCCGCCCCCGATATAGAGGCCATCAATTGCCGGCAGAGACTGATCCTCCATCGAATCGATAAAACAAAGCTCGGCGCCTTCCGACTCCAGCGCCTCCAGGTTCTCCGGATAGTAAAAATGGAAGGCCCTGTCGAGCACCACGCCTATGCGCGCCACCGGCGTCCCCGGCTTGCACCTCTCGGGCCTCCGAGCGGCGCATGGGGCCGCTTTTCCGCTTAAGGCAACGATCCGCTGTAGATCGAGATGCCTTTCCAGGGTCCTTGCTATTCTCTCTACGGCTATGGCGCCGACGGCGTCTTCGCGATAGGGAACAAGACCAAGGTGGCGCTCGGCAATGCCGAGATCGGCGGAGCGAGGGACGGCACCCACAACAGGAAGGCCGCAATGTCCCTCGACGGCGGCCCGCAGCTTTCCCTCATGGCGGGCCCCGGCAACATTATTGAGGATGACGCCGGCTACGGGCGTATGGGCCTCAAAGTACCGGTACCCATTCACCATGGCAGCAACGCTTCTCGTCATCCTCGCCGTATTAACAACAAGGACGACGGGCACTCCGAGCATGCGGGCCAGGTATGCCGAACTACCCCGCCCATCGTCTCCAATGCCATCGTAAAGACCCATGTTACCTTCGATGAAGGCAAAATCGGCGGCCGCTGCGGCCCTCTCGAAGTTTGCCCTCAGGCCGTCCTCCTCCATAAGAAAGGTGTCGAGGTTCCTGCAATGGCGGTTCGATGCTGCCGAGAGCCACGATGCGTCGATGTAGTCAGGCCCCTTCTTAAAGGGCTGCACCCCGTAACCCGCCTTTTTGAGAAGGGCGCAGAGACCGACACTGACAACCGTTTTGCCCGACCGTCCCTGGGGGGCCGCTATCATAAGCGTCAGCGGGGCTGCGGCCAACAGTTATCCTTCCTTAAGCTTGATGAAAGATGCGCCGAGATAGAGGTATTCGATCAGGCCCTCCTTGGCTAGTTCGGCTATGGCCTTGTCCACAAGGGCCTTGTCCTCTCCGATGGCACGGGCGACCTCCCTGTTCTTCGCCTTGCTCACCGTCTTAAGGTAGTCAATGACCTTTCGTCGCAATTCGGGACTCACAGGCTCTGCCACTGGTCACCCCCTCGGTCACCATTTAAACTGCGTCGTCGTCCGGTACGTCTCTACGGCATGGGTAAAGTCATCGATGTGGTGTTCCGTAAAGGGTATGCCGGTCAACCTGAAAAACTTCTCCCAGCCTATGCGCTCAATCCACTCCCCCATCCTTTCATACCTGCGGGCGCTCTTCGCATAGACCTCCACTATCTTCTTCACCACATCGACCACCTCCGGCCACCGCGGCGGGTTGTTGGGAAGGTACGGGACAACCATGCGCGAGAACATGGGGGGTTTTCTGGCGTTGGACACTTTGCCCCCCACATAGATGGCCACCCCGTCGCCTTCGCTGTCGGCCAGCGGCATGGCAGGGCAGACGGTGAAACAGTTGGCGCAGTACATGCAAAGATCCTCCCGCACCACAACGCTTTTTACGTTCTGGTCCGGGTGACGCCTAATGGCGCCCGTGGGACAGGACTGGATCGTTGTGGGGATCTCACATTGGGCAACAACCTTGTCATTGTCCACCTTGGGGGGCTTTGTGTGAATGCCGACGATGGCGAGGTCTGAGCAGTGGACGGCCCCGCACATGTTGATGCAGCACGCCACGGCAATTCGAACGTATGCGGGAAGCTTCATGGACGTAAAGTAGTCGTACATCTCATCCATGACCGCCTTGACGATCCCCGAGGCATCAGTGGCAGCGCTGTGGCAATGAATCCAGCCCTGGGTGTGGACAATATTGGAGATGCTGCTGCCCGTTCCGCCGACGGGGTACCCCATCTTGTTTACTTCCTCTATGATACGATTCACGCTTTCCTTGTCCGGCGTGAGAAATTCCACGTTGTAGCGGCTTGTGAACCGCAAATGGCCGTCGCAGTGCCTGTCTGCTATCTCGCAGAGGTCCCTGATGGTGTCCGTGCTCAAAAGCCTTGGGGACCCAACCCTGACGGAGTATACTTCATCACCGCCGCCTGCAACGTGCCTCAGCACGCCGGGTCGCACCCTCTCATGGTACAGCCATTTCCCATAGTTCTTTCTGATCACTTCAGGGAGCATGTCGTGAAAATCCGGTGGCCCAACATCAGTTCTTCCCATTGCATCCCCTCCTTATCGTTTTAAGAAGACGTAAGGATTCGCCCTCGGCTTGTAGACCATTTGGGGCAGGACGGGCAATCCAAGGTCCCTGAGGAACGCCTTCAGGCCCATACGCTCAATGAGCTCTGCAAGCCGCTCCCTCGTCCTTCCGTTTTCATCCCACCACTCCCAGATGTTCCGGAGCAGATCCTTCAGCTCTGTGTATGGCTTCTCAACCTTCATAAAAGGAATGACGACCCAAGAGAGGTAGGCGCCTTTGACAATCGGGGCCTTCCCGCCTATAAGGATCGTTGCCCCCCGATCCAGCCCGGGCCTGATGGCCTTGGTCATCTTATCGATGCAGTGCATGCACCGAACGCAATCATCGGCCACGAGGGCAAGCTCCTTTCTCTGGTCGTTCCACTCCAGCGCCTCCGTGGGGCACTTCCGGACGACGAGGTTCTGGATGTCAAAACCGTTGCTCACATAGGTGCGAACGGCATCCTGGTCGATCCTGAGGGCATCCCGCCACGTTCCGATGACGGTAAAGTCAGCGCGGGCTATGGAGGCCACGCAGTCATTGGCGCAGCCGGATATTTTGATCTTGAACTTATAGGGCCAGCGGGGGCGGTGGATCTCATCCTGAAATTCCATGGTAAGGTCGTAGGTCATGTCAAGCGTGTCGATGGTTGCCCATTCGCAGCGGGCGGGGCCAACACACCCCGCAATGGTCCTGAGCGCGGAGCCCGAACCCCCGAGGTCAAAGCCCGACTCTGTGAGCGTGTCAAAGCAGGGCTGCAGGTTGTCTGTTGTCGTACCGAGCAGAATGATATCCCCCGTGGAGCCATGGAAATTAGTCATGCCGCTGCCGTAGCGGTCCCAAATGTCGCAAATATTGCGTAGCGCCTTGGTCGTGTAGAACCAGCCGGCCGGGTGATTGATGCGCATCGTGTGGAACTGGGCCGCATCGGGAAACTGCTCGGGGACATCGCAGTAACGGCCGATCACCCCGCTTCCATAGCCTGTCACCCCAACGATGCCTCCATGCTTCCAGTGCGTCACCCTGTCCCTGTATGAGAGCTCCTGCACGCCCAAAAGGTCTTTTGCCGCAGCCTTCTTCTTCGCTGCCCGTTTGATCTCCTTGACGTAGCTCGGCCAGGGCCCCTTTTCAAGTTCGTTCAACAAAGGGGTTTCGTCTGCCATGAGGCCACCTCCCTATTGTATGGTATGGAAAGATCCCGATCGTTGCGGGATAGGACGCAAAGCCGATGCAAAGCGGCCGGAAAAGGCCGTACCGGTTGCGGGAGCTGATAAAAACCCGCACATCTCCTTGATTTCACGTGACGGTGACAATAGATTAGAATATAGCAACGAGTTTTGACCTTGTCAAACGGCCTGGAGGGTAAATTTTCATTCCCGGTCTTTGAATACAGTTTTGGGCCGGCGACGAGGCAAGGGAGGAAATCTATCGTGGATAAAAAGATTCGCACCTACAAGGAAATCGACAAGACGCTGCTCAAGTCCATACCCAACCCCACCAGGGAGCCCTACGAGATAAAGATCAAGATCCCCGAGTTCACCTTTCTCGGCGTTCCGGAGCAGCCCGATTTTGCGGACGTGTACCTCACGTTCTACCCAAAGGAAAGGCTCATCGAGCTCAAGGCACTCAAGTACTACGTTTATCAGCTCAGGGATATTACCGTCTCTTACGAGCGGCTCATCAACGTCATGTATGACCACCTCATGGAGGTCTACCAGCCCGACCGCCTCCGCATCGTCATGGTCTGCAACCCCCGGGGCGGCATCAGCTCCCGGCTCACCATAGACTCGGACTGGGGCGCCCGAGGCGGACAGGAGAAATATCGCGACTGGGTCGGCGTGAAAGATGAGTGGGGCGTCTCGATGTAGCCCTTGGTGAAAGCCGTCAAAGAGGGCGCAGCAACCCTGCAGCCTTCTCAGAAGAACCGCACACCTTTGGCACCTCCCGGCTTCACTGCAATAGGTCCGACGGCTTTCTTTTCCGGCCCATGGCAGGCGAAAGCGCCATTGCCAGGAAGGAGCAGGCGGCGCAAAAGTAGTAGAGCCCCCGGAAGCCTCCGTGCGTCAAAATGGCGCCTCCTATAAGGGGACCCACAAAGAATCCTGCCTGGAACATCTGCATGCCCAGGTTTGCGTTGAAACCCTTGAGGCGGGGAGACGACACGTCAAACATGAGGGCATTGAGCACGGGCATAACGACTCCCCAGCCCAAGCCGAGAAAGACAGCCAGTCCGTAAAGCATGCCCGGCCCCGAGAGGCCTGACAGGACCACATAACCGATACCTATGGCCAGGAATGACAGCACGGCCAGCAAGATCTTGTTGATTTTGTCAAAAAGACTGCCTGCCACCACACGGACGGCTATCTCGGTTGTGATGCTGATGGTGAAAAAGAGGCCTGCCGACTCGATGCCCCTGCCTGTTGCGTAGCGCTCCAGAAAGAAAAAGACCGGGGCATAGCCCGTGTACAGAAGCAGCATGAGGAGCAGCAGCAGGGATACCCTGTAATTCCTCAGGTCTTCCATGAACTCCCGCAGACCGATAAAATGATGAGCCCTCCGTTCTATACCGGCGGCGGGCCGCGTCACCATCAGCGTAAGTGGAAAGATAAGAACCATGAAAAAGGCCGTACCATGAACAACCCCCACGAAGCCGCCGAACTGTGCGGTCAAGCAATCAAGAAGAGGGGGGACGATGGCAAAGGGAAGAAGCATGATGACCGTCATAAGACCGAAGGCCTGGCCGCTCCGGGACGGGGGGATAAAGCGAACGAGGATGGCCGTAAAGGCAGTTCCCACTACCACATAGGTGATGCCGTGCATGATTCTTACGAGTACCATACTCCAGAGATGGAGGGCCCACGAGTAGCCCCACAAGGACAAGACCAGCCCCGCCGTTCCCGTCATCATCCAGAATCGCAGGTTGCCGTCATGGAGGAAGGGGCTTACAAGCGGCCTTACAACGAGGGCCGCGATGGAAAAAAGCCCAATGATTGTACCGAACCACTCTTCACCGATAGCCAGCACCGATAGATACTGATGGAATTGAAAGAAAACGGCCATGTTTGCGTTGGAAAGAAAGGCAATGCAATTGAGGGCGACAAATTCTTTGGTGAAGAGCCTCCCACTACCCTCCATCGGCTTGCGTCCCATAGGCGGTGCGGCGCATCGGCAGCTCCGCTGCCACGGCCCCCCGGCACGAAGCCCCGACGCCGGCCCCTCCTGCAAAACCGGCTACGCTGGAAACCAAATGTATCTTTAAGCCTCCTCCAAGGACCAAACCCACCCTGAGCCACTTCACACCACCCTCCAAGGTTCTCCGTCTGTCGCCTTCAAATGTAGCACAGAGATTGAGACTCTTTCAAAGGTTTGCCATGTCACCGGGTCTTTCAAGGTGTCCGGTCCCCTCCCTCCCAACAGATAAAAAACTGCCTCTTGACAATTTCTCATTATGAATATATATTCATTTGGAAGACGAAAAATGGTTCAATTTAATACGCAATGTTCTAAGGAAGGCTAAAGGATGCCGCGTCCACGGTGCAGGAAAAACATAAGTTTTCTTCCGTCTGTAACCTACTTCAAGCCTGCTGGTGTTAAGTTGCGGGACATGGAAGAGGTCGTCCTTCAGCACGACGAGCTGGAAGCAATCCGTCTCAAAGACCTGCTCGGGATTGCGCAAGAGGAGGCGGCGAGACAGATGAACGTTTCGCAGCCCACCCTTCACCGCCTTCTTGTGTCGGCCCATGAAAAGCTTGCCCATGCCGTCGTCAATGGCAAGGCGTTAAGGATCGAGGGCGGCAACGTCGCCGTCGATCAACAGTATATTCCGCCCTGCGGCTGGCGCCATATCTGCAGGCACGGATGGAGCGAAAAGACTCCTTCCGCAGATATTGCCGGGCGTGACGGAAACAAAGGAGGAACCATGAAGATTGCCGTAACGAGCACAGATGGGGCTCTCGATGGGATGATCGATGAGAGGTTTGGAAGGGCCAGAAAGATAGTAGTTTACGATAAAGAGAAGGCAAGCCACATAGTAGTGGACAATTCGGTAAACATGAACTCCCCGCAGGGCGCAGGCATTCAAAGCGCACAGAATGTGGTCAACTCGGGTGCCTCGGCCGTCATAAGCGGGCATCTCGGGCCGAACGCTTTCCGGGTGCTCAATTCGGCGGAAATCGAGGTGTATACCGCCTCGCAAATGACCGTTGCTGAAGCCATAAAGGCCTTCGAGCAAGGGAAACTCTCAAAACTTACGGGCCCGGACGTGGAAGGGCATTGGTAGGAAAGGAGGTATGGGTTATGGCACCGGCAAATAACCAAGGCGGCGGCAGAGGCGGAGGAGCAGGCGCTGGAGCAGGCGGCGGCAGAGGCGGAGGAGCAGGCGCTGGCAGGATGGGCGGTAGAGGGCTGGGCCCCTCTGGAGAGTGTGTATGCCCGCAGTGTGGCGCCAAGACCCCGCACCAACGGGGAGTGCCGTGCTACGAGCAGAAGTGCCCAAAGTGCAACGTGCCCATGGTGAGGGCGTGAGGTGAATAGCGATATGATTATAGCGTTTGCAAGCGGAAAGGGCGGGACCGGCAAAACCACGATAGCGGCCAATCTGGCCTATTTTCTGGCCTCGTCCCGCCAGCAGGTGCAGTATCTTGACTGTGATGTCGAGGAGCCGAACGGACACATATTCCTGAAGCCCCAAATTGCTGAAAGAACGCCCGCACTGGTCATGGTTCCGGTCATCGATCAGGACAAATGTACCTCCTGCGGCAAATGCAGCACACATTGTCAATTCAACGCGCTTGTGACCCTGCCGAAAAACCAGCTCCTTTTCCCGGAACTGTGTCACGGCTGCGGATTCTGCGTCCGCATCTGTCCGGAGGGTGCCATCAGCGAGGGCAAGCGGGAGGTAGGGGTAGTCGAAAAGGGAAGGGCGGTCCAGAACATCCATTTCGTCCATGGTATTCTCAACGTTGGCGAGCCGATGGCGGGTCCCCTCATTCAGGAAGTAAAACACTATTACGAGAAAGGGTGTCTCCAGATTCTCGATGCCCCTCCCGGGACTTCCTGCCCTGTGGTAAAAACAATCGCCGACGCCGACGCGGTTGTGCTGGTAACGGAACCAACCCCCTTCGGCCTCCACGATCTCAAGATAGCCGTATCGGTAGCGAGAGGTCTCGGAAAGCCCATCGGCGTGGTCGTGAACAGGGAAGGGGGAGCGTTCCGGCCCCTGGAGGTATTTCTGCAGCAAAGCAGTTTGCCGCTTCTTATGACCCTTCCGGAAGACAAGGAGGTCGCACGCCGCTATTCTCAGGGTGAACTTATTATCGAGGCCCTTCCTGCCTATACTGATCGGTTCAGGGAACTTGCCGTCAACATTGGAAGGCTTTTTGGAAAGACCGCATTCGGGTGGTGGGCAGCATGACAAAAATCAAAGAAATGGTTATAGTAAGCGGAAAAGGAGGAACGGGCAAAACGTCGCTAACAGGTTCACTCTGTTATCTCTTTCAGAACAAGGTGGTCGCCGATTGCGATGTAGACGCCGCCAATCTCCATCTCCTTCTCAATCCCGAAAGGGTCGACGAGACGAAGGAGTTTGTGGGCGGCAAGAAGGCTGTCATCGATCCGTCCCTCTGCACGGGGTGCGGGGTTTGCAGGGACGTGTGCAGATACGAAGCCGTGTCTGAGGATTTCGTCATTGATCCGATTTCCTGCGAGGGCTGCGGCGCCTGCCACTTTTTCTGCCCCGCACAAGCTATAGACTTTACCCCTCGCCTTGCGGGACACTGCTATACGAGCACCGCCGGCGGCAACGGCAGGTTCGTCTTTGCTGAGCTGCTTCCGGGGGAGGAGAATTCCGGCAAACTGGTGGCCATGGTGAGAAGCGAGGCCCGCGCCGAAGCGGAAAAGGAGGGCGCCGGGATGATCCTCATCGACGGGCCGCCGGGCATCGGTTGTTCCGTTATCTCGTCGCTTACGGGTACCCACTTGGCAGTTGTCGTCACCGAGCCGACGCCGAGCGGTATCCACGATCTCAGGCGAATCGTTGAGCTGATAGAGCATTTTCGCATCAAGGCTGCGGTGGTGGTGAACAAGAGCGACATCAATCCCCAATATGTGGAGGAAATGAAAGGGTACTGCAGTCAAAAAAATCTCGGCTATCTTGGTGAAATCCCATACGATACACAGATTACTGAGGCGCAGAAGGAAGGAAGGACCATCCTTGACTTCTCCCCTGACTGCGCCGCAAGCACTTCAATACGGCACATCTATTCAAAACTAAACGATATACTGGAGGAAGTATGAGCTGTGAACAACCCACTGATGACAAAGCCCTAAAAGAGAAACTCGCAAGGATTAACCGCGTCTTCATCGTCCTTTCGGGGAAGGGAGGCGTCGGCAAAAGCACCGTTGCTGTGAACCTTGCCCTGAGCCTTGCCCTGAGGGGCCTGAGAACAGGCATACTTGACGTTGACATTCACGGACCGAGCGTACCGAAACTGTTGGGCCTTTCGGGGCTTCAGGTAGGGGTTAAGAACGAGGAGATCGTCCCCCTGGAGGTCTTCGGCAACGTCAAGGTGGTCTCCATGGGGTTGCTGCTCGACGGCAACGAACGGGCGGTTATCTGGCGGGGCCCCATGAAGGCCAATCTAATCCGGGAGTTCGTCCAGCACGTGGCCTGGGGCGATCTTGACGCCCTGGTTGTGGACTGTCCCCCCGGTACGGGAGACGAGCCCCTCACCGTTGCACAGATCCTCAACACCAACGCCAGCGCCATAATTGTCACGACACCCCAGCAGATTGCGACGATCGACGTGGAGAAATGTATCACCTTCTGCAGGCAGCTCAATCTCCCCATGGCGGGCATCGTGGAAAACATGAGCGGCTTTGTGTGCCCCCACTGCGGCAACGAGGTGAACATCTTCTCATCCGGCGGCGGCGAAAAGCTGGCGCGCGATTACAACGTGCCTTTCCTGGGGAGCATACCTATCGACCCGGACATCGTCAAAAGCGGTGACGAGGAGCAGCCTTACATGTACTTCTATTCCAAGACCAAAGCAGCGGAGAAGTTCGACGAGATGGTGGAGAAGATACTGGCTGCCTCTGTGGCACGCCCTATTTCTCAGCAGGCTGTCGGCACCGCAGGGACACCGGCCCCATCGAACGAGGAGGCAACTATGGCAACCATGAAATTTGCAGTACCCACGGCTCAGGGCAAGCTTTGTGCACACTTCGGCCACTGCGAGGCCTTCGCCATTATAGACGCCGATGCGGTCGGCACGATCGTCAGCGAAACGTACGTTACACCGCCGCCCCACGAACCGGGCCTGCTGCCACCGTGGCTCGCCCAGCAGGGCGTTACCTGCATCATTGCCGGCGGCATGGGCAGCAGGGCGCAGCAGCTTTTTGCCGAGCAGGGCGTGCAGGTGGTAACAGGGGCCCTGGCCGAGAACCCCCGAGACGCCGTTTCCGATTATCTCAAGGGGACCTTGCAGACCGGTGCCAACACATGCGACCATTGATTCGGGCTGCAGGTAACCGGCAGGTGGCGGCTAACCATGGAGGAGGATAACGGTGACCCGAGATGGAAACCTGAATGCCCTGGCGGCGGCGAGGGCGGAGTTTGAACGTATCTGCGAGAAGCGCGATCTCCTGGGCGCCGATGTGACCGTACTTGTCAAGACCCTCACCCCGGAAGAGGCCATAGGAACGCCGGGCAGAAGGGATTTTCCCATTGTTGTCGGCAAGGAAAGGGTCGTAGAGGCTGAGTTTGGGGGCGCAAAGGCGCACGCCTTTACCGATGCGCCCAAAGAATTTATCGGACAGCTTGGCAAGGTAATCTCTATGCCTCTCGTCGACAGCGGGTCGAGGGCGGTCTTTATCGCCACCATGAATGCGGTTCTGAAGCATCTCGGCATTATCCAAACAACCCTCCATTGCAAGGATGAAGAACCGGAGCAATGCGCTAAGGAAATTGCCGCACAAATCCGGGAGAAGTGGGGGGCAAAAACCGTGGGCCTTATAGGGCTGAACCCCGCCATGCTGGAGGCGCTGAGCAGCACCTTCGGGCCGGAGAACGTACGCATTACGGACCTCAACCGCCAGAATATCGGCAGCCTCAAGTACGGGGTGCAGGTCTGGGACGGCGCCGCAATGACGGAGAGGCTGGCCATGGAGTCGGACCTGGTTCTTCTGACGGGAACAACGCTCGTGAACGGAACCTTTGACGGCATCTGGAAGGCCCTGTGCGAGTACGAAAAGGCCTACCTCATATACGGCGTAACATCGGCCGGCATTTGCCATATAACGGGATTGAACAGGATATGTCCCTATGGCAGGGAATGAAGGGCGGCACCTGGAGATCGTAAGCAACATTATCGGCAGCCTTCGGAGAGACGACGCCGTAACACAGGTGGTGAAAGGGGTCTACTGGACGGCCGTCGTAAGCAGATGGTGCGGGCTGGCCTCTACCATGATGGCCGAGCGGTGCCTCGATGAAGACGGCGATGAAACGGCGTTGTCATCGCCCACAGAGAGCACAGCCTTGCAGCTTGCCAGGTTGGCCCTGTCGTCGGAGATTTCCCGGGCGTCCCTCGGGATGGCCGCCATCAACTCCCTCATCGACGTCGACACGAGCCGGTGTTCCGACATCAACGCCGGAGATATGCTGTTGCGGGAGGGCGCCGGCAGAAACGTTTCCGTCATCGGCCACTTTCCCTTCACCGAGGAACTCCGCAAGGTGGCCGGGCACCTATGGGTAATAGAAAAGAGGCAGTGGCCGGGCGATCATCCCGAGGGCGATGCGGCGGAGTACCTTCCCCGGTCCGATGTCATAGCCATATCCAGCACCACCTTGATTAACCATACGCTCTTTCGGCTGCTGCCGCTCTGTCCGAAGAAAAGCCTTAAGATACTGCTTGGCCCCACAACCCCCCTTACGGAAGTGCTTTTCGATTATGGCATCGATGTTGTTTCCGGGAGCAGGGTGGTCGACCGGGAAAGGGCGCTCAAATACATCGGGGAAGGCGTCAATTTCAGGCAGCTCAAGAGAACGGGCGCAGTAAGGCTGCTCACCATGACCCGACAAAGCGGGTAACCAAGCAAAAGGAGGATACGTATCTCTATGACTCGTTACAGCACCGTCGTTCTCGAACATTTCCGCAACCCAAGGAACGTCGGCACCATCGAGAATGCCGACGGCGTGGGCGAGATCGGTGATCCCGAATGCGGTGATTTCATAAGGGTCTTTGTCAAGGTCGAAGACGATATAGTCACGGACGTCAAGTACCTCATAAAGGGCTGTCCCGCATCCATAGCCTGCGCAAGCGCCATGACAGAACTGGCTATCGGGAAAAACCTCGATGACGCCATGATGATTACCGACGATGATATCGTCAAAGAACTGGACGGCCTGCCGGAATTTAAGATCCACTGCTCCGCCCTTGGGGCCACGGCGCTTCAAAAGGCCATTATCAATTATTTCATCAACTACGCAAGCAAGGGAAGGGAGGGGTAGCCGGCACATCTCTGCATCCGATGCAAAAACCGCCAAGGCTGCGGTCGAAGGCCCGCCGCCGAGAGATTGGGGGTGAGGCGGCCATTCACAGAAGGGGTGATCTATGAGTGAGCTGAAAATCATTGGCAGTAGGGTGGCAAGGACGGACTCGCTTGCCAAGGTAACGGGGGCGGCCATGTATACCGCGGACATGAAGTTGGCCAACATGCTTGTGGCAAAGGTGCTGAGAAGCCCCCATCCCCATGCGCGGATTGTCAATATGGACACAACCCGCGCCCTTAGGGTGCGAGGGGTGAAGGCCGTCATCAGCGGCCGCGACGGACACGGGGTCAAGTGGGGCGTGTTCAGATACACGCAGGACCACGCCATGCTGCCGACGGACAAGGTGCGGTACGTTGGAGAGGATGTGGCGGCGGTGGCTGCCATCGACGAAGAAACTGCGCTGGAGGCCCTGGGCCGCATTAGGGTTGAATACGAGCCCCTGCCGGCGGTCTTCGACCCTCTCGAATCAATGCAGGAAGGGTCCCCGCAGATTCACGAAGAATATCGGGGAAACATCAACATCCACGTCCATATCGACGTCGGAGAGGTGGACCGGGCGATGGCGGAGGCGTGGCATGTCCGGGAGGATACATTTAAAGCGGCGGGGGAAGCTTATGCCATGATGGAGCCCTACGCGGTGGTTGCCTCATTTGCCAACGGCTATTTGGATCTCTGGATGCCGACCGCAGGCCCCCACGTCCGAGCAAAGGCGCTCTCCAACCTCCTTAAAATCCCGCTCAATAAGATCCGGGTTCGGCACATCAACTCGGGAGGGGCTTTCGGCGGCAGATCTGAGGTCTCCCCTGGAGATTTCATAGCCTCTCTGCTCTCCATCAAGTCGGGCCGACCCGTAAAGCTCGTTCTTAGCCGGGAGGAGAATGCAACGAGCACCCGTCAGGTACACGACATCGTCGCGACGATAAAAACGGGCGTGAAAAAGGATGGCACCATTATCGCGAAGGACTACCGGGTCGTTTACGACGGCGGAGCATACAGCAGCACGGGTCCCATAGCAACCTCCATACCTTTTTATGTCTATGAGGAGTGCTACCGCTTTCCCAACGTGCGCTACAACGGATACCGGGTCTTTACAAACAAGGGCATACGGGGAATGTACGGCTGTCACGGTAGGGCGTTTCTGGCCGGCAACGAGGCCCAGATGGACCGTATCGCCCGAGAGTGCGGCATAGATCCCGTGGAGATACGGATCAAGAACGGATTATCAGAGGGCGAAGAGACCGCCACGCGGTCGAAGATAACAAGCTGCGGCCTTCGAGAGACAATCGAGGAGGCGGCAGCCCGCTCCGGGTTCAGACAAAGGCGCCCTTCCATGCCCGAGAACAGCGGCATAGGCATGGGGTGCGTGGCCATCATGTGCGGATTCCCTATGGGCTTTCGTTCCGGGTCATCGTGCTACGTCAAGCTTAACGACGACGGGCAGGCAACGATCGTTACAGGGCTTGTCGATAATGGACAGGGAAACGAATCTATGATGGTCCAGATCGCAGCCGAGGTGCTTGGTATCTCCATGGGAGACATCAACCTCGTGAACGCCGACACAGAGGTGACGAACCTAGACCCCGGCGCTTATTCGCAGGCGGCGGCATTTGTGGGGGGAAACGCCGTGAAGGCAGCCTGCGAGGACGCGAGAAGGCAGATAATCACCACAGCGGCCGACAAACTCGGCGTCAAGGAAGATGATATCGACCTGAGGGAGGGTCTTGTCTTCTCGCGAAGGGACCAGGAGAAGAAGATGCCTTTGTCGTGGGTTGTGCGCGAGGCCTTTCTGAGGGGAGCACCCGTTATGGGGACGGGGGCATACTTTCCAAACATTGACCAGGACCGGGAGTGGGTATCGAGGCCATACGGACAGATGGCCGGCACCTTTTCATTCGGCACGTCCGTTGCCGAGCTGCAGATCGACCCCGAAACCGGCAAGGCGGCCATCGGCAGGTTTGTTGCGGCCCACGACTGTGGCCGGGCCATCAATCCCATGGCAGTGGAGGGGCAGATGGAAGGCTCGGTGCAACAGGCCGGGGTAGCAGCTATTATGGAGGAGAACCTTTGGCAGGACGGATTTCTGCTGAACCCCGACCTTCTGGAGTACAAGGTCCCTCTTGCCTGCGATATGCCTGAAATAGAAACGGTGATTGTCAACTCTGTGGACCCGGAGGGGCCTTTCGGTGCCAAGGAGGGCGGCCTGACGGTCAGGATGAATGCCTACAGTGCCGTGGCCTGTGCCGCCCAACAGGCGACGGGCGCACTGTTCAAAGAATTGCCTCTGACGCCGGACCGGGTCCTGGCACTCATTGACGAGAAAACGCAGGTGAAAGGATGATCCTTCCGAAATTCGTCTACGCAAAAGCCCAAAGTACAGAGGATGCTGTCCGTTTGTATCATAAGTTTGGCGGAAAAGGCCTCTATTTTGCCGGCGGAACCGATATTATTCCGCGGCTCAAACTGAGGCTCCACACGCCGCACGCACTTATCGACCTTAAGCACATAGAGGAGATGAACGGGGTCGCCGTTGGCAGCGGCCAGGTTTCCATCGGCGCGAACACCACGCTCTTTGAGCTAAGGAACCATCGCGCGGTAAGAGAGCATTTTCCGGCCCTCTCCGAATCCCTTGCCGCAACAGCCTCCGAGACCCTTCAGATGCGGGGCACCATCGGCGGGAACATCCTCCAGGATACGCGGTGCCTTTTCTATAATCAGTCCCTTCAGTGGAGAAGCGCAAAAGGTTTCTGCTTTAAGATGGGCGGAAAGCAATGCAACGCCGTGCCCGGCGGCAAAACCTGTTTTGCCGGCTATTGCGCCGATAATGCGCCCGCCCTGCTCTCCCTATCAGCCAGGGTTGCGCTCTACGGGATAGACGGCGAGAGAACGATCGATATGGCCGATCTCTTCACCGGTAAAGGCGGAAAACCCTTTACGGTCCGGCCCGGCGAAATACTCACGAAGATACTCATTCCCCTGAGAAAAACCAAGGGGGCTTACAACAAGATCAGGGTCAGGGACTCCATTGATTATCCCCTTGCTGCCGCCGCAATATCGGTTTGCGCTGGGCAGGGCGCCATCGCAATAGGCGCCGTGGGCCCCTCCCCTGTGGCCTACCCCTTTATGGAAATCACCGATTCAGCAATAAGGCAGGCAATCGAACGGGCCTACGGAGACGCAAAACCGGTCGCAAACAGGAGCCTTCCTGCGGCTTACCGGAAAAGGATGGTACGTGTGCTGGCGCGCAAAGTTGCCGCGAGGGTCTTGGGGGAGGAGAAGCGATGAGGACGGTAAAGGTGCGATTCACGGTGAATAAGGAGACGATGACACTTCAGGTAAAGCCCTACGAGACGCTCCTGGAAACGCTGCGGGAAAGGCTGTCGCTCACGGGAGCAAAAGAGGCCTGCGGTCTCGGGGCCTGCGGAGCATGCACGGTCATCCTGAACGGGGTACCCGTTCGTTCCTGCCTTGTCTTGACCCCGGAAGCAGAGGGTATGGAGGTAGCTACTGTCGAGGGCCTTCAGGAAAGGGAAAGCCTTCACCCTCTACAAAAGGCATTTATTGAAAAGGGGGCCGTTCAGTGCGGCTTTTGCACCTCAGGAATGATTATGACGGCCAAGGCCTTGCTCGACCGGAATCCGAAACCAGAGAGAAAGGAGGTGGTCAGGGCCATATCGTCCAACGTCTGTCGCTGCACGGGCTACAAGAAGATCGTCGAGGCCGTCGAAAACGCCGCAGGCACAGAGGCGCCTTGATTCAAACGCGGCGCCTCGAAGCGCAGGGATGTCGCAGGTCCGGAAAGCGGGCGGTGGAACAAAGGGCTGATGGGCCAACGGGCTGCGCAGAGGTACATGGAACAACGCACGGGGACGTAAGGGTGTTATGGGAAGCGATGGAATGGGAAGAAGAGACTTCTTGAAGGTGGTCGGCATAGGAGGGGCAGCGATTATGGCAGGTACCGGGTTGTCGAGAACAATGGCCTTTGCAGAAACGCCGGGCAAGGTAGATTTTGGCCAGTGCAAGAGCGTCAGGATTCGATGCCTCTCCGAGGTGGGATGGATTGACGGACAGAAATTGCTCAAGGACATGGGTGCCTCAGGCGGTCCGAAGGCAAATCAGTGGCGGGTCGACTGGGATCCCAAGAACAGCGGCGGATGCTGCAATCTCATTGAAGTGGAGGCGCTGGACGGGAGCCGGCACAAATTTCTGCTCGATACGGGATGGAACAACGAATACATGGAAGGGGTATACAAACGTGAGGGTATCGACAAAATGCTCTCCAACAGGGAAATTGAGTTTCTCTACGTGAGTCATGAGCACTTCGATCACTTCTTCGGCCTTGAGACAACGCTGAAGTACGATCCCTCCATCAAGATCGTCATACCGAGCACCTTTTACGACGAGGGCTACCATTTTCTTGAGGGGGCCGAGTTCCTGAAGGCAAAGGCCCGAAACAGGATCCCCCACAAGGGCGACCTGGTGAAGCACGAGCCCGGCAAGGTTTATGCCCTCTACCCCGGCTGCGCCTCCGTCACCTTCGACCTGCCCATCGTCGTCCGGGTCAGGGGCGAACAGTCCCTTTATTTTAATGTGAAGGATAAAGGCCTCGTCTGTGTCACAGGATGCTGTCACCAGAATGTTCTCACATACGTGGACTTTGCCCAGAAAAAGCTTGCCGGCGGAGACAACCTTTACGCACTCTATGGAGGACTCCACATCGCTCCTGTGGGACCGCTCAACGCCGAAGGAGAGCAGACGGTCAATGGCATGGCAAAGTATAACTTCAAGAAGCTTGCCTGCAACCACTGCACGGGGGTCAGCGCCGTACAGAAGATGGTCGAGCTCGGGTATCCCGTCGTGAAGGGCTCCGCACGTTACGGCTCCACGAGCAATCTCTACCTTGGCAACGGCGACGAGATTCTATTCGGATAGGGGTAGATTGATGAAAAAAGTGATTCTTTTTGCTTTCAACGGAGATTCGATGTGCTTCGTCCATGTTCTTCTCAACGGACTAGATATGGAAGCCAGGGGTTACGACGTGAAAATTGTGATCGAAGGCGCTGCAACAAGGCTCATCCCTGATTTGGGGGCCCAAGGGGGGCCGCTGTCCGGATTGTTCCAAAAGGTTAGAGACAAAGGGATCATAGCCGGCGCATGCCGTGCGTGCTCCGCAAAGATGGGCACGGCGGGCGATGCGGAGGCGATGGGGATCGCGCTTCTCGACGACATGTCCGGCCATCCGGGCATGGCACAGTACCTGAGCGCAGGGTATGCTGTGATTACCTTTTGAGAGGCGGCTATGCGGCGCCGGCTGAAAAGGAGGCCCTTGCCGGCAACGGGGAGGATCGTGCGGCCAAGGGG
>CAZYVU010000004.1:41198-114054 GCA_964651435.1 uncultured Pseudomonadota bacterium
GCCGGCTGAAAAGGAGGCCCTTGCCGGCAACGGGGAGGATCGTGCGGCCAAGGGGCCGGGAAATAGCTGCATGGTGAAACGAGATGAGTGCTTCTGACAGTTTGGCGGACGGGCAAGGAAGGGGCCATGAAAGCCCAGGTTAAAGGACAAGGATAAAGGAGGTTTGATATGGCGGACGAAAAGGAAGGATGCGTGAAGCCTTCGCGGGGCCCTATCGGCACCCCAAAACCGGAGGTGGGCGCGGCAACTCAAACGATCCCGAAGGAGGACATCATGACTGCAAGGGTGGGCAAGCCCGCACCGGATTTTGAGGCGGCAGCCTATGTAGACGGGTCATTCAGGAATATCATGCTCTCGGAATTCAAGGGCAAATGGGTGGTGCTTTGCTTCTATCCCGGCGATTTTACCTTTGTCTGACCGACCGAGCTGTCGGCGGTCGCCGTCAAACACAGAGAAATAGCAGCCCTGGGCGTACAGATCCTGGCCATGAGCTGTGACAGCCGCTTTGTCCACAAGATATGGCAGGCGGAGGAACTTTCCAAGATGGTCCAGGGCGGCGTGCCCTTTCCCATGCTTTCCGACGCGGGGGGCCTTATCGGGCGCGTATACGGCGTCTACGACGAAGAGGCGGGCGTAGACATTCGGGGAAGATTCATTATCGATCCGGACGGGATTATTCAGGCCATGGAGGTGCTCAGTCCGCCCGTTGGTCGCAACATCGTGGAATTCATCCGCCAGGTAAAGGCGTTCCAGCATGTACGGGCCACCGGCGAAGCGACTCCATCGGGCTGGCAACCGGGAAAACCGACGCTCACGCCGGGGCCCGACCTGGTGGGCAATGTCTGGAAGGTCTGGAAGCCCGAATTGGCTTTCGATTAACGGGAAGATGTTTCGTAGGACACGAGGCTGGTGGCGGCACCGACAGCCGCCACCAGCCTTCGCCACAACTCTGGAGGCAGGCTGTTGAATACCGATGCGATCGATCTTGCGCCTTATCTGGCTCCCACGGAGGCAATCAACTCGGACCATGCGGTCGTGCGGCTGAAGGTCGCCGAACTGACCGGCCCCCTTGCCGATGAAGCGGCGAGGGCCCGTGCCCTTTTTTATTTTGTACGGGACCATGTTCGGTACAGCATCTACATGATCTCGACACGATTCGAGGACTTCATCGCCAGCACAACGCTTGAGCGCGGGAGGGGCTACTGCGTCCAGAAGGCCGTTCTCCTCGCCGCTCTGACCCGGGCGGCGGGAATACCTTCGAGGTTGGCCTTCGCCAAGATACGGAACCATAGGGCTCCGGCAGAGATTGCCAAACAGACGGGCATCGATTTCTTTCCCAGCCACGGCTACACACAACTTTTTCTTGGGGGCAGATGGGTCAGCGCGACGCCCGCCTTCGACAAACCGCTCTGCGAGGCCATCGGCGTTCCTGCCGTCGAGTTTAACGGCACAGACGACGCAGTCCTGGCCCCGGAGGACTTGGCCGGAAATCGCTACGTCGAGTACCTGGAGAAGTTTGAGCCTCACGTCGATCTGCCTTTTCAGTGGCTTATGGGCAGGCTGCGACCCATCTGGGGCGACAAATCCTCGTGGCTCAGCCTCGACGAGTCGAAGGGCCACAGGATGCCCTCGGGCTACGTTTTCTGAAAGACTTATCAGGCCGTGGTCGCCGGTAGATCGTCCAACGAAGCCCCTTCGCGGAGGAGGAATGTGGCATACGAGCTGAAATTCGATGTTGGAAAATGCCTGAGGTGCGCCACCCAGGCCTGCTTAACGCGGTGCCGGCACATGGACCTGGACAGGGAGACGGCACAGCAGGAAATCGTCAGGATAGCCCGCGGTGAGGACTCCTTCGTCCTCGAAGGCTGTGTTACGTGCTATGCCTGCGAAGAGTACTGCCCCTTGGGCAACCACCCCTTCTATCTGATTGTTGAACGGCAGGAGGCGCTTAATCTTCCTCCCGTCCCCCGGCCGTTGATCACCAGGGCCCTCAATTTAGGCGTGCCCTTTCGGGGCGAGCCTACGGTTACCGAGGCCCACGGGCCCGTACTGAACATGGGGGCCTTTTCCGAACTCACCGGCTTGTTACAAGGCAGGCTTTTCGAGGGTCTCAACGTCATATCCACCGATGGTCGAAAAATGTTTCACTACTTCTGCCAGCTTATGTACCTTCATTATGCGCGAAGCTCAGCCATCAAAGAACGGCTGCCCGGGATCATCAAGAGAATTGCCGCCCATAAGGCAACGGAGGTGATCTGCTTTCACGACGAGTGTTACGGAGCTTATACATCCTACTGTCCCGCCGTAGGTATTGATGTTCCCTTCAAGCCGGTCCATTTTTTTGAGTTTTTGTACGGCCGCCTGAAGGAGCTGAAAGAACACCTGAGGCCGGTCAATCTGAGGGTGGCCTATCAACGGCCCTGCTCCGCCCGGCTGTCGCCGGACAAGCACCATTTTGTCCGGGCCATCTTTGACCTCGTTGGCGCCGAGTCCGTTGACCGGGAATTCGTCGATGAGAACGCACTCTGCTGTGCAGGGACCATACAAGGCCAGAGAAGGCCGGGCAGCAGAAGATACGCCCTGGAGCTCCAGCAGAAAAATGTTGAGGACATGCGGAGGGCCGGGGCGGAAGCCTGCGTTTTCAACTGCCCGGCCTGCCTGCAGACCCTGGGGCCCCTCGTTACGCTAAAGGGTATCAAGCCGATGTATATGAGTGACATCTGCCGCCTTGCAATAGGAGAAAAGCCGGAACCCGGGAGGTGAATGCGTGGAATCCATCCTGAGCGCCCTTGCCGGTATCGTCGACCACGAGCACGTTTCGCAGCTCCCGGAAGAGCTGTTCATCTACTCCTTTGACCTGGGCACGGCGGAACCGCGACAGCCGGATTATGTCGTGGCACCGAGGACGCCGGAACAGATTCAGGCAATACTGCGGCTGGCCAACGAAAAAAAACTCCCTGTCGTACCGCTGGGAGGCGGGCTTTCTCTCGCCGGGCTGGCCGTTCCCCTTCGAGGCGGCATCGTTATCGACCTCAAGCGCATGGACTCGATTCTTGAAGTCAACGAAGGCGCTCGCTATACGGTCATCGAGTGCGGCGTCTCGCAGGGGCAATTGACCTCATACCTGGAACAGCACCACCCGAACCTTACGCATTCCGAACCGGGGGCGCCCCCGGCCGCCACCGTTGCCGGCAATGTAATGATCCATGGCCAGGGCGACCTCGCCCAGCCCTACGGCTTCAACTCGGACCTCGTGAACGGATTGGAAGTTGTGCTGCCCACCGGGGAGATGTGCCGCTTCGGATCCTGCGCCGTCGGCGCTGGCTGGTTCACCAATCACCCTTTGCCCGATATGGGCATCTTCCTCGGCTGGTACGGCACTACCGGCATCATCACCAAGCTGGCAGTAAGGCTTTTCCCGGCCAAACGGATACGCGGCGTCGGCACTTTTGTTGTCGATGACGAAACGCTCATCCCTGAGCTGCTCCACAAGCTCACCCACACACAGATGGCCGAGGATATTATAGCCTTCAGCCGGGCGATTCCACCCTTCGCCAGCGAACTCCACCACATTACGGTTAACTTAGCGGCAGATTCCGAAAAGGAATTGGGGTTTAAGCAGGAAATAGTCTGGGATGACACCCTTGGGGAGTACATCCACAGAGGAGACGGGGCATACCTTGGTTTCGTGCAAAGCCTGGAACGACCGCAAATCTCCAAGATGTCCGACTACAAGAAGGGCGGGGGCGTTGAGTATGTGGGGAGCATCATGCCCATCGACAGGTACCCGGAGTGTTACCGGAAAGGCAGGGAAATCTCGGAACTGCACGACATCCCGTATACAGTCACGGCCCGCTGCATAGGGGCGGGGCACTCCATGATGTTCGCCTGGACCTATGCCTTCAACAGGGCCGATCCGGCGACGGTTATACAGGCAAGGGAGGCCCTGCATGAAACGGATAGACTTGTTATGGAGCTTGGCGGCGTTATATGGAAACCGGGAACGTACGGCCAGGAGCTGCTTCTTCAAAGACTTGATCCTGCCACACGGGAACTGATGGTAAAGATCAGAAAACTTCTCGATCCCAACGGCATCATGAATCCCGGCAACTGGGAGATGACCTGATGGCCCTGTCAGACTTCCAATATGCGGATCTCATACACCGGTGCTTCCGGTGTGGCTATTGCAAGTTTCCCGCCAACTGGGTCGACGTGAATAATTGCCCTCCCTATGCGCGTTTCCGCATGGAAAGCTACTCCTGCGGGGGCAGGCTGTGGCTCGCCAGGGCATGGCTTACCAACGTCATTGAATGGAGCGAACACCTGGCGGAAATTCTCTATGCCTGCACAACATGCAAGAACTGCGTTGTCAAATGCCCTCTCAGCTTCAGCGTTGACATCGTCAATATGGTTGTGGCGGTGAGGGGTGAAATGGTTGAAAAGGGAACGGTGCCCAAGGCCGTGAAAACGTTTCTGGAAAACGTCGAGCTCCACGGGAACCCTTACGGTGCGAGCAGGGCGAAACGAGGTGGCTGGGCCGACGGGACAGCCATCGGAAGATATAACGGCAACGAGTATCTGTACTACGTGGGGTGTACGGGCTCCTACGACACGCGGGCTCAGCGGGTGGCCAGGATGGTTGCCAGGGTGCTTCAGGAGGCGGGCCTGTCTTTCGGCATCCTCGGAGCTGACGAAAACTGTGACGGCAATGAGGTCTACAAGCTGGGGGAATCGGGCCTCTTTGAGCTGCTGGCGGAAACCAACACAACCCTGTTCAACAGGCTTGGGGTCCGGAGCATCATTACGCTTTCCCCCCACGCATTCAACGCCATGAAGAATTACTATCCGCGCTTTGGGGGTGAATTCCAAATCATGCATTACTCCCAGATGCTTCGCTCCCTCCTCAATGAAAAGAGGCTTAAGCCTCGGCCCAGCTTCGGCACCAGGGTTACCTACCATGACCCATGCTTTCTTGGCCGCTGGAACGACGAGTATGAAGCGCCACGGGAAATTCTGCAGTCCATACCGGGCATCGAGGTTGTGGAAATGGAGAAAAACAGGGAGGCTGCGCTCTGTTGCGGTGGAGGTGCAGGAAACTTTCAGATCGACCTGTTGGGCGGAAGCGAAAGCAGCCCTTCACGAAGGAGGGTGCGCGAGGCACGGGAAACCGGGGCAAACGTTATCGCTGTTGCCTGCCCCAAGTGTCTTGTCATGCTCGAGGACGCGGTGAAGGCTGAAGGATTGGATGAACATCTCTCCGTCATGGATATTGCCGAACTCGTCGCACGGGCTTGCGGCATCGAGGAAATCAATGGAAACAGGTAACGGATACCCCTCGCTACCATGACTACCGTACTGGTGACCTTTCATTCGCAGACGGGTAACACAAAGAGCATGGCAGAGGCCGTCGCCCGCGGGGCCAACGACACTGAAAACGCACGGGCCGTTCTGAAGGCAGCCCTCACCACTACCGCAGACGATCTCAGGACCTGTGACGGGCTCGTCATCTGCTCGCCGGAATACTTCGGCTATATGGCGGGTGCAGTCAAAGACCTCTTTGACCGGACATACGAGGAGTTAAAAGATGATCCCGCCATGTACAGAAAACCTTACTGCGTGGTCGTCAGCGCCGGCAATGACGGTTCCGGGACCCTCACCAACATAGAACGGCTATGCAGGGGCTACCGCTTCAGGAAGGTCCAGCAGCCTCTTGTCTGTAAGGGTCCCGTCACGGAGGAGGCGCTTGGGCGATGCTATGAGCTCGGTCGAACGGTTGCCGAAGGGCTCCTTATCGGTATATTCTAAAAGGACGCAACCTCCCGGGCCGGACTCCCTCATGCGATTTTCATCGTCTCGGGCATACGCACCGCAACCACCTCGCCCCGGGCGCAGACATCCCCTCCTGCCGAGACCTCCACCTCCACGATCACCTTCCGCCCACCAACGGTCTTGACCCTCCCCCTCGCCTCAAGCTCGACACCGAGGGGCGTAGGCCTGACATAGTCAATTCTAAGCGATGCGGTGACAAAGCGGATATGGGGCTCCGTGCCCATATCCCTCCCCTCGGACCGGTACGCTGCCGCCGCTGCCGTCCCGGTACCGTGACAGTCGACGAGGGATGCAATCAACCCGCCATAGACAAAGCCCGGCGTCGCTATGTGATAAAGCTGGGGTGTCAGACGGGCTACCGATTCCTCTCCGTGCCAGAAGCTCCTGATGTGCAAACCCTCCCCGTTGAGGCGACCGCAGCCGTAACAGTGGCTGTAGTCCTCCGCATAGTAGTCCTGGAAAGCCTTCTTTTCCATAGGTCCGTCCCTGCCCTTTCGTTCTTCACAGTGTTAGCCATATTGTATAGAACAGAGAGGCGAAAAACACCGTTTTTGTTCAACGTCGGCGCAATTCTGAGCTATCAGTCCCTGGAAATGGTAATACGGTACCCCGTTCCTTGCTGTTCAACGTTCTTGACGGCCCAACCCTGCGACATGGCGGCCCTCGACACGTTCTCTTTTGATGTGTCCGTGTCGACGAGGATGACGATCTCGCCCTTTTGCTGCTTCTTGATCTCGTTCATGGTCACAAGAACGGGTTGTGGGCATGATAGCCCTTTTGCATCGACGATGACACTCATTCGCGTTCCTCCTTGGTTGTTCAGGCAACTTGCTTTCTCATCGTATACCCAATGAAGAGGCATGCCAGAAGGCCTATGATCACGGCCGGGATTCCATAAGGCCCAACGCCGTCCGGCGAGCTTGCCAGGCCGAAGTTATGGGCAATGCCTGCTCCGACGATCATGCCGAAAACGAAAACCGCTGCATCCCCGTCGCCCTCCCCCGCCAGAAAAAGCTGCCGCCCCGGGCATCCGCCGGCCAGACAGAAGGCAAGCCCTGCCAGGACCATACCTCCGAAGTTCCAGAGGCCCATCGTGTGTGCCACGGGCTGCTTGACGAAGCCCGGGTGGAACTGACCCAAGATCAGATTGGTGATAAAGGCAGCAACCACCAGCGCGACAAACCCTGAGAGGAGATGCGTCTGCTTAAAAAGTATCAGATCCCGTATGGCCCCCATGGTGCAGAACCTGCTTCGCTGCGCCAGGAATCCGATAACGAGGCCCATGACAAGCGATACGACGAGAGGCGCATGCATGGAACCGGGGCCCTTCACGCTGTAAAACAGAACGCCGCTCTTATCCTGCCCCTGCACCTGCGGAAAGAGGAGCATGAGGGTCAGGAACCCCAGCATCGTAAGTGGCAGCAGCCATCCCACCGAGGCGTGAGTATTGCGGGCCCGCCCAAGGTTATAGCCCCCTTTGAGGAAGAACGTGCCAACCCATATACCCCCGGTGAGACCCAGAAGTCCGAAAATGGCGTTCCAGTCTCCGCCGGCCAAGCGGAGGGCCGCCCGCCAGGGACAGCCGAGAAAAACAAGCGCCCCGATCATAGCAAAGGCTCCGAGGACAAAACGGACGATGGGAGCAGACCCGGCCCGCGATCTGAACTCCTTGAAGGCGTAAGCGGCGATCAGGGAGCCGATGACAAACCCGATAATCTCGGGCCGCATGTACTGCACCACGGTCGCGCGATGAAGCCCCAGGGCGCCTGCGATATCCCTTTCGAAGCAGGCCACGCAGATGCCCATGTTTGCCGGATTCCCCCACTTCTGCAAGAGCTGGGCAAAAACGCCGATGAAGACACCCACCCCGATAACCCCCCAACGGGTTCCAAAAACCTGTACGAACTTAGACATGAGGCTCTCCCGATATGATATTGTCAAAAGCTGCACCTATGTTACATAGATGGAATAGATAAGTACAATCGATTTTTGGCATACATAAAGCTCATACATGCGCTGCCGCAATGCCTCGCGCCTCCGTTTCATCGTCCCGCGCTGCCCATTTGCCAAATCCTTTGACACCAATGTGCGCAATCTGATATAGAACGGCAGGGGGTGGCCGGAGCACCCACGCAGTTGGTCGTGGTTGTACCGGTGGAGGGGGCGACGCGAGCCCCGGTGATAGTGAAGGATTCCCGCGGGCTCACGCCCCGAGTGCCCTGCGGGTTCACGTCACCCGTGGGAATCAGGCGAGCTTCTGCGAGCAGAGGGGGTGGCTCCAACGGTTGTACCGGTGGAGGGGGCGACGCGAGCCCCGGTGATAGACCGACATTTTGACAGGAGGACCAGGTAATGGAGACCCGATACGTTGTGACCACTGCGGGCGAAGACCACGTAGGCGAAATCATTCTAAAGAGGGAACAACAGTTGAATGCCTTTAACACTGCCATGGCGGCAGAACTCGACAGCGCCCTATATGAGCTGGATAGGGACTCCGGCGTAAGGGTTATTCTGCTGAAAGGGGCAGGCAAGGCCTTCTGCGTGGGGATCGACGTGAGCGAATTCCCGGGAAAGACGGCCCTTGAGTACCGCGACTGGATTGCACACATGGGGAAGTCTATGGCGACCATGAGCCGCATCGCGAAGCCGGTTATTGTTCAGGTCCATGGGGTGGCGGCAGCGATCGGCACCGGCCTCGTTGCAGCGGCGGACCTGGCGATCGCTTCAGATAAGGCAAAGTTCGGTCTGACGGCCATCAACGTCGGTCTCAACTGCATCGGCCCCGTTGTTCCCGTTGCCCGCTCCGTGGGAAGGAAGCGGGCGCTCGAGCTCTTGCTGTACGGCGAACTGATAACGGCCCAAAGGGCCTGCGAAATAGGCCTCGTCAACCGCGTGGTGCCGCCAGGGGAGCTCGACGCAACGGCCCGGGAATGGGCCGCCGTTCTGGCGCGCAAGAGCCCCCTGGCCGTCCAATCGGCAAAAGGGGCATTTTACACCGCTGCGGACATGGACTACTACAAGGCCTTTGAGTACATGACCGATAACCTCGCCCGTCTTTGTACGGCCGAGGACGTACGGGAGGGCATCGAGGCCTTCATGGAGAAGCGGGAGCCCCGGTGGAGGGAGCGGTAGTCATTCTGTCGCCCCTTCTTGGACTACCAAGGGTCTTTCGACGGCTTTGGGCCCGGTGAAACCCTCTGTTTACCCCCCGATCCCGTTCATGGGCCGCACGCACTTCCGGGGCTCCCATGGGGTTATCCCGTGTTCCTTTGGTTTGATACGGATAGCGGCCTCAATGAGGCGTAGCAGACCATCATCGTTCATGCCCCCGCGGAGAGGGGTCTTCAGGTCGGTCTCTTCGTCGGAGAAGAGGCATCCCCGCAAACGGCCGCACGAGGTAAGGCGGAGTCTGTTGCATGTTCTGCAGAAATGGTTGCTCAGCGCTCCAATGAAGCCGATTTCTCCTCTGGCCCCCTGAAGCCGGTAACGTCGCGCAGGACCATCAAGAAGGCGGTGGCTTAAGGGATTGACCTCCCCCAGCGATCGAATGCGGTTAAGGATTTCGTCAACGGGAATAAACTTGTCCCGCCCCCAGCCGTTGCCGTTATCCTCACCAAAGGGCATCATCTCGATAAAGCGCACGTGGTAGGGCTTGGCGAACGTCAGGCTTGCGAAGTCAACGATCTCGTCGTCATTCACCCCCCTCATGGCGACTACGTTTATCTTGATGGGATCAAACCCCAGGGATTCTGCTTCGCCTATCCCTTCCCAGGCACGATCGAAAACATTCCGCCTGGTTATGCTGTGGAACCTGTCCCGCCTCAAGGTATCCATGCTGACGTTGATGCGCCGCACGCCGCAGTCCCGCAGGCCACGGGCGAACTCTTTCAGGAGAACGCCGTTGGTGGTCAAGGTTATCTCCTCTATTTCGTCTATTTCCTGAAGCTTTTGGATGAAGTCGAGGATATCCCTTCTTACCAGGGGCTCCCCGCCCGTCAACCGAATCTTTCGAATACCCTCCCGGACGCATAGCTTGACAATATGAATCATTTCCTCGTAGGCAAGGACCTCACTGTGGGGCGTAAAGGGTACGCCCTCATCAGGCATGCAATAGATGCATCTGAGGTTACATCGGTCGGTTACGGAGAGGCGCAAATAGTTGATCGCCCTGTTATGATTATCTACCATAAACGTCTACTCTTGAAATGCCGTACTTGTCTTTCATTGCTCTGGCTACGCCTATAGCCATTTTGCAGGACAGTCATGAAGGGTTCCCGCTGTGAAAAACAACCAGCTCTGCCATGTTGGTCTCCTGAATTATTTGGCATTCTTGCTATAAGCGGCCATTCAGCCGTCCCGCTTCTTTTGAACGATGTAGTTTTCGATGGCCTCCCGCAGGGTATTCGCGGCAAGCAGGGCGCAGTGCCGACTTTCCTCCGGAAGCCCGCCGATCGCGTCAAGGATCGTCTCGTTGGTGATCTCCCCGGCCTCTTCCAGGCTTTTCCCAAGGGCAAGGCCGGCTGCCAGCGACCCGCAGACGATGCTCGGCCCACAGCCGTCCGTTTGAAACGAGGCCTCACTCACCGTTCCGTTTTCGAATCTAAGGAATATTTCCATTGTGTCGCCGCAGGGACCCGTAATCCGGCTATAACCATCGGGCCTCTCCATGGGCCGCATGTGCAAAGGGTTGCGCCATCGCTCAAAGGCCTTGTGTCCGTAGTCTCGAATTGTGTCATCGTTAATTTGATCCTGTAGCTCTTGCAAGAAATCATCAAGATTCTCCGACATTACCGCTTCTCCTTATCTTGCTTTCACAGGGTGCCGCCCGGGATTCTCTATGGCTTGGGCCCCAGGTTTGAAGCCAACACATTCGTTTCCGGAGCGAATCCTGCCTGCGATGCTACCACAGAGCATTTGACCCTGAAGAGGAAAACAATTTTTTTCCTTGTATCACTTAAGGTTTCGTAGTTGCCTTGCCCTTTTGCTATTATGAGGTCCGCGTCGCTAAAGCACCTCCTGAATTCAGGACTGCATTCGCTCACTATGGTGCCCGGCGCGTCAGAGCCGTTATCAATTACTTTTGCGATGTCATGGAGGCCTGCCGCATAGGCGTCAGCCATCGTGGCATCGTTGATGACCGGTTTTCCCCTGACGGCAACCGTCACCCTTTCCGCGGGAAGCTCCTCAACAAGAAGGCGGTCAAAGAATATCTCACCCGCATTATCGGTGAGGTACAGAATGTTGGTAGCCCCTTGCATCGCCAGGCGAAGGCCTTCGATATCTCCGCGAAATGGCCCTGAAAGGGCCTCGGCAACGCCGCGAAGGACGGCATCCTCCGTCATTCCGCTCTTGGCGCCGCAGTCAATCACGTTTCCCGTTATTCCAAGATGGACGGCCGTCCTAAAACGGTCCCGGCTTTCATAAACCTTCTTTCTCAGTTCGGGCAGCAATCCCCGGGCAAGGCGGTTGAACCGCTCTTTAACTTCTCTGTATGGATCATCGTTTCCCGTCAGCTCCCGTATCCCGCGGTGCATCCACTGGCCTGCAACGGGTGGCGGTTGATCGAAATCAAGTCCTGCCAGATAACGAAGTACATCGCGAAACACCTCTACGCGGACCGACGGATGGGCCGGGACATAGCGTATCGCTTCCAGCGCTTGCCTCGCCAAACAGGGAATACAATCGATCGTGGATTTCACAGTTTCACTTCTTCCTTAAACGAGCAATTAGCATGCCAAAGCTTCTTTGCAGAACGATCACGAGACAACCTCATAACATGCCTGGCTATTCTTTCCCGGAACAACAACGTCGAGGTCCATATGCCCTCGGCTCTTCCACACATTCTTGCACTATGCAAGGCTATCTGCGAAGCCCCCGCCCGTCGCGTGCGGGGGCTTCGATTTTCAGGTCTTTGATCTTCCTGTAAAGGGTGCTTGTGTCGAGGCCCAACTCTCGCGCCGTCACTGCCCTGTTGCCGCCGCAGCGTCGCAAGGTCTCTGCTATAAGGGTTTTCTCCATAGCCTTCAGGTTCATGGGGCCTGCTCCTCCGGCCGAAGACGATACAGGGGGGCGTAATTCTGGGGGGAGGTGGTGAAGCTCTATGATCTCCCCACGGCACAGGACGAAAGCCTGCTCGATAATGTTCTCCAACTCCCGTATATTGCCGGGAAAGTCGTATTCCATAAGTTGCGTCATGACCTCAAAGGAAATCCCCGCAATGGTCTTTCCCTGGAGCCGGTTATATTTTCCCATGATGTGGTCGACCAGCAACGGTATATCTTCACGCCGCGCTTTGAGACTCGGCAGAACAAGGCGGATAACGCGAATCCGGTAGTACAAATCTTCCCGGAACCTTCCCTCCTCGACAAGCCGCAAAAGATTCCTGTTTGTGGCGGCCACAACACGCACATCTACCCTAACGGGCTCCACGGATCCGAGCGGTTCTACCGTGCGCTCCTGCAGCACACGAAGCAAACGCACCTGAAGAGCCGGAGATATATCACCTATCTCATCAAGAAACAGCGTCCCACCTTCCGCAAGGACAAAGCGGCCCACCTTGTCCCGCTTGGCGTCCGTAAATGCCCCGGCTTTGTAGCCGAAAAACTCACTTTCCAGAAGGGTGTCGGGCAGTGCGGCACAGTTTACTGCAACGAACCGTTTCTTTCTGCGCGGCGAGAGGTTATGTATAGCCCGGGCGAAAAGCTCCTTGCCCGTACCGCTGGGACCCTCGATCAGCACCGTGCTGCTGCTCTCGGCGATAGGCGGGAGCATCTCAAACAGACGTATCATCGAGGGACTCCTTCCCACGATGTCTTCAAAGGTGTGGCGGCTCTCCAATTCCTTTCGCAGCTCTTCTACCTGACTCAGGTCCTGAAAGGTTTCAACCCCGCCAATCACGTTGCCATCGTCACCTTTTAGGATTGCCGTCGAAATGCGAACAGGCACACGCAATCCCTTATTGTTAACGATAAAAGCGGTGGCATTCACGACGGGCTTTGCCGTTTCGAAGGTACGTCTCAAGGCACAGTTCTTTTCGCATATATTCGCATGGAACACCGCGGAACATGGACGCCCCATCGCCTCTTCCCGAGAAACACCGGTAATGCGCTCTGCCGCACGGTTGAAGGAAGTAATATGCCAATCGAGATTTATTGTGAAAACACCCTCGTTAATCGAGTCGAGAATAACCTCCCGCTCCTCCGCTCCCGTTCCGTAGCGGCTAAGGGCTCTACCATTTTTCATATCCTTATCGTTCATATTGCAATAGTATGGTACCTATAGTATTGCAATATGCGGCACAAATGTCAATGTAACCCTGCCCACCGCCGTGCAACATATTGGTATCGCTGTTGTTTATATGTCTTTTCTTCACGGCACAAAAGTTGCGTTGCATGTCGATATCATGGTGATAGCAATAGCAAACTTCCAGGGTTCCGTATCGCCGGTCTTTGACGTGTCCGATAAGCTCTCTCTCGTAGAGGTCGTCGGCGGAAAGGAAGTGCAGCGAAAAGACGTGCTATTGATGGAAAGAGACCCATTCCTGAGGGCTAAGGAAATGACCGCTATCAGCGTCGAGGTGCTGCTCTGCGGGGCCGTCTCGTACGCCATGGAGACGGCCCTGATTACCGCCGGTATCAGCGTTGTAGGATTTCTGTGCGGCGGTCTTGAGATGATACTTGGCGCTTTTCTGAAGGAGGGACTGACGGACAGCCGCTTTCTCATGCCCGGATGCGTCGGGGGCAGGCGACGACGTCGGTTTCGCTGTAGTCACGGAAGACAGGAAGCCCCTATGCGGGGCGGGCCAAACAAAAGGAGGTGAGGAACATGCCAGGTGGAGATGGAACAGGGCCTCGTGGATTTGGACCCATGACCGGACGGGCGGCAGGATTCTGTACAGGTTTTCCCGTTTCCGGGTATGCAAATTTCGCTCAGGGAAGAGGGTTTCGTACCTGGGGCGGCCCTGGTGGAGCCGGCGGCCGTGGCTTCAGAAAATGGTTCCGCAGAACCGGACTGACAGGGCGGCAAAGAGCCGGAGGCTTTATGCCGGCCTGGGACAATCCCTTTACTTACGGTGCGCCCCAGCACACCCCTGCAGCGCCCGCTGTAACAAGGGAACAGGAGTTGGCTGCACTGAAGGCTCAGGCGGAATACCTGGAAGACGCCCTCGATGGCGTCCGCAGGCAGCTCAAGGACCTGGAGGCCCAGGGAATGGCGCCTCAGGCAGGTTGACGTCGAATAGGGGGTAACGGTTGCGCAGGTAACCGTTACCCCCGTGCCCCGGCTTCTGAGACATGATCGAGGAGGATTGTTATGCGTATTGCCGTTACAGCGGAAGGACCATCTCTTGACGTCGCAATTGATCAGAGGTTTGGGCGATGCCCTTTCTTTCTCATCGTCAATACCGGGGACCTCACTTTTGAGGCTATCCCGAACGGAAGCGCTTCTCAGCGGGGAGGTGCGGGTATCCAGGCCGCTCAAATGATCGTCGGCAAAGGGGTGACGCACGTCTTCACAGGTGCCTGCGGGCCCAATGCTTACCAGGTCCTCGCGGCGGCCGGGGTCCAGGTTATAGTCGGCTGCACCGGCACGGTACAAGACGTCATCAGACAATGTCGGGAGGGAAGGTTTGTGGCAGCCGCAGAGCCCAATGTAAGGGACCACTACGGCGTCGGCCAACCCTTGTCGGGTCAGGCAGGCACCCCTATGGGAATCCCCGGCGGGTTTACGACAGGCATGGGGATGGGCAGAGGAATGGGCCGCGGCAAGGGCAGAGGAATGGGGGTGGTCCGCGGTATCGGTACAGACCCGAACGTTAGTGTCGGGCAAGCACCGGGAGCGCCGGTCCAGCCCAAGAATGCTCAGCAAGAGCTGGAGTTGCTAAAGAAGCAGATGCAGGACATTAAGAACCGCATCGACGAGCTCGAGCAAACTGCGCCCGCTAAGAATCGGGGTTGAGTGATGCGAATTGCCGGCTTTCACATCCCTGAAGGCTTGGGGGCTTAGGCTCCATTTCACCGTGAGGGAATGGAAATGGGTATTTTTGCCATAATAGTTGATTATCTCCAGCGAGGCTCCGGCGGTATCCTTGCAACGGTGATACAACGAACCGGTTCGGCACCGCGCGATGTGGGGGCGAAAATGTTCATCGCTGCCGATGGCACCATGTTTGGGACTGTAGGAGGCGGCCGTCTTGAGTCCGACGCCTACAACAAGGCGCTGGAAATAATGAACAAAGGGATTACGGCCCTGCTGAGCGTCAATATGGAAGCAATGAATGTAGAGGATGCAGACATGCTCTGCGGCGGCAACGTGTACGTTCTCTTGGAGCCGGTAACAACAGGCAGTCTTGAGCTCTATAGCGCCATAAGGCATTGCCGGGAAAGAAGGGAGGCAGGTGTGCTCCTGACAAGGTTCGGCGACCATGGGTTTGCCAAAACCTTGCTGTGCGAAAACGGAACCACGGTTGGTGATTTCCCTGACTACGGGACGGGCAAAACCGACTTCTTTTCCTTCGACTTGCCCGCACTGGCAGACTCCGGGGACCTCTTTGTTGAACCAATCCGCGCTATCAGTCCCCTTTACATTTTTGGTGCAGGCCACATATCGCAGCATCTGTCCCGAATGGCCAAAGCCGTCGGTTTTTACGTGACCGTCATCGACGACAGGAGGGAATTTGCCAATACGGAGAGGTTCAGCGATACCGACAGCATTATCGTGGGGGAATTTGCGGACACCTTTTGTGCTCTCGAGTTCACGGGCCACGAATACGTGGTCATCTGTACGAGAAGTCATGAGTACGATGCCCTTGTCCTGGAAAACGCACTGAAGAAAGAAACAAAATATATCGGAATGATTGGGAGCGCGCGAAAGGTGCGAATCATCATGGACCGCATGCACGCAAAAGGCTACGACCAGAGGATCACGGCGGGGGTGCGCGCCCCGATAGGGATCCCCATCAATGCGGAAACCCCCCAGGAAATAGCGGTAAGTATTGTAGCGCAACTGATACAAGTGAAAAACGCGCAGTCTCGCGGCAGCGGGACTTAAAAGAATTTAGTGTTAGGGCGTGGGTTTCTCGGTTTCCGTCGGTGCCGAGGCTATGCCCTAACGGGGTGATCCTTATGAAGAGAAGCTTCATGTATATTTACGGGCCCGTTTCATCCTGGAGAATGGGCAGCTCTCTTGGTATCGATCTCTTGTCGCAGCCGGAAAAAATCTGCTCTTTTGACTGCACCTATTGCCAGCTCGGAAGGACCTGCAACGGTGAGACAAAGAGGAAGATCTGCGTTCCTGTTGAAGACATGTTGGAGGAAATTCGGTCGTTACCTGAGATTTCCGTCGACTGCTTTACCTTTTCCGGAAGAGGAGAACCAACACTGGCAGCAAACCTTGGCGACGCGATCAGGGCCCTCAGGCAGGCCAGGTCCGAGCGAATCGCCGTCATTACAAACTCATCGCTATTGCAACAGGATGATGTCCAAAATGACCTCTTGCAGGCCGACCTCGTTATTGCCAAACTCGATGCGCCGTCGCAAGATGTATTTGAGGCCATCAACAGGCCTTGTTCCGGTTGCGACTTCCCGGGCCTTCTTGCGGCCCTTGTAGATTTCAGGGGCCGTTTTTCCGGCACGCTTGCTTTACAAATCATGTTTACGGCACAGAATAGGGGCTACGCGTCCGAGATAGCGCACATTGCCCGGATCATCGCGCCGGACGAGGTGCACATCAATACACCGCTAAGACCTTGCGCCGTCCACCCCCTCGGAAGAGAGGAGCTCTCTCGTATCACGGCCTTCTTCGCCGGGCTTAATGCCCTTTCCGTCTACGAAAGCAGCAAGAAATTCGTCGAGCCCATGAGCGACGACGACACACTACGAAGAAGGGGAAAGGTTTAGGGATGGAGATTAAGATCCTCTTCGACAACAGAAGGCTGAATCGCACGTTCATAGCAGGGTGGGGATTGTCATATCTTGTTGACGACCGGATCCTCTTTGACACAGGCGAGAGCGCAGGACCCCTTTTCTACAACATGGACCGCATGGGCGTCAGTATCGAGCAGATCCAGTCAGTCGTCATTTCCCATGAACATTTTGACCATACCGGCGGCCTCTGGAACATCCTTAAGGAAAGGCCGGGCATCAATGTCTATGTATGTCCGGATTTCAGCGCGCCATTCAAGGAAGAGGCGGCATCGTATACCTGTAACGTAATAGAGGCTCACCATATGACCCCGATTGCCGAGCGCATACAGGCAACGGGTCAGTTACGCAGCGGCACCCATTCGGACGGTATCGCAGAGCAGTCCTTGGTACTTTGTACGGAGCTGGGCCTGACAATGCTGACGGGCTGCGCACATGTCGGCATAGTAGACATGGTGGAGCAGGTAACAATGGTGACGGGAAAGAAATCCTATCTTGTCATGGGCGGTTTTCACCTCCTCGGCGAACCCGAGACCATGGTACAGGCTGTCGGCAGAAGACTGCACGAGCTTGGCGTACAATACATCGGGCCGGCCCACTGCACCGGCACCGAACCAATGCGAATCCTAAAGGGGTCGTACGGACAACGTTTCATCGATGTCCTCGTAGGCGAGACAATAAAGGTTTGATGCCGCTAAAAGTGTTCTTTGCATCGTTGCGTGGTCCAGGCTAAGGGGTGCCATGGCTGTTGGGACATTACCGCTGATTATCGGGGCCACCCTGGTGGGGAGTGTGGCCACCCTGGTGGGGGCATCTTTCGTGCTCCTCTGCTCCAAGGGGAGAAGCCGGATCTTTATTCCTTTTCTTGTAAGTTATGCCACCGGAACGCTTCTCGGGGCAGCCTTTTTGGGCATGATACCGAAGGCACTGAAAGTTTCCTCAACAACCACAGTCTCCGCTACCATACTGGCCGGCACTCTCCTCTTCTTCCTGCTTGAGAAGTCCGTCATCTGGCGCCACTGCCACGAAGACAACTGCGACATTCACACGAGGGCAGGCACTCTCATTATTTTTGGCGATGCTTTTCACAACTTTGTTGACGGCATCGTTATCGCCGTGGCCTTTATGGCCGACAGGTCATTTGGGGCCGCGACCACCGTAGCCGTTCTCGCCCATGAAATTCCGCAGGAAATGGGAGATTTTGCGATCCTCATTGAAAGCGGCTACCCTCGGGCGAAGGCATTTCTTTACAACTTCCTATCCCAGGCAACCTCTCTGCTGGGTGCGGTCGCCGCCTACTTCTATCTCCAGGCCGCCGAGGCCGCTATTCCATACGTCCTCTCCATGTCAGCGGCAAGCTTCATCTACATCGCCCTGGCGGACCTCATCCCCGGGCTCCATCGAACAATAGAACTGAAAAACAGTTTTATTCAGTTAGTGCTGCTCCTGTCGGGAATCGGGACGATAGCCCTTTTCGTTGCCTCTCCTTAACGGGCCGTTCCGCGTACGGCTCGGTCTGTCGATGCAGGGCGAAGAGGGGCCATTACGGTTCTTTGAGCCATGAATAGTAACTCCCCAACAGATAAAGGGCCGCCAGGGGGTTGTGTCCCGTGACGCGGTCCTTGACGGCAAGCACCGTGGAGGGGGCCTTCGCATACTTGAAGAAGAGCGAGTCGTGGCCCACGCAGAGACCGAGAAGGACGTTGAAATCCGTCTCCTCTTCGTTGGCGATCATAGCCTGAAAAATAGGGTTGCACATGGACTCGTGCCCCCCCCTGAACACCTTTTCGTCATCGGTCAGCCCTATCTCTTCCTTTGCCACGCATCCGGCCTTGCACATCACAGAAACGACGTCAAAACCCTTCTGCTCAAAAAAGCCGCAGGTCAACCGTGCCTCCGCGACAAGGCCGGCGCAGAAGATAAGCCCGAGGCGCTCGTAACCCATCCGTCGGGCAAACTCGCATATCTCCAGAATGCGCGGCTTTGTCGGATGGATGACGTATGGTCTCCGCTCCCTGCCGGCGTAGCACTCCCCTTCCTGAATGGAGGCCTGCCGGGCAAACTCGCCGTTTTCCAAGGATCTGTACTCCTGCCGGGCCTTCTCAAGCAGGCCTCTGAAGGACGCCGTGGGGCATCCCGCCGCAGGAGAGCCTCCGGGCTTCATGCAGGCACGCTCGCGAAACTCGACGCTGCATTCTGCGCACTGAGCCTTGATCTTCTGTGATTTTCGGGCCGTCATTGCGTGACCTCTTTCTCCTTTACAACCTCTGTCTTGAGAAACGTGAGCAGGTCCTGCAGCACAGGCAGGACGTCGCTTCTGAACCGCCCTGCGACAAGGACCTTCATGATGTCATCGCCAACGTTGAGCTCCCCCTCGTTAAGCCAAACCCGCACCTCGACTACTCCTTCTCTTGCTTTCGCCGCCGTTATTGCCTCGGCAAGCTTGTCGCGATCGTACGAAAGCAACATCCCCCGAACCGCTGAGCCCGTTTTTGCCGTGGCCCTCACAACCCCGTTATGAACGAGGATCATGCCCAGCTCCCTGGGATCAGCGCTCTTCTTCACCTCTCCAATCCATTCATCAAACATCCTTCACCTCCTTCTTGGCCCTATTATTAGAGGAGGGCCATCAAGTCTCCGATATCCTCCACGCGCTCCAGCGACAGCACCCTTTCGACGATCAAGGGTGCTTTGGCTCTTGCGTCCGCCAGTCCGCTGTAATCCACACATTTGAAGAACTTCTGCACGCACTCCTCGACGGTCAACGGGTTTTCCGGGCTACCCCTCATGTGCTCAACGGTTTTCTCAATCGCCGCGCCCTTATAGCGCACGACGAGGCGCGCCCTGTTCATGTCCCGCTCCGGAATCGCCGGATCGGCCACCACGCGCACCTTTCCGATGAGACCGTCGCCGGGCGCCTGCCTTACCCGGTCCTCTTCGAAGTCCTCGAGGCGCACATCGCCCCGCTGCAGAGCCGCAGCAACCGTGTAAGGTATGCTGAACTGGGCATCCACCTGGGGGTTTTCCCGAACGCTAAAAGGCCTTCCCACCATGTTTTCCGCCATGGAGGAAACGTAGGCCGCCACCTCCTCGATCTCCGACGGGTCCGGCCCGTGCTCCCGAAGGATGGTCAGTGCTGCGTCTATTGAGGCATGCGTCATCCTGCACGAAGGGTAAGGCTTCATGCTGAGGCCCATGCCCTCGTAACGGGTGCCCAGGTCTTCTGCCGCCCGTCGGGCGTCGAAGTCGCCCTGCTCGTAGAGGTTGAAAAATCCGTATTGACCTTCGAAGGTGTCACGTGCGCCCGTAATGCCGGCACGGGCCAGGTAGGCCGACACCACTCCGGCCTTGGCCGAGAAGGCAGGCTGCATACGCTTGACCAATCCGCCGTCAACCAGACACTGGGCGTTGCCTGCCGTCTGGCTGTAAACAATGCCCAGGGCCTGCCGTATGCCTCCGCCGCCGAGCCTCATCATCTTTGCCGCGGCAACTGCGGCGCCGAAACTCCCACAGGTAGCCGTCCTGATCCAGGACAGCGGCCGCCTCGTACCGAGGCCCAACCTGCAGACACTGTCGACGCCCAGGACAAGGGCACAGATGAGCTCCCTTCCGCTGGCCGGCCCAGCCGCCTCGGCTACGGCCAGCGCCGCCGGCAGCACCGACACATGGGCATGCAATGCGCTCTCGTCGAGCGTGTCGTCAAAGTCGAGGGCATGCATCATCGTGCTGTTTGCAAAGGCCGCCCACGGCGACGGCACCCTGCCTCCCCCCGCCAGCACCGTCGATTCAGGGCTGCCGCCCCACTCTTGTACGAGACGCACCACCTCGCGGCAGCCCGGCGCATGTGCGCCCGCAAGGGCCACGCCCAGCGAGTCAAGAACGAACAGTTTGGCCCTCTCCACCACCGATGCGGGAAGGTCCTCATACTTGACGCGGGCCGCATGGTCCGCCATAGCCTCCAAGACATTCATACCGCCTCCCTATGCTCCCGCCGGCGCACCGCTATCTGCCTACCGGGGAATCTTCTTTCCCTTCTCTTTGTAATACTTTATCGCTCCGGGATGAAAGGGGAAAGGTGATCCATCGACGGCAATGTCAAGAGTGAGGTCGTTTGCAACTTTATGCATCGATACGAGCTCCGGCTTGTGATCAAAGAGGGTCTTCAAGACGTCGTAGACAAACTTGTCGTCCATCTTCTCGTGAGTAACGAGGAAGTTGCCCGCACAAACGGTAGCCACGCCATAGTCCACCCCCTTATACGTGTTTGGTGGACAGGTGGTTTTGAAGTATATGGGACCGTACTTGGCCACCATTTTTGGAAGCACCTCAGCAGAGCTCAGCATTCTGATTTTCATGCCAGGGCTTGCCGCCACATCCATGACGGCCGCCGTAGGTATTCCGCCAACCCAAAAGAAGGCGTCGATCTTCCCGTCTTTGAGGGCCCCCGCCGATTCTGCCACGCTGAGACGGTCCCTTTTTACGTCCTTCTGTATATCCAGACCGTAGGCCTCAAGAATTCTGGTGGCCACAATCTCCGTTGCACTTCCCGGCGCACCGACGGAAACCCGCTTGCCCTTGAGGTCCTTAACCGACTGTATGCCGTTGCCGTCCACCGTGACGATATGGGTAACGGAGGAATAAAGCCCGGCGATATTCCGCATGGGCACCTTCGCCTTGAACACCCCCTTGCCCATGTAAGCATCATAACCCACGTCACCAAGCATGATGGCCAGATCGGCCTTCCCGGCCCCAAGGAGCTTGGCATTGTCTACGGCCGCCGCCGTCACCTCTGCCGTCGCTTCAACTCCCGGAATGTGCTTGGAAATGACGGCTGCGATAGCCCCGCTATAGGGATACCAAACGCCGCCTGTACCCCCGGCTGCGATGGAAATTCTCCGCACTTTGTCCGCTGAGATTGCCCCGGGGACTAAGGCCACGCAAACGATAACAAGGAGCGTTACAAAGCCCACAACCGCACAGGTCAAGCCCTTTCCGTGTTCGGACCCGCCCTTTGATGACGATTTTCTGTTCATGACTACCTCCAATAACGTTATTGTCTGTCTCACAGAATCGCCCGTCGGAGAATCTGTGCAATGTCCATAACCTCAATTCTGTTGTTTACCTGAAGGTCCCTGACGGCGCCGTCAAGCATGGTAAAACACCAGGGACATGCCGTGGCGATCACCTCGGCGCCCGCAGCGAGGGCCTCGGCAACCCTGACCTTCGAAAGCCTCCTCTCCTCCTCGACCTCCGCATACATTCGCCCTCCCCCTCCCCCGCAGCAGAGGGCGTCGTCCATGTTCGACTTCATCTCTACGAGCTTGAGGCCTGGGACAGATTTGAGGAGTTCTCTCGGCGGCCCATAGATCTTGTTGTGTTTTCCGAGGTAACAGGGGTCGTGGTAGGCCACGACCCGAGGAAAGGTTCCCGCCGGTTCCCATCCATTCTCCTGTATACGCTTGAAGAGAAACTCCGTATAATGCTCTACGTGCCAGTCATCGCCGGCTTGCCGATACTCGTGAAGAAAGGTGTTGTAACAGTGGGGGGAAAGCGTGACGACCCTTTTCACGCCTGCGGCTTTGAACCGGTCCACGTTCCGGACGGCGAGCTCATCGAAGATAGCGGTATCGCCCATCCTGAGCGCCGGATCACCGCAGCAAATCTCGTCCGGCAGCACACCAAAGTCCACGTTCAAGCGCGTAAGCACATCGACGAGGCTCCGCCCCACCTCCGCGAGCAGCGGATCGTAGGCGACGGTGCAACCGACGTAGAGCATCGTCCCGGTCCCATCGGCCGGCAGGCGCTTCACCTGCATGTCCCCGAGCCAGCCCAGCCGCTCTTCGGGCTTGCCACCGTAAGGGTTCCCGTAGGCATAGATGTGCCAGAGGGGCTTTCGCTGTTGCGGCAAAGGGCCGATCATCATCTCGCGGAGGATTCTCCGGCCCTGTTCGATAGCCTCTCGGATCTTTATCCCTGTTGCCTTGGACTTGCAGCGGATGACGCAACCGTTGCAGGTTGTGCAGGCATAGACGATGTCGCGCAGGATCTCCCGCTCCTTGCCGGACATGAGGTTCCAACGCAGGGCATAGCTGAGGGACTGCAGGATGCCCGATGGCGTTTGACTCATAAACCCCCGGGTGGATTGAAAAATGGGACATATGGTAAAGCAGTAGTTGCAATTCCGGCAACGGCTCGCCGCGTCAAGGATCGCCTCCCGGGCGGCCTCGACAACATCCGGGCCCGTCTTTTCGTCATCTCCCTCAGGACGGCCGTACTCTCGGTCCTTTTCTTCCACCTATCTTGCCTCCAACGTCACGGCGACCCGCGGGGGTTTCCGGCCTTTACCGGTAACCCTCCAGCACGCCGGGGTTTAAAATGTTCTCTGCGTCGACGGCCCTTTTCAAATCTCTCATCAAGCCGTAGGCGTGGGGGCCGTAACGCCGGATAAAGAAGGGCGTTCTTTTCGAGAACTGGCCCCACTCTCCGCCGCAGGTTCCATACTTGAGGTTAAGCTCCCCTTCCCTTTCAAACTTCTCGTCGATGGCCCGGTGCTTCGTCTCGTTGTCCCACTCCTTGGGTATGATGACCCCGGGGTGCATCGTCAGCCCGCCGATATGGCCAAAAACATAGAGATCGAGGCGGCCGAGCACGGGCAACCCAGTGTTGAAGGCAGCTGCATCCCTCATACATTCCGGAAGATCCTTCAGGTTGGCAACAACCTCGGCCGAGGACCATTGGTTGCCGCTTTGCTGCATGAGGAAGGAGCCGATTACCTCGCGGGCCGACCAGAGTTTTTCCCAGAGATGCGGGTCATCCACGAGGCCTTTGTCTGCGGGATGCTCGGTTTCGAGAGAGCGCATAATCTCGCGGGCCTTCCTCGACGCCTCCTCCTTCGATTCGCCGTGCGTTACGAAGAGCACCACAGAGCCCTGGGGTGGTTCGAGCCCTTTGAGGCCATAACCGATTGCCGAGGACCGTTCGTCCATGAACTCCATGAACAGGGGTGCGGGACGCCGTTCCATGTACATCCTCTGAACGGCCCGCGCAACGCTGTCGAGGTTTCGGTACACGGCAAAGCCGAAGGCCCGTTCGAATTGCGGCACAAGCCTCATTCTGATCCGCGTCACCACACCAAACAGCCCGTCGCCCCCCACAAAAAACTTCGTCAGGTCCGTGCCGGCCGCCCTTCGGAGTCCTTTCGTTCCCGTCTCTATGATATGGCCGTTCGGAAGCACCGCCTCGACACCCAGCACGTAATCGCCCGGCTTTCCGATGCTCGTGTCGACTATGTGCGCACTCGTGTTGTTGGCGATGATGCCGCCCATGCTTGCGATGAGCCTGCTGCCCGGGGCCGCCGGAAGAAAGAAGCCCCCGGGTTTGAGGGCTTCCTCGACATGGGCACAAATGGCCCCGGGGCCGCACTCAAAATACCCGTAGTCCTCAAAAAGCTCTATCGAGTCCAGGCGGCGCGTGCTCAGGACAATGCCCGGCACATGGTACCGCGAGGCACCCAGAAAGGATGTGCCCGAGCCCCGGACAAAAACGGGCACCCGGGCAGCCGCGGCATAGCGCATTATTCGGCTCACCTCGTCTGTTGAGCCCGGCATAACGACGGCCGCCGGCAAGGTATCCCTGTCTGCCTCGTACGGAAATGTGTCAAGAGAGCTCTTGATCCGTTCAAAGATGTGCGTCATCACGTACTTCTTTGAAACGATTCCTTCAAGCTCTCCGATCACGGCTTCCTGTTCTTGCACGGTCATACGTCCTCCAGAGGTCCTCCATCGGCTGTCGCGTGGCTTTATTCGAGAGGTAAACGGCCGCAGAAGGATTCAGACTACTACGTAGGGGCCCCAGGCTGTGCAAGAAACAACTGCAGGGGACCTTGACATGTTATGAGCATATGCTTAAAATATTCTCATGTCAAGACCAAAGAAATGCAGATGTGTCGATTGTAGCCCTCACGTATTTTATTTTAAACCCAAGGGGATTCCCTTGGTCAATCTCTTTGAGATTTCCCTTGAGATAGACGAGCTTGAGGCATTGAGGCTGGCCGACTACGAGGGCCTGTACCACGAAGAGGCATCGAAGAGAATGAACATATCAAGGGCTACTTTTGGCCGCGTTTTGTGCAGCGCCCGCCATAAGGTCGTGGAGGCCATACTGGAGGGCAAGGCCTTGAAGATTGAAAACCAACAAGCTGGAGGTCACATATGAAGGTCTGTTTTGCAGTACAGAAGGATGAGGGGCTGGAAAGCACCGTCTACGGTCATTTCGGTTCAGCTCCGGCTTTTATCGTCGTTGATACGGAAGCGGAGACGGCGGCTACGGTAGCCAACAGGGACCGGAACCACGCACACGGGGCCTGCAACCCCATGGCCGCCATCGGCGGGCAGCGGGTCGATGCCGTGGTTGTCGGCGGCATCGGGGCCGGTGCGCTCATGAGGCTCAACGCAGAGGGCATCAAGGTCTTCCGCGCTGCAGGGCCGTCGGTCCGGGCAAACCTATCCTTGATCAAAGATAATATGCTCCCCGAAATGACGGCGCAGAATACCTGCGCTGGCCACCAGGGCGGGTGCGGCCACTAACGCGAGAAGAGGTGACATATGCCGATCTACGAATACCGTTGCGCCGATTGCGGCCAGATAAGTGAATTCATCGTCATTGGCAATGAGGACGGCTTGGCCTGCAAGGCCTGCAGCAGCCCCAAACTGGAGAAGCTCATGTCGGCTCACAACACCGTAGGTGCGACCGGAAGCAACACGTTTGCGGGGCCCTCAGGCGGCTGCTGCGGAAACCCCGGATCCTGCGGCACCCCCGGTAGTTGCTGTTCCGGTTAAGCCTTAGGCCCTCGATGGCGCTGCTCTATTTTTTGCTATAGAGCGGCGACATGCTCCGCAGGAATTCGACGCTTCTCTTCAGCACATCGACGGAACGGTCAACGTCCTCCAGGGTGTTTTCCATGCCGAAAGAGAAGATCAGCGTACCCTGGGCAAGGGCATAGTCGCGGCCGGTAGCGATGAGGACATGAGACGCCCTGAGCGAGCCGGCCGCGCAGGCCGAGCGGGTAGAAACGGCAACGCCCTCTTCGTCGAGCATCATCGTCATCGATTCGCCTTCCACATAGGCGACAGAAAAAGACACGAGGCCGGGCAGACATTTCTCCTGATGTCCGTTCAGATAAATTTCGTCTATGTCCGCCAACCGGCCGACAAGGGCCCTGCGTAGCTCCCAGACGTGGGCCGTGCGCTCCGGCATCTCCGCTATGGCCAGTTCGGCCGCCTTGCCCATGCCCACAATGCCGAGCATGTTGGGCGTACCCGCCCTCCTGCCGCCCTCCTGGGTGCCCCCGTCGATGAGGGGGAAGATAGCCGTTTTGGGCCTCACATAAAGCGCCCCTACGCCGGAAGGGCCATAGAACTGGTTGGCCGCCATGCTCAGCAGATCGACGTTGAGCTCCTTTACATCCATAGGCACGTTCCCACAGGAAGCCACTGCGTCGGTGTGAAAAACGACGTCCTTCTCTTTTGCAATCTTTCCGATCTCGGCAACGGGTTCCAGCGTTCCGATCTCGTTATTGGCATGCATGATGGAAATTAGGATCGTATCGCTCCGTATCATCCTCTTTACTTCTTCCGGATCCACCATTCCATATTCGTCAACGCCCACCGAGGTGACCTCAAAGCCCATCCGCATGAGCACCCGAAGGGGCCGGGAAACGGACTGATGCTCGATGTTGGAGGTTATGATGTGCTTGCCCTTTTTCGCCTTGGCAAAAGCGACCCCCTTTATCGCCTGGTTCGTCGACTCTGTGCCCCCAGAGGTAAAGACAATTTCGCCGGGCCCGGCACCGATAAGCCGTGCGACCTGAGAGCGGGCACTCTCAAGCATCTCCGATGCCTGATCGCCGACCCGGTGCTGACCCATGGGGTTGCCGAAACCGTCCTTATCAATGTAGTCAACAATCGCCTTCTTAACCTCGGGGTGCAACGGAGTAGCCGAAACGTGGTCCAGGTAGGTTAATTTCATGGTTCTATACCCCTTATCGCGAGCTTTTTACTTATGAACTGCAACGGGTTTCCCGCACTTCTTGCAGACAGGAGCCCTTTGCGGAATCTCCGTGTCACAGTAGGGGCAATAGCAGCCTCCCTCACGCTCGCCGATAAACTCTACGGGCTCGCGCGTGCGGCCCTTGCCCTCCCTTCGCTCGTAAAAATCCATGATCGCTTTGTGGAGGGCATCGGCGCCCAGGTTTGAACAGTGGAGCTTATTCTTCGGCAGGCCCCCCAGCGCCTCGGCCACGGCCTGGTTGGTGATCTTCATGGCCTCCTCAAGCGTCTTGCCCTTGGCCATCTCCGTCACCATACTCGATACGGCTATCGCCGCGCCGCAGCCGAAGGTATTGAACTTGATGTCCTCTATGCGGTCACCCTTGACCTTGATGGTGATCGACATCATGTCGCCGCATATGGGGTTTCCCACCTCACCCACGCCGTCGGCATTCTCGATTTTCCCGATATTTTTTGGATTCTTAAAGTGTTCGAGGGCAATTTCGGAATACGCCATGGCCTCCTCCTTTGGTGAGCCTCTCCGATTAATATAACCCATCTCACCGATTTTTCAAGCTAATTGGCGGAGGGCGGCACCCTTCGACCATTGGCCCACTCTTTTCCTCAGGGTGTTGACAAGGCCCCTATCGTGAGCTAATAAGGTATGAGGAATAGCAATCTTTTCCAACACATCAACGCATGCCCCAGGGGGTGAACATGGAACAGAGGAACGCTATTGACTGGACTACGCTATGGAAAAAAGACGACTGGATGTCCGTATGGATCGGCTTTCTCATTCTCATCATCTTCATGGCCGGGGTTAGCTTCAAGCTGCCGGGATGGCGCTGGATGACCGACGGGGCCTTTTCGGAAAAGTCCCAGGAATGGGTGCCGAAGGCAGAAAAGCTCGCCAAGGATGCGGAGGGAAAAGGCGAGCCTGCCGTCTCGACAGCGGCTGCGGCCCTGAAGACGGCCATAGACGGGAAGGACAGAAAGGCCATCGGAGAAGCGGGAGGCAAGCTGGAGAAGGCCGCCAAGGGGGCAAAGGACAAGGACATCATCAAGGCCGGTGAGAAGCTGGGGAAAGACGCCAAGGGGATGGCCGGCAACACGGCGGGCAAGGTCTTCTCAGCCGATAACCTGCTCAGGGCGCTCTGGCTCCTCATAGGGCTCTGGATCCTCGGCGGTATCGGAATGGCCGTTATGGGCATGTCCTTCGGCAAGTTCACCGTCGGTTTTCCCATCATCTTCATCCTCTCGGCCCTCGCCTTTTTTGTGGCCGGCAACAGCACCGTCAACTACTATGGGCTGGAGGTCGTCTTCTGGGCCCTTCTCTTCGGCCTCCTCATAAGTAACACCGTCGGCGTTCCCGATTGGCTCAAGACCGCCATCAAGACGGAGTTCTTTATTAAGATCGGCCTCGTGCTCCTGGGTGCTGAAGTGCTCTTCACGACCATCATCCAGGTGGGCGCCTACGGAATGATACAGTCGATCATAGTCATCTTCGCCGTCTTTTATCTCTGCTACTGGGTTGCCAAGAAGATGGGGCTCGACGATGAGTTCGCAAGCATTCTCGGCACCGCCGTTTCTATCTGCGGCGTTTCAGCCGCCATCGCGGCCGGCGGAGCTGTCAAGGGAGACCAAAAGAAGGTGAGCCATACCATCTCCCTCGTGCTTCTCTGTGCTATCCCCATGCTTATCTTTCAGCCGCTCATAGCCAAGTGGACAGGCATGTCCCCTGTCATCGCCGGCGCATGGATCGGCGGGACCATCGACACGACGGGCGCCGTTGTGGCCGCCGGCCAGATAGCCGGCCCTCAGGCGGAAAAGGTTGCCATCGTGGTCAAGATGGCCCAGAATGTGCTCATCGGATTTGCGGCCTTCTTTCTTGCCATCTGGTTCAGCTTCAAAGGGTTGGCTGCAGGCCAAAAACCAAGCTTGATTGACATCTGGTTCCGGTTTCCCAAGTTCGTCGTCGGCTTCATCATTGCCTCCATCGTCTTCTCCTTTTTCATGCCGACGGCTACGGCAAAGGGCATCACGAGCATAACGGCTCCGCTTCGGGGCTGGTGGTTTACCTTGGCGTTCCTCTGTATCGGACTCGAAACGAAGTTCAGCGAACTGGTCAAGATGGGCGGGGGGAAACCTGCAGGGGCCTTTCTCATTGCCCAGGCCTTCAACATCGTCTGGACCTTGCTCTTGGCCTGGCTTATTTTCGGGGGAGTGCTGTTCCCCGTACCGACATTCTGATGGCTCCCGGTGGGAAGGGATGGCCCCGGCCCTCCTTCCCGCCAGCCCCTTAGAACCCTAATACTTTGTGGCACCTGCGACAGCTTTCCGGTGGAGCCGGAAGCGGACGCACCCCTGATACCTTCAGCTCCATAAGGGCATCAATGGTATCGCGCCGACATCTTCCCCTCTCTTCAAAGCTGCGCCGAAAGGCAACATATTCCGGCCTTCCCCAGATCGCATCCCACTCTTCCCGAAAAAGATTGCCGAAGCTGACCTTCTCCTCCGGAAATGTGTGGCCGCAAAAGATGCGGGAAAAGGGCGAATGCACCGGCGGCTGCAGGTAGACACAAGGCGACACCTCGCCCTGGACGGAGACGTAGACGTTTTCAAGGGGGTTCTCACTGCACACGGCAACGTCCGTCGGGGCGAGGGCGGGAAGGGTCAGCCTTACCCGCAACCTGCGTGCCCTGCCTGCGGCCTCAGCCATCACCTCGCCGTAGGGGTTCACGTCACCGCAGGAAAAGACCCTTTGTTCATCCTGCCAGGCCGTTGCCACGTGGGCATTGGTGATGACGATCACCTCTCCGATACCGAGGCCGTATGCCACGTCGACGACCTGCGGCAGCTCGGCCATGTTTTCTTTCAGGGCGAGATAGACTATGTGGACCTTCGGCCCCCTGGACCTGCGGGACCGCACTATACCCACGAAGGCCCTGATGCTCTCCTGCAGCCGGTCAAAATCAGAGCGGACACGAATGCGGTTGTGGGTTTGGGCGGTGCAGCCGGCGAGAGAAAACCCGATGAAGTCAATGCCCCCGTCTATCAATGCCCTGGACCGCTCCTCGCTCAGCCCATAGCCGCTTGTGACAAAGCCGACCTCAGGCCCCTGAGCCTTGACCGAACGGACAAAATCGATGAGCCGGGGGTGCATAAGCGATTCACCCCACCCTTCAAGGACGACGCTTTTCACCGACCTCAGCCAGGGGGAGATCCGATCGAAGTCCCGAAGGGCCATATCCCGTCGCAGCCATTGCGCATCGGCCTCCTTGACGCACATGCGGCAGGCAAGAGGGCATCGGGTCGTTACTTCTATCTGCCACGCGTTGAACGTCGGCCCGATCCGGTTGCTGCGCCGCGAAAAAATACCCATCGTCCGCCTAAAGCCTCGACAGGAGATCGGCCGTTGCCCACGGACCGTCCGTGCGCCAGCGACCGCACTCATATGTGAGGGAGGCTTCGCCGCCCCACTTCACCTTGAAACATCGCATACCCTCGTTGACATTGAGCCCCAAATGAATGTATTCCTTGCCCCCCTCCTGAGCCAACTGGACCATGCGGAGAAATAGGATGTCCGAGGCATGGGGCTCATAATGGGCCTTGGAATGACATCCCGCCACGTAGGTGGCGAATCTTTCCTTTCCCAGATCAACGACATAGAAGGCCGTGAGCGCCCCCGTTCCGTCCCTGCCGTCGATGACGACGGCCCTTCTTGTCGTTTCGCGCCTCAGCCTCCCCTTCACAACAAATCTTTCGAGCTTAAGGACGTAGTACCGGTCACGTCCGTACTCGCCACCGGATATGCCCGTCATGAGGGCGACTACGTGCTCAGGAACATAAGCGTTTTCGGTAATGAAACGGTCCTCCTCGGTCAGCATCGTCAGCCTCTGCAGTTAGTTTATCATAGGTCGGGAGAATCGGAGCGCCCCAGGCACGGCGAGCCCATCCTTTCGTTGACAAGACGGGCCGGTGCGGGTAGAATCAGCCATGGATGTGCGAGCACCGATGGACGAGACAGATCGCAGGATCCTTAACCTCATTCAGGAAGAGTTTCCCCTGACTCCACGGCCCTTTGAAAGGATCGGCGCCGACGTCGGTATCTCCGAGGCCGATGCCCTGGCAAGGGTAAAACGGCTCAAGGATCGCGGATTGATCCGCCGCATCGGCCCGGTCTTGGAAAGAAAGCGGTTGGGCTACGTGAGCGCCCTCTGCGGCGTCCACGTTCCCAAAGAAATGATCGACGAGGTAGCTCGGGATATCAACGCGCATACGGGTGTTACTCATAACTACGAGCGGGACGGGGAACTCAACATGTGGTTCACCATAACCAAAAGGACGGCGGAAGAGATCGAGACACTCCTTTCCGACATCGAAAAACGCTTCGGCCTCAGAATCTACCGCTTTCCCGAAAAGAGAACCTTTAAGATCAAGACCTTTTTCCCCCTATGATGGAATCCGACCCGTCAACCATCGATCCAGCCGCCGTCGGCCGCCTCTTCCTCGTTGACGGAAACGGCTTCGCTTACAGGGCCTTTCATGCCACGCCCTACCTTTCCAACTCCAAAGGCCTTCCGACTAACGCCATCTTTGCCTTCCTCAACATGATCAGGAAGCTCGTCAACACCGAACATACCGAACGCCTCGCCGTTATCTTCGATTCGCCGGTTCCCTCTTTTCGCGCCCAGATCTCCGAGGATTACAAGGCGCAGCGGCCGCCCATGCCCGACAACCTGGCTGCCCAGATTCCCTACATCAAGCGGCTTATGAGCCTCATGGGCATACCGACCTTGGAGATGGAGGGGTTCGAGGCCGATGACATCATTGCTACCATTGTCACCACGCTGAAGGACAACCCCGCGGAGATCTGTATCGTCACAAGCGACAAGGACTTGGCCCAACTGGTCTCCGGCAAAGTCTTTCTCTTCGACACGCAGAAAAACGTCAAGTCGGGTCCAAAGGAGGTAACTGACAGGTTCGGCGTGGCCCCGGAGCGGATGGGGGACTTCCTGGCCCTTGCCGGTGACGCGTCCGACAATATACCGGGCGTACCGGGCATAGGAGACAAGACGGCACGGCAGTTGATTCAGGAGTGGGGCACCCTTGAGCAGATCTATGAAAACCTCGACGGAATCGGAAAGCCCTCTGTTCGAGAGCGGTTGAAAACGGGCCGGGACCTCGCCTTCATGAGCCGCCGACTATCCGCCCTGCGCCATGACGTACCCCTATCCGGCGTCGAGGACCTTCTGCAGCCCGTCGCCCAGGACCGCCAGGGCTTGCGTGCGCTCCTAAGGGAGCTGGAATTCCTCTCGTTGTACCGGGAAATCGCGCCGGATGAAGAGGAGACAGAGACGTTCGAGGAAGCTGCGGCCTCTGCCCTTGCAGGGGGACCCATTGCCATATGCGCCGACTTTCAGGGAAAAAACCTTGGCGACAAGGTGCTCAGCGGTTTTTCGGCCTTTGACGGCCGCCGGGTGGCCTTCGACGAGAGCCCCGAAACGCTCTCCGCTCTCCTCAAACGCGCCGCCCCCCTTGTCGTCCACAACCTGAAGCCGCTTTTTCTCTGCATCCCCCATACCCATGACGACGGCTCCGTCAGCGCCTTCGATACGATGCTGGCGGCATACCTCGTCAACCCGCTCCGCAAGGAGTACGGGCTGGAGACGCTGGCCGAGGAGCACCTCGGCGCCTCCATTCCGGCAGGGAACGACCAAGGGTCGTCCAAGCAGAAGGTAGCTTACCTGCTTCGGCTTTGGGGGGTGCTCCGGGAGAAGATGGAGGAGCTGGGCCTCAGCAAGCTTTTTACCTCCATCGAAATGCCCCTTGTCGAGGTGTTGGCGGCCATGGAAATGACGGGCGTCCGGGTTGACAGAAAGGCGCTTGCCAACCTGTCCCGGGATTTCGACCAGAGGCTTACAACGATTACCAAGGAGGTTTATGCCCTCTGCGACAGGCCTTTCAACATAAACTCGCCCCAGCAGTTGGCCCGGGTCCTTTTCGATGAGCTCAAGCTACCGCCCTCAAAAAAGACCAAGACGGGCTACTCAACGGACACAGAGGTGCTTCAGGCGCTCTCATCCGTTCACGCCTTGCCGGGCAAAATTCTCGAATACCGCAGCCTGGCAAAGCTCAAAAATACCTATATAGACACCCTCCCCCTGCTCATCAACCCTAACACGGGGCGCATACACACAACCTACAACCAGATGATCGTTGCCACTGGCCGGCTCAGCAGCTCTGACCCCAACCTCCAAAATATACCCATCCGGGGTGAGGAGGGAAAGAAGATCCGGGAAGCCTTTATTCCTGCAGAGGGGTTTCTGATCATGTCATCCGATTACTCCCAGATCGAGCTTAGGGTCCTCGCGCACCTTTCGCGGGACCCGGTGCTGTCGGACGCCTTTCTGAGGGACGAAGACATCCATAGCCGCGTCGCCCGGGAGGTCTTCGGCGTGGGGCCCGAGGCCGTGACCCATGACATGCGCCGGGCGGCCAAGGTGATCAACTTCGGCATCATTTACGGTATGAGCAGCTTTGGGCTTGCCAAAGAGCTCGGCATCAGCCAGCGGGAGGCTCAACAGTACATCGACGACTACTTCGCCAGACACGAGGGGGTGCAGGCCTTTATGGCCGGTATCCTCGAGGCCGCACGCGCCAAAGGCTTCGTGAGCACCCTCTACGGGAGAATCCGCTCCGTGCCGGAGCTCCGGAACCGCGATGCGGCCGTTCGGCAGTTCGGGGAACGCATCGCCATGAATATGCCCATTCAGGGAACGGCGGCGGACATCATCAAGGTGGCCATGGTGAACATATACAGGCGGATCCGCCGCGAAGGGCTCGCCTCCAGGCTCATCATGCAGATCCACGACGAGCTCGTCTTCGAGGTCCTTGAGGCCGAACAGGGCCCCATGGCCCGTCTTGTCCGGGAAGAGATGGAGGGGGTCGCTTCCCTCTCCGTGCCCCTCAAGGTGTCCCTCGGCGTTGGCCCGAACTGGGCCCTCGCCCACGACTGAGGCCTTTCAGCAGGATCGACTGCAGCTCGGCGCAGTTGATAAAGATAAAGACCGAAAAATAGATCCAGAAGAGGAAGGCGATGAAGACGCCGTAGGTGCCGAAAAATGCCGTTACCTTGGCAAGATACATGACGTAGTGCTTGAAAAGGGTTCGGCCCAGGTGCCAGAGCAGCGTCGCACCGGCCGTCGTCCAAAAAAGGATCGCTTTTCTCCTTCGGACAGGGGTGAGTGCATAGTAGATCATGTAGAACATGGCAAAGGTGAAGAAGATATCGAGAAAGCCGAAGAAAGCGATGGCCGGTGCCTTACCGACAAAGGCAGGGAGCGCCCTTACCGCCTTGGTCTGGATGACGACGGTAAAAATGAAGCTGAAGAAGAGAATGGCCTGAAGGACGGTAAAGGCGAGGGTTACGACCAGCTCTTTACCCGTACCCTTCAAAAAGCCCTCGGGGGTTCGTCCGAAGATAATGCGAAAACCGGACCGCATGGAGGCAAAAAGCCTCATGGAGAAAAAAAGCAGCGTTGCCAGACCAAGGGGGCCCGAGAGCTTTTTTGACGCCGAGATAAAGTTCATCTCCTTCATGAGCCTCTTGATGACGATGGCGTTGTACGGCTCCGGGATGATGGCCTTCAGCAGTTTGCTGACGTGGAGGCCGGCCTGGCTGACATCGATGACAAACCCGAGCATGAAAAGCGACAAAAGGGTAAAGGGAATGAAGGTGAGCAGCACGTTGAACGAGATCGAGGACACGATAAGGCGGCCGTTGTCCCGCTGATACTTCCTGTACAGCTCTTTGACCGCGCCGAGGGCCAGGGAAGCGAAGCCGGCGATCCTGCTCTTTGCGACCGGTGTCACGGCAGCCGGTCAGCCGATCCGGATTCTCGGATCGGCAATGGCATAGGCAAGATCGGCAACGAGGTTCCCCACCAGCGTCAGGAAGGCACCGATGACGAGAATCCCCATGATTGTCGGATAGTCCCTCGCCATGACGCTCATATAGAAGAGCTGTCCCATGCCGGGGATGGAAAAGATACTTTCGAATATGACGCTGCCGCCAATGAGCCCCGGAACGGAGAGACCCAGTATGGTAATGACGGGCAGGAGTGCGTTTCTCAGGGCGTGCTTTCTCAGCACCAGGCCCTCGGGCAACCCCTTGGCATAGGCCGTCGTTATGTATTCCTGCCGCAGGACCTCGAGCAGGCTGTTCTTCATGTACCGCGAGATCCCTGCAAGACCGCCGAAGGCGGAGATACACACGGGAAGAATCAGGTGCTTCACCACGTCCCACGCCTTCTCAAGAAAGGACAGCTCCTCAAAATTAAAGGACTTGAGGCCGGAAATGGGGAGCAGCTCAAGGTAGACGCCGAAAAGCATCATGAGCAACAGCGCCAGCCAAAAGGTCGGCATGGCGTAACCGGCAAAGACAAAGGCCGTCAGGGCCTTGTCGCCGAGGCTGTCCTTGTAGCGGGCGCAGTAGACGCCTATGGGTATACCTATGAGAAAAATGAGCATCATGGATATGAGGTTAAGTGTCACGGTAACGGGCAGCCTCTCGGCAATCTTTGCGATAACCGGCCTTCTATCGGGCATAAACGAGAGACCAAAATCAAGTTTCACGACCCTCTTGAGCCATAGAAAGTACTGCACATGAACGGGCTTGTCCAGGCCGTAGAGGCTGCGTATCCGCTCGCGGACCTGTTTCGTCACCTTGGGGTTCATCTCAGCGCCTATGATTTCCGGCTCCCCCGGCGTGAGGTGAATGACGACGAAGGATATGATGGTGATACCGAGGAGCATGGGCACCATCAGAAGCAGGCGCTTAAGGAGATAGTGCAGCATTCCTCTTATACCTCTGTTGTTCGGCCGGCACGTACCACTTCACCGTGTTCCACATGAGGCCCGCCGGGCCCGGATCGATACCCTTGATCCGCTTGTGAACGGCCAGGTTGGTGTAGGGAACGAAAAGCCAGGTGTAGGGCTGTTCTTCGGCAAGGATTTCCTGGATGCGGAAATAATAGCGCCTTCTTTCCTCCCTGTCCATGGTATGCCTTGCCCTGACGAGAAGCTCGTCGACCTCGCTGTTTTCGAAAGAAATAAAATTGAGCTCCTTGGGGCCCTGCTTGGAGGAGTGCCACACATCATAGATGTCCGGATCGTTGGAGATCGTCCATCCCAGCATGACCGCCTCGAAGTTCCTCTTGTCGATGAATTCGTTGATAAAGCTTGCCCACTCAATTACGCGAACCTTCATGGTAATGCCTATCTGGGCAAGGCGCCTCTGGATCAGCTCGGCGCAGCGTATGCGGACCTCATTCCCCTGGTTCACGAGGACGGTAAACTCAAAGGGCTTGCCGTCCTTTCGCAGCATGCCGTCCCCGTCTCTTACAAAACCTGCCTCCTTCAGAAGGACCAACGCCTTGTCCACGTCATACCCGTACCTTTTTACATCAGCGTTGTACGCCCACATGTCGGGCTTGTAGGGGCCCGTTGCCTCCACGCCCTGACCCATGAGAATCCCGTCGATGATCTCCTTCTTGTCAATGGCATAGCTGATGGCCTGCCGCACCCTCTTGTCACGGAATAGGGGGTGCTTCAAATTGTAGCCCATGTAAACGTAACTGAAGGCAAGGTAGCGGTACCTGCTGAACTCCCTTTTGAAGCCGGCATAGTCCGTCTGTTTTATGAACTGCAGGGGCGTAAGGCCCATCATGTCGATGGCGTACTGCTTCAATTCGAGAAACATCGTGGCGCTGTCGGGGATAATCCGTGTTATGCGTCTCGATATGTAGGGCCGACCCTCGAAATACCTCTCGTTGGCCACAAGGACAACACGGTCCCCGGGAATCCACTCCTTGAAGCAATAGGGCCCCGTCCCCAAGGGCCTCCGGATGAGCGGCGAGGTGGTGATGTCCCTGCCCTCCAGCAGGTGTCTGGGGAGTATGGCAGCCCCCCAGCTTATGAGGGCAGGGGCGAAGGGCTTCCCGTAGGTTACCCGGAACGTGTGGTCGTCGATCACCCGGGCACTCTTAACGAGCTGAAAGTCGCCGGCATAAGGCGTCGGCGTCTTCGGGTCCACAATGACCTTGTAGGTGTACATGACATCATGGGCCGTAAAGGGGTGGCCGTCCTGCCACAGAACGCCTTTCTTCAGCCGGAAGGTTATGGACAGGTTGTCTTCCGATATCTCCCACGACTCAGCCAGGTCGCCGACGATGTTCAGGTCGCGGTCGTACTTGACAAGGCCGTTGTAAACATAGGAGGCCACATCGTGGGAGGCCGAATCGCTGGCCAGAACCGGGATCAGGCTTGACGGCTCCCCGATGGAGGCCGTGATGAGGGTATCTCCCGCGACAGGCTCTCCTTTGTCCTCATAGGAGGAAACATCGTGCCCCCGGTTGCATCCGAAAAAAAGAAGAAAGATACAAAGAAAGACGGCAATGGCTGGCCAACGCATAGAGGTAGCCTATTCTAACAAAGGCATCCTGAAAAAGCAAAGACGCGCCGGTTCTGTCCCGGCTATTTGAACTTGTGTGAGTCCCTGTTCTTTTCGTACAGAAGCTTGAGCCCCCGCAGCGTGAGAAACTCATCGACCTCATCGATGGTTTCCGACTGCTTGAAGATGAGGCCCGACAGGCCCCCGGTCGCAATGACGTAGGGATCGGCCCGCACCTCATCCTTCATCTTCTTGACAATACCGTCCACAAGGCTCGCGTAGCCATAAATGATGCCGGCCTGCATGGCGTGAACCGTATTCTTGCCCACCAGCGTGCGCGGACGGACAAGCTCTATGCGCGGCAGCTTCGAGGCCTTCTCGAAAAGCGCCTCCAGCGAGATCATCATGCCCGGTGAGATGGCCCCCCCTGCGTACTCGCCCCTTGCCGTAATGTAGTCGAAGGTTGTGGCCGTACCGAAATCAACAATGATCAGGGACTTCTTGAATTTCTCATAGCCGGCCACGGCGTTGACGATCCGGTCGGCCCCCACCTCCTGGGCATTCTCGTAGAGAACGGGCATACCCGTCTTGATGCCAGGCTCCACCACCAGAGGGATAATGCCGATATATTTCCGGCACACTATCTCGAAGGGGATGAGCAGCGGCGGGACGACGCAGGAAATGATGGTGCTGTCTATTTCGTTGAGGCGAATCCTTTCGATATAGAGCAGGCTGTTGAGAAGAATCGCGTACTCGTCAACAGTCTTGCCGATGACGGTGCTCAGCCGCCAATGATTGACGAGCGTATCGTCCTTGTAGACCCCAAAAACAATATTCGTGTTTCCTATGTCGATAACAAGCAGCATGGCTAAAAGGTCACGTCTCCCGCAATTATTTTCCTCACAACCCCGTCCGTTCTCAGCAGCATGCCGCCGTCGCGATCAATACCTTCGACGACACCGCTGTACCGCTCTCCCATCTGGACGATCTCCACGTACTTCCCGTTCAGACCGGCACGCTCCTGCCAAAGCTCCAAGATCCTTCCCTCGCCCTGGCGGACGAAAACCTCATAGTGGGTTTCGAGGTTGGTCAGTAAGATACCACAAACATAGGCCCTTTCATATGATTTTTTTGTTTCCATGAACAGGGATGTGGCCCTTTGCTTCAGAGCCTCATCCACCTCTGCGGCCTTCATATTGATATTGAGTCCTATTCCGACAACAACAAACCGCACCAGTTCGGATTCCGTGGACAGCTCCAGGAGGGTGCCGCAAAGCTTCCTGCCGTTCATGAGCACGTCGTTTGGCCACTTGAGCGTCGGCTTCTCGCCCGTCAACCTTTCGATCGTATCGTAGACGGCCAAAGAGGAGAGAAAGGTAATGGGCGGCACGCGGCTCGGGTGCACCTGGGGTCTGAGAATGACGGATATATAAAGGTTTTTCCCCGAGGGCGAGAACCATTGCCGGTTCAATCTGCCCTTACCCGACTTCTGCGTCTCTGCAATAACGCACGTTCCTTCCGGCGCACCGTCGAGGGCAAGCTTGAAGGCCTGGGTGTTTGTCGACTCGACGGCCTCGTTATAGACGATTTCCTTTCCAATGCTCTCTGCAGCGAGGTGTCTTCTCACCTCCCATGGATAGAGCTTCTCCGGTGCCTTCACAAGCCGGTATCCCTTGCCCTTCACCTTGTCGATCTTGTAGCCCAGCTTCTCCAGTTGATTGATGTATTTCCAGACGGCCGTTCTGGAGACGGAAAGCCGGGAGGAGATCAGGTCACCCGATACGTACCCCTTCCCCTCTCTGAGAAAGGACAGGATTCCACTAAGCCTGTCCATTGTCCACCTTGTCGTAGTGCGAGAAGTACATGGTGAAGGATGCCCGTCCCTGGGACAGCGACCGGACGTCGGTGGAGTAACCAAACATCTTTGTCAAAGGGGCGTGGGCCTGGATCACCGTCACCTTTTCCCTCGTCGCGAGCTGGGTGATGTGGCATTTCCTCGCGTTCAGATCGCTGATGATGTCCCCAAGGAACTCATTGGGCGTCGTTACCATAAGAGACATGATAGGGGACAGCAGGATCGGCTTCGCCGCTGCACAGGCCTTCCGAAAGGCCTCGTAGGTCGCCATCTTCAGGGTGAGCCTGGCGAAGTCCGGATTGCTGAAAGAAGCATCCCGCACAAGCACCCTCACATCCGTCACGGGGTATCCCTTGACAATGCCTACGTTCGACGCCTCCATGACCCCTTCCTCAATGGCCTCCAGGTTCGAGAATGCCATGTGTTCTTCCGAAAGCTGGGATACCGTCACCATCCCTTCGCCCCTGCCGTTCGGCAGCACGGCGATCGCTATGCTGCCCTTGCAGGGCATGTTGTTGATCTGCTTCTCGAAGGTGTGCTCCACAGAGGCATCGCCCTCGATGGTCTCCTTGTACACCACCTGGGGTTTTCCGACATGGAGATCGATGCCGTGGTCCTCCCGGATCCGTCGCATGATTACGTCGAGGTGCAGCTCTCCCATGCCGGAGACGATGGTCTGATATTCGTTGTCATCGGCCCGGAGAACGAAGGTAGGATCCTCTTCGGCTATTCGCCTCAGAATGACGAGCAGCTTGTCCTGGTCAACATTCCGCCTGGGCTCGACTGCTATCGAAATAACGGGTTGATAGACTTCGATCGCCTCCAGTATGATGGGTCGCGACTTGGCCATCGTGTGACCTGTCGAGGTCTCTTTGAGGCCCACCAGGCCCACGATGGCCCCCGTCCTTGCCTCCTCGACCCTCTCCTTGTGGTTTGCATGGATCCGGTAGATCCTCGAAATCTTCTCTTTCTTGCCGAGATTTACGTTCAGAATTTCGTCCCCCACTTTGAGGGTGCCCGAATAGATCCTCGCGTAGACCAGCTTCCTGCCTTCGTCGAGAACCACTTTAAAGGCCAGGGCCGAAAAATCCTCGTCGTCTTTCGCCTCTCTGCATTCCGCTTCCTCCGTCTGTGGATTCCTCCCCTGAACGGGAGGCACGTCGAGCGGCGAAGGAAGGTAGCGCACGATCGCGTCGAGAAGGGGTTGGATGCCCTTGTTTCTCAGCGCAGCACCGCACAGCACGGGGACACACTTGAGGTTCACCGTCCCTTTTCGCACCACGTCGTAAACCACCGATGCATCGATCGCCTCTCCGCCAAGATAGAGTTCCATAAAATGATCGTCAATGAGGGAGAGCTTCTCGAGGAGTTTTTCCCGGTAATCCCTGGCCTGGTCCTGGTAGTCGGCCGGAATCCCTATCTGCCGGAATGAGGTTCCGAGGCTCTCCTCGTCCCAAACGAGGGCATCCATCGTAATCAGATCCACAACGCCATAGAATCCATCCTCTCTTCCCAGGGGGATCTGGAGGGGAATGGGATTTCCCCCGAGCTTGTCGGCCAACGCATCGACAACGGCGAAAAAATCTGACCCTATGCGGTCAAGCTTGTTCACGAAGGCAATGCGGGGGACTTTATACTTGTCGGCCTGGTGCCACACGGTCTCGGACTGGGGCTCCACCCCGCCGACGCCGCAAAAAACGGCCACCACGCCGTCAAGGACCCTGAGCGACCGTTCGACCTCTATGGTAAAGTCCACATGGCCGGGCGTATCGATGATCTGGATGTCGTGGTTCATCCAGTAGCAGGTCGTCACAGCCGAGGTGATGGTGATCCCCCGTTCCTGCTCCTGAGGCAGGTAATCCATCACCGCCGTTCCTTCATGCACTTCGCCGATGCGGTGCGTCCTTCCGGTATAGAAAAGGATGCGCTCCGTCACCGTCGTCTTGCCGGCGTCGATGTGGGCTGCAATACCGATATTGCGTATTTTCTTGAGGCGTAGGGCGTCTTTCTTCACGGCGGTAAAAGTATTCACCTATTGGCGCCGAAAAGTCAACACGTAAGCCATGTTACAGCGGAAGAAAAAGCCATCCTGACAGGCCCATGCACTATGCTGTGCCTCGACAGTCACAATGATGATCATGGGGTACGGTAACCGATGAAAACCACCTATGCGATGGGCGGGGTCCGGACCTCAGAACCTGAGCACAATCCCCTGCTTCAGCGGCCGGACGCGCGGCATCGTAAGAGAGCGCGTTTCTTTAATGATTTCATCGAGATAAATCGGTTTCATGTGGGTCAAATAGAAGGTCTTGTCTTTGAGGCCGTATCGTTCGATCTGCTCCAGGAGCATGGAGAGGGTCATGTGGCCGGAAATCCGGGCGAACTTCTCCAGCCTGCTCGGAAAAGACACGTCGGCAATAATGGCTTCGATTCCCGGCTCCTCGCTCGCTCTCTCCCAGAACCGTTCCGTAGGGCCCGTGTCGGCCGTATACATGAATCCGCGAGAACCTTCCTTGACGACAAAACCGACGGTGAGAACGGTGTGGTTTACCAGAATGGGCGTTACCGCGAGGCTGTCCAATGCCTCGGTGCGTTCCGCATGCAGGGGCCGGAGCCGAAGGACCGCCTGCGACTCAGAGGGGATAACGGTAAAATCAGGCCAGATACGGTCGTTAAAGAGGTGCTGTGTGATGAGGTCCAGTATTCCCCACTCACTAACGAGCTCGATGGTGTAGCGGCCGAGCATCATCAACTCATCAACAAGGGCGAAGAGGCCCTTGACGTGGTCGATGTGTGTGTGGCTGACGATTACGTGAGTAATCTTCTTAATCTCTTCGTCGGCCAGCACATCGGTGACGGCGCCGGCGTCGAGAAGGATGGCATCATTGATGAGGAAGGCCGTCGTGCGATAGCGGCCCACGGCGTTTCCGTAGCACCCCAAGACCCGGACGTCCATGCAAACCATTGTAGTGAACAGTCTCTCGCCCTGTCAAGCCCTTTCGGTCACTTGCAATAGAACGCGATTTCGTTAATAATACAGCCCATGATGAAATGGTTTGCCGTTAACACAAAGCCGCGAAACGAAGACCGTGCCGCTCACAATATCGCCCAGGGCGGCTACGAGGTCCTTTCTCCACGGCTGGAAATCAGGAAGTACAGGGACGGCAGGTTTGTGCCTGTCGTTGAGCCCATGTTTCCGGGATACATTTTCGTCCATTTTGACCCCATCGACGACTTTCACAACATTAAGTACGCCAGGGGCGTCAAGACAATCGTTCATTTCGGCGAACGGATCGTGGCCCTCGACGATGCCGTCATCAGCTTCTTGCAGGCACGGCTTACCGGGGGCGTCGGCAAGGTAGAAAGAAAACCCTTGAAACGGGGTGAAAAAATTCTCATTAAGGACGGCCCCTTCAAAGGCCTCAGCGGTGTCTTCGAAAAGGAGCTGGACGGCAAGGAGCGGGTGGCCATCCTACTCGAGGGCATACAGTTCTCGGCCCGTATGGAGGTGGATCGCGACCTGGTAACAGGGGCCGATTGATCCGTGAGAAGCAGAATCATCATTAGTCTTGTCATTGGCGCCATCTGGTTTGGTTTTGCCGGGTTCAAACTTAAGCACTACTATCTGCCCCCGGCTGAGGCCACCTATGTGTCCCAGGCCTACAGGGAGAAGGTGGGCGTGAACGAGTACAATTACGGTATCTACATGAGGGACACGCGCATAGGCCACATGAAGCGCATGCTCGTGCCCACGGACAAAGGCGTGAAGATTTTCGAGGAAGGCATTATGCGGATGAGCTTTCTCGGAGAAAAGAAAGAGCTTCGCATGAACCTTTACAGCGATCTCGACAAGGATTTTCGTCTCATTGCCTTCGTTCTGCAGGTCCTTTCCGATACGGAAGACCTGACGATCCGCGGCGAGATGGCGGGCAACACCCTTGTGGTTTCCGCCATCACCAAGGACGGAAAAACGGCCCATTCCATTCCCATGACAGAGAGGCCCCTTATCCCGTCGGCCATCGTTCCCTTTCTCGTCAAGTCGGGGTACGGCGGCAAAACAAGCCTGAGGCTTCCCGTCTTTGACCCTTCGATCCTGGGCCGGTACGACGCCGAGGTTGTGCTCGTCGGTTGGGAGAGGATAACCGTTGACAATGAGGAGGTACGGGCCTTTCACGCCAAGACCCTTTTCAAGGGCATCGAGCTCCACGCCTGGATCGACGAGTCGGGAGGCATCGTCAAAGAAGTGAGCCCCATCGGAATCGTCGTGCAAAAGGAGCGGCCGGGCAGGGAGGCAGACTACCTCGACGTCAACCTTCTGGCCTCGGTGGAGACGACAGGATCAGTCACCGACCCCCGGAACGCGTCCTACATGAAGGCCGAGCTGACCGGTTCAGAGGACCTCCTCAAGGTGGTGGGCCGATATCAGCGGCTTACGGGGAACGCCTTCGAGATCGAGCGCGGGCAGCTCCCGCAGGTTTCCCTTGACCCCTCGTCGCACCTGGCGCCAACGCCTTTCATCAATAGCGACGATACGGCCATACGGGCGGCCATCCCCAAGATCGTGGCATCGAAGACAAGGCCGGTGGACAAGGCCGGCGCGCTGATGAACTGGGTGCACGCCAACATGCGAAAGGCACCCGCCTTTTCTGTGCCCGTGGCCTCCGACGTGTTCAGAAAGCGCGTCGGCGACTGCAACGAGCATGCCGTCCTCTTCGCCGCCATGGCACGGGCCGCCGGGATACCCTGTGCCATCGCCTCCGGCATGGTCTTCAACGACGGTCACTTCTACTACCACGCCTGGAACATCATATTCGTCGACGGTAGGTGGACGGACGTCGATGCCACCTTCGGCCAGCTTCCCGCCGATGCCACCCACGTAATCTTGGCCCTCGGCGACATAACGGAGGGCATCGAGGTGCTGCAGTTTGTCCGGAAATCGGCCGTCCGCATCGTGGAGGCCCGGTGATCAGGTGTGTCGAACTCAGCAAATTCTATGGCACCGTGCGGGCCCTCGACTCCCTGAGCCTGTCCCTGGAGAGGGGCGAGATCTACGGCCTTATAGGGCCGAACGGTGCGGGTAAAACAACAACGATGAAGCTTATCGTCGGGCTCCTCAAACCGTCCCAGGGCCGCATTTTCATTCATGGCATCGACATGGCCAAGGATCCGCTGGGGGCCAAGAGGAGGATCGGCTACATTCCCGACGAGCCATTTCTCTATGAACGCCTGACGCCTTCTGAGCTTATCGACCTGAAGGGAAGCCTTTTTGACATGGAAGAGGCCCGGACAGAGGAGAGAAAGGCCAGGCTTCTGGATATGGTCGGCATGTTGGAGCACAGGGACGCACTCATTGAGGGTTTTTCCCTGGGCATGAAGCAGAGGGTCGCCATCGCCGTAGCCCTCCTGCCGGAGCCCGACGTGATTGTCGTCGACGAGCCCCTTGTCGGCCTCGACCCGAGAGGCATGAAGCGGGTAAAGGACATCTTTCTCCATCTGGCGCAGAAGGGAACCACCGTGCTCATCTCCACCCATATGCTCAACGTGGTGGAAGAGCTGGCCCACCGGATAGGCGTTCTCGACCGGGGCAGGCTGGTGGCAGAGGGTCCGTTGGACGATCTAAGAGGGAGTGAGGACGTGAAGCTCGAGACGGTTTTCTTCAGGCTTTTCTCCTGAAAGGCCATGAAATACGTAAAGACATACCTGCGCTTTCGGCTCCTCATGGTCCGCCACGGTCTTCGCCTGCACGGAAAGGAACTGTGGGGGTATGTGGGATTCCTCGGCTTTTTTCTCTTCGTCTCGACGAGCCTTTTTCTCCTTCTTCTCAAGGTCTTCCGCTTTTTCCGGTCCTTCGAAATCGTCGGCGATCTGGTCATCATGAAGCTCCTGGCAACGATCTTTTTCGTATTCTTCATCTTTCTCGTTTTGAGCAACATTAACAGTATTGTAAAATGGTTCTTCACCAAAGAGGATCTGCCATTCGTTCTGACAAACCCGGTATCCGACGGGGCGTTTTTCGTCACCCGAAGCCTCGAAGCCCTCTTTGAATCCTCCTGGGCCTTTCTCTTCTTTGCCGTGCCCGTTCTGCTCGCGTACTACGGGGCTGTCGAGAGGCTCACGGCCGGCGCAGCTCTTTCCTTCCTTCTCCTCATTCCTTTTGTGCTCATCCCCCACGGCATTGCCTTTCTTCTCGTCATTCTCCTGTCCCGGTTTCTCTCGCCCCGCATCATCAAGAATACCTTCACCGTCCTTTCGCTGCTCCTCATGGGCCTTCTCATAACCATCTTCCGGGCCATCCAGATTGAAAGGCTGACGCGACCGGAGAGCTTTGCCCAGCTTTACGAATACATGCGTTTTCTCGCACTGCCCTCTCACCCTTTTATCCCCACAAACCCGTTCCTGGAAGCCGTCACCTACCCCATCAAGCGGGGCAGCCCGGCGCTCCTCGCCGCCGACCTCGGCTTCTTTCTATCCACCGCCGCCCTTGTCCTCGTTTTGTCGTACTGGTGCCATCATTTTTTCTACGTGCAGTGCTACACCAACGTTCGGGCCGCATCTGGAAGGGTGAGGCACGACGTGCTCAAACGGCTCTTCGCGTTCCTGCCCCTGCGGACAAAGAACTTCTTCCTCAAAGACCTGAAAAACATCCAGCGGGATCCCAAAGAGTGGTCGCAGGTCTTCCTCATCCTGGCCCTCATCGTTGTTTATGTGTACAATTTCAAGCTCTTTCCCAGGGACCGGTCACCACTGCCAACGATCTTTTTGGAGAGCGTGCTGGCCTTTCTCAACATGGGGCTTCTCACCTTTGTCATTGCTGCCATATCGGTCCGCTTTGTTTACCCGGCCTTCCAGCTCGAGGGGAGGCCCTTCTGGTTCATACTCTCGGCTCCTGTGACCCCTCGCGAAATGTGCAGGAAAAAACTTGGTCTTTTTATCCCTCCCGTCCTGGTGCTGGCCCTCATCCTCAACTACCTTTCAAACAGGTACATGTCACCGCCGCCTTTTCTCTTCTACCTATCCTTCGGATACATTCTTCTCGTCTCCTTCGTGTCTCCCCTTGCGGCCCTTTATCTCGGCACAAGGAAGATAGACTTCCATGAGACGCCAAACCCTTACGGCGGCATGGGCGGCATCACCGCCATGCTGGCCATGCTCTCTTACGCCGCAGTCAGTCTGGGACTCATGGCGTGGTCGTCGTCGTCGCTCCTGTTTTTCGTGCAAAGGAAAATCATGGTACCCTTTTCCGTACAGATGCGTGCAGCGGCCGTCTATCTCCTCATTGCCGCCGGTTCCCTGCTTCTCATGCGGTTTCTCTTTCGTGGGACGATACGGAACCTCGAAAATATTGAACTTTAGGGTAGAACTATAGAACTTTACGGCAATACGGAAGGATTAGGCCACCTCATCCGGAGGCGCCTCGAAAATCTCTACCGGAAACGCGTCGAGCCCAAGGACGTCGTCACCGCCGACCTTTCGCGGACGATCCTCGACCTGTCAAAAGAAATATCCCGTCAGGTTGGCCTCCTCATCAACCGACGGGGCTTGGTGGATTACGTCATCATCGGAGACCACGGGCGGATCCGCCTGCCCAGGCTTGCCACGGAGCGCGTCGGAAGGGCACGTTTTCGCGGCATACGGTTCATCCATACCCACCTCGGCGGCGAACTCCTGTCCAGGGAAGACCTGACGGACCTCGCCACGCTCCAGCTCGACCTCGTGGCCGTCATAACCGAACGTCGGGGTGAGGCGGGCCCCATAGTTCACATCGGCCATCTCATTCCGCCAAACCCCCAGGGCAGGCTCTGGGACTTCGTGGGCCCCTTGAACGTCCACGACCTCGACCTCCACTTCACGGGCTTTATTACCGAGCTGGAGGCCGAATTCGTGAGGGAGCGGGGCCGCTCGTGGGACCTCGACACAACCGGGGACCGATGCATCCTCGTCGGCGTCTTCCCGCCCGACAGCCGGGACATGCCGGAGGAACGGATGTCGGAGTTGGCCGACCTTTGCCGCTCCGCAGGGCTTACGGTCGTTGATTCTCTGGTTCAGAAGCCGAAGGAGCTGCACCGGCAGTATCTGCTGGGAAAGGGAAAAATGGAGGAGATCGTTATCCGTTCGCAGCAGCTCGGTGTCGACCTCCTCGTTTTCGACAGGGGCCTTTCGCCGGGTCAGATGCTGAGCATCGCAACGCTGACGGAAATGCGGGTTGTGGACCGCAACCAGCTTATCCTCGACATCTTCGCAGCGAGGGCACAGACCAGCGAGGCCAAACTACAGGTGGAGCTTGCCCAGCTCAAATACATCCTGCCCCGGCTGGCGGAAAAGAACACGGCATTCTCCCGGCTTACCGGCGGCATCGGTGCCAGGGGGCCCGGCGAGACAAAGCTGGAAGTCGACCGCAGAAGGGTTCGTGACAAGATCCGGTTTTTGGAAGGAAAACTGGACGATGTGCGGAAGGTGAGGGACAAGAAGCGCGAGAGACGGCGGGCATCGCAGATTCCCATCGTCTCCATAGTGGGCTATACGAACTCGGGCAAATCAACGCTCATCAACCTGCTCACGAAGAGCACCGTCGAGGTCGAGGACAAACCGTTCAGCACCCTTACGCCCACCACCCGGCTCATCAAGTATCCGGAACGGAAAAATATCATCCTTACCGACACGGTGGGGTTCATCAAGGACCTGCCGGCCGTGCTGGTCCGGGCCTTCATGGCCACCCTGGAGGAGCTCGATGACGCCCGCATGCTTCTGCACCTGGCCGACCTGAGCCATCCCGATTTCGAGGAGCGGATCGAGGCCGTTGACGCCATTCTGAAAGACCTCAACCTGGGCGACAAGAAAGGGTGCCTTGTCTTCAACAAGGTCGACCGGGTCGAAAAGGCCTTTGCCGAACGCATGGAACACCGGTTTCAGGCGCTTTCCATCTCCTGCCTTACCCGGGAGGGAATCGACCGCCTCATTGCCACCCTCGATGGAGAGCTGCAGGCTTAGGCTTCTTTCCGCTCCTCGTCAAGGAGCGACAGGAAGTAATCGCGTATCTCCGGCGCAGCGTAGCTGAAATCAAACTTCTTCACGAATTTCTCCACGGAGATGTCCTTACCCTCCCTGAAGAGCGCGTTGACCCGGGCGCAGATCTGACCGTGTCTGTCCTCGATCCAGCCCTCGGAGAGGAAATCGCGCTCCTCAACGGCCAGGAACCGTACCTTGGCCACATAGGGATGGTTGCACAGAACGGGCTTGAAATACTCCATCTCCGTCTTTCTGGTCATACAGATCTTCTTCGTGGCCATGAAGATTGCATACCAGATCATAACGTCGAGGACGCCGAAGAGCATACCCCCGTGCACCACATCCGTATAGCCCTCGAACCGGTTGTTGATGTTCATTTCGCATGAAACCAGCCCGTCCTCGTAGAGCATTGTCAGTTGCAGCCCGTCGGCCCTGTCGGGGCTGCAGAAAAAGGATTCCTTATACGCCGGCAGTACGCCCATGTTCTATCTCCTCCAGATATTTCACACCCAATTGCCCGCACCCCCCGAACACATCCTTGCCGCGGGAGTCCCTGACGATAGCCGTAAACCGACGGTCAACGAGATATTGATGGAACCTGTCGACAGTTGCCGGATCAGGTGCTTTGCAATCGGTGTAGGGAGATTCATTGCAGGGTATGAGGTTGATCTTGCACTTTACATCCCTCAGCAGGCGGGCCAGGGTCCCGGCGTCGTCGAGGGAGTCGTTGACGTCGCGCACAAGGACATACTCGAAGGTGACGCGCTCCCGTCTGGCCAGAGGGAAGGACTTGACAAAGTCAATGATTGCGCCTATCGGATAGAGCCTGTTGATGGGCATGAGAAAGGACCTCTTTTCGTCGTCGGCCGCATTGAGGGAGATGGCGAGCCCGGCGGCCTTCGGCTCGAGCAGGTGAAGCCCGTCCAGAAGGCCCACCGTGGACAAGGTCGTTCGCCGGTGGGAAAAGTCGAGGCCCAAAGGGTTTTTGAGGATATGCAGAGCCTGAAAGAGGCTGTCCCGGTTGTCCAGCGGCTCTCCCATGCCCATGAAGACGATGTTGGTGATTCGTTCCTCTCCCAGGTGTTCCCGGGCGCGAACCACCTGACCGACGATTTCCGAGACGGTCAGGTTCCTGACAAAGCCTATTTTGCCCGTCACGCAAAACCTGCAACCCATTCGGCACCCTATCTGCGTGGACACGCAAAGCGTGTTCCTCTCCTTTTCGGGAATAAGGACCCCCTCGAAGACCCCTCCGTCCTGCCCCTGGAAGGCAAACTTGCGACACCCGTCCGATGAGGTCAGCACCTCTTTTACCGTTGGGAGCGCGAGGGAAAACATATCCCTCAAGAGCACCCGAAGGCCCTTCGAGATATCGGTCATAGCCGAAAAATCGAGAACCCCCCGCCTGTATACCCACTGGTATAGCTGCCGCGCCCGGTATTTCTCGTTGCCCATGGTGCCGATGGCCCCCTCGAGCTGGGGCAGGGTAAGGTCGAAAAAATTCTTCACATGGCCACCTTCTCCAGCCTTAACAACCCACAGATTCCGGCAACGGCTATCCCACCCAGAACGGCATAGGCCTCCCAAATGCTCGCATGGACGAGAAATACGGCCAGGACACCGAGGGCGCAGCAGACGAGATAGAGGATGAGGACCGCCTCCCGGTGGGTATAGCCCATGGCCACGAGGCGGTGGGACACGTGGTCCTTACCCGGCGTCGAGAAGGGGTTGAGCCCCCTGCGAAGGCGCGATATGACGACCAGTGTCGTGTCGAAGATGGGAACCCCGAGGAGAACCACGGGTATCATCCACGTTACCAGGTATGTGTTTGCCGGGAACCTGAGCTTGATGCCGAGCACGGCGAGCATGAACCCGATGAAGAGGCTCCCCGAATCGCCCATGAAGATGCTGGCCGGGTTAAAGTTGTAGTAAAGAAAGCCGAGGCAGGCACCGAGCAGCGCAGCCGAAAGGCTCGCCACGAGATACTGGCGCGAGATGATGGCCAGGAGCAGGAAAAATGTGCAGATGACCGTTGCGATACCGCCGGAAAGGCCGTCCATATTGTCCAGGAGGTTGAGCGCGTTGGTGATGGCAACGATCCAAAAAACCGTCAACAGTATGTTGAGAATCTCGTAAGGAAAAAGGCGCACCTGAATTCCCGTCGCAACGAGGATGAGGGCAGCCAGAATCTGGCCCCCGAGCTTGATTACCGGTCTCAGCCTCCGATAGTCATCCCAGATGCCAAGAAAGGAGACGAACGTGGAAGCGAGAACGATGCTGACAAGCTGGGCAAGATAGAACTGGTCGAAGATCAGAAGGGTTCCGATGCAGCCGATGTAGATGGCCACGCCCCCCAAGCGCGGCAAAGGTGTTGTATGGACTTTGCGAGCACTCGGCTCATCGACGAATCCCAGCTTGCGGGCAGCCCGCCGCACCGGGGGGATGAGCGCCAGCACAATCGCCAGGGCGCTGCCTACAATAAGGAGATAGGTGAGCATGTTCGGAGCTCTATGATTTTCTCTGGCCGGCCTGTTCTGCCTTCAGTTGATCAAGCTGTCGCCGGATGGCCGGCTTCTCCTGCTCCGGGGCTAACTTAAGCGCCTCCTCGAGGTGTTTGGCCGCCTCGTCGTAACGGCCGAGCCGCGCATAGGTGACCCCTACGTTGCGCTGGGCATTGAGATGCCTGGGGGCAATTTTGAGAACGGCCAGCCCTTCTCGAAGGGCGTCATCGAGTCTCCCCGCTTTGAAGTAGAGAATATTGAGCAGCATGTGCGCGTTTGGATTGTTGGAATTGAGCCGCTCCGCCTTGGAGGCGAGCTTGATGGCCTCGTCCAGCTTTCCCTGCCGGTAAAGGCTGTGCGCCGCCGCCAGCATGGCATCGACGTTCTTTTCGTCCTTGGCCACGGCCTCTTTGAATGCGGGCAATGCCTCATCATGCTTGCCCCTGCGGGCCTGTATCTCTCCAAGCAGCCGATGGGTGGGGGAAAATCGGTCATCAATCTTGAGCGAGACCTTCAACTTTTCCAGCGCCCCGTCGTAGTCGCCCCGCTGCAGGTATGCGGCAGCCCAAAGGTTGTACACGGCAGCCCGGTAAGGATTCTGTGTTATGGCGCGCTCAAAATAGGTATTCGACCTTTCGATCCGCATCGTCCGCAGCTCCGGGGAAGGCTCCGATGCGGCCAGGGCCGCATTCACAAACCCCAGATTGGCAAGGTAATCGACGCTTAAGGGGTTCGTGCCGTGTGCCTTTTCCAAGGTAAAAAGGCTCTTCTCCATGAGGGCCCTTCGCTCCTGCACCCCGGGGGCCGACCGGGCCCCGTCAAAGATCGCCTTGGACAGGGACCCCAGGTATTGACTCTCGCCCGGGTCCGCTTCCGTGGCACGGCCGTACCACAGAAGGCTTCCTCGGACATCCTGCCTGCGCTCGGCGCTCTTGCCGAGCTTCTGGTAGATGTCGGCCCTTGCCGGCGCTACATTGGACTCGGCTATCCACCACACGGTGAGGACGGCCAGCACGGGGTAGAGCCACCACCAGCCTTTTCTGCTCAGGACGGGGACCGTACCCGGGCCGGCGAGGACGAAGGCAAGGGTCGCCAGAAGAATCATAACGACGGTAACGTAGAAGCCGATCACCTTCCCGGGATCAGACCCAGGCTGGACGAAGGTAGTCTCAATGAGAAGAAGAACGATCGTCACAACGGCGGAGGACACAAGGAAAACAAGTGCATTGAGGTACCACGTGGAGCTGCCGGCCCCTTCCCGGAGGTCTTGGCGGAGGAAGAAGGCGCCGGCCGACAACGCCGTGGCGAGGACGATAAGGATGCCGTAGGAGTCCGTGACCAGTTCTCCCACATAGATGCGGGAGAACGCACGGCCGAGAACGGTAAGGGAGTCGCCCTCTCCCTGCGGATTAATGACGTTCGGAAAGGCGAGGGAAAAGAGGAGGCCCATCATGAGGGTGCTGTAAAAGGCCGTATCCTTCCAGCCTGCCGACGGCAAACCTTGGCGCGGCGGCCCCTTCTTCTCTCTGGATGCCTGGGCCGCAACGGGTGTCCCGCCCTGCAATGGCTTGGCAGCACCCTCGCCGCCCTGACCGGCGACGAGCACCATAAGCCCCGCAAAGAGAAAGAGGAAGAGTCGCGTGGCGGCTACGGTGATACCGGAGTGGGTTTCCACGAAGTGCGCCACAAGGGCCGCAAGTAACGCCAGCAGGAGGAGCTGCTTGCCCGTCTTGAGCCCCACACCGGCAGGGGCTGTAGAGACCAGGCCGGTTACGGCCATGGAGGCAACGAGCCCCCCGACAAGGCCGAGCGGCAGGCCGATGAAGGACAGATTGGGTGTCGCGCCGACGAGGCGGGGTAGGAAAAAGCCTGCCAGGCCTCCTGCCGCAACGCAGGCGGCAAAGATGATCTTGTCCCGCTTGAGCACAAGGAGGCCGAGCCACCTGAGCCCGTAATAGAAGACAGCCACAATGAACCAAAGGTAGGCGGCGAGCCCGGCGAGCCCGGAGTTGACCAGGGTGTCCAGGGTCTCGTTGTGCGACCTGTCGGCCGTGGCATCGCGGGATTCGAGGAAGGCCAGTTCCGGGGAGCCGAAGCGGCCCCAGACATACTTCATCGTGTCGGGACCCTGGCCGATGACGCTGCGAACGGGCGAGCTCTTGACCAGACGAACGGTCCCATCCCAGATCAGGAGACGAACCTTCACGGTGTCCGACTGAAGGTCAAAGAGTGTGCCGAGGCGGCCTGCGTAGGGTATGCCTTTTTTTGCCGCCTCGCCCCCGCCGGCCACGAGCAGGACCACCAGAAACATTGCTGCAAGTCCCTGAAAAACAAGGCTTAGCCAGAGCCAACGGTACCCCTTCTTTCGTATAAGAAAGAAGATGTAGGCCGGAAGGGCCCCAACGGGCATGCTCAGAACGGCAAAAAGCAGGGCCTTCCCCGCGTCCTGCGCAGTCAGCCGGACGGTCCCCCCGTCCCCTTTGGCCAGCATAAGGAGGCCGCCAAGCATAAAAACGCCAAGCCCCGCTACGAACCCGAAAAGGGGGCCGCGGCTTTGGGTCAGGACGAAGGTAAAGAGCTGCAGCATAGCAAGGAGGGCGTAAAAAGCCGCAGGAATAAGGCCTTGCACCCCCCGGTCTTGCCTCCGGTACAGACTAAGACAGGACTCTATAAGTCGCGCCAAGGTCAAAGGGAAGACCATGATAAGGTAGGCCGAAAGAAAGATGGGGTTTCCGAAGGTGGAGGCAACGCGCAGCGACAGGGCGCCCGACCCGGACGCACTGCCCCCGAAGGCCTGGACAATCCCGTAGGCCGCCACAGGAACGCCGGCGAGAATGATGGCGTCGACGAGCCTCCGTATGCCCCGCTCACCTTGAAGGGACTCTGTGAGGACGAAAAACATGATGGCATAGGATAGAAGGGAGTATAGCCCCTGCCTGCGCTCGTAGCCTCCCCAAAAGCTTGTTTCCGGAAGGACGGAAAAGGCGGTGCTGACGGCGTTGACGGCGCACAGCAGCAGCAAAGGGGCAACGAGCGGCTGCGCAAGAAAGCCCGAGACCCCGCCCGCTCCGGTGCGCACCCAGCCTCCCCGTTCAATATTTCTGCACACAAGGGCAAACAGGCCAATAAGGGAAAGAGAACGGACCAACAGCACCTTGTCGGGCTCAAAGGATTGGGCTGCGAAAATATTGAAGAAACCGGGAACGAGGGTGACAGCGAACAAAACCGCCGCAGCCATGAGGCCGTCAAAAAAAAGGCCAAGCCGTGTGGCCGCAGGCGCCATCGCTTCCTGGCCGATCGTTATCGTCTTGCGTTGAACCATGCTACGGTCCGTTCCAGGCCCTCCCGCAGCGACACCTTGGCGCGGAAACCCAGGATCTTCTCCGCCTTGCTGGCATCGAGCTCCCTCGTCATGTCTTCAAACTGAGCCCCGTAAACCTCCGCATAGGGGACCAGAACCGTGGACGATGACGACCCCGTAAGCCGGAGTATAATCCTGGCGAGGTCCAGGACGGAACTGCTTACCGTGCTGCCGATATTGAAGACATCGCCCAGGGCCTCGTCACGGGTTGCAGCCATGACGCTTCCATCGACCGTATCGTCAACATAGGTGAAACAGCGGGTCTGCGTACCGTTACCGTGAATCGTGAGGGGTTTCCCGGCCATGGCCTGACTGATAAAGGTAGCCACGACACTGCCGTAGCCCCGGGGGTCCAGCCTCGGGCCATATGAATTGACATAGCGGACAACAGAAACGGGTAGGCCCTCGGAGTGATAGGCGAAACAGAGATGTTCTCCCAAGGCCTTGGCCAATCCGTAAGACCACCGGAAGACCTTCGTCGATCCAAAGACGCTGTCGTCGGCCTCGCCAAAGGGCAGCTTCGGATTCTTTCCATAAATTTCAGACGTTGAAGCAAAAAGCACACGGCGCCCGAAGCGGTAGCTCGTTGTAAGGACCACCTCCGTGCCCAGCGAATTGTCGAGGATGGAGCGGACCGGATTGTCCAGGACATGCCGCACCCCGACCACGGCGGCGAGATGACAGACGAGATCGCAATCCTCGATGAGGCGCTCCATGAGTGACCGGTCCCGAACATCACCTTTGACGAAGCTAAAGTGCCGTGACGACAGGTTGTGATCGATGTTTTCGATCCTGCCCGTGAACAGGTTGTCCACAACCGTTACGTGCCAGCCTTCCTTCAAAAGTCTGTCTACAAGGTGCGAACCTATATAGCCCGCCCCTCCTGTTACCAGCGCTTTCATGATCGCTTAGCTTACTGTGACCGCCTTGAAAAATCAAGAATTACAGACTTCTCGGTAAAGCCTTTCGACCCTCTCCACCATCGTTTCAAGGGAGAATTCCCTGAGGGCACGGTCCCGTGCCGCAGCGCCCATGGCCGCACACAGATGCGGATTGGCGAGAAGTTTCATGAGCGCCCCCTTAAGGGCCGAAGGGTCTCGTGCGGGGACAACGAGGCCCGTCTTCTCGTGGAGGTTGACGAACGAGGTGCCCGTCCCCAGCTCCGTGGAAACTACCGGCTTGCCGCTGGCCATCGCTTCAACCTGCACAAGGCCGAATGCCTCGCTTCTCTCCGATGCAGGCAGGACAAAGATGTCCGAGGCGTGGTAAAGGGGCGGAAGGTCTTCATCGCTCACCTCGCCGCAGAAGGCCACCTTATCCCCAAGCTGAAGGGAGTTGGCCAGCTTCTTCCAGTAGCCCTCCATAGGCCCGCTCCCGACGACAAGCAGGCGTGCCGGCACGTCGGCCATTGCCTCCAGAAGATAGTGAAGCCCCTTGTAATAGCGCAGTTTACCGACAAAAAGAAGGAGGGGGGATCCGTAGCGGCTGCGAAAGGCCTTCACCTCCGACGGGTCGGGGGCCAGAAAGGGGTCGAGATCGATCCCCAAGGGAATGACGGTGCACTTGCTCCGAAGCGGCCTCAGGTACGGAGACGAGTTAATATAGTTGTGGCTCGTCGCTATTATCCTGTCAACGCCTCCCAGGACCCTCCTGAGCAAGGGGCGGTAGAGCCTCAGGATGGCCTTCTGACGCACCACGTCGCTGTGATACGTGAGAACGGTCCGCTTCGACCGGCCGAACAAAAACTGGGACACCTCTCCTAAGGGGTAGGGGAAATGGAGATGGGTGACGTCGGGCCTCTCCTTGCGCAGCAGGAGAGGAAGGCTGAGCGCGATGGGCGCCGAGGCGACGGTCGCGATTCTCCCCGCCTTGATTACCCGCACGCCGTTCATTTCCTCGACATGCGTCTTTCCCGTCGGGTGCGTAACAAGGACCGTCACGGTGTGTCCCTTTCCTACCTGGGCCTCTGCCAGCATCTTGATGTGGTTCTCCATGCCGCCGAGAACGGGATAGTAGTCCTTATAAACGTGGAGTATGTTCAACGTTGGGCCTCCACCTTCGACAAGCCCCGCACGATAGCGCCGCCGGTGACCATGACGGCGCACAGACCGCTGCTTACCGCAACAGCGGCCACAGGAAAAGGAAGAGCGATCGCCCAGAGGTGGCTAAGCCGGGAAAGTCCGAAAAGAAAATAGATTATACAGACCATCATCCGATAGCCTCCGGCCCTTGCCCAAAGCCAGGCAAGGCCGGGAAGCACAAGGACGTGGTTGTACCGGTCCGTGTGCGGGACAAGGATGAGACAGAAAAGAATGAAAAGATAAAACATGATCTCAGGATGCTCTTTGCCGTGGCGGCGCAGCACATAAAGATAGACAACCCCCAGGGCGGCGCAAAGGGCAAAGGCCACGGCCAGAACAGCGGAAAAGGGCAGATCATGGGGAGGAGACCACCGAATGGTATGCATTACATCGACGGCCCGGCCCGGTATGTCAAATTGCTGGGTGCGGGAAAGCCGGTCTACGGCCGCAAGGAGTGACTGATCTTCAACACCCTTGAAGCCGACGAAAGATGATGACCGCTGCACAAAAAAACGGCCCCAATGGTCCCCACTGGCCTCGGGGTATGCGGCATGAACGATCAGGTTTGTCCCCAGGAGAACGGCGGCGGCGATGATAAAAAGCCTCCCCCGCCTGAGCAAAGGCAACGGCGCAATCCAGAGAAGGGGAAATATTTTCGCTGAAAAGGCGACGAGCCACGACGCAAGGGCCGACACCTCGCGGCCCGCCCCGCCCGATCTCAGCGCCCGCCCCATGAGCAGCACCGCAACAAGGAGGAAGATGGCGTTCTGCCCCAGAGTCAGATTGAGAAACGTGGGCCCAAAGGTCATTATGAGCAGAAAAACGCCCAACACCTTGGCGGGCCGCTTTTCTTCGCCCGCAATCGAGAGGAGCATAAAGGTGCATGTCAGAACAAGGGCCGAGAGAATAGCAAGCCAGACCCAAGACGCCTGGGGAAAGGAGAGAAACGTCAAGGGCTTGAGGATCGCGAGGCCCAAGGGCGGGCTTCCGGAGAGCTCGGGGATGACGCTGAGCCCCTGCTCTTTTTCAAGCATGGTCACAAATTCCGGTACGTTGCGGTATGCGGGAACGGACGCCCTCAGGGCAAAGGCGCCCACATAAAACCCGGCAAAATCAAGGAGCTTCGGCGTGGGGAAAAAGGTGTTCAGCCTGAGCAAGGCCGTACCGACGTGGATCAGCATGGCGCCCGCCACTAAGGCAAGGGCTATCAGTTTTCCAATGCTCTTCGTCCGGTCCTCCAGGCTCCCTCCTCGACTCTGCGGCCTTCCCTCAAATGATAAACACAAATATACCACAATCTCCGTCGTCGCGCCGACCTGCCCAATGCTATCCTGGCGCAGGTTACCGCTGGGCGCGGACGGCCGACGAATAGACCGACAATGTCTCCGCTGCCGCCCTTTTCCACGAGAACGCCCGTGCCCGTTGGAGGCCCTCCCGACGCAGGCGATCTCTCTCCTCGGCGTCCTTGAGAAGCGTTTCCATTGCCCGCGCCATCATGTCGACATCGTGGCCGTCAACAAATTTCACGGCAGTACCGCCCACCTCAACGAGGCTTCCTGCGTTGCTGCACAGCACCGGCGTGCCGCATGCCATGGCCTCGAGGACGGGCAGGCCGAAGCCTTCGTAGAGGGAAGGCATGACAAAAAGGACGGCGCCGCAATAAAGCGCGGCGAGGTGTTCCTCGGCAACGCTGCCCAGAAAGAGAACCGACCCCAGGCAACGCAGTTCCTCGGCCCTCCTCTTGGCCTCCGGAAAACGGTGGTCCCAGTGCCCGGCCACCACGAGAACAAAGTCCCGTAGCCTGCCTGCCTTCTCGATTTGCGCCCACGCTTCGACAAGGCGCACAAGGTTCTTGTGGGGCTTGTTCGTACCTACCGAGAGGACATACCGTTCCGGCAAGCCGTACCGGGCGCCGACGGCCTCCGTCTCCCCCCGGGGTCTCGGATAAAAATCTGACGCCGAGGCCTCCTCGACAACGGTAACCGTTGTGGGTTCTACATTGAAGCGGTCGATGAGGTCGGCCTTTGTCTGCCCCGACACAGCAATGAGCCTCGAAGCGGCCCTGAGCGCCAGACGGGTCGTCAAGCCGTAAACGATGCGCTGTCCCCTGCTGAAATAGTGGGGAAAGAGGACTGGAATGACATCGTGACATGTAAGAACAGTCGGCACCCCCGGTCGATACGGCATGAGGTAGTAGGGGCTGTGATAAATCACGGGCTTCAGGCGGGACAGGGCGGGGCGAAGGGACCACTGCTGGGCCACGGAGAAGGGCGTGCGAGGGCATGGTAGCGCCGGGAAATCGGGCAGGCTGTAGGGTTCGTCGACCCCCAGGGCCGTTATGACATGTATCGGAGGAGTACCGGCAAGCTGCTTGAACCCCCAAAGCAGGCCGGCAACGTACCTGCCGATGCCCGGGAAACCCTTGTGGGCCGTCCTCGCGTCAACAACAACGTTCATAGACCCTCTCATAGACATCCCATGTCCGCTCGGCCGTCTTCTCCCAGGTAAAGCCCTTCGCCCGGTCAATCCCTTTCGCTATAAGGTTCCGCTGCAGCTCCGCGTTCGAGAGGAGCCCCCTGATCGCCTCAACCCATGCCCATGTGTCCAGGGGCGGCAGGAGGATGGCGGCGTCGCCTGCCACCTCCGGGAGGCTGGACCCGTTGCTGCAGAGCACCGGCGTACCGCATGCCATGGCCTCGAGGACCGGCAGGCCGAAGCCTTCGTAAAGTGAAGGAAAAAGAAACATGCGGGCAGCGCCATAGAGTGATGCCAACGCTTCATCGGCGAGAGGTCCCGTGAGAACGACCCGGTCCTCCATGCCCGTGTCGCGCAACCGGTCAAAGAACGGCCCCGAGAGCCACCCTTTCCTACCTGCCACCACCAGCTTAAGGTCCTCGCCTCCGTTGTCTACAGCCTTCAGCACATCGAGGAGCATGGCGAGATTCTTTCGTGGCTCGATGGTCCCTACCGCAAGGAGAAAGGGGCCGGACAAGCCGTACCGGTCACGGACCGCTTGGTCCCGGTCCCCCCCGGCCGCCCGGGGGCGAAAGCGCCTGTTGACACCATGAGGGATAACGGCGATCTTGCCGGCCGGGACGGATGCAATGCGTACGGCGTCGCGCTTCGTCGACTCGGAAACGGCGATGACGGCATCGGCACAACGCATGAAGGCCGGGACCATGGCACGGGAGAACCACCGGTTCAAGGGGCGGTGCATATCGGGGAAGAGGGTGACGGTCATGTCGTGGAGGGTAAACACCTTGCCCGCCGCCGCACGATAGGGCAGGAGGTGGTCCGTGGCGTGAAAAATGTGGGACGACAGGCTGCAGAGGCGGCCCGTCGATATCCGGAGCATGTGCGTAGTAAGAACGAAAAGCCTCCAGGGCTTGTTGCCCAGGCGGAGCCGACGGCCCTTGAGCCCCGAAAGTCCTCCTTTCAGCCCTTCGTCGCCCTCTGCCACAGAAAAGGCGGCCACCTGTCCGGACCGCCCTATGGCCTTAAAGCCCTGCAGCAGTTCATCGACGTACCTTCCAATGCCGGCGTGACCCTGGGCGGCGGGCGTCGCATCGACGGTAACGCGAAGGCCCCCTTTGTTCATCGGCATGCCTTCCGCCGTCCCAGCACGCGCCCGTACACCTCGATCGTCTCTTCTGCGGCCTTCTTCCATGAAAAAGAAGCGGCCCGTCGCAATCCTTTCTCCCTCAGCTCCCGCTTCTTATCCGCACCATCAACAACAGCAAGGAGCGCCTCCGCCAGGGCCTTGGGGTGGTCTGGTGGAACGAGGACCGCCGCACCCCCGGCCACCTCGGGCATACTTGAAATGTTGGAGCAGACTACCGGCGTGCCGCAGGCGAAGGCCTCCACGAGGGGAAGGCCGAAGCCTTCGTACCGCGATGGAAGAACGAGCAGTTCTGAGGCGCTGTAGAGGGAGGGCATGTCCTCTTCCGCAACATGGCCCAGAAGGCGAACGTGCCCCGAAAGGCCAACGGAGCCGGCCTCCTCCACAAGGGGTGTAACCCTCCAACCCACCTTGCCGGCCATGACCACGGCCACATCCGTTCTTGCCTTCAGGATGAGCCGCATGGCTGCGAGCAGCGTATCCACCCCCTTGCGCGGCTCGATGGTGCCCACGAAGAGAATGAACCGGTCCGGCAGGCCGTACTTCCTGCGTACACCCTCTGCCTCGCCGGCGCTCCGCGGACTGTAGTGCTCCCCAACGGCCGCATGGATCACCGTAATCTGTGATGCATCGAGCCCCAGGAGACGCATCAGGTCCTTCTTCGTGTGGTCGGAAACGGCAATGACGTGGTCCGAAAACCGTGTTGCGTAGGGAAGCCACTTGGACCAATACCATCGGGAGGCCGGCGGGAGATTTTCGGGGAAGATCATGCCGATGAGGTCGTGAACGGTCAACACGACGGGGCACGGCTTCCAAAGGGGCGCATCGAAGCCCGTCACGTGCAGCAGGTGGGCGGATACTCGCCTGGCGCGCGCCGGGAGCCCCATCTGCTGCCACGCCAACCGCTCGTCGAGCCTCATAGACCGGGGCCTGCCGCAGTTCAGCTCCGCTATGTCGTACGTCCCGGCGGCCTTGAGCGCCCCGACGAGCTCGCTCGTGTACCGGCCTATCCCGGTCATGGCGCCCAGCGTAGATTGGGTGTCGACGGCAACCCTCATTCAAACCCCTCCGCGGCACCCCGGGGCGCTGTCGCCCGCCCCTCCCGGTGCGCCCGGGCCGCCGCTTGACGTCTCGTTGGGAAGGTTGGGGCGAAACCCGTAGCGGCTCCGGAGAAAATCGACGACACCCTGAATCTTGAACAGGCTCAGCTCGGCATGCCTGCCGCCGACGAGATAGCGCAGGCCGTCTCTGAGGACAACGCCCGCCGCCAACGCGTAGAAAACCGTCTTCGCCAGGGGGTCGGCGTACTTCCTGATGATGAGCAGGGTATTCCGGGTCGTATAGTAGACCGAAAGGGGCGATTTGGGAACTATGGATGCGCTCACCTTGTGCCAAACCAGCGATTGGGGGACGAACACAACGCCGTATCCGCTGTCGGCTGCCCTCATGCACCAGTCCGAATCCTCATGAATAAGAAAGAACCTTTCGTCGAGCAATCCCACCTTTTCCAGGGCGGCCCTCCTCATGAGGAGGGCGCAGCCCGTGGCAGCCGAGACCCGCTCCTGCTTCGCAAATTGCCCACAGTCTTCCATGCCGTAGCCCCTCATTTCGAAAACCAGTGACGCCATGTTGCCGCCCCTGCCCCCCCGGAAAAACCGGCGCCATTTTCCCAGATGGATGTTTACGCCCGTCGACCAGATGACCGTCGGCTTGACCTCAAAGTAAATCTTGGGACAGGCCGCCCCGAACCTCGGATCCGCCTCCAGGGCCTCCACCAGAGGGTCAAGGAAAAGGGGGTCGACAATGGTGTCGTTGTTCAGAAGCAGGACGTAGTCCGCCCCCTTCTCCAGGGAAAACCTGATGCCCTGATTGTTGGCGCCGCAGAAACCCCGGTTCGTCTCATTTCGAATGAAGGCCGCCTCCGGAAAGGCCCTGCCCAGGTCGTCGATGCTGCCGTCAACGGACCCGTTATCGACGACGACGATCTGCACGTTCGGATAGGTTGCCTTCCTCAGCGAAGCGAGGCACTGCGAGGTTAGTGCAGGGCTGTTCCAGTTGAGCACAACAACGAAAACAAAAGGCCGTGCCGTGTCTCCGTTCATGAGCCGTTTACACCCCTTCGAAGGATAATGTCACGGGTGTACCTCGCCCTCTCCAAGGTGGTTCTGGGTTGACTGAGGCACAGGCAGGCAAAACATCCCAGGAAGGCATAGAGCACCTTGACGACAACGTTTATGGGCGTCGACCATCCCAGCCTGCTGAGATAGCCGTGGAAACCGAGATAGCCGAGGGTCACGACGCCGAAGGTGATGACGGGACGGGCAAAGATGTCCCGGTAGCGTACGGCGATGCTCCCCTTGGCACACCTGATTCTTAGGATGGCACCCGCCAGGACCGCGATGCCAACGGCTATGCAGGTCCCGACGGCTCCAAACGTGAGACTGAGGATGAGACCTCCAACAACCAGGACGGCGCACTCCGTCATAACCGACTTGGCAAACGCCTTGGGCCGCCCTACGGCCGTCAACAGCGCACCGGCATTTTCCAAAAAAGGCCGCAGGAAAGCATACACAATGAGGAGCCTTAGGAAAAGGGCGCTGGGAAGCCACTCATCCCCGTAAAGCCAGATAATGAGGTCGGGCCCCGAGATAAACAGCGCCAGGCTCAGCGGCAGCGTAACGAGCGTAATGAGCCATGAGGTCATGGCGAAGGCCTTCGACAGCCTTTCCGGATCATGCTGGAGGTGAACGTAGGTGTAGAAGGCCGTTCTTCCTATGACACCAAGGAGAATCGCCGTGGGCCATATGGCCAGCCTCAATGCCCTGTCATAGAAGCCGAGGGCCCCCATGCCGACGAAGGTGCCCACGAGAAAACTGTCAAACTGCGTCAGGAAAAGGCTGGCCGTATAGGCAAGCCCGACGGCCATGCCGAACTTCAAGAACTGTCGTCCAACGACAAAACGAAACCTCCAGGGCCGCCGGAGCACCTCCGGCAGGTCGCGCTTAACCCCCCACCAAAGCCCCGCAGAAAGAAGCAGCGCGTAAGAAACGGACTGGCTCAGCAGGCTCCAGTAGCCCTTACCCAGATATGCCAGCCAAAGGGCCGGCATGTAGGAGAACACAAAGGCCACGTTTGTGATGATGCTGATCCTGCGGGCCTTAAAGCTCTTGTCGAGAAGCGTCGATGCCGTCGCCGATCCCGCCGTCAGGATGTTGACCGCCGAAAGCACCACTGCCACCTGGAGTACATCCCGCCCGTACCCGATGGCGGTGAGGATCGGCAGGGCTATGAGCATAACAGCCAGGCCTCCCACCGCCGAACCGACCTCCATCCAGAAATAGGTGCCCACGAGGTCTCCATCGTCCTCCGTCCTCTGGCCAAAGGCCTGCGCGATGCCGAACTTGGAGCGCAATTCGAGAAAAGATGCGATAACAAGGCCCAGGGCAAAGATACCGAAGACCTCCGGTCCCAGCATGCGGGTCAGGAAGATGTTCGCAGCAAAGCCGACGATGAGATTGACGTAAGAGCCCGACGCCACCCAAAGCCCGCCGCGCACAGCCCGCACGGTCAGGGGCTCCTCGCCGGCACTTTTTGAGGCGCCCAAACTGCCTTTCAGGTCACCGTCGCTCACGGAGCAATTCTACCAGCTAACCGGACATACAGGCAACGCCTGTCTTCAGAATTCTTGAGAAGTGTCAAATACTTAAAAAGTGGCAGAGTGCAACCGCTTTTTCAAGCAAAAGGGATGGGGCAACCGCCCGCCCTGCCGCGTAAGCCCACCGGCAGCGGCTTTACAACTATTTAATTTGATTATACTTTGACAATCTGCTATAACATTAGACTTTGCGCCATGAAGACAGCCGATTTCGACTATGATCTACCCAAGGAACTGATAGCCCAGCATCCGGCAGGAGAGCGGGCGTCGTCGCGATTGCTCGTCCTGCACAGACAGTCAGGGATAAGGGAGCACAGGGCATTCCACGACGTGGCCTCCTACCTCAGCGCCGGGGACGTCCTCGTTCTTAACGAAAGCAAGGTGCTGCCCGCACGGCTTTTCGGCAGGAAAGCGACGGGCGGCTCCGCAGAGGTCCTCCTCGTCGAGCAAAGGGGACCAGGCCGCTGGCTTTGCCTTGTAAAGGGCATAAGCCGACGGCAGGAGAGCACAGAGGTCACGTTCGCCACGGGCAAGGCAACGCTTTTCCCCGGCCCCGATTTTTGGACAATCGTCTTTGCCGACGGCACAGATGGGGAATCGGTAATGGGACGGGAAGGCGCTATGCCCCTTCCTCCCTACATCAAAAGGGTTCCCCGCGGCGATAATTTATTGGAAGATAGCTCGGATTTCGAGCGCTACCAGACGGTCTACGCGCGCGTGGAGGGCTCCATTGCAGCCCCGACGGCGGGCTTTCACTTCACCGGTGAACTGCTGGACCTCCTTACCCGTAAGGGCGTCGAGATTGTGAAGATTACGCTGCACATCGGCGTCGGAACATTCTTCCTCGTTAAGTCCGAGGATGTGGTGGAGCATCGCATGCACGCCGAGCGCTTTTCCGTTTCTGCCGAGGCGAAGCATCAGATTCTCCGGGCAAAAAGCGAGGGAAGGAGGATTGTGGCCTGCGGCACCAGCGCCGTTCGCACCCTCGAAACGTTGGGTTCGGGCAACGGCTCCAGCCCCTTTGCAGGAGAGACGGGGCTCTTCATCTACCCCGGCTACCGCTTCACCATGGTTGATGCCCTCATAACCAATTTTCACCTTCCCCGGTCGACACCCCTGCTCCTGGCAGCCGCCTTTGCCGGGCACGAGGCGCTCCTGACAGCCTACCGGGAGGCTGTGGAGAAAGGCTACCGCTTTTACAGCTACGGCGACGGGATGCTCATTCTATGAAGGCCATCGAGATCGCTACGACGGACGGTGAGGCACGCCGGGGACGCCTCATAACGGGCCACGGCACGGTGGAGACGCCGGTCTTTATGCCCGTGGGGACCCAGGGCACCGTCAAGGCCATGGCGCATAAGGACCTCAAGGAGCTCGGCATTGCCATGATCCTGGCAAACGCCTACCATCTCTACCTGAGGCCGGGAGACGAGCTCATTCGGGCCATGGGCGGCCTCCACCGGTTTGCAGGCTGGGACGGTGCAATGCTCACCGACAGCGGCGGCTATCAGATATTCAGCCTCGATGTCCTGAGGAAAATCGAGGAAGAAGGGGTGGCGTTTCAGTCGCACATCGACGGCTCGCGCCATTTTCTGTCACCGGAGCGGATCGTCGAAATTCAGGTAAACATCGGCGCCGACGTTTGCATGTGTCTCGATGAATGCGTGCCCTATCCGGCCTCGCACGAGTACACAAGCCGGTCGGCAGCGCTGACCTCCCGTTGGGCACGACGGTGCAAGGATGCGGCAAAGCCGGGGAACCAACACCTCTTCGGCATAATTCAGGGTGGATTTTATGAGGACTTGAGGGTACAATCTGCGTCGGAGCTGATTGAAATGGACTTTGATGGCTATGCCTTAGGCGGACTGAGCGTGGGAGAACCGAAGAGCCTCATGTGGGACATGGTAGATACGGTCATGGCGTTTCTCCCGAAAGACAAGCCCCGGTACCTCATGGGCGTCGGCTTTCCCGACGACGTCGTGGAAGGTGTGCGGCGGGGCATCGACATGTTCGACTGCATCATTCCGACGCGCGTGGCGAGAAACGGAGGCCTGTTCACGTCCTACGGAAAGATCAACATAAAGAACGCCAAGTACACAAGGGACGAGAATCCCATCGATGGCACCTGCGGGTGCTACACGTGCAGGACCTTTTCCCGGGCCTATCTGAGGCACCTGACCGTATCGCACGAGCTTTCAAGCTTCTACCTCAACACAATCCACAACCTTGCCTTTTATGCCCACATGATGAGAGACCTTCGGGCCGCCATCAGGGAGAGCAGGTTTGGCGAGTTTTACAGTACGTTTATGGAAAAATGGAAGGGAGGTGAATCACAGGATGAATATCGCGTATGCAATGGGTAGTCAGGCAGGTCAGGGCCAGGGTGGGTCGAGTCAATGGATGGGCCTTCTTCCCCTCGTTCTGCTCTTCGTAGTCTTCTATTTTTTGCTTATCAGGCCTCAGCAGAAAAAGGCGAAACAGCACAAGCAGTTCATTGAAAACTTGAAGAAGGGAGATGAGGTTGTCACTGCCGGGGGAATGTATGGTAAAATAACCGGCATTACCGACAACTCGGTTACGCTGCAGATTGCCGAAGGGGTGAGGATCAAGGTTACCAAGGGATCAGTTGCAGACATCGTGAAAGGAGAATGAAGTGGCGCGGTACGAAAACATAATTATTATAAACCCTGATTGTACGAAAGAAGAGGAAGAGGAATTTCTGAAACGCGTTACAGGCAACGTTGAGCGCTTGAAATCAACACTTATAAGCCTGGACGACTGGGGCATCCGGGAGCTGGCCTATCCTATCAAGAAAAAGGAAAAGGGTCATTATTTCTTCCTCCTCCTTGACATGGAGAAAGGAAAAGTGTCGTCTTTTGGCCGTTTCTACAAAACGATAGACCTCGTTCTCAGACACATGTTTGTCGCCGTCGATGAGGAGAAGAAGGTCCCGGCCAAGCCGCCCGAACATGTAGTCTTCGACGAGCTCGAAGGCGAATATTCGTGAACCGGATTTTCCTTTCCGGTAGGACGAAGAAGGCCCCGCAGGTCTTTTACACCCCAAGGGGGGAACGCATCATCACCTTCCCCCTGCTGGTTGACGACGGCCGTTTTATGATCGAGGTCGTCTTCAAGGATCCATCGGGTTCCAGTACAATAGAAAGAGGGGAAGGGAGTTCGGTCATGGCAGTGGGCGAACTGATGAAATCCCCGGAGAAGTCAAAAGCCGCCTTTCGCGTAAAGGCCCATAACATTGTTTGGATGGAGGAATAAATGCCAGGACCAAGAAGACCAACAAGATCACCGGACATGCACAAGAAGAGGGTATACGTGCGCCGACGGGTCTGTCGCTTTTGTCAGGACCGGAACCTTGATATCGACTACAAGGACCCGAAGCTGCTGAAAAACTTTATCACCGAGCGCGGTAAGATCATGCCGAGAAGAATGACGGGCACCTGTGCCAACCATCAGCGCAAATTGAAGGAGCACATAAAGATGGCGCGGCACATCGCCTTTCTTCCGTTCACCACACTATCACGATGAAGGGGAGCACCACATGAAGGTCATATTGTTAGAGGATGTTCCCGGAACGGGGAAAAAGGGTCAGACGCTTGAGGTGAAGGACGGGTACGGGCGGAATTTCCTGCTTCCCCGAGGGGTTGCCATAGACGCCAGTCACGGGAACCTGAAACGCTTCGATCGCATCATAGAAGAGCTCCAGAAAAAGAAGGAGCGCCACCTGAAGGCTGCCGGCGAGATCAAGGTGAGGCTCGAGCAGGAGACCGTGACGATCAAGAAAAAGGTCGGCGCCGACGGCAGGCTCTTCGGCTCCGTCACCCATAAGGATGTGGCCGAGGCCATCGAAGCCTCCCTCTCCGTATCTATCGACAAGCGGCTTGTCCGCATTGATGAGCCCATCAAAATGACGGGTGCTTACACCGTCGACGTTCACCTCGACGAAGGTGTCCACGCCACCGTCAAAATAGAAGTCGAAAAAGAGTAATGGCCAAGACTTCCCGGAAGCCGCAGGAGGTCGTAGGGCGGGTGCCCCCTCAGAACATAGAGGCGGAGCAGGCCCTTCTCGGCGGTCTTCTCGTAGACCCGGAGGCGATGAACAAGGTTGTTGATGTTGTGTCTCCCGAAGATTTCTACAGGGAGGGGCATGGGAAGATCTATGGCTTTATGCTCGACCTGTACGAGCGCGGCGAGGCGGCGGACATCCTTACCGTAAGCTCCTTGGCGCGCGACAGGGGCATGCTGGACCGCATAGGCGGCCTCACGTACCTGAATACGCTCGTGGATCTCATGCCCAGCTCGGCGAACATCATCCAATACGCCAAGATGGTCCGGGAAAAGTCCCTCATGAGATACCTCATGAATGCGGCCACCCAGATCATCGAGATGGGACAGGAGGCTGAGCTCAACGTCGACAGCTACATCGATGAGTCGGAAAAGCTGATCTTCGAGGTCTCGGAGAACAAGCTCAAGCCCTCCTTTTACGCCATGAAGGACATCGTCCTCGAAAATGTGCAGACGATCAAGCGGCTTTTCGAGAAAAAGCAGTCCGTTACGGGCGTATCAACGGGCTTCACGGACATCGACCGCATGACAAGCGGCCTGCAGCCGTCGGACCTCATCATCGTCGCCGGCAGGCCGAGCATGGGCAAGACCGCCTTTTGCCTCAATATCGCCCAAAACGTGGGCAGAAACAACGAAGCTATCATTCCTGTCGGCATTTTTTCGCTGGAAATGTCGAAGGAACAGCTGGTCACACGGTTGCTCAGCTCCGAATCGGAGATCGAGCACACCAAGCTGAGAACGGGGACTCTGTCGGCCTCGGAGCTTCCCATACTGTTCAAGGCGGCGAACCGGCTCAAGGATGCGGCCATCTTCATTGACGATTCGCCGTCGCTCTCTATCCTCGAGCTTCGGGCCCGGGCCCGGCGGCTCAAAAAGGAACACGGCCTCGGCCTCATCATCGTCGACTACCTGCAGCTCATGCGGGGCAGGACATCGATAGAACGCCGGGAACAGGAGATATCGGAGATATCCCGGTTCCTTAAGGCGCTTGCCAAGGAGATTCACGTCCCCGTCATCGCCATTTCGCAGCTTAACCGGCGGGTGGAGGACAGGGATGACAGGCGGCCCCGCCTTTCAGACCTGCGCGAATCGGGGGCCATCGAGCAGGACGCGGACCTTATCATGTTCATCTATCGCGATGAGGTCTATAATAAGGACAGGGCGGAAAACAAAGGAATCGCCGAAATCCTTATCGAGAAGCAGCGGAACGGGCCAACGGGAAAAGTGGAAGTGGCCTTCATAGACAAATGCACGAGCTTTAGGAACCTTTACACGGAATGAACGTCCCCAACGCCCTATCCCTCCTCCGCCTCGTAATCACCGTATTCTTCATTCTTGCCGTCGACGCAGACCGTTTTCACGTGGCCCTTGCCCTCTTTGCGCTGCAGGCCTTTACGGACCTTCTCGACGGGCTCATCGCGCGGACCATGGGGTCCAAGACACGGCTCGGCGCCTTTCTCGACCCTCTCGCAGACAAGACCATGCTTCTGTCTGCCTTTATCATACTCACCGTCAAGGGCATCGTTCCCTTCTGGCTCTTTGCGGCCGTCTTCATTCGCGATCTTGTTCTCCTCGTCGGCTTCCTCGTCATGTATTGGCTGCGCCTCCAGGGAAAGCCGCTGCCCAGCATGTGGGGCAAAATCAACAACGGGCTACAGATGTTTACGGTCATGTACCTGCTTTGGGACGAATCAAGGGCCTACAGCCCCATCTTCTTTTATCCCACCGTTTTTTTCACCATCGCCTCGGGTGTTCATTACATCGTCAGGGGTGCCAGGACCCTGATGCGAAGGGAAACCGCCTAAATTCATTGACAACTCTCGTGAGTTTTGTTTAGTATTAACATCCAAAAAAAGAGGGAGGTGTCCATGCCTGTCAGAGTAGCGGTGAATGGATTCGGCAGAATCGGAAGGCTCGTTGTCAGAGCTGGTTTGGGAAGCAAAGATGTAGAGTTTGTAGCCGTAAACGATATTGCAGACCCCAAGACGCTTGGCCATCTGTTGAAGTATGACTCCGTTCACGGCATCCTGCCCGCTTCCGTTGAAGCCAAGAGCGATGCCATAATCATCGGAGGAAAAGAGGTCAAGGCCTTTTCCGTGAAAGACCCCGAAACCCTTCCCTGGAAGGACCTCGGAATCGACGTGGTCCTCGAAAGCACAGGTAAGTTTACGGATCGGGCGGGCGCCGAAAAGCACCTGAAGGCTGGTGCCAAGAAGGTCATCATCTCTGCCCCTGCAAAGAACCCCGATGTGACCTTCGTTCTCGGGGTCAACCAGGAGGTCTATGACGGCACGCAGCATCACGTCATCTCCATGGGCTCCTGCACGACGAACTGCCTTGCCCCCATAGCCAAGATCCTTCAGTCGGAGTTCGGCGTGGAGCACGGCCTCATGACGACGACTCATGCCTACACCAACGACCAGGTGGTCCTCGACGAACCCCACAAGGACCTCCGGAGGGCCCGCGCTGCCGGCCTCTCCATGATCCCCACAACAACAGGGGCGGCCAAGGCCATCGCAGAGGTCATCCCGGCGCTGAAGGGCAAGCTCGACGGGCTCGCCATCCGCGTTCCGACGCCCGATGTATCCCTTGTCGACCTCGTCGTACGGCTGTCCAAGCCCACGTCAAAAGACGAGCTGAACAGCAAGTTCAGAGAATACGCCGCAGGACCCATGAACGGCATTCTCTTCGTATCCGACGAAGAGCTCGTCTCCATGGATTTCAGGGGCAACCCCCACTCCTCCATCGTCGACGCCCCCAACACCAGCGTCATCGGGGGCACCATGGCAAAGATACTTTCCTGGTACGACAACGAATGGGGCTTCTCGTGCAGGATGCTCGACCTGCTCTCCTTTGTTATGAGGTAACCGGAGGCATTAGAGCGCCGACTATAGCGGACAGGAGCAAGAAATGAAATACGTTAACGAAATAGATGTTACAGGCAAAAGGGTTTTTCTCCGTGTAGATTTCAACGTGCCCGTCGACGGGCAGGGAAATATTACCGACGACACCCGCATCCGGGCCCACCTGCCCACCATCGGCTACCTGCTTGAGGCGGGGGCCAAGGTTATCATCGGGTCCCACATGGGGCGGCCTAAAGGGAAAAAGTCGGATGCCCTCTCTCTCAAGGTCTGCGCGGCAAGGCTCTCGGCACTGCTGCAGAGAGAGGTGCAGTTTGTCGGCGACTGCATCGGTCCCGAGGCCGAGCAGGCGGTGGCAAAGATGAAGGAGGGCGATATTCTCCTTCTTGAGAACCTCCGATTCTACATCGGCGAAGAGAAAAACGACCCCGAGCTTGCAAAGGACCTGGCCAAACTGTGCGACGTTTACGTAGACGACGCCTTTGCCGTCTCCCACCGCAAGGCAGCTTCAAACTATGCCATTACGGATTATGTAAAGGTTTGTGCCGGCGGCTTTCTGCTGAGAAACGAGCTTGAATACTTCGCCAAGGCGATGCTCAATCCCGTGCGCCCGCTGGTGGCAATCATCGGCGGCGCCAAGGTCTCCGACAAGATCGGCGTCCTTGAGTCCCTGGCCGAAAAGGTGGACAAACTCATCGTCGGCGGAGGCATGGCTTTCACGTTCCTGAGGGCATTGGGGTACGATACGGGTACGTCTCTCTGTGAAGAAAACATGCTCGACCTGGCACGAAATATTATGGAAAAGGCAAAGACCAACGGGGTTAAATTCTATCTCCCCGTGGATTGCGTGGTGGCCCAGACGGCGGCAGCCGATGCGGAGACAAAGGTCGTCACCGTTCAGGAGATCCCGAAAGAATGGATGGGGCTTGACATCGGCCCTGCCACCACAAGCCTCTTCGCAGCGGCAATCCAGAACGCCAGGACCATCGTCTGGAACGGTCCGATGGGCATGTTCGAGCTCGACCCATTCAGCAGGGGCACCTTCGCCATGGTCACCTATGTCGCCAATTCCCATGCCCTCACCATTCTCGGCGGCGGCGATACCGATGTTGCGGTGCACCGGGCCGGAGAGAGTCAGAAGATCTCCTACATTTCGACGGGTGGCGGCGCCTTCCTGGAGCTTCTGGAGGGCAAGACCATGCCTGCGGTAGAGGCCCTCGAGAAGGCCGCGGAGGCATCATGAGAGAGTGGATCGTCGCGGGCAACTGGAAAATGAACAACTCCATCGCCGAGTCTTGCACCCTCGCCGAAAAGGTAAGGGACGAGACGAAAGGCGTTGCGGGCGGCACCATTATTGTGGCCCCTCCCGTTACGGCCCTCAAGAGCGTTCATGAAGTCATCAAGGAGTCGCAGGTCAAGCTGGCGGCACAAAACCTTTTCTTTGAGGAGAAAGGCGCCTACACGGGCGAGGTGTCACCGGACATGCTCATAGACGTCGGATGCACATACGTCATTATCGGCCACTCTGAGCGCAGAAAATACTTTCACGAAACCGATGACGGCGTGAACCTGAAAGTGAAAAAGGCCCTGGAGAAGGGCCTCAAGGTCATCATGTGCGTGGGAGAAACGGACGAAGAGCGCACGAGGGGCATCACGCAGTTCGTCGTCGGCATCCAGGTTAAGAAGGGGCTGGCCGGCATCCCGGCCCTTGACAATATCATCGTGGCATACGAGCCCGTGTGGGCCATCGGCACGGGAAAGAACGCAACGGCGGACCAAGCCCAGGAGGTACACGCCTTTATCCGGAAAGAGCTTGCAGGTCTTTACGGGGCCGCCGCCGACGCAACACAGATTCTCTACGGGGGCAGCGTCACACCGGACAATATCGTTGAGCTGGGAGGAATGGCCGACGTAGACGGAGCGCTCGTCGGCGGAGCATCCTTGAAAGCGGAATCATTTGTTGGTATAATAAGAAGGTTAGCGGAGAGACGTGCATGATTACGGCAATTGCAATTATCCATCTCATCATCAGTATCGGCCTCATACTCATCGTCCTCCTCCAGCACGGAAGGGGCAGCGAGATCGGGGCAGCCTTCGGCGGAGGGTCGAGCCAGACCCTGTTCGGCAGTTCGGGCTCGTCTACCTTTATGACGAAACTGACTACGGGCGCCGTCGCCGTATTCATGATAACAAGTTTCTTTCTGGCATATATGTACAGTCACAAAGAAGCGACCCGGGTGGTTGCTCCGGTACCGGTCGAGCAACAGGCACCGGCGGCTCCAGCACCGGCTCCGGAAAAGACAGGCAACTAATGCCGAAGTGGTGGAATTGGTAGACACACCATCTTGAGGGGGTGGCGGGCACTCCCCGTGCGGGTTCAAATCCCGCCTTCGGCACCATATAACATTTAGTAATCATTCGATTAGCCGCCTTATAAACCTGACTCTAACTTGAGATTATCAAGAAACTACACTTCTTTTTTTGTCGAGAACGTATTTGGAGTCAAATGATTGAAAGTCAGTGCTTGAGGGATAACTTGACCCATATTACCTGCCAATCGAGCATATGGCATGCTGTCTGTGATCGTGGA
>CAZYVU010000005.1:0-108716 GCA_964651435.1 uncultured Pseudomonadota bacterium
ATCGGGGCGCGATCCGTCATAGGCGGCAATGTGTGGATCACAGAATCGGTGCCGGCCGACACCATCGTTTTCCTCAAGAAGCCTGATCTTGTCTTCTTGGATAGGCGTGAAAAGGACGTCCGCTCTCCTTATGCCTAAGATAGGGAAAATCTGGTCAACATTACCAAAGATGTGCTAAAATCCCGTTGTTTACGCATATCATGTCCTTTGGGGGTATGGCTATGGACAAAAGAGAGCTGGCCGAGCTGATTTTGGTTTACTTAGCCGAATGTGCCGAAGAGGCGGGCCATAGCTACTTCTTTTTCAGCATCAATCATTTTGCAGCTCAGATCGAGATGGAAAATTTTGACGAATTGATCGCGGCGCTCCTGCTTTTGGAGGGAGAGGGCTTGGCCGTACCAAGCGTTGGCTCCTTTGGGGAAGCGAGCGCCATGATTACGGACGCAGGACTGCTCCATGTGGACAAGGGCGGCAGCACGGGCGTCATCGCCGAGTACAAGAAAGACCCGGATGCATTCGTGAGGACGCGTGCGGCCAAAAAGGGGGATGGGACCGCAGACCATCAAAAACTGCTGCTTGGACCCCGCATCTATGAACTGATTGTGAACATGGTCGAAGCGGTTAAGGCAGATGCGCGTTTGTCCAAAGGCGAGGTGGAAGACTTCTTGAGAGATGTAGAGGCGCTTAACCTTCAGCTTGGCCGGCAGGCGAGAAACGGGGCGCTCATCGATTCTCTTATTGCCGGTATGGAACACCTTGAAGCGATACGGGAAAAAGTCGCCGAACTGCGCGGCTTGGTGGAGGAGTACCTACAATAGGCGCCCGGCTAGGCGCCCCCGTGGCTCGCGGAGGCCACCACGAAAGGAGGCTGGTATGGAAGAGGTCGTTGTCGGAAAGGTTGTCAAGTATTTCTCAAAAATCGGCGTTGCCGCGATCAGGATTACGCAGGGAGAGCTGAAGGTAGGTGACACGATTCACCTTAAGGGACATACGACCGACTTCACGCAGGCCGTCGACTCCATGCAGGTTGAGCACGCGAGCGTGGAGGCGGTCAAGGCTGGGGCAGAGGTGGGGATCAGGGTCAAGGAGCACGTCAGGGAGCACGATACGGTGTCCCGCGTGACGGGATAGTATTGACCGTTTTGTTTCCATTTTTTTGTGCCGACGGGGCGATACGTTGAGGTGAGTGAAACCCCCCTGTCTGCTGACTTCTCGGCACATCTGTGTTATAACAGAGACGGATTCCGGGATTGAAAAATCAATGGAGGAGAGATGGACGAAAAGGAACTTGTGGATCGATTTTATCAAGCATTTGATGCTACGCTCACAATTCTCTGGAGCGCAACCAAAGCCTTTCTGTCGGAAAAGGAGACTCCGCTCAAGGAGAGCGTAGAACAGTTCCGCGAGGCTATGAAGGCGAGGGTGGCCAATGCCGAGCAAATCATTGCCAAGGCGGATAAAAACGACGCTGAGAAGCGGTTCGTCAATCTGGTACTGCCCTTCCAAACCGTTGTTCTCGGCATCGAAGCGCTTCTCTTCAGGATGCTGACAAAGGTAAGGATGCGTATTCTTATCAGCGAGAAGGCCTTTGGGGAGCTCCGCAACCTCTTCAAGATCATGGAGGGCCAGCTTCGAAACACAAAGGACTATGTGCAGACGAAAAACCCTCATCTCAAGCAGGCCATCCGCGAAGGAATGGAACAGATGATGACGCTTGCCGATAACTACGCCATGATACACCACGAACGGCTTATCGCCGGTGTCTGCGTTCCCGAGGCATCCTATCTCTATGTGGATATGACCGATGCCTTCAAGAGGGTTTCCCGGGCACTCGTCGATTTCGCCGAAAGGTTCTGAATCACGGGGCAGCAGGAATCGGACCTGTCGGGCCGCCTTATGGGCGCCCTGAGAGGAGAGGGTCAGCTTGAGCGGTTTTACGGGGCCCCTTTTGTCGGAGATGTCTATTTGGTGGGCGGTGCCATTCGGGAGTTGGCGCTGGGGGAGAAACCCAGAGACTACGACTTTGCCCTCTCCAGGCAGGAAGACCTAAGCGTTGTTGAGGCCACCCTAAAGGCCAACGCCTTTACACTTGGTAAGAAGCCCCTTCACACCCAGAGGTTGGTCTGCGATGACGGGATCGTCGTGGACTGTACCTATTTTTCAGGACCCATCGAGAAGGACCTGAGAAGACGGGACTTTACGATCAACGCCATTGCCTATGATGTCGGTCGCCGCCGCCTGATCGATCCTTTGGGCGGTCTCGGAGACTTGGCCGGCAAAATCATCAGATCCCCCGGCAGCCACGTGCTGTCGGACGACCCCCTGAGAATGCTCAAGGCCTTTCGGCATTTTGCCACATTGAAGGGCTTTTCTATGGATGGTGAACTGCTCGAAGCCATAGGCCGGATGCGGGGGCTCATCCATCAGGCGGCCGCGGAACGGCTCAAATATGAGCTTGACCTCATCGTTGTATCCCCGCGGGTTTATGAGACGCTAAGACTCCTTGAGGAGACGGGACTTCTCTTCGAGCTCTTTTCTGATCTACGAGCCTTGATGGAAATGGATCGGGAGAAAGAATTCGAGCTCAAGGCCCTGGGCCATACAATAGGCGGTTTCCGCTACCTGACAGAACATGCCCGGTCATATGCCTTGACCACCGAAGAGATACGATGTGTCGCCTACGCCCTCCTCTTTCACGATCTGGGCAAAGCCGACACCTTTTCTTACGACAGCAAAAAGAAGACCGTCCATTTCTTTCATCACGAGAAGCGTTCCCAGGCGTTGGCCACGGAGGTGATGGAGCGGCTGCGCTTCAGCTCCCAGGAGATAAAGACCATCCTGTCCCTTATCGCAAGCCATATGAGAATTTTTCTGATTACGCAAAACGATTCGACAGAGAAGGCGGTGCGGCGGCTCGTGTACGCGATGGAAGAGCGTACGCCCCTGCTCATCGTTCACACCCTCTGCGACATGTACGGAAGCTCCGCAGGCAGTGAGAACCCCTCTACGCGCAAGGTGAAGTCGCGGTGCGACGAAGTGTTTCGGGCCTTTCACGAGTGGAGAAAGGAGCCGTTACCACCCCTTGTGACGGGCCGCGACCTTATCGCCCTCGGTTTTCGTGAAGGTCCCGCCATCGGAGAGGCGCTTAGGACGGTGAGGGAGAGGCAGATCGCCGGGGATATTATGGAGAAGCAGCAGGCCATCGATCTCGCCCGGCAGTTCCTGGAGGGACCGACAGGAAAAATGGGCTAATAGTCCGGCTCGCCGGGCTTGCTGATCAGCTTGTATGTCTTGAGGTCAAGAGCGTGGTCTGTTCCCGGCTGGATGGTGGCATCGTCCGAATAGCCGTATCTGATCCAGTAGCCCGTCTCTTTCGTCGAGGCGAAGTCGAGCCTCACGATGCTCTTGGCGCTCTTGTAGCCATACTTTGCCGGAACGATGAGGCGGAGGGGGCCCCCGTGATCGTCGGGAAGGGGCTGATCGTTCATCTCGTAGGTGAAGAGGATTCTCGGTTTGATAAGGTCTTCCAGCGCATAGCATTCGTGGTAGTCGTCGGCACAGCGCACGTGGAGATATTTTGCCTCCTTCCCGGGCTTGACGATGCTAAAGAGGGCCTCTGCCCTGAATCCGCCCCATTTGGCCTTGCTCGACCAGGACTCGACGCACTTCATCCGCGAGACCTGCGTCTCTTTTGAGAGTTTCTTGAGCCCTTCCAGCGTCCAAGCCCCCTGATTCTCGCAGAGTCCGCCCACCTCCAGGCGCCATCTTTCCCAATTGATGGGTTTCATGGGCTTTATGAACCGCACGTAAAACCCCTCCTTGTCCTCGTTGTCGAGAAGTCGCTTCACCTGGCGGGCCTCGGAGCAATGAGGCATGACGAGACCCGCAACAAGAACGCTGAAAAAGCGAATAAAGGTTCTCCTGTCCATATCGGTCGTCCTCTTTTCCGTCGTCGTAAGACTTACTGACTATAGTATATACAATGACTTGAATGTTGACAAAAGGGCCAGGATGGTTAGATTGGTAAGACAGGTAGGGCCGCGTTCGGACGCTTCCCTTTACAGTGTCTGCTTATGTCGTGCATGAGGTGATAACAATGGAGCGAAGAAGATTCATTCAGACAATGCTTTTGGGCTTGGCTGCCGCATGGGGGCCATTCGGCGTCTCGGGCAAAGAGCCTACGGTCCTGGGTCTCGCGGAAAACAAGGATTTTGCCGCAGCCACGAGGGATGCCATTGCTGCTGTCGGCGGTATGAAGCGGTTTGTCAAGACCGGCGACACCGTCGTTATTAAGCCAAACATAGGCTGGGACAGAAAGCCTGAGTATGCGGCAAACACCCATCCCCTCGTTGTGAAGGCGATAGCAGAGGACTGCATCAGGGCAGGCGCAAAGAGAATCAAGGTCTTCGATAACACCTGCAACGATGTGCGCAGATGCTACCAGAACAGCGGCATACAGGATGCGGTGAAGGGCCTCCGCGGCGTCGAAATGAAGTTTATGGATAACGAGAGGTACAAGCCGGTGAAGATAGGTGGTGTTTTCCTCAAGGAGTGGGAGCTCTACGACGAAGCCCTGTCGGCGGACGTATTCATCAACGTGCCCATCGCCAAACACCACAGTCTTACGCGTCTTTCCCTGGGTTTGAAGAACATGATGGGCATCATGGGGGGAAACCGTGGCTACCTGCACAGGAGCATGGAGGATGCCCTGGCCGACGTGAATGGGGCGGTGAAGAGCCACCTTGTCGTCATTGACGCCACCCGGATACTTTTGAACCATGGACCGCAGGGCGGCGACCTGAAAGACGTGAAGGTGCTCAACAAGGTTGTGGCCACCACCGATATTGTGGCGGCCGACGCCTACGCCACGACGCTCTTCGGGATGAAACCCCAAGAGATAGCAACAACGATGCTGGCACACCGAAGGGGGCTCGGGGAGATGGATTTGAGCAAGATCAGGGTGGTGAAGGCGTAGGAACGGGGGGGAGAAGAGGGAGCGGAAAGTTAAAAGTTAAAAGTGAGAAGTGAGGGGTAAAGAGAATTTTGGATTTTGAATTGAAGAAACTGATTACCCATTACAGTTTATTTACGAATCACGAGTCACGGAGTGAAGCGTGAAGAACGTTCATGCGGCCCGCATATCCCAGTACGCATTTCTTGCCATCTTTTTGGTCCTTTTCATCCTCACGGACTATCGGGGTAAGGACGAGATTTCCGTAGCCGTCAACGGCTTTTTCAGGGCTAACCCACTGGTCCTCGTGACCTATATGCTTGCGGAAAAGGGCTTCACGCTCCTGCTGTTGCCCGGGGCGGTGATGTTCGCTTTTTCCGCACTCCTGGGCAGGTTTTTTTGCGGTTGGATATGTCCGCTCGGTACGATCATCGATCTGATTCCGGATCGTCTGCGCACGAAGACCCCGTTGCGGTGGCTCAAGGGGCGTGTCAAGTACATCCTCCTTTTCACGCTCCTTTTTGCTGCCCTTTTCAATGTCAACGTGGCAGGCGTTCTCGATCCCATCGCCATTCTTATGCGAGCTTTGAGCCTTCTTCTCTATCCTCTCTTTGGCCACGTCATCCGTTCGTCCTGGTCCGGTCTTTACGGGCTGATAGGGGAACAGAGAGATGCAATCCAGTTTCTTTACGATGTTCTCCGGGCATACATCCTTCCTTTTCGGGAGACGCTCTACCCCCTTGCCTTTCTGTCAGGGTTGATGCTCCTTGCCATCCTCTATCTGGAGCGGTATGAGAGGCGGAACTGGTGCAGAAACCTTTGTCCCCTGGGTACCCTTTTGGGGCTTGTGGGCCGTTTGTCGCTGATAAAGCGGGTGCCGGGGCGGATATGTGCCGATTGCGGAGACTGCCGGAAACTGTGCCCCACGGCCTTTGACGAGGATATCCTGCAGTCGGACAATTGCATCCGGTGCGGAAACTGCTCCCTGGGGTGCAAACTGGGGAGGGCGAAATTCACCATAAAGGGATGGTGGTCCGGGCTGAGGAGAACGGGTACGGCACCCGACCCTGCCCGAAGGGCCCTTCTGGGGGGACTTGTTTCGGGGTTCATGGTTTCGAGGGTCTTTTCGTTTTCCCCACCTGCCGAGAGGGAGCGCCTGTTGCGCCCCCCGGGCGTCGTGAAGGAGGGCGACTTCCTGAACAGGTGCGTCCGCTGTGGAGAGTGCATGAAGGTCTGTCTTCAAAGCGCACTCTACCCAGCGGCACTGCAGGCCGGCATGACCGGCATCTTTACTCCTATTATGGTGCCCAGGCTGGGCTACTGCGAATACAACTGCAATCTCTGCGGCCAGGTTTGCCCGACGGGGGCCATCCCCAATTTGCCCTTGAACGAGAAGAAGAGGGCAGTGATAGGAACGGCGGTCTTCGACAAGGACCATTGCCTTCCCTACGCAAAGAAGATCAACTGCATCGTCTGTGAGGAGCACTGCCCCATACCGGGAAAGGCCATCAAGTTTGAAACGGTCGAGGACAGGGATTTTACCGGAAAGAAGGTTGTCTTGAAGCGGCCCTACGTGGTGGATGAGCTTTGCAACGGCTGCGGTATCTGCGAAAACAAGTGCCCGCTGGAGGAAAAATCGGCCATTGAGGTCTTCGCCAAGTCGCGCCGGGGTCTACGGGGCACCTCATGAGCGGGGCCGATTGCTCAGAGGTAGGTCATCATAGCATAGAGGACGAGAAGGACCATGCCGGCGATAAACATGGCAAGGCAGGCCCATTGCAGAAGACGTTCCGTCGATGCCTTCTTCGTTACGATTTTTCCCTCCTTTTTCATCAAGACAAGGAGAAAGGAAAAGACCATGAGCCCCGCACCGACGTAGTGAAGCCGACCCCAGACAAACATTATGATATAGTCAAGAAGGAAGAATCCCGTCATAGGCAGCTTGTTTAGACGGTGCTTGCAGACACAAGCATGATCTTTCCTGCGCTCTTGTCCGTAAATCTGCCCACGACCCAGTATGAAAGGTGTCTCTTCAGCGCCTCCTCCTCAAAAAAGCGCAGACTCGCAGGGGCGAGTGCGATGAGAAGCCCGCCCGATGTCTGAGGGTCAAAGAGAATATCGTACTCGAAACCGTTCGTGTCGCCTTCGACATGTTCCCTATAGTAATCCCTGTTTCTGTATAGGCCTCCCGGTACGTAGCCCGCAGCCGCCAGGTCTTTGGCCTCGGGAAAGCAAGGGATGTGGCCGGCGAATATCTCCACGCCAAGATCGTCGGCAATCATCTCCTTGAGGTGGCCGGCAAAGCCGAATCCTGTCACATCGGTGGCGGCGTGCGTGTCGGCCTGCAGCATGGCATCGGCTGCGGCCCTGTTCAGCGTGGCCATGGTGGCTATAAGCCGCTGCTCCGCTACTTTGTCGAGTGCGTTCCCCTTGATGCCCGTATTCAAAATGCCGGTGCCCAGCGGTTTGGTGAGCACGAGGAGATCGCCTGGTTGCGCACCGCGGTTCAGGAGAATGTGGTCCGGGTGGACCGTTCCGGTAACGGAGAGACCATACTTGACCTCTTCGTCATCGACGCTGTGGCCCCCGAGAAGGCTGGCCCCGGACTCTCTCACCTTGTCGATGCCTCCCCGAAGGATTTCCTTCAGTATGGCAATGTCGAATTTCCTGGGAGAAAAGCAGACCATGTTGAGGGCCGTCCGCGGAACGGCTCCCATGGCGTAAATGTCACTCAGGGCGTTTGCAGCCGCTATCTGGCCGAAAGAATAAGGATCGTTGACGATGGGCGTGAAGAAGTCGATCGTCTGAACTATGGCCACGTCGTCTGAAATCTTATATACGCCTGCATCCTCAAACCCCTCTATGCCGACAAGAACGTTCTGATCAGTTGGTATATTGATGCCGCACAAGATGTTGGCAAGGTCCCCCGGACCGATCTTAGACGCTCAGCCGGCACCCCGGACGTGTTTTGTCAATTCTACTTCCACTTTAAATCCTCCTTATTCGCCCTGCCTTTCCGATAGGTGATCGGTCGCCGGCATGGCACCGTTACTTGGGAAGCCGTTTGCGGGTTGTGGGGTGCTCCACTGCGGAACGGCCCTTTGGATGGTCTTCCTCGATCCTTTCAATGCCGGCATAGTAGCAGCACGTGACGCTCTTGAAGTTGTTGTCGAAGACGCGCACGTGGCCGTCCTGGAAGTCGATCCTGACGTAGCAGAAACCCCCGGGCAGCTCCGACCTTCTTTCCTCGACAACGATGCCCAACCCCCACCTTCGGAAACGTTTATGGAAGACCCTGTCCCCCACTTGAAGATAGATTGAGTGGTCGGCTATCACACATATTGTATAGCACAACAGCGGGGGTGCGGGAAAGGGCGGGGAGGGTGCACGCGGCCAAAAAGTGAGACAAAAAAAGGCGGGGACTTGCGCCCCCGCCTTCTGTGTTCGGTGATAATTACGCTGTTACTGGTGATCAGCCCACTTTCCGTACTTCTCTCTCAGGATCCTGTGAAGAATCTTGCCGGCGCCGCTTCTGGGCATCTCTTCGTCCTTGATGAAGACGATGTTCTTCGGTACCTTGAAGCCGGCTATCTTGCCCTTGCAATGAGCTGATATCTCTTCCGGTGTGGCGGTCTGTCCCTCGTGGAGGACGACAACGGCTGTTACCTGCTCGCCCCACTTCTCGTGAGGTACGCCTATAACGGCCACGTCTTTAACCTTCTCGTATCCGCCCACGCAGTTCTCTACTTCTGACGGGAAGATGTTCTCGCCGCCGGAGATGATCATGTTGGCCTTTCTGTCTACGAGGTAGATATAGCCTTCCTCATCGCGGTAACCCATGTCGCCTGCGCTGAAGTATTCGCCCTTCATGGCTGCTGCTGTCTTTTCCGGCTCCTTCCAGTATTCCTCAAAAACCATGGGGCTTCTGGAGTAGAGTTCTCCAACCTCGCCCGGCTTGGTCACGAGGTTGCCGTCCTCATCGTAGAACCGGATCACGTCCGTTCCGATGACCTCACGGCCGCAGGAGCCCAGTTTGGTAAGCTGCTCGTTGGGTTTGAGAACGGTGACGATACCGGCCTCTGTGGATCCGTATGCCTCGTTAAGCTCGGAATTGGGGAACATCTTGAGAACGCCAAGCTTCGTATCCCTTCTTGCAGGTGCTGAGGAAATGAGAAGCTTCTTGACGCTGCTCAGGTTGTATTTTGCTTTTACCTCGTCCGGCAGGGCGAGCATCATGATGTAGTGTGTGGGAACGAGTGACGTAAAGGTGACGCCATGGTCGGAGAACGTCTTGAGGAGGTTTTCGGGGTTGAAGCTGACCATGTTGTAGCACATGACCGCGCCGCCCACCCAGGTGGCCACAAAGGAGTAGAAGAGGGAGTTGACGTGGCAGCAGGGCATAACGAGCAGGTTGACGTCGTCCTGGTTGAACTGGTGGTCGTAAATCATGATGAAGTACTGTGCAAAGAGGTTGAGGTGCGTCTTCACAACGCCCTTAGGCCTGCCGGTGGTGCCGCCGGTGTACATGATGACCCACGGATCGTCGGCCTCGACGACCGTTGCGGGCTCCTCGGGGCTTGCTTTCGCGAGGGCTTCTTCGTAAGGAACAAAGCCGTCGTACGTCTCTGTACCTATGGCAAAGGAGACATAGTTCTGAACTGACGGCATGTTTTTCTTCATGCCGTTGACCTGGTTGATCCAGGGGAATTCCTTGCCGTCGGCAGCGTCTTTTCCGCCCTGCACGATGAACACCTTGGCTTCGCCGTGATTGACGATATATTCCATTTCAACGGCTGCGAGACGGAACATGAGGGGGATACAAATAAAACCGCCCTTTGCGGCAGCAGCGTAGATCTCCATCCACTCAACGCAGTTGTATGCAAGAACGGCAAACCTGTCGCCCTTCTTCATTCCCATATCGGCAAGGGCATTGGCAAGCCGGCATGCCCTTTCGTCCCACTGTTTGAAGGTGTAGCTCTTGTACAGGTCTTTAATACCAACTTTGTTGGGGAACTTGAAACCGTTTACCCTCACAACATCTTTTGCTGTCATCCAGCGCCCATTCTTCATCTTGGATCCTCCTTCATGGTTTATGGTTACTTGGGTATAACAATAACGACGCGGCCCAATATGTAATGCTTCACTCCTAAGTCATTCTACCAGTTCCAGGAAATGGTACACCTTTTGTGGCATCTGTGACCGGAGCACGTTGTCCTGCAGGTTGATCATACAGCCGGGGCAGGCGGTGACAACGATATCGGCGTTCGTCGCCTTGATCCCGGCCATCTTCTTGTCTGCTATCTTCTTCGTCAGGTCGTAGTGGTAGACGCTGAAAGAGCCGCCCATGCCACAGCACATGTCGGCATTCGCCATCTCTGCGAAGGTGAGCCCCTTGAGCCCTTTTAAGATTGCCCTCGGCTGATCCTTAATGTTCTGATACCGTATGAGGTGGCATGGATCGTGCCACGTCGCGGTCTTGCCCTCAAACTCTTTTCTCAGCTTCAGGTCTGCGGGGTTGACCTTCATGATGTCGATGACGAATTCGGTAAGGTCCTTCACCTTCTTCGAGAAGGCCTCGTAGCGCTTCTTCTGGTCTTCCGTGTCGGGAAGGTACTTGGCGTAATCCTTCAATGTGGAGCTGCAGGTGCCGCAGCCCGTGACAACGTAATCAAACTTTTCAAAGGCCTTAAGATTGTCCTCGGCCAATTTTCTTCCTGTCTCAAAGTCTCCACTGAAATAAATGGCGGCGCCGCAACAGTTCTGCGCCTGGGGATAGATAACCTCAATACCTCGTTTTGTGAGGAAGTCTATGATCTTCAGCCCCAACTGGGGATAAACGAAGTCCATGGCGCATCCGGAGAAGAACCCCACCTTCATGGTGGTCTTGCCGGTCTGCGGCTTGTTGACCTCTTGAACCATATCACGGAGGAAGCGGTCGGCGATCTCGGGGATGTTCCGTTTCCCAAGGCCTTTAATAAAATCAGGTAGATGGCGGATCTTGCCTTCCGTCTTTGGAAGCATCCACTGGAACTTTTGGGCCATCTTGACGTATTTGCCGAATGCCTTTCTATTTGACATCACTTTGCGGAAGGCAAAGTTCTTGATGAAGCCCAACCCTTTCTTTTTTACCAGTTCGGCCCTCGCTGCCACGACAACGCGGTCGATTTGGGTCTTGGCGGGGCACATGGCGACACAACGTTTGCAGAGCAGGCATTTGCCGATAATCTCTCCCATCTCGTCGGTAAACTCCTGTTTGCCGGCGAGCACCTGCCGTACCAGGTAGTTCTTGCCTCTGGCGACGGACGTTTCCACCTTTTCTTCCTGATAAACGGGACAGAAGAAGCTGCAAAAGCCGCACTTCATGCACTGGTCTGCCAGCGATCCTACTTTCTTAAGCTCTTTGAGTTCATCCATAGGTTAGCTCCCCCTGCCTATTCCCAAATCTTGCCTGGGTTCATGATGTTGTTGGGATCGAAGAGCGCTTTCACCTTCTTCATCATCTCGATAACGGTGGGCTCCAACTGCCTCTTGAGAAATTTCTGTTTCTCAAGCCCTATGCCGTGCTCTCCCGAGAGGACGCCGCCGAGCTCAACGGCATACTCAATGATGCCGTCCATGGCAGCCATGGCCCTGGCGTAATGTTCCTTGTTGCTCACGTCCGTCAGGACTGCAGGGTGGAGGTTTCCGTCTCCGGCGTGACCGAGAACGACGATCTCCACGTTGTGCTTCTTGGCCAGTTCCTTGCACTTGTTGATCAGGGCCGGGATGTTGCCGCGCGGTACCGTCACGTCCTCGGCAAAAACGGTTTTTGCCTTGCCGAAAACTGCCGCAAATCCTGCCTTTCTGGCCATCCAGTACTGGTCGGCCTCTGCCTGGTCCTTGGCCACACGCACGTCCGTAGCTCCATACTTCTTTGCGATCTCTACGATTTTTTCAGTCTCTCTCTCTACTGCCTCGGGGATGCCGTCTACCTCAAAGAGCAGGACCGCATCGGCATCTTTCGGAAGCCCCATGGGCATCATCTCTTCGATGCGGTTGATGACCCAGTTGTCGAGAAGTTCTATCTTGTCGGGGATAACGCCATTTTCGAGGACCCTGAAGACGTTCTCTCCAGCCTTGGCCACGTCGGCGTACACTCCCATGATGGTCTTTTTGGCGGGGGGGATGGGGTTCAGTTTCAGCTCCGCCTTTGTTACAACGCCGAGGGTCCCTTCGGAGCTGATGAAGATGTGGAGCAAATCGTAACCAACGACATTCTTCAGCGTTCGGCCCCCCAAGTGAACAATTTCACCTGTCGGGAGTACTACCTCAACGCCCAGAATGTACTGCTTTGTTACTCCATATTTGACACAGGCAGGTCCGCCGGCGTTCTCTGCAATAATGCCGCCGATCGTTGCGCCGAGGAAGCTCTGGGGGTCAGGGGGGAAGAAGAGCTTGTCCTTGGCCAGCTCCATGGTCAGGTGCTGAAGCACTACACCGGGCTCCACTGTCGCCGTCAGATTTTCTTTATCGATCTTCAGAATCTTGTTCATTTTCGTCGTGCAGAGCACGATTCCGCCCTGAACGGGAATAGAGCCGCCGCTTACGTTTGTGCCGCCTCCCCTCGGTGTGACCGGTATTTTTTCTGCGTTGGCCAGCTTCATAATGTCGGAAACCTGTTGGGTGCTGGTGGGGAACACAACAACGTCAGGCTCGTGCGTCCAGCTTGTTGTGCCGTCGTAAGAATATGCCTTTAAGGCCTCGGGGGAAGTCAGTACATTTTCTTTGCCGACAATTTTCTCCAGTTGTGGGATTACTGTTTCTTTGCGCATCAGGGCCCCCTTCATAATTATTGTTACAGATTTCACTTACTTATATCTTTTTCTCAAGCCCTTTGTCAAGAAAATCTCAAAGCGTCACAAGGGGCCTTCGGGATTGGCCGGCGTGGGGCAAAATTATTGAAAGATTTCGAGGGGATGTGCTAAAACATGGCATGTTTCCCACCACAAGAACGGCCCGCAACGGATTGCCTTCATGATCCCCATGCTGGAGGCCATCGCCCCCATCTTCATCATCATCCTTTGCGGCTATCTTATCCAGAGGGCCGGTATCCTGCAAAAAGACTTTCTCATAGAGGCAAATCGATTTATCTTTTACTGGAGCCTCCCTTTTCTGATCTTTACGGGCATCGTCAAGTCCGGCCTCACGGGGTTCTCCATAGCCGCTGTGTTTAGTGTGATCCTGCCGTCGATTGCCGTCGCAGCCATTGCTATTGCCATAGGCCTGGCCTTCGGTTTAAAGAAGGGACGGCTCGGGACGTTCATTCAAACGTCCTTTCATGGAAACGTCTCTTACATCGGTCTGGCCGTCCTCTTTTTTGCCCTGGGAGAGGCTGGGCTTTCTCGGGGCAGCGTCCTCATCGGATTTCTTATCCTGGCAAACAACGTTCTCGCGATTGCCATACTCTCTTATCTGTCGCAGCAGGAACCTGACGTGAAGCACGCCCTTCAGTCCGTCGTGAAAAACCCTGTCGTGATCGCAACGTTTGCCGGTATGTTGACCGTTTACAGCGGAGTGCCGGTGCCGAGGGTGGCGATGAAGACGATGGGCATATTGGCCAATATTGCCCTGCCCATGGCCCTTGTCATCATCGGTGCGTCGATGTCTCTCGGCGTTGTGCGGCGATTCTTCAAGCTTGCCGCCGTGGTATCGGTCCTGAAGCTCATGGTGCTTCCGGCTCTATCGGTCGTTTACTGCCGCCTGCAGGGGATGGGCCTGCCGGACATGTTGCCCGGCATCATACTGCTTGCCACGCCCACCGCCATAACGTCTTTTACCCTCTCTCAAGAGATTGGAGGAGACGGTGACCTGGCCTCCAATGCGGTAACGCTCTCGACAATGCTGTCCCCATGCTCTTTCCTCTTTTGGACGATGACGGTTAGGGCGGCGTGAGGGATGGTTGGTTTAGCTGGAGCTGAGCCTGGCGACCGTCTCCGCGAGACGCGCCGGCGCCCCGTCGTCCGTCTCGTATGTTTCGAGGATTATCTTTCCGCCGTAGCCCAAGCCTTTTAACCCCCTTACGATCCTCTCCAGGTCGATGCGGCCCTGGTGCAGAAAGTGGTCATCCTTTGTGCCCATATTGTTGTGAAGGTGCACGTGAAACAGGTTTGACCGGATGGGGGCAAGGTCGGCAAGGATCGCGCCTTCGGGATCGGCAACACCTTTCTGGAGCTTCGTCAGGTAGGCATGTCCCACGTCGAGGGTCATGCCGAGCCCCGGGGTACTGTGTGCTATCTCGGCAAATTCGGTAACGTCGTAGAAGAAGAAGTAAGGCATGTGGACGTTTTCCAGAGCAAGACGGACACCGAGCCCCTCGGCGTAGGTCTGGAGTTCGCGCAGGTCGTCGCGGAAAAGTTCGCGCGCTTTGTCAAATATTCTCTGCGCCCGATCCATGAGGAGCGAGTAGCCCGGATGGATGACGAGGGGATCGAAACGGTGCTGTGCGGCCAGCTCGATAGCCCTCCTGTAGCGTTCCTTGGAGGCGGCCCGGACCTCCCGGAAAAGGCTGCCGATGTTGACCTCAAAGAGGGGGCCGTGAAGGGAAAAGCCGACGCCGGTGTCCTGAAGGCGCCTGACACCGGTAAAGAACCTCCAGTCCATCTCCTCAATCTGGGGTAGATCGTAGGTGCATTCAATCGTCCGGATTCCGCAGTCGATAATCCTGTCGATGCAAGCCAGGAGGGGCTGATTGGGAAAGAAAAAGGTCGATAATCCGAACTGCATGCCTTGAGGTCCCGGAGAGATGATGAGCCGTCAACCCCGAGGTGAGGGGTTATCCGCCACTGAAGGTTGACGGCTTCGAAGGGTCCCGGCCCTGCTACTTGAGTGCAGCCTTGACCTGGTCGACAATTTCTTCGCTGCTCAAAGAGCTGATGCTCTTGAGAATGCCTTCCTTCTTGTAGAATTCGATAAGGGGAGCAGTCTTTTCGTTATACGTTTCGAGGCGTTTGGTGATGGCTTCCTCGGTCTCATCGGCCCGCTGCACAGCCGGCGAACCGCATTTCAAGCATTTGCCGTCCGGTGAAGGGGGCTTGCTTTTTATATTGTATATTTCCTGGCAGTCAGGATTGGAACAGGTTCTCCTGGTGGTCAGCCTGTCGAGAATGACCTCCCTGGGGACATCGAGATTTACGACAATGTCCATCTTGAGGTTGAGTTTCTGAAGAAGCTTTTTGAGGTCTTCAGCCTGCGGTATCGTTCTGGGAAAGCCGTCCAGAATAAAGCCCTTTGCGCAGTCCGGCTCTTTGAGGCGTGCTTCCATGATGTCCATAATGAGCCTGTCGGGTACCAGCTCGCCACGCTCCATGTATCCCTGAGCTTCCTTTCCCAGGGATGTCTGGGCCTTTACGGCGTTCCTGAGTATGTCACCCGTGGAGATTTGTACCGATCCGTCGAAATCGGTGAGGAGTTTCGCCACCGTGCCCTTGCCGGCACCGGGTGCGCCCAATAATATGATTCTCATCCTGTATCCTCCTTGCTGATTTGATGATAACGTACGAGCGGTCTTGTGCGACACGTCACATGAAATCAGTCTACCAGACGGAGAAGAAAAAATCATTGAAAAAACATAAGCTACCGGCGGGGCAGCCGATGCTGTGTCCGGGTGCGCCTATTTGGATTCGACGAAAAAGCTGACGATAATGATGATGATCATGCCTGCGCCGAGGACCGAGTAAAGGAGAAGTCCCCATGTGAAATGGCCCATGAGATCGGTGAAAAAGCTCCTGTTGAAGACGAAGCCCCAGTAGAAGACGAAGAGATAGGTCATGAGAAGGCCTGTCTTGTGCTTGCCCAAGAGAAGGCAGATGGAGTTGATAAGGACAAGAAGCATTACCTCCCAAAGGGGTATAGATAAGCCATGGCCCGCGAAAGAGCCCAAATAGCCGTTCAGTCCCGATTCCATTGCCCCGATGGTCCTCCTTGCCGAATATGTTTCTTTGATTATAGCGCGGTGTAGAGAATTGTAAAGTGATAACTATCACCGGGTCCGCCGGAAGAGGTCGATATTGACAGTGGCCCGGCTATCCAGCATAATGTAGCGCGATGAAGCGCTATGTTCTTCAGAAGGACGCCGGCTCACGCACGTTTACCGTGGACTACGAGAAGGAGCTGAATCCGGAACAGCTCGCGGTGGTCATGACCGATGGCGGGCCCATCCTCGTCATTGCCGGCGCCGGAAGCGGAAAGACGAGAGTCGTCACCTACCGTGTTGCCAGGCTCATTGAGCTGGGGTTTTCTCCACGGAGCATCATGCTCCTGACCTTCACGAACAAGGCGGCAAGAGAAATGCTGCACCGCGTTGAGCATCTCATGAAGATCGATACGCGACAGGTCTGGGGCGGCACCTTTCACCACATAGCCAACATGGTTCTTCGCCAACACAGCGAGCTGCTGGGCTTCAGAAGAAATTTTACGATTCTCGACAATGAGGACGCAAAAGACCTTATCGACGCAACCCTTAAGGAAGCGAAGATTGATAGAAAGGCCCGCCGGTTTCCGAAGAGCGGCGTGCTGAAAGAGATCTTCAGCTATGCGATGAACACCATGATGACCGTGGAACAGGCCGTGAAAGAACGAACGCCCTATTTTGCAGGTCTGACCGACGAGATTGTCATGCTTCAGGAGCGGTACATGGCGAAGAAGAGATCGGCCCACGCCATGGACTTTGATGACCTCCTCTTCTACTGGCATCGCCTCCTCAGGGAAAACGAGGAGCTGAGGACGTTCTACGCCACAGCCTTCCCCCACATCCTTGTGGACGAATATCAGGACACGAACAGGATTCAGGCGGAAATAGTTGATTTTATGGGCTTCATCAACAGGAATGTCATGGTCGTCGGTGACGATGCCCAGTCCGTCTACTCGTTCAGGGGCGCCAATTTTCAGAATATCCTCGATTTTCCCGAGAAGTACGATGAGGCCCGCGTCTTTCGCCTCGAAACGAACTACCGAAGCACCCCGGAGATCCTCGGACTGGCCAACCACTCCATAGCGCAGAACAGGTACCAGTTCGAAAAAGAGCTCCGGAGCCTTCGGGTCAACGGTTCTCTGCCTGTCCTTGCGGCGTCGCGGGACGTCGTCCAGCAGGCGGAATTCGTTGCGCAACGCATCCTTGAGCTGAGGGACGAGGGTGTGCCGCTTCACCAGATCGCCGTGCTCTACCGGGCCCACTACCACTGCATGGAGGTGCAGATGGAGTTTACCCGGAGGGATATTCCCTACGAGGTGCGGAGCGGACTCCGGTTTTTTGAGCAGGCCCACATTAAGGATGTCATCTCGTTTCTCCGGGTCATGGTCAATCCGGGCGACGAGGTATCGTGGATCAGGCTGCTGAAGATCTTTCCAAAGGTGGGCCGTAAGACGGCCGATCAGATCTATGCGCACATAAGGAAGGCGAAGGACCCCGTCGGCCTTTTCATTTCGGGAGAGCTAAGCGAGCATCTTAAGGTGACGCACCAGCAGAACGTCGGGGCATGGTCCAGGCTCTTCAAGGAATTGAGGAGCCTCGAGGAATTGGAGGCGCCGGGGGAGATGATCTCGGCGGTCATGAAGCACTGTTACAATGAGTACCTGAAATACAATTATGAAAACTACGAGTCGAGGCTGGAGGACGTGAGCCAGCTCATAAATTTTTCGACACAGTACGAATCACTGGAAACCTTTCTGTCCGAACTTTCCCTCCTCAGTGGCGTCTCGGCGGAGGAGATTGCAGCCGTCGGCAGGGACGACGAGCAGGTTGTGCTAAGCACCATTCATCAGGCCAAGGGCCTGGAATGGAAGGTTGTTTTCGTCATCTGGTGCGCCGAAGGGCGGTTTCCCAACCCGAAGGCGCTGGAGCAGGATGGCCTCGAGGAAGAGCGGAGGTTATTCTACGTTGCGGCGACTCGGGCCATGGACGAACTCTATCTCTTGTACCCTCTCATTTCCTACGACAAGCAAGCGGGGCACATTATGATGAAGCCGTCCCGGTTTGTGGCGGAGCTCCATCGGGACGACTACGACGAGTGGCAGATCTCCGAATTCTGACCCGTCAGTTGATAAAAACTTTTTTGTAACGGTCCATGTCCTCGAGGGCCATGCCGCTGCCCAGCACCACAGACAAGAGTGGCTCGTCCATGACGTAGACCTTGATGCCCGTCTCCTGCTGAATGCGCTGGTCGAGGCCCCTGAGCAAAGCCCCGCCGCCGGTAAGGACCATGCCCGACTCGTTAAGGTCGTAGATGAGTTCCGGTGGAACCTTCTCCATGGCCCTGCGCACGGCATCGACTATGGCTGCAACGGGCTCCTCGATGGCCTCCCGGATCTCCGATGTAGAGACCTTTATGCTCTTGGGGATGCCGCTGACGAAGTCTTTGCCTACAACGCTTATGGCCTCCGACCCCGCCTCTCCGGCGACCGTTGTTCCCATGCCTATCTTTAGCCGCTCGGCGGCTATGATGCCGATGGATATCTGATACTTCTTATAAATGTAACGGACGATGGCCTCATCGAGCTCATCCCCTGCCACGCGTAGCGACTCGCTGTAGGCGACTGCCGAGAGGCTGATGATGGCTACCTCCGTCGTGCCGCCGCCCATGTCGACGACCATGTTCCCGCGGGGGAGATCTATGGGTAGCTTGGCGCCGATGGCAGCCGCCATCGGTTCCTCGATGAGGTAGACGGTGCGCACCCCGGCCAGATAACAGGCGTCGATGACGGCTTTCTTCTCGACCTGCGTGATACCCGAGGGGACGCCGACGACCATCTTCGGCTTTGCGATGTCCCGGTCCTTGCTTGCCATGGACAGAAACTGTTTGATCATCGCCTTCGTCACGTCAAAGTCCGCTATGACACCGTCTTTGAGGGGCCGTATGGCGCTGATGTGGGGCGGCGTCCGCCCTATGTATTCCTTGGCTTCTCTGCCGACGGCGACAATCTTGCCGGAGTTATTGTCGATGGCCACCACTGAGGGTTCATTCAGTATTATGCCATCCCCCTTGAGATAGATGAGGGTATTTGCCGTTCCAAGGTCCATCGCAAGATGGGAGCTAAAAAACCCGAATAATTTTCTCAGGAAACTCATTCCCCCTCCTTGTTGAGTTAGGTCAGTGCGGCTTCAGCATCTGCCTTTTTGAGCAGCTCCCATGGGCTGCTGGTGTCTGCAGGAAAATGGGCGAGACCGGAGCGCACCTGAACAGTGTCTCCCGCCGGCGACTCGTTCGTCAAGCTCTTCGCCACCGTGTAATCAATGATCTTCCGTACATTTTTCACGTCCGTCAGGCCGTTGTCCCTGAGCATTACATAAAAATGGCCCCCGCTTTTTCGTGTTACCGACGCGCGGGGTCCGGCGCAGTACCGGATGGTGTCCGACACCCTCAGCAGCAGGCCGTTGGTAAATTCGACCCCCATCCTTCGATTGCAGGCCTCCAGGCCTCCAATCCGGACGGAAAGAACGGCAAACTTCTGGTGCCCCTCCGAGGCCTTCTCGATAATCCTCAGAAAACGGGCGAAATGGAGTGATCCCGTAACGGGCTCTATATCGCCCGTTCGTTTCAGGTATTCCTTCATCCATAGGGATTTGCAGTGCAGGGAGAGCAGGGCAGCCGCATCGCGGAGGAGGCCGATGGATGGTTCCCTCAAGGAACGTTCGCCCGTGGCAAGGACCCCGAGGACACCAAAGGGCGTTTCGTCGCTGGAAAGCGGAAAGCCGAAAAACTGTCGTGCCCGTAACGTTTCCTCCGAAAAAAAAACGGGTTTCTCACGCAGGTAGCCGCTGTTGAAGGGCAGGAGAAACTCGCGTCCGCCGTCAAGAACCATCGATGCCATGCTGGTGCCGGAGGGACATTCGCGGCCTTCGTAAACCTCTTTGTCGGCGCCCGACACGGTGTCCACGTAGAGGCGACCGTTCCTCTCGATGGCCACGAATCCGACATCGGCACCGGCAAAGCTGATGCAGTCCTTGAGGATTTCCGACACCGCCGCACCCGTTTCCTGCAGTTCGTTGCAGGTGCGCACCATGCGGCGTTCCAGCAGCAGCTCATCGAGCTTTTCCTCGATCTCCTGCAACTTCTTTTCCTTCTCGATCTCTTCTATGAGGAGGCGGGCAAAGGAGCCCAGAATCTTCTTCTCCCGATCCGGAAAGGCCCAGCGCTTTTTGCTGTCGACAATGAGAACGCCCTTGTCTTCCATGGGATACCCGATGAACGACTTGATCTCTTCCGGGGCTCCGTAGTAACCCAATCCAGTCTCATCGCGGTCGAAATGAGGGATGACGAGAGATTCGCCGTGCTTAAGGACCCAACCGGGAAGCGTCCCCTCGACGGGAATCACGCGGTTCTTGTCGAAGCTCTTGGCAAATGTAACGGATGAACGGCACCGGAGCGTATCGTGGTCGGCAGTAAACACGGCGACGGTGAACGCCTCATAAACGTTGAAAATGAGCTGGGAAAGGTTGTCGATCATGCTTGTGAGGGAATTATTCCACCATTCCCTCTGAACTGTCAAGGACCAATGGCACGTACTGCTCGAACCGGAAATCCTCGCCGGTGCCGAAGCGATCGAGGATACGGCAGAAGTTACATTCATCGGTAAAGGACGGATAGCCGCAGCGCCGGCAATACTGGACGCTTGGCCGCTCCTCCTGGACCCGCTTCAGATAACCTTTGAGGAACATGATCTTGGTGCCGGGCGACAACTCCTCGATGCGGTTGATAACGCCTTTATAGACAAGAGAGTTGGCGTCGGTCGAATAGGGGCACTCCTCGTAAATGTAGTCCACCCCGTTCATGATGGCGTAAGCGGCGATCTCCCGTTCGGAGCAGAGAAAAAGGGGCTTGATCTTCTTCGAGAGGTGGCCCGATTCGCCCTCTAGGGTAATGCTCTTTTTCCAGAGATACTCCTCCTTCCAGTAAAGAAGGTTGCCCAACAGCGCCGAAGCCTCGTCGTCAAGGTTGTGGCCCGTGGCGAGGACCCCGTAGCCGTTGTCCACGCAGGCCCTGTTCATCACGTATCGCTTGATCATGCCGCAGGCCGAGCAGGGAGGCCTGTGAATGATCTTGGAAAGGTCCGCAATGCCCGTACGAAAGGTGTCGCTGACGGAAAAGACGAAGACCTTCCGGTTCAGGGCGTCGGCAAAGTGCTTGACTTTATCGAGGGAGGTTTGCGAATAGTCTCCGATCCCGAGGTTGACGTAGATGCCGTCGGCCTCGTACCCAAGCCTGGTGAGGATAAGCCAGAGGGCCAGGCTGTCTTTGCCTCCCGATACGGCCACAAGGGTCCTGTCGGATTTGTCTATAAGGCGGTATTGCCGGATCGTGGTGAGGACCCGCCTCTCGAAGAAGGCGATAAAGTCCTCCTCGCAGAGTGCCGTATTGTATGCCTTCAGCTTGATGGCGGCGGTTTTTCCGCAGACCCTACACTTCATCCGCCCGAAATCACCCGTATAATCCTGACCTCATCGGTCCTCTCGACGCGAAGATCTTCGGTCGCCAGTCTGCCGTTGACAACGACGAGATGTGATTCGCAGCTAAGGCCGAAGCGCTCGAGGAGTTTTGAAACGAGGAGGGGCTTGGTAAGCTCGTGCTTTGTGCCGTTCCAATCTACAGCCATGGGCTAAATAGATAGCATAGGGTGTCCGGCATGTCAAAAGGGGCGCCTATCTTGACAGAATCCTCAGCCATTGGGTATATTGGCCCCATTGTGACGGACCAGAGCTGCGTTTTCTGTCAAATAGTGAGCGGCCAAAAAGCGGCCGATTTCGTCTATGAAGACGACGTTCTCGTTGCCTTTCACGACATCAGGCCGGCGGCACCCGTCCACGTTCTCATCGTTCCCCGCAAGCACATCCGGAGCATTAACGACCTGACCGAGCAAGACAGGCCCGTTGTGGGGCGCATGATATACACATCCAGGGACATAGCGCACCTCGTCGGTGTAGACCAATCGGGCTACAAGCTCGTCTTCAACACGGAGCGCGGTGCCGGGCAGGTGATCTTCCACCTTCATCTCCACCTTATCGGCGGATGGGCCGACGGGTGGCGCCGCCGCTAACCCTTGTATACATTGATTTCCCGCCCAAAGTGATTATATTTCTTTAGCTGTTGGACCTGAAAGCGTTACGGTCAAGGCTTGTTTAACCTTAAATCTGTTAGGGTGTTTTTTGTTTGAAAGCCTGTATTGCGGCGGTGTCGTTCCGGCAGCGCAACGTTTATTGATGAGGTGAAATTATGAACTGGGAGAAGCTGACGATAAAGGCGCAGGAGGCCATGGCGGACGCGCAAAAAAGGGCCGAGTCCATGGGCCATCAGGCGATAGAGAATGAACATCTGCTCTATGCCCTCGTTTCTCAAAAGGAAGGGATCGTCAAGCCGATATTGGACAAGTTGGGCGCCAATTCAGCATACATCGTGAGCGACCTGGAGCGGGAGTTGAAGAAATTGCCCAAGGTCCAGGGGGCGGCTCAGGTCTATATCTCGCAACGGTTGAAGCAGGCCATCGATGTGGCCTTTGATGAGGCGCAGAGGCTGAAGGACGAATACGTAAGTACGGAGCACCTTCTCATCGGCATCGCCGACGTCAAAGACGGACCGTCTTACCAGATTCTCAAGGGTTACGGCGTTACGAAGGATCAGATTTATGGGGTTCTGAAGGATATCAGGGGTTCTCAGCGGGTAACCGATCAGGCGCCCGAGGAGAAGTACCAGGCGCTGCAGCGATACTGCCGGGACCTGACGGAGGAGGCGCGTAAAGGAAAGCTGGATCCCGTTATCGGCAGAGACGAAGAGGTGCGCCGCGTCATGCAGGTGTTGTCCCGGCGAACCAAGAACAACCCCGTAATCATCGGCGAGCCGGGAGTGGGCAAGACGGCCATCGTCGAGGGCCTTGCGCAGAGGATCATAGCCGGCGACGTGCCGGAGACGTTGAAGGAGAAGAAGGTTCTTTCCCTGGATCTGGGGGCGATGCTTGCGGGGGCCAAGTATAGGGGAGAATTCGAGGACCGCTTGAAGGCGGTATTGAAGGAGATCGAGGAGGCCTCCGGAACGGTCATCCTCTTTATTGATGAGCTCCACACCATTGTGGGTGCCGGAGGTGCGCAGGGAGCCATCGATGCCTCGAACATGTTGAAGCCTGCCCTGGCCAGGGGCGAGCTGCGGTGTATCGGGGCCACCACGCTCGATGAGTACAGAAAGTACGTGGAAAAGGATGCGGCCCTCGAGAGAAGGTTCCAGCCCGTAACCGTCGGCGAGCCGTCCGTTGAGGAGACTATCGCCATACTGCGCGGACTGAAAGAGAAGTACGAGGTGCACCACAAGGTGCGGATCAAAGATTCCGCTCTCATCGCTGCGGCGACACTGTCTCACCGCTACATCACGGACCGGTTCCTGCCTGACAAGGCCATCGATCTCGTTGACGAGGCATCTTCCAAGCTCAGGATGGAAATAGACAGTGTGCCCACAGAGATCGACGAGGTGGATAGGAAGATTATACAGGCCCAGATTGAAATCGAGGCCCTGAAGAAGGAGAAAGACCCCGCATCGGTGGAAAGGCTGCGTAAGCTGGAGGAGGATTTGAAGGAGCTCCAGCGGGACGTTTACGAGAAGAGGCAGCATTGGGAACGGGAAAAGTCGGTCATCCTCGCCATAGGGGAGATCAAAGAGAAGATCGAGCAGTCCAAGACGGAGGCCGAGGAGCTGGAGCGCAGGGGCGACTTCGGCACCGTCGCCGAAATCCGGTACGGACGCATCGTGAACCTGGATAAGGAGCTGCAGGAAAAGAACGATGAGCTGCTGAAGCTCCAGAAGGACCGAAGGATGCTCAAGGAAGAGGTGGACGAAGAGGACATCGCCAAGGTTGTCTCCAAGTGGACGGGTATCCCGGTCTCGAAGATGCTGGAAGGGGAGATGGAGAAGCTCGTGACCATGGAAGAGAAGCTTCACATCAGGGTTATCGGCCAGGATGAGGCCGTCGAAGCCGTTTCGAACACGATTCGGCGCGCAAGGGCCGGACTCCAGGACCCGAACAGGCCTCTGGGCTCGTTCCTCTTTCTGGGTCCCACGGGTGTGGGCAAGACGGAGCTTGCCAAGGCGTTGGCCGAGTTTCTCTTCGACGACGAGCAGGCCGTTGTGCGCATCGATATGAGCGAATTCATGGAGAAACACTCCGTTGCCCGCCTTATCGGGGCGCCACCCGGTTACGTAGGCTACGAGGAGGGCGGCTACCTGACGGAGGCCGTGAGGAGGCGGCCCTATTCGATTGTGCTTCTCGATGAGGTGGAGAAGGCCCATCCGGAGGTCTTCAACGTCCTTCTTCAGGTCCTCGACGACGGAAGGCTCACGGACGGGCAGGGCAGGACGGTCGATTTCAAGAACAGCGTTATCATCATGACGTCCAACATCGGGAGCCAGTGGATCACTGACCTGAAGGCGAGCGAATACGATGAGCTGAAGAAGCGGGTCATGGAGGCGGTGAAGCTCCACTTCAAGCCGGAATTCATTAACAGGATCGACGAGATTATCATTTTCCGGGCTTTAAGTCTTGAGAATATCAAGCAGATCGTGTCTCTGCAGCTTAACTATCTGACAAAGAGGGCGGCGGAGCGCAACATCACCCTGGAGTATTCCGCCAAGGTGAAAGAGAAGCTGGCCCGGGAAGGATACGATGTGGCCTATGGCGCCCGGCCCCTCAAGCGTCTTATACAGAGCCTTGTCCAGAACCAGCTCGCCCTCATGATCCTGAAGGGCGAGGTCAAGGACGGTGATACGGTGAAGGTGGATTTGGACAGCAAAGGGAACGTGACGTTCAAGTAAACTCCGTGCTTGACTGTTGGGGCCGATGCTGTTATAAATAGAATCGCATTGATCACGTAGGCGCGTAGCTCAGTGGGAGAGCGCTACCTTGACGCGGTAGAGGCCAGGGGTTCAATACCCCTCGCGCCTACCATACGTATCAATAAATCCTCCATTCTCAGTCCGTCACTCAAGCCCTATGATAGGTTTTTCGGCATGTACGTACCCATTTTAAATACCCATGTTTGAAAGAATGTGAGAAATTCTGTTCACCGTCTCCACGAGGTTCGGGTGTGTGGCCTCCAGCTCATCGACGGATGAGGCGAGGCCTTTTAGGGAAAGCTGCACGAGGTTGGGGTTTTGCTTCGCCCGCGTTGCCTCATGGGCTGATACCTGGGTAAACCCGGCTATGCTTTCGGCCCGGTCGGCCTGGGATTTGGAGAGTTCCGTAACCTCGCCCTTCAGGGTTGTCAGGAGTTCGAGAAGGTCGGCCCGCTCCTTTTCCCCGATTGATGAGGCCTCCGTGATCTTCCTTTCGATATTTGCAAGAGTCTTGTCGAGCATATGCATCCCCCTTAATCTGTGATCGTTATCGGCCGTCGTCGTATGAAAGCCCCAATCCACTGAACGACATGGATGCCCCGGACTATGCCGGGGGAGGATCATTGCCTTCGGCATGACGGGCCTCAAGGCATCTCACTGCCGAAGTGATAGATCAATTGTAGCAGAACTCTAACGATGCGGCAAAACACCGGGCAAATCTCCATCTGCCTGAAAGGATGCAGGGCGGCACAGGGCGATGGCGTAACCGCTACCTTGGCGCCACGTTCACGTGCAGGCTATGGGCTTCTTCCTTCGAGGGCCTTCAATTTTTTCTGAAAGAATATCTCCGATGGTATCGTTGCGCCGTCGGGAAGGCGTATCAGGTATGGTTCGCCCGTCATGGAAGATTGGGAGGCGCAGAGCCTGATGAAATCGTCGGCTGTTTTGACCCGATTGCCCGCCCTCTTGAGCTTGAGGCGCAGGTGGCTTGAAGCCCGCTTGGCGTCATATTCGGTTCCGTTTCGGACAAATTTCGCTCCCTCCATGGCCTCGACTGAGGTGAGTAAATAGTTGATTTTTTCCGTTTCCAGGGGTGTCTGGGCGAAAACATGGACTGCCGCCAACGCAAGAAGGAAGAGGGTTAGGGGGATGTTTTTCATCATAGGACCCCGTCAACGGGCTGCCGAAGACTCAAGGGCGTGGTGATGGGACACCCCTTCTATCAGGGGGGGCGGGCTTATGCTGCGGCCGCCGTCAGAACCACGTGCTCCGGCAGTCCATGCGGGGTAGAGAGTGCTGTCAAAGACACCCCACGCCTTCGCATAAGACCTGCAAGATACCGATGGTGCCGTGGCGGTTGCCGGTGGCACCACGATGGGCTGTCCGAAGACGGGTGCTATGAAAGCATCGGAAGTCAGGTCACGGCCTTGTAAAGACGAGGCCAGCATGTCGACTGCATCGCTGTAACCATCGAGCCCGAGGCGGAATACCTGGAAGTGGGCGGCGATGCTCAAGGGCGTCTGGAGGTCCATGTGCGCTTGCACAGCCTCGGCGGGGCCCATGTGGACGATGGATCGGTATCCGTCGCTGGCCTGCGGCCTAAAGGGGGCAATGGGAAGAAGCGCCACTGCGATCGGCGCAAAGCGGCAGGCAATCTCCCGAAAGTGGGGGCCATAACCCGTGTCTCCGGCAAAGAAAACGTTGCCTGACGCCCCCGAAATGACGAATCCTCCCCAAAGCGTTTGATTTCTATCCCGTAGGGTGCGCGAAGAAAAGTGCTGTGCCGGAACGAGCGTGATCTCTATCGTCGGGGACAGGCGGATGGACTGCCACCAGTCGAGTTCATAGACTGTCGCCATGCCTGCGCCCCGCAGGAGATCCCCGTTGCCGAGGGGGACGATGGAACGGTAGACCCCCTTTCCGGCAAGGCGCTTCAGGGTGGGGAGATCAAGATGATCATAATGGTTGTGAGAAATGAGCACCACATCGATGGGGGGAAGATCTTCGAAACGGATGCCAGGCTCATGGTGTCGCTTGGGGCCCACCCATGATACGGGGCTGCACCGCTGTGACCATATCGGGTCCGTCAGTACGTTGAACCCGTCCATCTGTATGAGGAACGTGGCATGTCCGACAGGGGTTACGGAGAGTGTGCCCTCGGGTAGACGGTTGATTGGCGGCGACCCCTGCGGGATATCCTTTTGCTGTGGCTCCGAGGTCCAGCCGGTGCGGAAGACCCAATTCCACACCCACCGCAACGCCAAGCCGGAAGGCCGGGGCATGTTTTCTTTAACGTTGGGATTGAAATAGCGGATACCGTCAAAATGGTCGGAGACTGCTTGCGGGGTCCCGTGAGATGCAGGGGGCGTTGTATCGTCTGCTGCAAGCGGCAGAAAGCAGACCAGGGATAGGGCCACAAGACATATGCCGAGGGCTATCCTTTTCGCTATTCTCATTGTAACTCCCGCTGGAGGGCGTCGCCACAAGCGGCCCAGCCACCCGCCTGCTCATCGGTGGTCTGCCTTACTGCCCCGAGGCGTCGCCCAGGACCTTCACCGCCTCTGCGTTATGCTGTGACCGTGCTTCCGAAAATCGATGCAGGCCCTTCAGCCTATCTCATAGTATGGACCGGCGGCCGTTATAGCGCTCCGTATCGTAGTGTTTCTCAACATCGACCAACTTCAGTCTGTTAATGATCTCTTTCATGGGGACGCTTGTAATTTCTCCGCGCACAAGGCTTACCATGCGCCCGAAATCCTCATTCACCACCATGTCGGCGGCGGCAATTCCGAACCACCTGGCCATGAGGCGGTCATAGGCCGACGGCGTTCCTCCCCGCTGGAGATGGCTGAGAATGAGATGGCGCGACTCGAAGCCCGTCTGTTTTTCGATTTCGCCTGCCACAAAGGCCGCTAATCCCCCCAGGGAGACGTGCCCAAACTCATCGACCTTGCCGTTCCGCAAGAATTCCTGCTGCCCCGCCAGTTTTGCCCCCTCGGAGACGACAATGATGGAGTACTTTATTTCCCTGCCCCTGCGCTCCCGCAAAAGGTCACAGACGCGATTGATGTCGAAAGGGTGTTCGGGGATGAGGATGATGTAAGCCCCGCTGCACTCGCCACCGTGGAGGGCAAGCCATCCCGCGTGACGGCCCATCGTCTCGACAACGAAGATTCGACTGTGGGAGCCGGCGGTGGTTCTCAGCCGGTCTATCTCCTCCATGATCACGTTTACGGCCGTGTCAAACCCCAAAGAGTATTCCGTTCCCATCAGATCGTTATCGATGGTCTTTGGTATCCCTACCGTCTTGATCCCCAGCTTATGCAGCTTATAAGCCACCCCCAGGGTGTCCTCTCCGCCGATGGCCACAATGGCGTCGATCCCCAGTTTCTGCACGTTCTCAATGAGCCTTTCGGAGCGGTCATTATTCGGATTGAAGGGGTTGGTGCGCGACGTGCCCAGGTTTGTTCCGCCATAGCGGTCCCAGGTTCGAACGGTTTCCTCATCGAGGCGCTTAAGATACCGGTCACAGCTTTGGGGGTCATCGGGGTCCACCTCGACCAGCCCTCTCCAGCCGTCTGCAACGCCTACGACGTCGAAAGAAACGGACCGCTTTTCGGCCAGGCGCGAATCAAGGGCGCTTTTTGTCACCCACTTGATTGCTCCATTCAGCCCGGGACAGTCCCCGCCGCCTGTCAAAATTGCTATCTTATGCTTCATGGCTCTATATCCCTCCTCGTCTGTCGGACTCTGCCTCGCCGGCAATCGTCCCAGCCGCTTGCGACGTATTCCCGACAAAATGAGGCGAACTGCCTTAATGGTATGATAGCTTCAGGACAGGTGCTTTTCAAGCCCCCACCGAAAGGTTCAATATTCACAACTGCTTGCTATGGGTAGCCTATCTCTGTTCGGTCTGTCGCGTCAGCGCATTTCAGCCCTTATCTGACATATTTGGCATACTCGTCCCCCTATTGGCCCCGTCTTTATCGGTGTTCCAATATGTGCGGTCCTTCCCCTATTTCTCTATTTAGACGGTGACCTAATGAAAAGAAGGTGAAGCCGGCGCTACTGGTTGGACGGTACAAAGACGCGGTGCTCGGGGACGTAGGTGCTGCCGACCCACTGCCCCGGTACGGTAATCCATTCGCCCGGAGCCTTCTTAGTCTGATAGCGATCCGCGTAGGCTGGATCGGGGTACGCATACGCCTGATTCGGAACGATCGGTGCCGGCGCCACGTACACGGGTCCTTGGCTCACCACGGCGGTAGGCCGGGACGCCTGGACAATGAGGCTTGTCACGGCCACACCCAGAAGGGCGCCCCCGATTGCCGCTCCTGCCACATCCCAACCGCTGTACCCACCCCAGTAGTAGCCTCCGCCGCCGCAGCCGCCCCAACGGTAAGGATAGGGCCTGTACCAGGCGTCGGCTGCCGCAGGTATGATGGAAGCTTGAGCAACCATGATCACTAACAAGGCAAGGACGGTGATTTTTATTGTCCGCATCATAGTCTATTCATTATAGCACACCTCCGCTCTTTGTGCAGCAGCTTGAAGAGGCGCGTCCGGGGGGCGTGCCTCTTCGCGGGCTCCCTGTGGCGGGGCCGTTTGATCACGGGCCGTAAAAGCACCAATAGTCCCAATTTTTTTCATGGATTAGGAGACAGGTTGGGATTGACAAGGACCGGACAAAATGGTAAGGTTATGGCCAATGACCGTAAGGACGTGAGTTATTCCAAGCACTTGCAAGGCATCGGCGGATGCCTTTTCATTTATAGTGAATAGTTGAGAGGAGTTAGAAGAATTGGCAACTCCAGATATTGAGGCGATACAGAATCAGGCAGATCTTGGCATGATCAGGCACTCCACCGCCCACATAATGGCCCAGGCGGTAAAAGAGCTGTTCCCGCAGGCAAAGGTGGCCATCGGCCCTGCCATAGATACGGGGTTTTACTACGACTTTGACTACGATCCCGGTTTCACGGAAGAGGACCTCGTGAAGATCGAGGAGCGGATGGCCGAGATCGTAAAGCGCAACACGCCTATTGAGCGCAGGATGGTGAAGAAGGATGAGGCAATCCGGTTCTTCCGGGAGCAGGGGGAGAACTTCAAGGTGGAGCTCGTCGAGGCAATCCCCGACGACGAGGTGAGCCTCTACACCCAGGGCGATTTTACCGATCTCTGTCGGGGGCCCCACGTGGTATCGACAGGCAAGCTGAAGGCCTTCAAGCTCCTCAGCCTCGCCGGCGCGTACTGGCGAGGCGACGAAAAGAACAAGATGCTTACCCGCATCTACGGAACGGCCTTCCAGGACAAGAAGGCCCTTCAGGAATACCTGAACTACCTCGAAGAGGTGAAGAAGCGGGACCACCGTCGCTTGGGCCGCGAACTGGACCTCTTCAGCGTTTCCGACGAGGTGGGGGCGGGGCTTGCCATCTATCATCCGAACGGCGCGCTTCTGCGATACCTGCTCGAGGATTGGGAGAGGAAAGAGCACCTCAAGCGCGGGTATCTTTTTGTTTACGGACCTCACATTCTCAAGCTGGAGATGTGGAAGAAGTCCGGGCATTTCGAGAACTACCGCGAAAATATGTATTTCACCAAGGTCGATGATGTGGAGTACGGCATCAAGCCCATGAACTGCCTGTCCCACATTATGGTCTACAAGTCAGCCGTGAGAAGCTATCGCGACTTGCCGTTACGGTATTTCGAGCTGGGTACCGTCTGCCGTCACGAGAAGTCAGGGGTCCTTCACGGGCTCATGAGGGTTCGGGAGTTTACACAGGATGATGCCCATATCTTCTTGCGTCCCGACCAGCTCCATCAGGAGATCGCGGGCATAATTGATTTCGTCAACGATGCTATGCGGGTATTCGGATTCGAGTATGAGATGGAGATCAGTACGAAGCCGGAGAAGCACATTGGGAGCGACGAAGACTGGGCGCTCGCCGAGTCGGTGCTGAAAGAGGTTCTCGATGCGCGAGGTCAGCCTTACGATATCAATGAAGGGGACGGCGCCTTTTACGGGCCCAAGATCGATATCAAGCTGAAGGATGCCATCGGAAGGAAGTGGCAATGTGCCACAATCCAGTGTGATTTCGCTTTGCCGGAGCGGTTTGACCTGCACTACGTCGACAGCGATGGCAAGAGAAAACGGCCTGTCATGCTCCACAGGGTTATTCTGGGTGCCATGGAACGGTTCATCGGCGTTCTTATTGAACATTACGGGGGGCGCTTTCCCGTGTGGCTGTCGCCTGTTCAGGCTATGATCATGAACATCACGGACGATCAAAAACCCTATGCCGAGGATATTTTCCGAGGCCTCATCGACGGGGGAGTCAGGGCCGAGCTTGATGTCCGGAACGAAAAACTGAGCTTAAAGTTGCGGGAAAGTATTGTCAAGAAGATCCCTTACATGATAATAGTGGGCAACAAGGAGATGGAATCGAGGGTTATGACAGTGCGTTTAAGAGAGGGCGGGGAGCTTAAGGATGTGAAGCTTGCCGACTTCATCGACAGAATAAGAGAAGATAACGCCGTCAGGAGGTGAGGCCCATAGGAAAGGACAGTCGAGACATTAATATCAACGAGAAGATACGGGCGAGGGAGGTTCGTCTCATAGATGATGTGGGGAATCAATTGGGCATTGTCCCCACCTTTGAGGCCCTTAGGACAGCAAGGGAGAAAGAGCTGGACCTCGTTGAGGTAGCGCCGAAGAGTCAGCCGCCCGTATGCAAGATCATGGATTACGGAAGGTTTAAGTATCAGCTTGCCAAGAAAGCCCAGGAGGCGAGAAAGAAGCAGTCCATTGTGCAAATTAAGGAACTGAAATTGAGCCTGAAGATCGAGGAGCACGATCTCCAGTTCAAGATCAAGCATGTGAGACAGTTCCTTGAGGATGGAGACAAGGTTAAGATTATTCTCATGTTCAGGGGTAGAGAGGTGCTTCACGTCGATATGGGCGAAAAGCTTGCCCAAAAGATCGTCGATGCCGTGAAGGATGTCGGCGAACTGGAGCAGAAGCCGAAGTTTGACGGCAGGAATATCGTGATGATCTTTGCCCCAATATGAAGGAGGTTAGAGATGCCGAAGGTAAAGACCCATAGAGGACTTGCGAAGCGGGTGAAGATTACCGGCAAGGGAAAGGTGAAGAGGTCCAAGGCCTTTCACAGCCACCTGCTTTCGTCAAAGTCCCCGAAACAGAAAAGGAGACTCTCCCGTGCCGACACAATGCACGCTGCCGACGTGAAGCGCGCGAAGTCTTTACTGCCATACTTATAATTACGAGGAGTCAGCAATGCCCAGGGCAAAAAGAGGATTCAAGGCAAGAAGAAGAAGAAAGAAGATACTGAAGCTGGCACGGGGAATGTACGGTAGCAGGCGGACCACGTACAGCTCGGCAAAAAGGGCTGTCTTCAAGGCCCTTAAATATTCTTACGTTGGCAGAAAGCAGCGGAAGAGAGACTTTCGGTCCCTCTGGATCGTGAGAATCAACGCTGCCTGCAGCGCATACGGTATTCCCTACAGCAGGTTTATGAACGGATTGAAGATCGCCAACATTTCGCTCAACAGGAAGGTCCTTGCCGACATGGCCGTTAATGATCCCCAAGGGTTCCGGGCCGTTGTGGACCGGGTCAAAGAGGTAGTGGTCCACTGAGGTAGATGTTGAACCTTCAGGTATTGCAGGAAAGAGTGGACGCCGAGCTATCTTCGATAACGGACCTTGACGGGGTGAACCGGGTGAGGACGGCCCTGCTGGGGAGGAAGGGGGTTTTTGCCGAATTCCTCGACAGGATGAAGCAGTTGCCCCCGGAAGAGCGAAAGACCTTTGGTCGGGAGATCAACGGGATCAAAGCCCGGGTTGAAGGTGCCCTTGGGGAATTGAAGGGCCGTTATGAAGAAGAGGAAAAGGAGCGTCGGGAGAGACTCTCGTCGATCGACATTACGATTCCCGGCAAGGTGCCCGTCGTAGGGAGGCTTCATCCCGTTACGCAGACCCTCCAGGACATGATCAGGATCTTTGTGTCTCTCGGGTTCTCCGTTGCCGAGGGCCCCGACATAGAATCGGATTACTACAATTTCGAGGCCCTGAACATCCCCTCCGATCATCCGGCCAGGGATATGCAGGACACATTTTACGTAAAGAGAGGTATCGTACTCCGGACCCACACCTCTCCGGTGCAGATACGGGTGATGGAGTCCCAGTTTCCTCCGGTGAGGATCATTGCCCCGGGGAATGTCTACCGTTGCGACAACGACGTTTCTCACACCCCCATGTTCCATCAGGTGGAGGGGCTTATGGTAGACCGGGGTGTCCGTTTTTCTGACCTGAAGGGCATATTGAGCGCCTTTGCCCAGGATATGTTTGGTGTTGGCACGAAGCTTCGGTTCAGACCCAGCTACTTTCCCTTCACCGAGCCTTCGGCGGAGGTTGATATAGGATGCGTGATCTGCGGTGGTGAGGGGTGTAGGGTCTGCAAGAATACGGGCTGGATCGAGATTCTGGGGTCCGGCATGGTGCATCCGCAGGTGCTCCGCATAGTTGGGTATGATCCCGAAACGGTAAGCGGTTTCGCCTTCGGCATGGGCGTCGAAAGAATCGCCATGCTGAGATACGGCATTGATGATATTCGTCAGTTTTATTATAACGACATGAGATTTCTCTCTCAGTTCTGAGGTTCTGCCCGTGAAAGTCCCCTATGAATGGCTAAAAGAGTTTATTCGCACCGAGATGGACCCTTGGGAACTTGGCCACCGGCTGACCATGAGGGGCCTCGAGGTGGAGGCCATAGAAGAGGTGCGGCCATCCTTTAAGGGCGTCGTTGTGGGGCAGGTCCTGGAGGCGGCGGCTTTACCTCAGTCGTCGAAACTCGTCCTCTGTAAGGTCGACGTGGGCCGGCAGACGCTCTCAATCGTCTGCGGTGCGCCGAACGTGATGGCGGGCCGCAAGGTGGCCGTGGCCCCTATCGGCGCTGTTCTCTCCGACGGCCTTGTCATCGACGCGCGGCAGATCAGAGGAGTAAGCTCCCAGGGCATGCTGTGCTCGGAGCGTGAGTTGGGTTTGTCAGACGATCACAGCGGCATCTTTTTGGTCCCCCATGCCTGGCGGGTAGGGGAAGAAATAGAGAGGCTGCCTGACATATGTGACGTTGTCTTTGATATCAATGTGCCTCCGAACCGGGGCGACCTTCTTTCAGTCTATGGCATAGCGAGAGAAGTGGGTAGCGTCGTCAATGAGAAGCTTCTCTTTCCCCGGCAAAAGGCCGAGGAGAATGTGACCGGTGAGGTTGCCGAATATGTAGCGCTCGATATTCTCGACAGACAGGGTTGTCCGCGTTATGTGTTGAAAATGGTGCGAAATGTTTCCGCCGTGCCGTCACCTTTCTGGATGCGCCGTAGAATAGCGAAGTGCGGAATGAGACCAATCAACGCGATTGTCGACGTGACGAACTACATTATGTTGGAATTGGGGCAGCCCCTGCATGCCTTTGACTATGCTCTTTTGACGGGACAGCGCATAGAGGTGAAGGTGGCCGAAAGAGAGACGACCTTCAGGAGCCTCGACGGTGTGGATAGAAGGCTCGACGCCGGAGACCTCCTGATTTGCGACGGGTCCGGTCCCGTAGCCATTGCAGGCATCATGGGCGGCGAGAACAGCGAAATCAGAGAGACCACAAAAGACGTGGCCCTGGAGAGTGCCTTCTTCAATCCGTACTATATTCGAAGGACGGCGAGGCGCCTGGGCATCAAGTCCGAGGCTTCCCTCAGGTTCGAGAAGGGCATAGACATCAGCACGACGGGCCTTGCAGCCGAAAGGGCTGTTGAGCTTATCGCAAGTCTCACCGGGGGCACCCTGGTAGGCGGCAAGCGGGAAGTGAGCGAGCCCACCGTTCGCAAGACCATTCACGTGGATTTCGGCAGGGTAAACGATTTGTTGGGTATCACCATAGAGCCCTCCATTGTGACGCGTGCCCTTAAGTCTGTCGACATAGAGGTTGCCAACCGGGATGAGAGGGGTGCCCTGATCGCCGTTCCGCACTTCCGCCATGACCTTCAGGAATCGGCCGACATCGTCGAGGAGATTGCCCGGATATTCGGTTACGACTATATACCGGCCACGATGCCGGCAGTGAGTTTGCAGGCCCAGAAAAGGGACAGAAGAGAGGTGCTTCTGACCGCGGTGCGGCACTACCTCACGGGAGCCGGGTTTTTTGAGGCTATAGACTTTTCCTTCTTTGGGAGCAAGGACGTTGAGAACTTCATGATTCCCGAGGGAGACAGGCGGTCAAGCATCGTAAGGATACTGAACCCCATCTCCAAAGAGTACGAGTGCATGAGAACCCTCATCGCTCCGGGGCTGCTGAAGGACATAGCATATAACCTGAATAGAGGCGAAAGGAATGTCCGGTTCTTCTCGTTGGGGAAGACCTTTTCCGAGACACGAGACGGCCTGCCGGTGGAGCAGTTTTCTCTTTGCCTTGCCATGACCGGAAAGGAAAGGGAGTATTTCTGGCGGGAGGCTACCCGTGAGTTCGATTTCTTTGATCTCAAGGGTGTCGTTGAAGGCCTGGCCGGGGTTGCCCGCCTATCGATGACTGTCGACGGGAGTGCAGAACCTTTTCTGAAAAAGGGAAAGGCTGCCGATGTATTTCTGGCCGGCGAGAAAGCGGGCTGGATGGGCGAGATGAGCGATAGCGTTCTTAAGGCCTACGAAATTGAGCAGCCCGTCTATTGCGCTGAACTCCAGTTTGATATCTTAGTCAGAAAAGGCGATCCGGAGGCAACGTACAGACCCATCTCGAGGTATCCTCAGGTGGTGAGGGATTTTTCGTTCTACGTCAGCGAGACCGTCCCCATAGCATCCTTGACGGGAATAATAGAGAAAGTGTCCCCGCTCGTCGCTTCCGTCGATGTCTTCGATATCTTTACGAAAGGCCGAAGGAGTGCGGCCCTGCGGGTTGTGTTCCAGTCCTACGAAGACACGTTGAGGGACGAGGAAGTCAACGAGCTGCAGGAGAGAATAATACAGGAGCTTACCGGTGTGGATGGTGTCACACTGAGAGTGTAAGGAGGTAAGAAGACTATGACAAAAATGGACATAGTGAGCAGTCTTTACGAGCGGCTTGGTTTCTCGAAAAGAGAGTGTGCCCACATCGTCGATACATTTTTCGAGATAATTAAGCAGACCCTTGAAAAGGGTGAAAACGTAAAGATATCGGGTTTCGGTAACTTCATTGTCAAGCAGAAGAAGGCTCGCAGGGGCAGAAACCCGCAGACGGGGGCGGAGATCGAGATCGCCCAGAGGCGGGTTCTCAATTTCAGGATAAGCCAAGTCTTAAAGGATGCGATCAACATAAAAGATTAGGCCATGGGCGAAAATATCCCGGAGCGGATGTTCTACCGCATTAAGGAGGTGTGCGACATCACGGGACTCAAACCGTACATCCTTCGGTACTGGGAACAGGAGTTCAAGGATATCAGGCCGAACAAAAGCTCGACCGGTCAACGTCTTTACAGGAGAAAGGATCTCGACACCATTTTTGTCATAAAGAAGCTTCTCTATGAAAAACGTTACACGATAGACGGTGCCAGGAAATACCTCATGAACCAGAAGCGGTTTCTTAGTGAAATTCGGCAGGAACTCGTAGAAATTGTAGATATCATCGAAAGAGGAGAGAAGACGTGAGGAAATTATTGCTTGTTTTTGTGGCGTTGACCTTCGTGGGCTGCGCGGCAGGCCCGGTGTATGTTGCCAAGAACGAGATGGAGGGGATTAAAACGACCTACGATGACCCGGCGCTGAGCGCTGCCTACGGGCAACACAGGGGGCTGCTCAATGATCTCTACGGCCGTTTTACGCGCAACAAGATCAGCATCTATCCGCAGGGCTTAGGGGTTACAAACCTGAAGGATCAAAAAGGGAAAAACCATGTGTATCTCTTGACTTCAATCCGTCCGCCCGAGCTCTGTTTCGACCAGGTGCAATCGAAGCCCGAGGAACGTTTCTCCCAGGTGATCGGCACAAGCTACGAGAAGTACCTGACGTACTTCAACAGGGATGACCTCAAGAGCAATGACCTTGAAGGCCTTGCCTTCGGGATTTACTGGCCCGTGCGGGATTTCTCACAGTGCGACCAGTATGGCGGATACATTGAGTATTCCATTGTCTATCTGAGCAAGGATGATTTCTTCGATATCAAGGATGGTGCCAAGACCTTTCTCGAAGTGGCCGAAACGGCGGAGATTATGGCCAGCTTCGAGCAGAAGCCCGCGCACAGCATAAGGCCCGTTTTCTAGAGGCGCCTTCAGGCGTCGAACCGCAAACAGCAGGAGCCCTTTGGCCGAGGCCGGGGGCTCTTTTGTTTTGCCCCGGCCGGCCTTCGATGCAAAAGGATCTTGTCCTCACAAAAAAGGATGGGAATCCTCTGTCATATCGCAATCCCCCCGTCCTTTCCGAAGTTGAGGTCCGGAAAGGGGGCGGGCGTGAAGGAGAGGAGGAAGATAAGGAGCATGGCGAGGGCCAGAAGCTTTCGCCGCCCATCGAGCGGGGTCTCGACGTCCAGCGGCTCAGGGTGGCGCATGCCGAAAATAATGAGAAGCACAACGAGGGCCAGCCAACCCGGGTTGTAGAATATGGCAAGCACAGCCATGACGAGGACCACCGTCCCGTAGATCCAGAGGCTCTTTTTCCCGAAAACGGCGTACACGACGTGCCCCCCGTCGAGTTGCCCGACAGGCAGGAGATTGAGGGCCGTCACGAAGAGGCCCACCCATCCCGCGTAGCCGACAGGATGAAGGACTACGTCATGACCGGCGGGAATCTCGCCGATGAGGAGTCGTTGGAGGATTTGAAAAAGCAGGGGGTCTCCAAGCTGAATGAACGACACGTCCCCGCTAATCCGCTCTACACTGGAAAACAGGACACCAAAAAAGACGAAGGGGAGGGAAACGAGAAATCCGGCTAAAGGACCGGCGATTCCGATGTCGAAGAGTGCCCGTTTGTCGGCGATGACCCCTTTCATGCGGATAATGGCACCAAAGGTTCCGAACGGGGAGAGAGGAAAGGGTATAAAATAGGGCAGGGTGGCGGAAATACCGTAATTCCTGCTCGCAACGTAGTGTCCCATTTCGTGGGCCAGAAGAATAGACATGATGGAGAGACAGTAGGCGGCACCACCGACAAGATACGTCGATCCCACCGTCAGTACGAACAGGATGACTTGAACCATCTATCCCTTAAAGAGCGCCTGTTCGAGGTGTGCCAGTTCGAACTTGGTTCCTGACTTCAACCTCCTATCGAAGAGCGCAAGCCTGTGAAAGAGTGCCATAAGCGCCGGAGCCGACATCTTCCGGCTTGTCTGCGTCAGCTTAAAGGCATAATAGGGCTTCTGGTATGGAAGGTAATGTTTCTTTTCCGACGATTTGGAGGCAAGGGAGGTCTTCCATTTTGCGAAGGTCTTTTGGAACAGCGGGTAATCAGGCCTCGGCCCCAGGAGTCCTTCCATGTCCTTTCCCTGGAGGAGAAGCCTGGCCTGCCTTAGGAGGAACGCGTGTATCCAAAGAAGAGGTGTGCCTTGGAGGACTAACCCCTCGAAGGCCTCCACCACCCTCCTCCTGTTCTCTTCCGCCAAGGCATCGAAGAGCCCCAGAAAAGTCTCATCATGCCTGCTCTCCGTGAGGAGCTTCACGTCCTTTGATTCTATCCGTTTCCTTTCACCGACATAATTGATGATCTTCATCAGCTCGGCGTCAAGAAACGACTCATCCCTTAGGGAGGCGGACAGGGCCGCAAAAGCCTTGTCCGTCATGACCTTGTTGTATTTCTTCAGTGTCGTCAACGCCCTGGCCCCGAGTCTCTTTGCCCGCTCCTTTTCCATCGTCACCACCTTGGCCTTGAACGGGGGCGGTTGGGGCGGGTCCCCGGTGTAGTAGATGAACAGGGGAATCTGTTCGGCCAGGGCCATGATGCTTGCCCTCGTGGCGTCCAAGGTATCTTGCTGGGGATCGATAAGAACGACAACGGAGTTCGGCGGAATAAAGAGGGACGACGCCAGGTCGACGACAAGGGCCCTCGCGTCTTTGTCGTGGGCCGTAGAAATCACCGGATGGTCCACTGCCTCGGAGGACAAGGCGTAGACATCTTCGGCCACGTTGTCCGGGTTCCCTCTGACGACGGTGATCTGGGCCATGAGGCTCTTAGATTACTATACGATGGCCCGCTTTTGCAATCGCGGGGCGGCTGCCGGGCTTCAATCCTCCGGAAGCGGTAACCTGCCGGTCTTGAGGTAGTGAAAGTAGTCCTCGATGATCTTGCCGTGATCGAAGACAATGGGGGACGGAAGCTTGTTCCCGCCGAAGACCATGGCGTTTTTTGCGTCATCCCGGCCTTGCAGGGTGCCTTTGCCGTCGGCAACAAAGACGACCGAGACGGTGTGAAACCTGGGGTCTCTGCTCGGCTTTGAGTAGGCGTGAAACTGCTCCACAAGGCGGACGCGAAGGGCTGTCTCCTCCTCGGCCTCCCTCCGTGCGGCATCCTCAAGGGATTCCCCGACGTCCACGAAGCCTCCCGGCAGCGCCCAGCCGAGGGGAGGGTTCTTCCGTTCGATGAGAACGATCCCATCGTTGTAGCGGATGATGATGTCGACGGTCAGCAATGGCGTTTTTGGTATCGGCACGGCCCGTGAAGTCCCTGTTTACAAGTATATACCATTCATGCTAAGGATAGTGCAACGGTGAAACCTGACCTTATCATAGACAGCCATTCCCATTGGGGGCCATCCATCACCCTCGGCACAGGGGTATCAACTGCAGAGCTTCTCGGGCAGCTCGAGGAGTCGAGGATCGACTATGTGGCCGTTATTCCGTTTCCGTCAACGGCCATAGCCGACAACAGGGTAAATGCGGAGATCCTGGCCGAGGCCGGGAAGGTTCGCGCTTTCATTCCTTATCACTATATCCGAGAGAACTACGAGAGCGACGGTTTTGATCCCATTCCGCTACAGTACGTTGGAGGAAAATGGCACTGGATGCGGGGCGTTCAAGACTCGGCATCGAACTACCGGGTGCTGGATGATCCTCTGCTGCCGGCCCTGGTGGAGAAAATACGACATACGCAGAAGCCGGTTATCTTCGAGGAAGAGCTCGATTTCACGAGACGATTTGTCGGCATGTTCCCTGGGCTTCCCCTCATCATACCGCACCTGGGTCTGCTGGGCGGGTATCCGCTCGACTTCCTCAAAGCCTTCAAGAAGGATGAATCGGTACGGTTTGACACGGCCTTGGGAGGCAGGGACACGATCTATGAGTTCATAAGAACGGTTGGACCCGAGCGGGTGTTGTTCGGCTCTGACGTGCCCTTCGGCTCCATGCAAAGCGAGCTTGCCAAGGTACTTGCCCTTTCCCTTAACGACGACGACCGGCACCTTGTCCTGGCCGGCAACTTCATGCGCCTCACCGGCTTTACACCATAGAGACCGTCAGTCGTTATTGGCGATACGTTTCTCCGCTTTCCGTTCTCTCCGAACTACCTACCCATTTCCCAGCTCTTTCCCCATTTCCTTTTCACTCAAAACGCAAACCTCATATCTCAAAACCGCTGTCAAGGTTCCCATCTCCTATTTTCCCGCCTTCTCCGTCCCTTCCACCATAAGCTTGGCCAGTCTCTGCACGAAGGCCGCCGGGTCTTTCGGCTTTGAGCCTTCCAGCACGAGGGCTTGATCGTAGAGCAGGGCTATATAGTCTTTGAGAATCGGGTGCTCCTTGTCGGCCTGGAAGACGCCGTTCATGGCCCCAAAGAGCGGATGGCCGGCATTGATTTCAAGAATCCGCTTCTCCTGCTCCACGGTCTGGCCCATAGCCTTCAGCCACTTCTCCATCTGGCTGTCCATGGCGCCTTCCTCGGAGACGAGGCAGCACGGCGAATCGGTGAGGCGTCCCGACAAGCGGACATCCTTTACGTCGTCCTTGAGGGCGTCTTTAATGAGTTCGATGAGGCCTCCGTATTCCTTGGCGGCCTTGCCTTTTTCTTCGGCCTGCTTCCTGTCCAGGTCTATCTCGCCCTTCAGTATGGACTTAAAGCGTTTGCCCTTGTATTCAAATCCGCTGAAGAGAAAATCATCGATTTCATCAAGGAGGAAGAGGACCTCGTAACCCTTCTCCCTGAAGGCCTCAAGATAGGGTGATCCGACGACGTCGTCGACGCTTGTTCCGGTAATGAAATAGATCTCTGCCTGATCCTCCTTCATGTCGGCAACGTAGTCAGCCAGGCTGCGAAGGTTCTTGCTGTCCGAACGGGTGGAATTGAAGTAGAGGAGGTCCGCGATGGTTTCGCGCCTCGCAAAATCGAAGTGTATACCCTCCTTCAGTACCCTGCCGAACTGCTCGTGAAAGGAAAGATAGGTCTCAGGCTCGTTTTTCTTCATCTCCTCCAGCGTCTCAATCACCTTTTTGGTCACGTTGTTTCGGATGATCTCCACCTGCCGGTTGTTCTGGAGCATCTCGCGCGAGACATTGAGGGGGAGGTCGGACGAGTCGACGACGCCCCGGACGAACCGGAGATAGACGGGGATCAGTTGCTCGCAGTGCTCCATGATCTGGACTCGCTTGACGTAGAGCGTGGGGCCGATCTTGTAATCCTTGTAGAGGATGTTAAACGGGGCCTTGGCGGGGACAAAAAGAAGGGCGGCAAACTCGGAGACACCCTCGGCCTTAAAGTGGATCACCTTGAGCGGGTCGGTAAAGTCGTGGGAAACGTGCTTGTAGAATTCGTTGTACTCGTCCGTCGATATTTCTGCCTTGTCTTTGAGCCAAAGGGCTTTTCTCGAATTAAGGGTCTCCTCTTCCTTCACTTTTACGCGTTCGCCTTTCTGCAGCGAGCTTTCCCTTTCCCGCTCCACCTCCATGACGATGGGGTGCTCAATGAAGTCCGAGTATTTTCTCACGACGGAACGAATCTCCCACTCATCGAGATACTTCTTTTCGTCGTCACGAAGGTGGAGGATGATGTCGGTCCCCTTGCCCGGCTTTTCAACGTCTTCGATGGTAAAGGAGCCTTCGCCCTCCGACTCCCAGCAAACGCCCTCAGGCTGGGGACAACCCGCCCTCCGGGAGACGACCGTAATCTTGTCGGCCACCATAAAGGACGAATAGAACCCCACGCCGAACTGGCCGATCAGCTCCGGGTTATCCCGAACCTCCTTCTGCTGAAGGGCGGCAAGGAAATCCTTTGTTCCCGAGTGGGCGATGGTGCCAAGCGACTCGATGATCTCGGCCCTCGTCATGCCGATACCGTTATCGCTCACCGTTAGCGTCCCGGCATCCTTGTCGGTGGCGATGCGTATTTTCCAGTCGCCGTCACCCTCCGTCAAGTCCTTGTTTGTCAGAGACTCATACCGCGCACGGTCGATGGCATCGGACGCGTTCGATATCAGCTCCCTAAGAAAGACCTCCTTATGGGAATAAAGAGAATGTATCATAAGATCGAGAACCTGCCTTACCTCAGCCTTAAACTCCATGGTCTGTCCTGACATAGTTGCTTCGCTCCTTAATATTGGTGTAATGATAAAAAAGGCCTACAGGTAAAACGTATTCATTGGTGCGGACAGAGTCAAGGCCACACGACGAGCCCGAAGTCTTCTTCTGCTGTCCGTAGGGGTGTGCATAGCCGTGTGCTGAGGGCTATTCGGGCCGGACCCGTTCCATGGTATGCTTAGTTGAGGACGGATGCACCGCTGCAGGACCCATGAAGATCAAGTCTTTTGAATTCAATTTGAGGGAGTTGGCGGGATCGATGGGCGACTTCGGTACGCTATTCCCCTTGGCCATCGGCTACATTACAATCTGTGGCCTCAACCCGGCAGGCTTTCTCGTTATGATGGGTCTGGCCAATATTGTGACCGGACTCGCTTACCGGATTCCAATGCCCATTGAACCGATGAAGGTGCTGGCCGTTGTTGCCATCGCCCAGCGCTGGTCACCCTCCATGATATACGCCTCCGGGTTTGCCATGGGCATCGTCTGGATGATCTTTGCCGCAACGGGGGCCATTGGGTGGATTGCGAAGGTGACACCTCATTCGGTCATTCGCGGCATTCAGGTTACGCTGGGCGTCCTTCTCGCCATTGAGGCCTTCAAGATGATGGCAACATGGTGGGCCGTCGGCATCGCCTCCGTAGGCATCGTCTTGCTGCTGCGGCAGAACAGGTATGCTCCCGGTGCCGTGGTTCTCATGCTTTTCGGCGTTGTCATTATGTTCGCCAAGGGACAGCTCCACACGATTACCCCGCCCGCCATCAATTGGCCCCCTCTCACGGGCTTTGACCCCGTAGAGGTTTGGCGGACCATGCTTCTTGCGGGATTTGCCCAGATCCCGCTGACCATTACCAATGCCACGATAGTCACGGCCTCGTTGATAAGGACATACTGGCCCGAGAAAGCGGTGACCGAGAGAAGGCTTTCGTTGAATCAGGGCATTATGAATCTCATTCTCCCCTTTTTTGGCGGGATACCCCTATGTCACGGCGCCGGCGGGTTAGCCGGCCAGTACTATTTCGGAGCGCGGTCGGGCGGGGCCAACATTATGGAGGGGATGATGGAAATCTTCATGGGGCTGTGCCTTGCGTCTTCCATAGCCGGGCTCTTCGCCGTTTTTCCAACGGCCATAATCGGTGCCATGATGCTGCTGGTAGGGTTGGAGCTCACCAAGTTCGCCAAAGATATCCGGTGGGACAGAGAGCTGATCCCAATGGCGGCAACCGTTGCCGTTTCGCTGGCCGCCAACATGGCCTGCGGGTTTCTTCTGGGCCTTGCGGTCTGTTACCTTGTCCCATCCCTGCATCCGCGTTCGTCGTGACAAGGTTCTAATGCTCCGATTCTCGTTGACAACTCTCTGGGTCCCTGGTAACATGGCCAAGCCGGGATTACACATCAATATTGTAAAAGGAGGGATTGCTATGAAGAGTTTGCTGATGGTTGTGGCTGCTGTGATCATCTGTTCGTCCCTTGTTTTCGCCGCGGGACCGAAGACCTATCAGGTTACCGGTCCGGTTCTGGAAATGAAGGATGACACGATCACCGTGCAGAAGGGTAAGGAAAAATGGGAGATCGCCAAGGACGCCGGCACCAAAGTGACGGGGGATCTCAAGGTGGGCTCGAAGGTGACAATTGAGTACACCATGAAGGCGGCCACCATCGAGGCCAAGGATGGCGCCAAAAAGGCTGAGCCCAAAAAGGCAGATCCGGCACCGGCAAAGACGCCGGCAAAAAAGTAGTGCGACACCCGTTACCGCTCGGAACGCAACGGCCCCCGCTGTGCAGGGGCCGTTGGTTTTGGTAAAGCAGCTGAACTGGTTGCCACGCGGCGAAGCTTCGTCTGCTGGGGTGGAAGGGCGGCCGGACGGTGTCAAGGACGTGGAATTCGGAAACCATCTGCGGTAGAATAGCCCGATGTATGCGTCGAAAGAGTTGATGCGGGGGGTTGGAGTGCCTTTTCGGAAGAGGGTAGAGTGACGAGTGACGAGCCTGGAAACGATGGGGCGGCCGGTCGGACGGATTTCCAGCGCGTCGTCGTTCCGACGCCGGCCGGAGAGGTCGTGGAGTGCGGTCCCCGGGAGCTGCTGTCCGATCATGCAACGCGCTTCATGATGGAGCATGTGGCAATTCCCCCGTCGGCACGTGTTGCCGAGGTGGGTTGCGGGACCGGTGTCCTGTCGATCTATGCGGCCCTGGCCGGTGCCGCCCAGGTTACCGGTACGGATATCGACGATGCGGCCCTGTCCGCTGCCCGCCTTAACGGGCACATCAACGGAGTGCCGCAGGTGCGGTTCCTCAAGGGCAGCCTTCTCGATCCCGTTTCAGGGTCCCTCGATTTGGTGATAGCACTGCTTCCGCACAAACCTTCCCCTGAGCCTTTTAGCCATCGCTATTACGGTGGAAACGACGGTACCGATCTGGTAATCCCCGTCATTGGCCAGGCGGCAAAGCGGCTCGTCGGCGGGGGTTCCCTGTATCTTTATCTGAACAGCATAGCAAACGGGCCCAGGGTGATGGACCTTTTTTCGCGGCTTTTTGACGTCGCTCTCCTTGCCGAAAAGAAACGCTACTTCACCCGTCAGGAGTTTGACTCCCTTGCGCCCGCCATGTTCGCCCATCTTCAGGCGCTGAAGGAAAAAGGGATTGCCTCCTATTTCGAGGACGACGACGGCCTTTTTTTCATGGCCCGTGTTTATGAAGGAAAAAGACGATGAACGTCCCGTGGGTCATTATTAATGCCGATGATGTGGGGCTTTCGGCGGAGGTGGATGAAGGGGTTCTTGAGGTTGTCCGGGCCGGAAGGGTGACCTCGGTAAGCATCTTTGTGAACCCTCCATTCCGGCCCCCGATAGGGGCCCTCAAGGACACGCCCGTGTCCATCGGTCTCCATCTGAATCTTGCCATAGGCCTTCCCTTGAGTCCATCGGGCCTGTCCGCCCTTAGGGCGCAAGACGGTCGTTTCCGGCCCCGATGGTTTCAGGATGATGGGGAATTCGATGGTGACGAGATAAGGGACGAGCTCATGAGACAGCTTGAGGCCTTTCAGGTTCTGACCGGTACTATGCCCACCCATCTCGATACACACAAGCACGTCCATGCCCGGAACCGACACATCCTCGCCATGCTCGCCGGAATAGCCAAGGCCCTCGGGGTACCGCTGAGGGCCCCTGATGAGGTGGTGAGGGAGACGTTACGCTCCTGGGGGGTCCGGGTAACAGACCATTTTGTAGGAGGCGTAGAGCCGTCGCCTTATTGGACGGAGGAGCGCCTGGCAACTGTGCTGGGTGACCTGCCTTTAGGAGTAACGGAGATGATGTGCCATCCGGGACGGATAATGCCGGAGATGGAGGGCCTAAGGTATACACGCCAGCGTGACGTGGAGCGCCAGACCCTTCTATCGCCCCGAACGGCCCGCGTTCTCGGAAATCTGTCCCTCGCCACCTTTGTGACGGCGCCGCTTGGCGGAGAAGGCCATGGAATGTGATATCGTCGACTATAGTGTTTACGAAAACAAAGCAGACCTGCGGAGCGACGAGCTCCTGAGAGAGGCCCTGAAGCGGCAGGGGGTGGGAACAAGGGTCATGCGACTGACAGGGGAGGGAGTTGCGGGGTCTCTCGCGGAAAATGTCTGGCTGCGCTATGACCTGAGATCTTTACGTGACCTTTCCTTCGTTATCGGATTTGCCGGGCAGTTGAGGGCATTGGGACACCGCGTTTTTCCCGATCCCACCTCCATACTGCAGTCGGAAGACAAGTGGGCGTCCTACCTTGCCTTCAAGTCGTCGTCTGTCCCGACATTAGATACATGCCTTTTCGGGAAAGTCACCGGCGACGAAGGTCCCGGCGTAGTGAAGCCGAGGGTGGGTTGGGGAGGCATGGGCATGCGCATCGTTGCCCCCGGGGAGATGAACAAAGGTTTGCTCGCAGAGGCCGATGGAGACCACATATGGCAGCCCTTCGTGGACCACGTCCACACATGGACCGTAGCAGCATGGGGCGACAGAAAGGCGATTCTTCTTGAGAAGCGGGCCAAGGGAAACGATTTCCGGACGAACAGCGAGTTTGGCGAGGAGGCCCGGCTCGTAGATGACCCCGGGGGTCTCGGCCTTTTGGGGCAGCGGGCCCTCGATGCTGTCGGCCTTCCAGTGGGGACGGCGGACCTCATGGAGGTGGACGGAACGGCGGTGGTGTTGGAGGTCAACTCCGCACCCTGCCTGTGGTACGACCAGCTTCCGGACCTGGACCTTGTGGGCCCCATGGGCCGTGCCGTCACGAAGTGGCTTGGTGGATTGACGGCATGAAGATATTGATTTGTACGCCTTACGGCATAGACGAGGCGCGGGGAAACAGCGTCGCTGCGAGACGGCTTCGGGACGGTTTTTGCCATTCCGGGCATGAGGTGTTCGTTCTTGACCGGTGCGAAGCGGCGGGCGCCGAGGGCGCAGAAGAAAGGATCCGCACCTTTGGTCCTCACGTGGGCCTGGTCATGCATGGTTGGCGTTGCGCAGCCTACTTTCGCGCTGTCCGTACAGTGTGTGATGCGCCCGTAATCGTTTCCCTGAGAGGCACGGACCTGAACGAGATGATGAAGGACCGGGAGCGAAGGCCCACAATTAGAGAAGTCCTGGTCCGTTGTGACGGGATTGCCGTGTTCTCTCACAGGGCGCGGGAGGTGTTGGCCGGAGAGGACGAATCGTTGGCGAGGAAGACCAGGGTCATACCGAACGGGATAACCCCGCCTAAGCTGGAAGAGCAGGGATGCCTCTCGTGGGCCGGTCCCGAGGGCGGTGTCGTCTTTGTCGGCGTGGCCGGTATACGAAACGTAAAGTGCCCTTCCTGGGTGATGGAAAATCTCTCGGTGCTACGGCAGGGTGGTGCAGACATTCACTACGTCCACGCCGGGCCGATCCTGGAGGAGGATGAGGGGAGGCGGTTTCTTAGCATATGCAGGGAGGAGGATTGGATCCACTATGCCGGGGAGCTGCCTCACGATCAGGTCTCGTCTCTTCTTCAGGCAGGCCATGTCTTTGTGTCTGCGAGCAGGAGTGAAGGCATGCCTCACTCGGTAAGGGAGGCCATGCTTGCGGGATTGCCCTGTCTGTTGTCCGATATTGAGGGGCACAGGGTTCTGGCAAGGCCGGGACGAGAGGCCCTGTTTTTCAGCGGCCAAAGGGATTTCCTCAGACAGGCTGCGGCCCTTGCCCAAAGTCCGGGCCTTCGGCAGCGTCTTGCCGAGAGGGCTAAGGTGCGGGCAGAAAGGTCTGGCCGGAACGGGAAAGAGATTGAGGCCTATCTCCGTTTCTTTGTGAGGCTTGCCAAAGGGAACGGCAGAGCAGAAGACCTAAGCGGCTGCAATGGCCGATCAGGGGGGGCGCAGTCAACAAGCCGCAGACCATGAGGGATGGGAAGAGCGAGGGCAGATAGGGGGTCAAGGCCCGTGCTTCGGAAGTTTGGCCTCTTTTTTTTTGGCATGTTTGGCCCTTGCAGGGCGTGCAGGACTGGTCACCGTAATAAAAATGGTATTGTGCCTCCCGATCGATTAATGGGCCATTCGAATTCGGAGGGGTCCCTCAGAGGAACTCCCGAAGTGTCCCGGCAAGTTCGTGGAGTGCTGCGTCCGTGTTGAGGCGCAGTAATCGGTGCGGAGGGAGCTCTGAAGGCTCTTCGCAGAGGCGCAACTGCTCATTAAGAATGGCCACGTTGGCGTCAGAGGCATCGGCACCATCGGCCATCCTCTCGGTGATTCGTCTTTTTAGGCGATCCTCCGGCGCATAGCAGTGCACAAAGAAAGGGTTAAGCCCCGCCCCGATAGAGGCCTCGTGAAAACGGTTCCGCTCTGCCGACTTGAGGTAGGTGGCGTCCACAATTACCGAGTCCCCGGCGCGACCATGGCGGAGTGCCCGCTCGAGGAGCGCGTCGTAGGTGTCGGCCGTCGCCGCATCCGTATAGATGCCCTGGCCGAAGGGTGCGTACCGATGGTCCCGGTGCTTCAGGCCTCTGAGATCCTTTCTAATCTCGTCAGACCTTAGAACGGTTCGCTCTCCAAAGAACTCCTTTGCAAGCGTCGATTTTCCCGAGCCGGAAAGGCCCATGAAGACGACGGGGTTAAATTTCCTCCCGTGAAACCGTATGTAGAAATGGGCCAGCGCAAAGTAGTTGTAGGCCCGCCTGCCGGCCCCGGCCCCGTCATTGTGAAGGCTTTGATCGGCCGACTGCATACTCTCCACCTTACCCCGAATGACAGCCCTCAAGACCTTAAAAAAGGTTAGGACCGGCTCATCCTCGGGCCTTAGCAGCCCATTGCCGTAGGCGCTGAAGAGCCGGGAAGAAAGGTCAAACCGGCCCCTGCACTCGAGGTCCATGAGCAGAAAAGCCAAATCCTCAAGGATGTCTATGACGCGGAACCGCTTGTTGAACTCTATGCAATCGTAAATGATGGGCGGATCGGTGAGGCAAACGTGTTGACAGTGGAGGTCTCCGTGGCAGTCTCGGGTCCGGCCGAGGGTTTGGCGCCGGCGGAAGAGCACCCGATTACCGGCCAGGAAATCTCTGGTGTAGGTGGTTATGTCGCCGAGGCAACCCTCATCGATAGTGTGGCCGCAGAAGGGGGCGATCTGCGCAAAATTTTCTTCCGTAGCGTCCTTCAGTGCCTTGAGGGAGCCGTACGGGGCTCCCCGATAGACGGGGGCACGGGCATGGAAGCCCGCAAGCAGGCGCCCCACCTTGTCCATGTCGCCGTACAACGGCCTTCCCTCATCAATGAGCCTGGTCAGGATGCGGTCATCGGGGATGCGTCTCATGGTGACCGCATATTCGGCCGGGCGGCCGCCGCGAGATCCCGTGAAGCTAAAGCCTCCTGTGTTGCGGTAGATTGGGGTGACGCCAAGATAGATGTGTGGGGCCAGGCGGGCGTTGAGGGCCACCTCTCTCAGGCAGTAAAAATGCCTTTTCCGCAGGGTCGTAAAATCGAGGAAGCCCAGATTTACCGGTTTTTTCACCTTATAAGCCCTATCGTCGCCAACAAAGACGTGGGAGATATGGGTCTCGTAATGGGTCAATGTAGCAGGCCGGTCGGGATAATTGCAGGGCTCGGAAAGAAACTGAAGGAGTTCCTTATCCATAGGTCCGAAATCAGCGCCATGTGCCATCATGGGAACAGGAAGGTGGTCTCAGCGGTCACGTGTCGCATGGGCACTTCAATCATTCGCCGGTAGAAAGGACGCCCCTCACAAGATGAGGCGCTGGGGGTCCACCTCTTCTCTTAAAATCCTCAGGTCTTCCGGGGAAGGGGGCTCCGCCTTGATGGCGCGCGACACGTCAAGCGGGAAGCCGGTGCTCTCCAAGATTTTGTCCACGGAAATGCCCGGATAGTACTCGGACAGATAGGCCTCTTTCGTTGTCTCATCGAACCGAAGGACGCCCAGATTGGTCACGACGGCCAGTGCACCGCCCCGCTCGAGGCCGAGCCTCCTCCGTGAGCCCCCGCCCTTGTACCAGCCCACACTGGTAAGGTAATCAAGCTTTTCTACGAATCTCCTTTTTTCATGCTGCATGAAGGTGATGACCCCCGATGCAAAGGTGGCGACGTCGCAGGCCCCGCCACTGCCCGAAAACCGGGTTTTTGGGCAGTGATAGTCGCCAATGACCGTTGTGTTGAGATTGCCGTACCTGTCGATCTGGGCGGCACCGAGAAAGGCTATCGTATGGAGTTTTCGGTGCCCCACGATCGAAAAGGCCTCAATAAGGCCCGAGTTGAGGGCTGCCCCTGTCATGACCCTGAGATCGGAAACGGCCATGGGAATTTCGTCAAGGGAGGGGTCGATACCGCCCGTTTCAAAGAAAACTACAGCCTTCGGTGCGTAGATGCGCTTGGCTGCCGTTGCTGCGAGCATAGAGACACCGGTGCCCGCAAAAACAATGTCACCGTTCTTAATAAACCTTCCGGCGCTAATCGCCATCATTTCGTTGTCCGTGTACTCTGCCATCGTACCGACCTCCCTTACTTCCTGTCCAGGCCCGGCGCATAGCCGAGTATGGGGTTTGCCTTAATCTTGAAAAGCATTTCAAAGCCTATCTTATTTAGGTAGTCTTTGTGTGATTGGACGCCGAACACCCATTCGTCGAGGTATTCTTTAAACGCAACATCGTCCTCCGCCACTTTTTTGTAAAGGTTGAGGTGCTTCGGGTCGTAGTCGTAGAATGCGTATACGCCGGTGGGATGGGCCCCGTAGGGGATCTTTACGATAGCGTCGACGAAGAACGGCGGAAGCGTATTTTGGTCGGGATCGAGCCGTATGTAGGCTCTGGGCACGATCTCTTCGCAGGTGACTATGACCGTATCTGCCGATTTCGCCTGCTCGATGTCGGCAAAGGTAAGACCCTTGATCCTTACGGTGCCGTCATCTCCCACATATTGGGCGTGCACGAGGGCGACGTCGGGGTTCAGGGCGGGCAGGAGAACCATGTTGTCCTCCTCCTCGGCAAAGGGATTCTGTATAATGGAAAACTTTTTGCGCGCCACCTTTCTTTGTTTTCGGATTTCGGGGGCGAACCCCTCCTGAACCAGAAGATCGGAGCCCAAGCCCGATTTGGTCGGTATAAAGGGTATGCTGAGGGCGCCGGCCAAAAACCGGAGGCTCATCTGGTAATTCGAGTAGTCCTCAAGCTCTATCTCTCCCCGTTGCACGGCTTTTTTGAAGCGGATACATGTTGGAGCGTAGCGCCCGTTGCCGCCGTAAGCGATTTCAAGACGCCTTACGCACCCGGCGCCGATGAGCACGTCGAGGCCCTGGCCGTGAGAGTGGGCCACAAGGTGAATGTTCCGGATGCGCCGGCGCACGATCTCGTAGATGACGGCCATAGGATTGCGGACCACAGTAAAGCCGCCTAAGGCAAGCTGACAGCCGTCTTTAATGAACCGGCTTACGGCCTCCTCGATACTCATCAACTTGTCCTCGATTTCGGGATAAAGACCCATAAGACCCCCCTTTTAGATGGAACTGATTGAGAAACCCGCCGTGCCTTGCCCGGGCAGGGCGTTACGCGCCTTGGTGCATAAGATTGAACGATTATTGTCTTCTGTACTTTCGGCTGTCAAGACAATTCCTCCCCCGTGTTGTATACATAAGGAGGCCAAAGAAGCCTGCGAACTACCCGGCATGTTGTTGGCCCCCATAAAGATACCGCGTAAGAACGTCCATCACAATGCCCTTGTCCAGTTCGGCTCCGGTCCAGATCTGAAACGCGAGCGTGGCCTGGTGGACAAGCCAGTCGAGGCCGTCCAGGACCGCGGAGCCCCTCGCTCTGGCCGCGATCAGTAGCCTCGTTTCTCGTGGCCGGTAGATGGCATCGAGGACCCTGATCCCCGACGGAAGCAGTGATTCCGGCAACGGCAGGGCGTCGATGTTCGGATACATGCCTACGGGGGTCGTGTTGACGACAATGCCGGCGCCCCCAAGGTGTTGCCTCGCCTCTTCGTCGCTTGTTGTTCCGGCCCATATGTCTGACTGCGGGTTCCTGTCCAGGAAGAAGGCCCTCAGCGTTTCGGCCCGTCGGCGGTTTCTGTTGATAATGGCGATATGCCCAGCCCCGTGCATGATAAGCGCTGCCACAACGGCCCGGGCGGCCCCTCCGGCGCCAAGGACAACGGCCCTTTCTGACGGAGGGGTACCGAGCCTGTCGAGACAATACCGGACGCCGGCCACGTCGAGGTTGTAGCCCTTGGTTTTGCCGTCGAAGAATACGACGGTGTTGACGGCCCCCGTCATCTCGGCGTACTCGTCCGCCTCGTCGACAGCCGAGAAGGCCGACTCTTTGAGCGGCACGGTGACCGTCATACCGCGGATGCCGAGGGCCTTGAGGCCCCTGAATCCTTCGGCAAACCGCTCTGGATGGAGGGCGAAGGGAACGAATACGGCGTTCAATCCGTTGGCCTCAAAGCCGGCATTGTGGATTGCTGGAGAGAGGGAATGGCCTATGGGATAGCCGATGATGCAGTAGACGGCCGTTTCCCCTGTCGCAAACATCGGGCAACCCGCTCTAAATGTTGAGAGGCAGTGGGCCTTTGGGGACACCGGCTTTATCCCATCCCCGCATGCGGTAATAGTCTTCCTTCATGACGCTAAAGTCTTTTTCCTTCATGACGAGCTGCTTTGAACCTATAGGCTCCTCAAAGAACCTTGGAGGCAAGTTGTCTGCCTCGGCCGTCATGCCTTCTCTAACGTTGAACATGCGTGCGGCATTTTTTATATTCGATGCAATCTGCTGCAGCCGGTCTCTGTCAAGTTCCATGCCGGTGGTGGCATGAACGATTTCGGCGAGCTCATTCCACATGTAGATATCGCGATAAAAGCGGCAAAGAATGAGGGCGTCGTGAAGGGTAAGCCGGTCCTCAAATTCGATCAACATCGCCGCCTTCCCCTCTATCTGGTCGGGAGGGATTAGGCCGACCAATTCTGCCCTAAAGAAGGTTGTTCTCATGTGGCAGGCGCCGCGGTCGGAGGTGGCATAGGCAAGCCCCATGCCCTTGAAGTAGCGGGGATCATATCCGGCGGGCTCCATGCCCTTGACGTGGATTGCCATATCCTCGAGACCCCACTCTTTGGCCGCTGCTTTGATGCCTTCCCCGAGAAGGGCGCCGACGCCTTCTCGCGCACTGATTCTATAGAACAGGTCTGCAATCGCATCCGTATCGCCGTAATCAATGGTTTCACTTATCCTTTTTTGGTTTGCTGCCTCAATGGTAAATGCCGCCAAGTTGCCGGCAGTGATTGTATCCATGCCTAGCCTGTCACAAATATCATTAAGGTAGATGATATCCTCAAGGTTCTTGATGAGGCAAAGCCCACCGAAAGCATAAATGGTCTCGTACTCGGGACCTTCGAGGGTTAATCCCTTGAAGCGGCCATCCTTTATTACCGTTGTGTATCGGCCGCAGGCCATAAAGCACCTGTTGCACGCCCTCGGCTTGACGCTGAAGTCAGCGTGAAGCGTCTCGGCGCTTATTGACTGCCATCCTTCGAGGACCCCCTCCTTCCAGTACCGGGTGGGAAACGCCTCGAGGTTGTTGATAATGGCAACGAGCCCGGGGGTGCCGAAATTCTTGAAGAAATTGGCTGATGGCAGCTCCTTGCTCTTTTCCAGCCATTCATGATACAGCTTGTCCACCAGTTCTGGATGGGCCGGTTCTCGTGACTTTGTCCCATGAAAGGCAAGACCCTTCACTTTCTTGGAGCCCAGAACGGCACCAACACCCGTACGTCCCGCGCACCGCCAATAGTTGTTGATCAGTGCAGCGAATCTGACCAGTTTCTCGCCTGCCGGTCCAATGACCAGGACGCCGGTATCCTTTCCGCCCACCTTTTCCTGAATGGCATCCTCTGCCCTGTAAGCGTCCATGCCCCAAAGGGGTGAGGCGTCGTGAAACCGCACTCCTTCATCGCTAATTTCGAGAAAGACGGGCTCCGTGGAAGCCCCCTTGAGTACGAAGGCGTCGTAGCCCGTACGGCTCATGGGTTCAGCCACCTTGCCCCCGGAATAGGCCTCGGAGTAAAGACCCGTCAAAGGAGACTTTGTAAAAACGCCGTAACGGCTCGACCCCCATATCTTGGTGTCGTTAATGGGGCCAAGGGTCAGAATAAACGAGTTCTCCGGGGAAAAGGGGTCGACCTTGGGCTTGTTATGTCTCAAGAGCAGGTATGTGCCGAGCCCTTTACCGCCAAGATAGTTTTCGTACACCTCGTCGGGAATTGCCTCCACCTGAAAAGACCGGTTAGCCAAATCTATAACAAGGGCTTTTTGAAATACACCTTTCATTGCGTTCTCCTTTTCGTCGTAGTGGTGAGGCCTGCCCCTATGCAATATTATGAGAGGGCGTCTGCGTAAATCTCCCTCACATCGTTCTCGTTGAGGTCCCGCGGGTTGGGCACAAAAAGCCTCGCCTGCTTCATTCCCCCCTCGACGAGCCCGGAAAGATCCTCCTTCTTGATGCCGTAGTCCTCGAGCTTGTAGGAAATACCTACCTTCTTGAGAAGATCCTTGACGGCATCGACGGATTTCTTTGCCGCCTCGTAGGGATTAAGACCCAGCGTCTCCTCGCCCATGGCCTCGGCAATGCGGCCGAACTTCTCCATGTTGCCGATGAGGTTAAACTTCATGATGTGCGGAAGCATGATGGCGTTGGACCGGCCGTGGGGCATGTGATATTCGGTGCCCAGCGGGTAGGAGAGGCCATGAACGGCGCCCAGTCCGCCACTCGTAAAGGCCATGCCGGCAAGGGTTGCCGCCAAAAGCATGTTGTACCGCGCATGAACGTTACCACCTTTGGCAAAGGCAATGGGCAGGTTGTGTGCTATGAGATATATGGCCTGCAGGGCAAGGATCTCGGCGAAGGGAGTTGTGTTGACGGAAACGTATGACTCGATGGCGTGTACGAGGGCGTCAAACCCTGTATCAGCCGTAACCGAGCGGGGCATGGAAAGCGTGAAGCCGGGGTCGAGGAGGGCGAGGTCGGGAAGAACGTAGTTGCTGTACACGACCTTTTTTGTATTGTCCGCCTCGTCCGTTACGACGAACACCCGTGTCACCTCGCTGCCGGTGCCTGCCGTCGTGGGAATGAGAATCTTGGGAAGGCCTCGCTTCGGCACCATGTCAATGCCCACATAGTCGAGAATCTTGCCGGGGTTTGTGCCCAAAAGGGAGACGCCCTTCGAGACGTCGAGGGAGCTGCCGCCGCCGAAGCCAATGATGAGATCGAAGCCGCCGGCTCTGGCCATGGCAGTGCAATCATCGACAACCCGGGCCGGAGGCTCGGGCTCCACCTTGTCGTATATCTCGTAAGGACAACCGGCTGCCTTGAGGGCATCCTCCAGTGCCGTCACGAGGCCGGCGGTCATTACGCCGGGATCGGTGACCACGAGGACCTTGGTGCCACCCAGGGCCTTGATTTCCGCCCCGATCTGCTGCACCACCCCTTTTCCGATGACAACTTTGTTGGGCGATAGGAACGTACTTACCTTGTCGATTTCATGAAAGGCCTTGTTCATTGCACACCTCCGTCGATTGGAATCTATTTCTTCTGAAACTTTTCGCGAATGGTCCCAAAAATTCCTTTGGGCAGAAACATGATCAAGAGTATCAGGGCCAGTCCATAAATGATCTGAGAAAGGCTGGTGTACTGGCCGCCGTAGGCAACGCGCACATACTCCTCAAGGGACACGATGATGGCGGAACCGATGAAGGGGCCCCACAGGGTAAACATACCTCCGAGAATGGCCTTGAAAGGGATGGAAAGGGAAACCCCGACCCCTGCCACCGTTTCGGGGCTGAGATAGGTTACATATTGGGCGTAGATGGTACCGCCGAGGCTCGTAAAGAACGTACTGATCATCGTGATGGCCATTTTGTTTCTAATAATGTTCACGCCCAGCGACGAAGCCGCCACCTCGTCCTCACCGATGGCCGTCAGGGCGCGTCGCATGATGCTCTTGTCGATCCTCGTCCACACGTAAAGGATAATGAGCAGAAAGGCGAGTGCAATATAGTAGAAGTAGATGCGGTTTGCGAACTGAAAGAGCCAGGGGTGCGTCCCCACAGACTTGATGGTCATACCCAGGGACCCGCCGGTGATCTCCCTGAAGGCCACGATGAGCAGCGCAATAAGCTCGGCAACGGCAAGGGTGACGAGGGCAAAGTAGTCGCCGATTACCCCAAACCTGAAACAGGCGTAACCGAGTATGGCGCCGAGAAAGCATGCGCCGGCGCCGCCGACGAACATGCCCAGCCACGGGGACAGATGGTAGCTATTGAAAAGGAGGGCCGTTACGTAGGCCCCGATACCCATGAAGGCGCCGTGACCCAACGACACAAGGCCGAACCGGCCCATGTAGGACCAGGCCGTAGCGATGAGGGCCCAGATGAAGATAAGGGTGACGACGTGGATGATATACGATGAAATGGGAAGAAGGGGCAGAATGATGGCCAGAAGCAGAAAGAGCACCCCAATGATTTTTCCGACAGCACCGAACCTATTCATGATGAAACCCCCGTACCCAGAATGCCCTGCGGGCGTACAAGCATAACGAGAATGAAAATGACGAGCACCACAATGTCGGCAATCTCGGACGTCGTGAGCACGGCCGCAACGGACGTGACGATGCCTATAAGAAAGGCGCTGATGAAGCCTCCGAGGAGGTTGCCCATGCCGCCGAGAACGACAATGATGAATGCCATAATTGTGAAGCTGGAGCCGAAGTGGGGATGAACCGTATAGATGGGCACGAAGAAGGCTGCCACAATGCCTGTAAGCGCACCGCCCGTCATGAGGGTGATGTAATAGATCGCACGCGGGTTGACCCCCATCAGCTTTGCCACCTCCGTGTCCTGGGCCACGGCCCTGATCGCCAGACCGGTATAGGTCTTGTGCAGGAACAGGTAGAGTATGCCCATAACGACGAGGGCGCCGATGAAGGCGAAGAGATAGGAGCTCCGTATGAAGACGTTGCCTATTTCTATGATGGGAAGCTCCATGGGAATGCCCCGATAGTCGGCGCCCCAGATGAACATAGCGAGGTTCTCCATGATGATGATGAGACTGGCCAGGGCAAGGAGCTGGTTGAGCCGTGGGGCGCTTAAAAGAGGCTTAATGACTGCGAGCTGTGTAAAGGCACCGAGGATTATCATGGCCACGATGCCCAGTATGGAGGCGATGATGAGCGGTATGCCCAGGGTCACGTGAAAGAAGAAAATAAGGTAAAACCCGAGCATGACGAACTGCCCGTATGCCATGTGAATGATCTTGACGACCCCGAAAATCAGGTTGAGACCGAAGGCGAGCAGGGCCAGCACCCCCCCGAGCAGGATGCCATTTAAGAGTGCATTTAACAAAAGTTGTTCCATGCCGCCCTCCTATAGACCGAGATACGCTTTTTTGATGTATTCATTCTTATCGAAATCCTCTTTGTCGCCGTCGAACACGAGCTTGCCGGACTCGAACAGATAGGCGTGATTCGCAAGCTGTAGTGCCTTGGTGGCGTTCTGTTCGACCATGAGGATGGAATATCCGCTTTTCTTGATGCGCTCGACGAACTCGAAGATGCTGAGAATGATCTTGGGTGCCAGCCCTGCGGACGGTTCGTCAAGTATGAGTATCTTGGGCTTTGACATGAGGCTTCTTGCAACGGCAAGCATCTGCCTCTCTCCCCCGCTCATCGACCCGGCCATCTGTTGGGCCCGTTCTTTGAGTATGGGAAAGAGAAAAAAGACCTCCTCAAGGCTTTGCTGAAACTGTTTTCTCGTCCGCGGAAGGTAGGACCCAATCTTTAGATTCTCAATAACGCTAAGGCTTGGGAATAGGCGGCCCCCTTCGGGAACCATTGCTATGCCCGCCTCGGCGATCCTGTGTGCTTCTTGGTTGTGGATGGATTTTCCATCGAAAATGATCTGCCCGGAGCGGATTCGCTCAAGCCCGCATATAGCCTTGAGAAGGGTGGTCTTGCCTGCACCGTTCGGTCCCAGAACGATTGTCGTCTCGCCCGTCTTGACCTCCAGGCTCACGTCGCTCAAGGCTTGAAACTCACCATAATACACACTTATCTTGTCTACTGTAAGCAAGGGTCACTCTCCTTTGCTATGCTTCTCCTAAGTAGGCTTCCAATACCCTCACATCGTTCGAGATCTGCTGAGGTGTGCCATCGGCGATGAGCTGGCCGTAGTCGAAGACGACAACGCGATCGACGAGGCTCATGAGAACCGAAAGGATATGCTCCACCCAGACGATGGTAATGCCCATCTCTTCCCGGATCTTCTTCAGGGCGATGGATGCCTCGTCGAGCTCCTCGTGGTTCAGACCGCTGAGTATTTCGTCAGCCAGCAGCAGCGTCGGTTTCGTGGCAAGGGCCCTGGCAAGCTCCAGCTTTCTGAGATCCACGGCCGTCAGTTTGTCGGGCAGGGCGCTCTTGTTCACCTTCAGCCCAACGAAGTCGATAAGATCCGCTGCCTTTTCCTCTGCCTCGGCGATTGAGCGGCGCTTCGCTTTTTCCTTGTGGCCGAAAAGGAGGCCGATCATGACGTTTTCTATAAGGCTCACCGATTTAATAGGGCGCGGAATCTGAAAGGTGCGCGCTATTCCCTCATGACAAATCTTGTCGGGCGTCAGGTGGTGCAGTTCTTTTCCCTCAAATACAATGGTGCCCGCCGTCGGCTTGTAGACGCCCGATATGACGTTGAATAGTGTGGTCTTTCCGGAGCCGTTGGGACCGATGAGGCCGACGAACTCCCCTTTCTTGACGGTAAATGAAATGCCCTTCAGCGCCTTTACGCCGCCGAAGTGTTTTGACAATTGGTTGATTTCCAGCATGGACTCCCCTCTCATGATGGCAAATCCGGGGGCCCTGAGGCCCCCGGGACTGATCGAATCCTTACTTCACTGCGTACGGCGAGTCTGTGCCGATGGGAAGCTTAGGCTCCATTGTTCTTAAGCCCTTGGGCCATACGATCTCCACTTTGCCGTTCAGCCACTGGGTCACGACGGGGTAGGAGCGAAGGTTCTGGCCCGAGTACTTGTGGTCCGGACCGGCGAACTTGACGCCGTAGCCGCTGGGCGTTCCGCCTTCAGGGATGTCGATTTCCAGCGCCGCTTGGCGGATGGTGTCAGGCGTTATCTTGCCATATTTCTTGAGGGCCAGAGGCATTACGTCGTTCAGGAGCACCCAGGCATGGGAGAAGCCCTGCGTTGCGTGCGTCTCGGGATCTGCCTCTTTATATCTTTCCTTGTATCTCTTCAGGAATTCCTGAATGAGGTCTCCCACGCCCGGTTTCAGCTTCTTGGGGTCAAGGAGCTGTGCCGGGGCAGGGTCTACGTTGCAGGCGTAGTTGACAAGGCTGCGCCCGAGAGATTTTTCCAGTTCCCGGAAATTGGCGTATCCGGCACCATGACCGATGAGCCCCTTCCACTTGAGGCCGAGCTCGCGGGACTGCCGCATGAGGAGAACCACATCGGGAAAATAGCCCGTGTGGAGCACCACGTCCGGCTTGGCGCCCTTGATTTTCAGGATAAGCGACGAGAGATCCTTTGTTGTGTGGGTGTAGGCCTCCGTAAGTCCCACGGCCATGCCGTACTTTTTGGCCCTGTCAAGGTTTGCCTTGGCGACGATGGCGCCGTAGGGTCCGTCCTCGGAGGCAACGGCAAGCTTAACCTGATTTGCGCTCTTGTAACCGAAATTGCCATAAATCTCGCTCAGCATGTCGACGGAAGAGTTGCCCCACTGAGAACCCATGGGCTGCATACGGAAGACATACCGCAGTTTCCGGTCCTCCAGCACCTTGTCCGATATTGCGATGGTGATCCAGAATATGGTCTTGTTCTTATCGCAAATCGGGGCCAGGGGTACCGCGATGGCGCTTGAAAAAACGCCGATGATCACAGGGACCTTTTCCACCGAAATGAGCCGTTCAGCCTCGCGGATGGCGACGTCGGGGTTGCTCTGGGCATCGGCCTCAACGGCCTTCACCTTGTATTTTCCCGCTACGCCGCCACGGGCGTTGATCATGTCGATGGCCACCAGAGCGCCTTTCTGGCCGGACAGGGCGCCCGCCGGGGCAATGGAGCCCGTCAGCGAGTGCATAACACCTATCTTGATTTCTTCCTGCCCGTGGGAAAGCTGCACCCCTGCCAGCACCAAAAGCAGGGCAACAATCACGAACACTCCGCACTTCTTCATAACTCCTCCTCCTTAGTAGGTTGGTGGGCTGATGACCCACAGTACAAAAGCATCCTTGTCGCTATGGTTGACAAACCCATGGGGCCGGCTTGAGCTGAAGTAAAAGCTGTCGCCCTCCTGCAGGGTGTAGGTCTTCTCCTCTACGAGCAGATCGAACTGCCCCGACAGGACGTATCCGAATTCCTGGCTGCCGGTGTGGGAGTAAAGGCCATCACTGCCCGCACCAGGGGGCAAGACCTTCAGCAAGGGCTCCATGTTCTTTCCCTGGAGGTTCTTGGCCAGAAGCGAAAGCGTTGCGTCGCCGGTCGGATACTTGAGCTGTGGCCGGTTTTCCGCCCGGACGACCACATCGTCAGACGAATCGTCGTCGGTTATGAAGAGGTCAACAAGCTTGACACCCAACCCATTTGCGATGCTTTTGAGGACTGCGATGGAAGGGCTGACGCTTCCCTTTTCAATTTGAGAGATGTAAGGAGTGGTGCATCCGGCCCGCTCCGCCAGATCGCGGAGCTTGTAGTGTCTGCTCAGGCGCAGGGCCCTGATCTTGCCACCGAGTACCTTGAGCTCTTGCAGCTCTTCGCCGATCATACCCATAAGCTCCCTCTCTCAGTCGCGCTCCGCACGCACCATCTTCCCCATGGGCAACTCCCCGGTGAAGCGCAACGATTTATTTTTTAAGTATTGTCGTCCTCGGTGAGGTTGTCAAGGAAAAAATGTAGATATAATTAAAAACGTTTATTATGTTTATAATAACAGACACAGGGCGGACCGGGCTCGATCCGCCCTGGATACGGATCTTATTCCTTGATATGGAGCGAGGCGAGGCTTAACAGAACGTTGAGCATGTTTCTGATGCTCTTCGTTTGCGTGATGCGCCCCACGATCTTGCCCTCATCGACGACAAAAATCCTTCGTATATTGTTGTCCACCATCAGCTTCAAGGCCTCGCCGAGGGGGGCGTCGGGGCTCACCGTGTGAAGAGGCGAGCTCGCTATATCCTTGGCCTTGATCAGTCTTGTGTCGTACTCTTTGCCGATCACCTTCGTCAATACGTCCCGCTCCGTAATGACGCCAACGGGCAGGTTGTCTCTGGTAACGATGACGGACCAGACGTTGTTGTTCAGCATAGCCTTGACGGTGTCCGCGACGGAGCTTCCTTCGTCAACGAAGACCACGTTGGCGTCCATAATATTCCTGGTTTTTATCATACGTCGACTCCTCCCGAAAAAGTTTTGGTGTTGGTCCGGTCCCGCCGATCATGCCATCCGGCGGACCGAAAGCCCACAGGGAAACATTTGGTACATTATCGTCCCACCGGGCTGGTCTGTCAAGATTGGAACGATATGGGCCATAGCACGCGGATTATGGATGCCGAGAAATAACGTTGACAATTTGAGAAAGCTTACCGTAAGCTCTTGTTACAGTCTAAGCAGCTCAAAAACTAAAGGGTGGTAAAGCCAAACGAGCGAAGGAGGAGAATAGAATGAGCTCAGACAATTTTTTTGGTAAGGATGGAGGGCTGGACCGCAGATCGTTTCTCAAGATCGCTTCCGTTGCGGGGGGCTCCATGCTGCTGGGTAGCGCCACAAAGGTATTCGCCCAGTCGAAGAAGCGGATATCAGTGGCCACCGGGGGCATGGGCGGTGTTTATTTCGTCATCGGGGGAGGCATCGCGTCCATCTTGAGTAAATACGCGAATGTGGAGGCTGCCGCGGAAGTCACGGCCGCTTCGGTGGATAACTGCAAACTCATAGCGGCAAAAAAATCGGACCTCGGCCTCATTATGGGCGATACAGGCTACGATGCCTTCAAGGGAACAGGCAACTTCAAGGGAAGGCCGTTGCCCCTGAGGACGGTCTGTGTTCTCTACCCCAACCTGATGCATGTCGTAACGGTAGATGGCAAGGGTATAAAGAAGGTGACGGATTTGAAAGGTAAGAGGGTCTCCACAGGCGCACCGGGCAGCGGTACTGAGGTCAAGGCCCTGCGCGTTCTCGAAGCGGCGGGCGTGAACCACGAGAAAGACATCAAGAAGGATAGGCTCGGGGCCGGTGAATCGGCAGGTGCCCTGAAGGACGGCAAGATCGATGCCTACTTCTGGGACGGGGGCGTCCCCACATCCTCGGTCCTTGACCTTGCTGCATCGCCGGGCATCAAGATGTTCCTCGTTTCGCACGAGGATTTGATCCCGAAAATGGTCGAGAAGTACGGTCCCGTCTATTACAGGGCTATTATCCCGAAGAAGGTTTATACGGGCATAGACTATGACACGAACGTGGCCGCCGTAGCCAACCTCCTGATGTGCCATCAGGATATGGACGAGAAGCTCGGATACGACATAACAAAGACGATTTTTGAGCACCTGAAGGAGTTGGCCGCTATCCATAAAGAGGCCCTGAACATCAACCTTAAGGACGGCGGCGGCAACAAAGCCGTTCCGTACCATAAAGGCGCGGCAAAGTATTTCAAGGAGAAAGGGATTACCGTCCCCGTTTGATGCGGGACGAAGGGCACAGAGGGCCAAGCCTTCTGTGCCCTTATTCTTCTCATAGACACCTTAATTTTTTTGGCCTCGTTCTGCTTTTGGGGCAAAGGGGTACCCACTTGTTGTTCTCGTGCCGTTTTCAGTACTGTCGGGAGGAAAAGAATGGATGATAAAGAATTCAGCCCGGCCGGTGTGCCGGCAGAAGGCCTCACGGAGGAACAAAAGAAGAAGATTGAAGCGCTGATTGAAGAGGAAGAGGGAGTCACCCGAAAGGTTACCGGTTTCTGGGACATTACCATAACGGTCCTTGCGATTGCCATGTCGCTCTTTGCCATTTACTCAACAGTCTTTCCGGTGACAACCCAGATCTTGCGAGGTGTTCACGTCGCATTTCTGCTGGCCCTGTCCTTCCTATACTATCCTATGTCGAAAAAGTTTAAGGGCAAGATTAATGTGTTCGATATTTTTCTCGCCCTTGTAAGTGTGGCATGCATCGCCTACATGCTCTTGGACTTTGAAGACTTTATCTACCGGGCCGTTACGCCCGAACGATGGGATATGATCCTGGGGATTTGTTTCATTGTCCTCATTCTCGAGGCGACCCGAAGATCTTCAGGCTGGATTATGCCCGCCACCTGCCTTGTTTTTCTCGTCTACGCTTATGTGGGGCCCTGGCTCCCTGCACCGTGGACACACAGGGGCTATGACCTGGAGCGGATCGTCGGCCACATGTATATGACCCTAGAGGGCATCTTCGGCGTACCGATTGATGTCTCCTCAACCATCATCATCATGTTCTGTATCTTCGGGGCCTTTTTGACGGTCTGCGGCGCCGGAAAGTTCTACGTGGACTTTGCCTTTACCGCCATGGGCAATAAACCTACGGCGGCAGGTCGGTCCGTTGTGGCCACGAGCTACCTGCTTGCCATGGCGTCCGGGTCGGGGGTGGCGAACACCGTGGCTATCGGTTCCGTTGCCTATCCCATGCTCCAGAGGTCCGGATACGACAAGAACAACGCAGGAGGTTTTCTGGCCGCAGGCGGCATGGGAGCCATCACGACACCGCCGGTCATGGGCGCAGCCGCATTCCTCATTGCTGAGTTTTTGAAGATCAGCTATGTCGACGTTATCCTCCTTGCCCTCATTCCGGCCGCGCTCTACTACTGGGGCCTCCTGCTCATGGTCGAATTTGACGCCAAGAAATTTGCCCTTCAGGCCGTTAAGATCGAGAAAAAGCATACGCTCTGGCAGCTCACGAAGATGTACGGGTACCAATTCCTACCGCTCATAGCCATCGTCTACTTTCTGGTTAAAGGGTACACGCCCCAGGTGGCTGTGCTCGCCGCCGTCATCACCTGTTTCCTTGTGTCTTTCATCCGCAAGGAGACGCGTTTCACCTTCAAGAAGCTTGTGGAGGCCCTCAAGCAGGGCTCGCTCACAGTGCTTAACGTCGCCGCAATCTGTGCGGCGGCAGGCCTTATTGTCGGCACCGTGAGTTTGACGGGGCTCGGCCTCAAGCTTTCTACCATCATCATCGCCTATGCCGGCGGCAATCTCGTGATTACAGCATGCTTTGCCGCCGTTATTCTCTGGGTTATTGGCCTTGCGGTGCCCATCACGGCCACGTACATCATCGCCGCCGTTATCGTGGCGCCGGCGCTCACAAACCTCGGTGTTCCCGACTACGCAGCGCACATGTTCATTTTCTATTACGCCCTGCTTTCGGAGGTATCGCCGCCTACAGCCCTGTCTCCCTTCGCCGCCGCTGCCCTTACGGGCGGCGATCCCTACAAGACAACATTCATGGCCTGGAAGTATGCCCTCCCGGCCTTCCTGCTGCCCTTTATCTTCGTCGTGCTGCCTGCCGGCAGGTCGTTGCTGCTCCACTGGGAGGGGGTAGGAACGGCTACAGGCCTGTGGACGGTCATTGCTGCGTTCCTGGGAATCGGCATGCTTGCGTCCGGTTGCTCGGGATGGCTGCTTAAACGAAGCACCTGGCTGGAGAGGATCATCACCGTCATCGGCGCCCTCGCGTTCGTGTTTCCCTCACGCATTGGGGATGTTGCCGGGTTTGTTTGCCTTGCCCTTGTCATTGTATTCCAGAAGCTGAGAAAGGGGCAGGAAAAGCCAAAGTACGCTGCGGTTTAAGCGGGCTGCGATCGTCATGAACCTTAAAGGCGGGCTCTCGGGCCCGCCTTGTTTTGGGGCCCATGGAAGGACGCCCCACGAAACAAGGACAAAAAAAGGACCGGTCAGAGCGACCGGTCCTTCGGCTATGCGTTTACGAAGCTGTGTGTTAACTGGCCTTTTCCATGCCCAGCAGGGCAGCGCCGAGGGCACCGACGATCTGAGGTTCCATATAGACCTTTATCTGCTTGCCCATGGCTGCTTCCAGCGCCTTTACTACGCCCATGTTCTTGGCCACGCCACCGGTCATGATGACGGCGTCTTCGGCGCCGCCCATCCTGGCGAGAAGGCCCGTGGTCCGGTCGGAAATGGCCTTGTGGATCCCATACAGAATGTCCTCAAGCTGCTCGCCCTCGCTGACCAGAGAAATAACCTCCGACTCGGCGAAAACCGTGCAGATGCTGCTAATGGCCAGCTCCTTCTTATGCTGAAGGGAGATGTCACCAATCCTATCGAGCTCCACGTTCAGTGCCTTGGCCATAACTTCGATAAATCTTCCTGTTCCGGCAGCGCATTTGTCGTTCATTTCGAACTCAAGCACCCTGCCTTTGCCATCCACCCTGATAGTCTTTGTATCCTGACCGCCAATGTCGATGATGGTCCTTGCCTCGGGAAAGAAGAAATTGACACCCTTGGCTATACAGGTGATTTCCGTTATTGCGCTATTTGCGACGGACACGCGCTTACGACCGCATCCCGTTGCGACCACATAGGATAGGTCCGACGCCTTCTTTGCCGGATAGGCGAGGGCCTTTTCGAGGGCCATCTCTGCACTTTTCTTGGAATCTGCTCCTGTTTGTAGAATGGTGTAACTAACAACCCCCTTGTCTTTGTCGAAAACAAGAGCTTCAGTTGTGATTGATCCGACATCTATTCCCGCAACTATCATAGTCTCCCCACTTTGTTAGTCGATAATCGCCAGCACCTGGTCTGCCTCAACTTCCTGGCCTACCTGAACCTTAATTTCTTTTATAACGCCGCCGGCAGGAGCAACGATAGGCATCTCCATTTTCATTGCTTCCAATGTGGCGATCTGATCGTCTTCGCCTACCTTGTCGCCCACCTTCACATTGATGCCCACAATTTTGCCAACCATTGGAACGGTTACTTCTGTCGCCATACTGACCTCCTTAGGTATTTGAACTCTCTTATGCCTTCCTGTATCCCAGAGCAAACTGGGCGATGATCATCTTCTGAACATTCGAGGTACCCTCAACGATCTGATAGGACTTCGCATCCCTCAGATATCTCTCGACGGGATACTCGGAGGAGAAGCCGTAGGAACCAAAAATCTTCACTGCCTCTGAGGCGCAGAAGTTCGCCGACTCTGCACAGTAATATTTTGCCATGGAGGTCTCGAGGGTGTTGTTGAGTCCCTGATCTTTCTGCCAGGCGGCCTTAAGAAGCAGGAGTTTGGCTGCTTCATGCTCCACCGACATTCTTCCGATCTGTTCCTGCACCATCTGGAACTGCCCGATGGCCTGGCCGAACTGCTCCCTCTCGTTTGCGTACTTGCATGCCTCTTCGATACAGCTTTGGGCGACACCGACAGCCCGCGCAGCAGAGCTGAGCCTGGTGAAGTTCAGCATGGTCATACAGATGGCAAAACCTTGACCGAGTTTTCCCAAAAGGGCGCTTTTGGGGATCTTGGCCTCTTCAAAAAAGATCTCGCCCGTCGGTGCGCAGTGCAGTCCGAGCTTTGTGGTAATGGCCCGCTGGACGACGCCCGGGGTGTTGAAATCGATAAAGAATGCTGACATACCTTTGTGCTTTGCCGCCTTGTCCGTCATGGCATAAACGACTCCGCAGCCGCAGTACGGTACCCCTGAAATCCAGGTCTTCGTGCCGTTGAGGATAAAACCATCTTCAACCTCTGTGGCCGTTGTCTTCATGCTGGCGACATCGGAACCGGAGTTGGGCTCCGTAATGGCGAAACAGCCGCCGCTCGTGCCTGCGATGAGACCGGGCAGAAACTGCTCTTTCTGCTCTTCCGTCCCAAACTTAATGAGCACATTCTGAGGACCGTTCATCTGAAGGTTAAAGGGGAGGCCCCAGGAAGGACTGACGCGAGCGACTTCCATGGCCATCAGGGTCGCAGCCATGTTGCCCTCAGGCAGTTCGAGGCCGCCGAACTTCTCGGGTGCGATACATGCGAACATGCCCTGATCGCCCATCTTCTTCATCAGCTCAGGGCGATACTTATGCTCCTTTTCATCCTCTTCCATCGTAGGCTTAATGTTCTTTACTGCGAATTCATAAGCCATTTTACGCATTGATTCGAGTTCATCAGAAATCCTAAAGTCCATAATTTTCCTCTCCTTTCCTCAAGAATGTGAAACAATTAACAAACAAATATTAACAAAGCGGTTTTTCCCTGTCAAGCTTATTTTTTTTAATTTGACGGTCGAAAAGGATGCGTCAGACAAGGAAAATTCGTTCTGACGGCCGGTAGGACCTGCCTCTTGGATGGTCGCCCCAGTGGGTATTGATAGGGTGGCCCGCCGTCGGCTATAATGTAATATCTGTTGGAGTCCGGCCATTTATTGATACAGAAGGGGTGCTGGGATTATCTTCCGGTCGACGGGCCATGTAAAGGATTGGTTGTATGTGACGGGCTTTTCCTGGTCCCCTTGCTATCTTGTCGCCCATCCGGAGCGCGCAATTCTGTTTGAGGCGGGCTTTCACTGTATGGGCAGGATATACGAGCAGGATGTCAGAAGGGCTCTTGGCCGGAGAGACCCTGAAATACTGTTTCTGACGCATGTTCACTACGATCATTGTGGAGCCGCTTCGCACTTCAAGAAGGCCTTTCCGGGACTGAAGATCGTCGCTTCCGAGAGGGCGGCTGCCATCATGGCGCGCCCAAACGCCCTCAACCTGATGGCATCCCTGAGCGCCAACGTTCTGCCCATGATAGCCTCGATGGACGGTGTCGATGCTGACCTCCTGCTCAATAAGCCCTTCGAGCCCTTTTCCGTCGACATCATCGCTTCGGATGGTGACGTGATCGCCGTAGCCGATGATCTTTCCGTGCGCGTCTATGCCACTCCGGGCCACACGCGCGACATGCTCAGCTTTTATTTGCCGGAAAAGAAAATCGTTGTCGCTACCGAGTCGGGGGGTGTACAGGGTCAGACGGGCCACATTGTCTCGGAGTTTCTTGTTGATTTCGATGCCTATGTGAGATCGCTGGAGCTGTTTCTGTCTCTTGATATCGACGTGTTCTGTCAGGGGCACCATTTCGTGTTTGTGGGGGATGAAGTCCGGCCGTTCCTGGAGAGATCCGTAAAGGGTGCGAAGATCTTCCGGGAGCGTGTCGAAACTGTCCTCGCAGAGGAGGGAGGAGACGTGGATCGGACGGTACACCGTATTAAGGCGTGGGAATATGACCCTAACCCGGGACCCAAGCAGCCCGAGACGGCCTACCTGCTCAATCTTCGGACGCGCATAGCCTACCTGGCAAATAGGCGGAAAGAAGAACTTTGCCGAGGGGGCTGTCGCCCTTTCGGGCCGGCCTGTAAAGCCGGAAAAAACCGTTGACATGTAACCGTTAATAATAGTTATATATACCGCATGTGAATTTTTTAATTTTCAAAAACCCATCAAACTAAACAGGAGGGGCAGTATGGAGATTAAGACAGTCGGAGTATTGGGTGCCGGTGTCATGGGAAATGGCATAGCTCAGGTAGCGGCCATGGCTGGTTACAACGTAATAATGAGGGATATTGAGGACCGGTTCGTCGAGGGAGGCCTCAAGAATATTGATAAGTTCCTGGCTAAGACCGTTGAGAAGGGCAAAATGGCGCCGGAACAAAAGGCCGCCATCATGGGTCGCATCAAAGGCACGACCAAGATGGAGGACATGAAGGACGCAGATTTCGTCGTTGAGGTCGTAGTCGAAGTAATGGATGTGAAGAAGAAGGTTTTCGCCGATCTTGACGCGATCACCAAACCGGAGACCATCCTGTCCTCGAATACCTCCTCTATGTCTCTTACGGAGATTGCAACGGCAACGAAGAGGCCGGATAAGGTTGTGGGCATGCACTTTTTCAACCCCGTTCCCCTTATGAGGCTCGTGGAGGTTATCAGGGGCATGAAGACGAGCGACGAGACCGTTGCTGCTACGATCGACCTGACCAAGAAGTTCGGCAAAGAGCCCGTAGAAGTGAAAGTCGACATCCCCGGTTTTCTTGTAAACAGGCTCATGGTCCCGCACCTTATCGAGGCCGTCAAGCTTTTCGAGCAGGGCATTGCATCCAAGGAAGACATCGATAAGGCGGCCAAGCTTGGACTGAACTACCCCATGGGCCCCTTCGAGCTTATGGACCTCACGGGCCTGGACATCAACCTCCACGTTCAGCAGTACTTCTATGACAACCTGCCCAAAGAGCTGAAGTGGGATCCGCCCCTTATGCTCAAGAACCTCGTCAAGTCCGGCAGCATGGGCAGAAAGAGCGGAAGAGGCTGGTACGATTATTCCAAGTAACGAGGACGGGAGGAGGCTTCGCATGGCCTATGAAACCTTGATTGTAGAACGGGAGGGTGTCGTCGGCATCATCAAGCTGAACCGGCCCCCGGTAAACCCCTTAAGCGTCAAATCCTACCATGAGATCTATGATGCCCTGTGCGAGTTGGACGGCGATGATGCCATCGGTGCCATCGTCATCACGGGATCCGGAGACAAGGCTTTTGCGGCGGGACTTGACGTAAAAGATGTTATGGGCAAGTCGGCAGTGGAGACCCTCGACTTCCTATGGACGGCGCCGCGAAGAACCTTTGACAAGCTGACAGGCCTCGAAAAACCGACTATTGCCGCCGTTTTTGGCCTTGTCTTGGGCGGCGGGTGCGAGGTCGCGCTTTGTTGCGATCTCAGAATCGCCTCTGAAGACGCCATCTTCGGTGTGCCTGAGATTAACCTGGGAATCATGCCCGGATCGGGTGCGACACAGCGGTTGCCAAGGCTTGTCGGTGTAGCGCGGGCGAAGGAAATGCTGTTTACGGGCGATAACGTGAACGCTCAGGAGGCCTATCGGATAGGTCTTGCCAACAAGGTTGTGCCCCGCGACAAACTTATGGAAGAGACCATGGCGCTTGCCAAGAAGCTGGCCGCCAAACCGAAGAAGGCCCTCGGCCTCATCAAGCGTTGCGTTGACAACGGGCTGAACATGGACCTCGCGTCAGGTTTGACACTTGAAATGGACTGTTTTTCCATTGCCTTCACATCGGAAGATGGAAGGGAAGGCATCAATGCCTTTGTGGAAAAGAGAAGGCCCAATTATAAGGGCAAGTAGCAGGCGATAGAAGATAAGGCCATTCGGGTGTGCCGGCCCGGTAAGCTCAGCGCCGTAGGCGTCTTGCCGGCAAAGGGTGCAGTCGTTGCAAGGCCTGGTGAGAGAAGTATGATTGGCTGAAACACAGTGGTTCAGATCAACCAAATATATGTGAGGAGGTAGTTACATGAAGACTTTTACAAAAGCTTATATTCCTTACAACGGCTACTATTCAACCCCATTCTGCCGTTGGCAGGGAACCATGCAGAACGAGAACCCGATTGAGCTCGGGGCGAAGACTGCACGGAGGTGGTTCCTGGAGAAGAGAAAGGTCGATCCGACCGTTGTCGATTATCTCTATTACGGAGTCTCGATTGCCCATAAATATCTGTTCTACAGCCACAACTGGGCGGCAGGCATGCTGACGGACAACAAGAAGAACGTGCCCGGCCTTATGGTTAACCAGGCATGTACGACCTCCACCACCATTTTGGCCCTGCTGGCAAAGGACGTTGAGCTTGGCGTATACGATGTTGGCTTCGGCCTCATGTCCGACCGGTGCTCGAATGGTCCTCACACCGTTTGGCCGAACCCGATGGGTCCCGGTTCTGAGGTTATCCATGAGAACTGGATGATGGACAACTTTAACGCCGATCCCAACGTAAAGCCGCCTACAAAGATGGTGGGCACTGCGGAAAATGTAGCCAAGCTGGAAGGTTTCACCAAAGAGCAGTCGGATGCGGTAGTCCTTCGGCGTTACCAGCAGTACCAGATGGCCCTTGCCAACGACCGTGAGTTCCAGAAAAAGTACATGTTCCCGGCAGAGGTTAAGCTTTCGAAAAAGAAAACTATCCTCGTTGAGCTCGATGAAGGCGTAACCCCGACGACGGCTGAAGGCCTTGCGAAGCTCGGTCCTGCAGAGCCCGGTGGAATCCACAGCTTTGGCGCCCAGACATTCCCTGCCGACGGCAACGTCGGCTTCATCGTCACCAACCGTGAGAAGGCCAAAGAATTGAGCGCCGATCCCAAGATTGAGATCCAGATCGTTTCTTACGGCTTCTCAAGGGTCAATCCCGGCTTCATGGCTTCGGCACCCGTTCCGGCAGCACAGATGGCACTTGCCAATGCCGAAATGAAGATCACGGACATGAAAGTTATCAAGAGCCACAACCCCTTTACCACCAACGACCTCAACTTTGCCAAGAAGTTCGACATTGACGTCATGATGATGAACAACTATGGCAGCTCCCTTATCTACGGACACCCGCAGGCCCCGACGGCCGGCAGGATCATTGCCGAGTTGCTCGAAGAGCTGGTCCTTCTCGGCGGCGGCTACGGCCTTTGGGCCGGTTGCGCAGCCGGCGACACCGGTGCATCGATGATCTTTAAGGTTACTTGCTGATGTAACGGTAGTACGGGAATTGCCCGCAGGGTGCATACCAAGGACAATTCACAAGGGCCGTCCCTCAAGGGACGGCCCTTTTTTTTGCCCTCACGGCACGAGCAGGCGCATGGAAAAAACGCATGCCGCAGTTCGGCTCCTTACCCAAACTCGCAGTTAGGGAATACTTGTTTATCGGAATCGATAAATGGTGTAGAATCTTGTCCCGTGAAAAGAGCCTTCCTTATCTTCGCTGCTGTGATGCTGGCGCTCTCTGCCTCCGTGTCTTGGGCCAAGGACAGGGAGTATCTGGTGACGAAGGTCGTTGACGGCGATACCGTTGAGCTGGAGTCAGGAGAGGTGGTGCGGTATCTGGGCATCGACGCGCCCGAGATCTACCGGAAGAAGGAGGGCTCCCCGGAATTCTTTGCCAGGGAGGCGGCGCGCTACAACAAGAAACTCGTTTATCTCAAGAAGGTACAACTGGAATTCGACGTGGAACGGAAGGACCAGTACGGTAGGTTGCTGGCCTACGTTTATGTGAAAGGGCTTTTCGTCAACGCAGAATTGGTGAAGCTTGGATATGCCAAGGCGATGATAAAGCCTCCGAACACCAAGTACAAGGATTTGCTGGTTTCAAACCAGCAGAAAGCCATGGACCAGGAGAAAGGCCTCTGGCAAGAAAAGAGAAAGGATACAGAAGAGTCTTACGTGGGCAACAAAAAGAGCTTTGTTTTCCACAGGCCCACCTGTAAGTATGGGGCAAGGATCCCTGAAAAGTCCCGCATTATCTTCCACCAGCGTTCCGACGCCATCAAGATCGGCTATAGCCCCTGCAAGCAGTGTAAGCCATGACGGACGTAGAAGGCTACATCAGCTATTGGGGTCTAACGAGGCATCCCTTCCTCCTGGCGCCCGACAGCACGATGATGTATGTGGCGGGGCAGTACTTTGAATGCCTTGAGAGGCTCAAGTACGCCATCAACACGAACAAGGGGGGTGCGCTTCTTGTTTCCGAGGACGCAGGGCTGGGCAAGACGACGGTGCTGCTCAAGCTCGTCGACGAGCTCAAAGCGCTTTACGGTGATGCCTTTCGGTACGCCATAGTCGATCACCCAACCCTCAGCCCTGCGCAGATCATTGCTCACATCGCCGGAGCCATAACAGGCCTGGAGGCCCATGGCGACAAGCTCAAGAACCTGACGATGATCCGGGAATACCTTATCGATGTTCATCGACAGGGGGGCAAGAGTGTCATCATAGTCGACGAGGGGCAGATGCTCTGCGGGGCGCCCGATGTGCTGCAGGAGCTGCGCGTTCTTATCAACCTCACCTACGAGAGCGAATACCTCCATACCTTCATACTTTCCGGACAAAGGGCGCTCTGGAATGCCATAAAGGCCATCCCTGAATTCTGGCAAAGGCTGCCCGTGAGATACTATCTTCTCCCCCTCGAGTTGGAGGATACGCGAGGTATCATACGGCATAGGCTCGGAAAGGCCGGTATGGAGGAAGGCAGGGAGATATTCACCGATGACGCACTGCAAATCATCCATCGCTACTCCAGGGGTTCGCCGCGCACCATACTGGCCCTCGCCGACCTCTCTCTTCTTGTCGGCTTCTCGAACCGCACGGACCGGGTGACCTTCAAGGAGGTGTCGAAGGCCATGAATGCCATGTCGGGACGGGGAGAGAGCCTCCCCTATGTGACCGGAGAGACCCAGGCAGCAGCGGGAGCGCCGGGAGTGAAGCCGCCAAAACCGGTCACCGTTACGCTTCCGCCCGAAGATGTGGCCTCACAGGAGAAAGAGCCTCCCGGTGTAATGGCCAACCGGGTGCCGAGCCCCCGAATGGAAATGGGCGCGAAGAGAAGCGGAGGCTTCCCCATGAGGCGATGGGCCGTCAAGGGGCTCATCGGCCTCATCCTTCTCGGCGGTACCGTCAGCTATTCCTATTTGGCCGGATTCCTTTTCATCAAAGACGATGCGAAGGGGCACAAGGCCCCCACGGAGCAAATCGGGACAGCGCTGCCCCATGAGAAGGTGCCTCCCAAGGATCATGCAGCACCTGTTACCGTGCCGCCGGAGCCGTCGGCCCATCGGGGATCGGAACCTGCGCCTGTGCCGGCGAAGGCCGTTGAACCGGAGGCCCTGGGGGCCGGACGGGAAATAGTCGTCTCGGTGAGGCGCGGCAACCTCAGGGCGTCTCCCGGCCTGGATGCGCCCGTTGTGGGCGGTGCAGAAAAGGGAGACCGGTTTAGCACGGCAGGAGAACCTGAAGCGGCTGACGGAATGCTGTGGTATCGCATCGTTCTGGATGGGAAGCGGGAGGCTTGGATTGCCGAAGCTATTGCCGTCGTGCCCAAGCCGAGAGAAAGCCGCTGACCCCAACGGGGTCCATGCTATGCATTTCTTAGAACCCTCTTGTCGCCCACCCGTATGGTCAGTTTTATTCCGTCAAGGTATTCCAGGAGTGGAATCATATACTTTCTCGAAAGGTTAAGTGTCCCCTTAAAGTCAGACGGCGTCATCTCTTTGTGTTTCCGGAGGTGGTTCAGCACCTTTTGTTTCAGATCCTCAAGGACGGAGGGGTGATAATAGAGGTCCGCTTTCACCTTGACGACCTTCCCCTCGAAGACGAGACGCTCTACGAGGTCCCTCAAAAGCGCTTCCGGCTCCGACAGCAGGGCCGCCATCTCCTTTAATCCCTCCGGTGAATACCCCGCCTTCAGCAGACAATCGAGAAGCCGGGCCGCCGTGGCCTCGCTCTTTTCATCGTTCATGGACCTCGTCCCCTCGAGCCTTACCTTATCCTTTTCGACCTCCACCTTCTGAAGGTGTACAAGCTCGTCGAGGGCCGCTTGAAAAACCTGGGGCTCCACGTCGGGAAGCCGGGTTCTCAACTCTTCCTTGGACATGCCTGCCTTTTGGGGGTTTTTCTTGTGAAACTCGCCTAAGAACTGCAGGATGGACTCCTTGTACAGGCCAAACCGGGACGAGTGAACGGCCTGTTTGCCGACGAGGACTGCCGTACCTGAATGGGCCAGGGCGGTCAAAATGTTTTCCGACAGCTCGTGGTGCACGCCGAGCAGGAGGGAAAGCCTTTGCCTCCTAAGGCCTCCGAACCCCCCTTTGAGTATATGATACTCGGCCTTAGCGTTCAGGTCGGGGGCGCGCAAGACCTGCAGGATCTCGGGCAGTGACGGCGACTTTCTCTTGTGCCTCGTCGGTTCGATATCGAGAATCGTGCCGCCGCCCACAGTCTGTATGGTGTAGGGGGCCCTCAGCACGTAGCGGTCCCCCGGAAGGGCAACGATGGGTGACGGGAAGACAAACTGGACCAAGAGCTCCTCTCCGGGCTCGATAACGTCTTTCGTCAGAAGGATGCACCGGGCTTCCTGTTGAGTTGTGGCAACGTGGAAACGAAGTGTGGTGTCCGTCTTAATCGGGTTCAGGGGTAGCCTGAGGTATTGAAGGGTGGCATCCACCCGTTTCACCTCCATGAGCGTGCCGGGCCTGGCAACGACGGCACCTCTCGCTATATGCTCCCTCTCGAGGCCTTGCAGGTTTAGCGCCGTTCTCTGGCCTGCTATGGCCTCGCGGACGTCTTCGTGATAAACCTGAATGCTCCGCACGCGGGCACGCTTCATGAGGGGGTAGATCTCAACCTCTTCGCCCACGGTTATTGCCCCGGAAATGCAGGTGCCGGTTACGATGGTACCGAGCCCCTTGAGCGTAAAGACGCGGTCTACGGGGAGCCTGAATATGCCCTCTCGGGACCGTTCCTCGACGGACGTTGCCACGTCTCTGATTGTCTCCCTGAGCATATCGATATTCTCGCCGGTGGCTGCCGATACGGAAACGATAGGTGCCCCCTCCAGGGTTCGGCCCTTGAGGAAGTCAACGATGTCCTCCATGACCAGCTCTTGCATCTCCTCGTCAGCCAGGTCTGTTTTTGTGATGGCCACAATCCCTTTCCTGAGGCCAAGGAGCTCGCAGATATCGACATGTTCTCTGGTCTGCGGCATTACGCCTTCGTCGGCGGCCACGACAAGAAGGACCATGTCCATTCCCCATGCGCCGGCAACCATGTGGCGAACAAACTTTTCGTGACCGGGTACGTCGACGATGCCCACGGTAAGGTCGTCGGCAAGCCGGAAATGGGCGAAGCCGAGTTCCGTCGTAATGCCCCGCTCCTTTTCCGTCTTCAGTCTGTCGCAATCGATGCCCGTCAGTGCTTTGATGAGCGCAGTCTTCCCGTGGTCAATGTGGCCCGCAGTGCCGATAACGATCTTCTTCATAGCCCCTTCACTATACATCATTTTTGCCACCGGGCTCAATGAGGACGGACGGGATATTTTGTTGACCATGACCCGTATCAGGCAAAGGAAGGATGTGGGCCTGCAATTTGACTTTTCTTAACGATACGGATTAAGACATAGTCATGGTTCTCAGACTGGGCGAGCTTTTAGTGAAACGGGGCAGGCTGGACAACGACCAGTTGGACAGGGCCCTCAAAGTCCAGCGAGAGAAGGGTGGCAGGCTCGGCAAGATACTGGTAGGTCTGGGCTACATGTCGGACAGGGACATCCTGGAGGCCCTTGCCCAGCAGTTTGACATGCCCATCGTGCCGGTTGAGGAATTCCAGGTCGATGAAAACGCGGCCAAGCTTCTCCCCCCCAACATGATCCGCCGGCACAACATAGTGCCCCTGGAGATCAAGGGTAACACCCTGACCATCGCGGCCATCGACCCCACAGACGTTTTTATTGCCAAAGACATATCCCTTTATACCGGTTTTAAGGTGCATCTCGTTCTTGCCTCGGAAACGGCCATCAGCAAGGCGATCGATAGATTCTACGAACAAAGCCACGCCGTAGAGCTCCAGAAGGTGGTCGAAGACATCGGCTACGACGAAGTGGCCTCCATGCAGGTTCTCGAGGAGGAGCAGGCTCAGGACGTGGCGACGCTGGAGGCGGAGGCCAAGCAGCCGCCGGTGGTGAAGATGGTCACCCTCATGATGACCGATGCGGTGGTCCGGGGCGCAAGCGACATACACATTGAGCCTTATGAGAATGAGGTGCGCGTCCGGTTCCGTATTGACGGCGTTCTCCATGAGATGATCAAGATCAGCCACAAATACAAAGACCCCATTGTTTCCAGAATCAAGGTCCTGGCAAGGATGGACATCGCCGAAAAACGCCTTCCGCAGGACGGGCGGATCAAGATCAAGATGCGCCTTCAGGGGGCCGCCAGGGATCTTGACCTCCGCGTATCGGTCCTCCCCACCATCTTTGGAGAAAAGGTGGTCATCCGCATCCTCGACAAGGAGGGCCTCATGCTCGACATGAGCATGCTCGGCCTGGAGACCCAGAGCCTTCATCATTTCGAGAAGGCCATATTTCAGCCCTGGGGCATGGTGCTTGTGACGGGTCCGACGGGCTCGGGCAAGACCAATACACTCTACAGTGCCATCAGCAGGCTGAACACGAGCGATGTCAACATCGTGACGGTGGAAGACCCCGTGGAATTCAACCTCAGGGGTATCAATCAGGTCAATATCCAGGAGAACATAGGCCTCAGTTTTGCCGGCGTGCTGCGCTCCTTTCTTAGGCAGGACCCCAACATCATGCTTGTTGGGGAGGTCCGGGACAACGAGACGGCAGAAATCGCCGTCAAGGCGGCGCTTACGGGGCACCTGGTCCTGTCGACGCTCCATACGAACGATGCCCCGTCGGCCATATTCCGGCTTCTCAACATGAATATCGAGCCTATCCTGATCAGTAGCTCCGTGCTCGTCATCTGTGCCCAGCGGCTCGTGCGTCGCATCTGCCAGGAGTGCAAGGAGCCGGTCGATATGCCGACCCAGGCGCTGCTCAACATCGGGTTTACGGAACAGGACCTGAAAACGCTGACAGTGTATTCGGGCAAGGGCTGCAAAAACTGCAACTATACGGGATATAAGGGCCGGATCGGCCTTTTTGAGGTTATGCCTATTACAACGGGCATAAAAGAGCTTATTCTGTCGGGCGGCAGCATTCTGGACATTAAGCAGAAGGCTGAACAGGAAGGAATGCTGACGCTGCGGCAGAGCGGACTAAACAAGATACAGGCCGGTATTACGTCAATAGAAGAAGTATTGCGGGAAACAACGTTTTAGACCCCTGTCCGGGTGGTCCGCCTAAAGAATCCCTTTACAAGGGCAGCAAATTCCATAGTATGTTTATGCAAATTTACGAGCAGGAGGATTGAACGATGAAGCGATTCCTGTCCATTGCGGCACTGCTGTGCACCGCACTGATGGCTATGACGACGGGGGCGGCCGCTAAGGAAACGATCAAGGTGGGACTCATAACGCCCCTGACAGGTGACGTGAAGACCTTCGGGGAGTCGGCAAAGAACGCATTCAGCCTGGCCCTGGAGGAATACGGAAAGAAAGGCAAGTACAGGATTGAGCCGCTCGTGGCCGATGACAAGAATGATCCCACCGAGGGCACGAATGCAGCACTTAAGCTCATTACACAAGACCGCGTAGGTGCCATCGTAGGCCCTCTTACTTCGAAGGTGACGATCCCGGTGGCGGAAATCGCCAACAAGAACAAGGTGCCGCTCATAACCGGAACGGCGACGAACCCCAAAGTGACGGTGGGTGACGGTAAGAAAAAGCCATACATCTTTCGTGCCTGCTATATTGATGATTTTCAGGGTACCGTTGCAGCAAACTTCGCCCTGAAGCAACTGAAGGCAAAGTCGGCGGCTGTTCTCTATGACGTGGGCAACGATTACTCCAAAGGCCTCGCCGAGTTCTTCAAAAAGACATTTGCCAAGGGCGGCGGGGCTGTCGTGGGCTATGAATCGTACCAGAAGGATGACGTGGACTTTTCCGCCCTCATTACCAAGGTTGCCATGAAGAAGCCCGATATGATCTACATACCCGATTACTACAACAAGGTAGCCCTTATTGCCAAACAGCTCCGGGAGAAGGGCGTGAAGGCCGTTCTGCTCGGCGGTGACGGATGGGACTCTCCTGACCTGACGAAGATTGCCGGTGCTGCCGTTTCCGGCGGCTATTTTACGAACCACTACTCGCCGGACCGCAAAGACCCCGTGGCAGACGCCTTCATCAAGGCCTACAAGGCCAAGCACGGAGCCGTTCCCGATGCCTTTGCGGCGCTCTCCTATGATGCCGCCATGATGATGCTGAAGGCCATAGACACGGCAAAGAAGCCCTCAGGGGAGGAAATTGCCAAGGCCCTCAGCTCGCTGAAAAACTACAGGGGCGTCACGGGAACCATCAGCTTTGACGGCAACGGAGACGCAGTCAAATCGGTGGTCATGCTCAGGGTTGAGAAGGACGGCTTCAGGTATGTGTCCACGGTGAACCCGTGATTACCGCAAGGCTCCATAGGGTGACGAAATAATGGCATGGAATATCTAAGTTACATCCTCGAGCAATGCGTCAACGGCCTTCAGCTCGGGGCCGTCTATGCCCTGATCGCGCTGGGCTATACGATGGTCTACGGGGTTCTCCGTCTCATCAATTTTGCCCACGGGGACGTCTTCATGGTCGGTGCGTTTGTGGCCTACTACCTCATATCGCGGTTCGGCGTGCCTCTTTACGCGGTCTTTATCGTGACCATGATGGTTACGGCGGCAACGGGATTTCTCATGGAGAAGATTGCCTACAGGCCACTCAGAAGGGCGCCACGGATCTCGCTCCTTATTACGGCGGTGGGCGTATCCCTTTTTCTCGAATATTTTTTGGGGCTCAATGCCCTCTTTACGTCAAACTACATTGCCTTTCCCAGGCCCTTCGACGTGACGGCCTACGACCTCGGGCTCTTTACGGTGACGAACGTGCAGGTCCTCATCCTCGCTGTTACGGGCCTGTCCCTCCTTCTCCTATACGGACTCATATACAAAACCAACCAGGGAAGGGCCATGCGCGCCGTCTCCTTCGACCACGAGATAGCGCTCCTCATGGGTATTAACATTGACTGGACCATCTCACTGACCTTTACCGTCGGCGCGGCCCTCGCCGGCCTGGGAGGTCTCCTTTACGGCATAGCCTATCCGCAGATTAACGTTTTCATGGGCATCATGCCGGGCATAAAGTCCTTTATCGCCGCCGTGCTCGGGGGCATCGGCGTCATACACGGAGCGGTTCTGGGCGGCCTGATTATCGGCATGTCAGAGGTCTTCGTCTCGGCCTTTCTCTCCTCTGCCTTTAGGGACGGGGTGATTTTTCTTATCCTCTTTGCCGTCCTTTTGGCGAAGCCGAGCGGCCTTTTCGGAAAACGGATTGAAAAGGTATGAGGTTTTTTCTCGAGTCGCGGCGGTTTCTCCTCGGGGGGCTGGCCATATACGGAGTGCTGAAGGGCCTGTTGCTGGCGGGCCTTCTCTCGCCGTACATCGAACAGATCACGCTTTACGCGTTCATTGTCATCCTCGTCTCCCTGGGCCTGAATGTCATATACGGGTACACCGGCCAGTTCTCCCTGGGCCAGGCCGCATTTTACGGCATTGGCGCCTATGCGGCGGCATACGTGACGAAGGTGCTCCAGGTCGAGGGTTCACTCCTGTTCTTGCCTGCCCTCCTCCTTGCGGGCCTCATAGCTGCTCTCACCGGCTATCTCATCGGCATCCCCATCCTGAGGCTGAAAGATGACTTCCTGGCTATCGCAACCCTCGGCTTCGGCATTCTGGTGAGGGTTTTTCTCGACAACTCCGACCGCTTTTCGGAGGTGCTCGGAGGCTCCCGGGGCCTTGTGGGTATATCGAGACTGACGACACTGGAGATGGCCTTTTTTGTCACACTCTTTCTTGTCCTTGTGACCCGGAACCTCATCTACTCCCATTACGGGCTTTTCTGGAGGTGCATACGGGAGGATGAACTGGCAGCCTCGGCCGTGGGTATCAAGACGGCCCGGATGAAGCTCCTCGCTTTTTCCTACGGCTGCTTTCTTGCTGGCGTCGGCGGCGGACTCTACGCACACCTGTACACGTTTCTGCACCCCTCCAACTTCGACGTCCTCAAGTCTATCGATTTTCTCATCATAGTCATTATTGGAGGGATGGGGAGCATGAGGGGAACGATCCTGGCGGGCCTCCTTTGGGTAGCCTTCATCGAAGGGTTGAGAATCGTCTTGCCCGGAAACCTTCTGGAGATGAGGTGGGTCCTTATACCTATTCTGCTCATTCTCCTGATGATGTGGAGACCATACGGGCTCATAGCAAAGACGGGAGGCGGGAAGTAGTACGCGGGGTAATTCGGAGTGGTGATGGTTCGGAGTGAAGAGTTGGGAGTTCGGAGTGAAGAGTTGGGAGTTCGGAGTGGTGATAGTTCGGAGTTGGGAGTTCGGAGTTCGGAGTTGGGAGTTGGGAGTGGGAAACGGCGGGGGAATGTCGTTTTACCTTGAGAACCAAAAAGGAAAATAGTTATTGATGAAGGGAAAGGGATGGCTCAAGCAATTCTGAGCGTTCGGAATCTCAAAAAGAGCTTTGGCGGCGTTCAGGCCGTCGACGGCCTCTCGCTTGACGTCTACGAGGGCGATACGGTGGGGATCATCGGGCCCAACGGGGCAGGCAAGACAACGCTTTTCAACCTCGTTACGGGGTTTTACAGGCCCGATGGGGGCACGGTAACATTCCTCGGCCATACTATCACGGCGTTGCCGCCGGACAAGCTGCCGCACATGGGGTTGGCCAGGACCTTTCAGAACCTGCGCCTCTTCGGGAGGCTGACGGTCTTTGAGAACGTGCTTTCGGCCGTCCTGAGCCGTCGCGGATACGGCTTCTTTTCCGCCGTCTTCAGGTCGCAGCGATATTTTACCACGGAGGCGAAGGCCGAAGGAAAGGCGAGGGCGCTGCTCGATTTTTTTGACCTCTCCGACAAGCTGGACCATCCGTCCGGCAGCCTGCCCTATGGTGACCAGAGAAAGCTTGAGCTGGCCAGGGCCCTTGCCGTCGAACCGAAACTGCTCCTCGTCGATGAGCCGGGTGCCGGCATGAATCCGAGGGAAATACAGGATTTTGTTGAGACGCTGCGGGAGGTAAAGAGCAGGTTCGGCCTCACGATCATGATCATCGAGCACCAGATGGGTTTGGTGATGAACGTTTCCAACCGCATCGTGGTCATGGATTTCGGTGAAAAGATAGTGGAGGGGCCGCCCGATGAGGTGCGCCGGGACCGGCGCGTCATCGAGGCTTACTTGGGAGAGGAGCCCTCATGATTCTGCGTATTGACGGCCTTTCGGTCAGATACGGGACGATAAAGGCCCTTGACGGGGTAAGCTTAAGGGTGGGAAAGGGAGAGATCGTATCCATCATCGGGGCCAACGGCGCGGGAAAGACGACGCTGCTGAAAGCGGTGGCAGGGCTCGTGAAGCCTGAGGGCGGCACGATAGAGCTTCAAGGGAGGGGCGTAACGGGTCTCCGGGCCGACGCCGTCGTTCGTTTGGGCGTGACCATGGTACCCGAGGGGCGCAGGGTTTTTCCGCACCTTTCCGTGCGGGAGAATCTCGAGTTGGGTGGCTTCAGCGTGAAGGACAAGCAGTTGAAGCGGGAACTCTTTGGCCTCATTGTGGACACCTTCCCGAGGCTTAAGGAGCGCATGAGGCAGCTTTCCGGTACCCTTTCGGGGGGCGAGCAACAGATGCTCGCTATGGGGAGGGCCCTTATGGGCAATCCCAAATTGCTCCTCATGGATGAACCCAGCATGGGGCTCTCACCCATCATTACGCGAGAGATATTCTCCCTCGTTAACCACATCAATGAGCATAAAGGTATTTCCATGATGCTTGTCGAGCAGAACGCGCACATGGCCCTGGAGCATTCGATGAGAACGTATGTCCTCGAAAACGGGAGGATGACCATGGACGGTTTGTCGTCGGTAATAAAGCACGATGCCCGCATAATAGAGGCTTACCTCGGCGTTTAGGCGGTGCGATCGTCATGGACAGGTCTGCCCGCAGCCGGTGGGACTGAGAGGCCGATAGGCGGCAGGTCGTTAAAGGGCGTGGTTTTCTGGTATACTGATGACGCTGCGTCCGTCAAGCAGAGAGGGGCCCGGGGCTGACCGGTGTGTCAAAGGGTATTGCGGCACGGTCCCTGGGCGGCCAAGGAAGGCCCTCGACGGCGGGCGTTGAAAGCAAGGAAAAATGATGAAGGGCAAGACGACAATTATCGACCTCAGGTGTCCCGTCAACCCTGCCGGTCCTTCTGGAAAAGGAAAGAACCTGCTTCGCAAGAACGCGCGGCTTATGGGCGACTGTTCCCGGGAGGGCATATACCGGCTACGCCGTTACGTGGCCCTGAAAGAGGGCGTGCAGCCGGAAAACATACTCTTCGGCCACGACAGGGCCCACTGCCTGCGGGCCCTCTTTGGTGTTGCGAGGCCATCTTCCATAGGCTGCCAGTGGCCCGCACCCTCGTGGGTTAGGTCGTTTTTCGGTGAAATGGCGGTTGCATTTAAAGAGGTTGAGCTCTCGTTGACCGGTCCCGAGGGCCGCCCCGCCGATGGGCCCCTCGGAAAGGGCTTGGAAGCGGGCACGGTGTTTGTCTCCCGCCCTCATGAGGTAACGGGAGAAGTGCTCACGGCCGATTATCTGGCCGCCCTCGTCAAGGTCCTGGAAAGAACCGGCGGCAGGCTCATTGTCGATGAATCCTTTCGCGGATTTGTTAACAGTGACCCCCTGGGTGAAAGGCTTATAGAGTCAGCCTGCTGCGCCATCTTAAGGAGCTTTACCCCCTTTTACAGCCTTACCATGCTGCGCCTTGCCTATATCGTCGCCAACCGGGAAACGATTGCAGCCCTCTCGGGGGCAATGCAAGAGGACGAGATAAGCCCTCTGGCGTGCTGGGCGGCGCTGGGCTCCCTCCAGGACAGGGGTTTTGTGAAGAGAACGGAGAGGTACTATGCCGGCGAAAGGGCCTTTATGCTCAAGTCCCTGGAGAGGCTTCCGGAGGTTGGAACCCGGGATAGGGCCGGAAACTCGATTCTTCTCATTGTTCCTTCCCACCTGGAGGCGTTGCACGAGGAGTTGCTGAGCCAGGGCATTCTGATCGATGGATTTCGGGACGGCGAGGGAAGGCTGTACCTCCGTCTTCCGGTGAGCAAGCATGCCGTTAATGCGCGGCTGGTAAGGATTCTGAGACGGTCCGTAGAGGGTAAGCGTGGCTCCTGAGAAAGGGGTTTGCGGGCTAATGGGGTTCGCCGTTGCGTTTTTTGCCCTCGTGCTTCTCGTCGGGCCGGCAGGTGAAGCGGCCGAAATCCGGATCCTCCACATCAACGATTTTCACGGTTTTGCCACCGGCGTTCGGCCGCCCGGCTCTACAGAAACGGTGGGAGGCGCGCCGGCCCTTTCATCGCTGACCAATAGACTCCGCCAGGAGAAACCATCGCTTCTCGTTGCAGCGGGGGACATGATCCAGGGCAGCAACTGGACGAACCTCTTTAAGGGCAGGTCGGTTATAGAGCTGATGAATGCGATGAGGTTCGATGCGTCGGCGTTAGGGAACCACGAGTTCGACTTTGGGCTCGTTGCCCTCGAGGCGCGTATACTTGAGGCGAATTTCCCCTTCTTGGCGGCAAACGTCCTGGGGGTCAGGGGGGTTAGGGCTTTCACGGAGTTCGAGCGTGGCGGCCTGAGGATAGGCTGTATAGGTGTTGTCACCGAAGAGACGGCGGTGGCCACCCACCCGAAGAACCTGTCCGGGGTTACCCTGCTCCCTGCGGAGCAGGCGACGCGGACGTACGTGGACCGGATACGGAAGAGCGTCGATCTTGTCATCGTTCTCTCGCACCTGGGTTATCACCGGGACCTCGCCTTGGCGAAGGAAGTGGCGGGCATTGATGTCATCGTAGGCGGCCATACCCACACCAGGCTGAATAACCATGTCCAGGTGGGGAAGACGATCATAGTGCAGGCCGGCGAGCACGGAAAGGCGTTGGGCGTTCTCGACCTGGCTGTGGAGGAAGGGAGGATCGTCTCCGCGGCGAGCCGCCTCGAGGATGTGGGCGTGGGCCAGCGTGAAGGAGATCCTGTCATCGCTGCTCTGGTCGACACGTATGAGAGGCAGGTCGACAGCCTGTTGAGCGGCGTCATCGGGGAGGCAGAGGTGTACCTCGACGGCAAGAACAGCAGGACCAGAGAGACGAACCTTGGAAACGTTGTGGCCGATGCCATGCGTCAATTCGCCAGGGCGGACGTGGCCATCACCAATGGCGGGGGCATCCGGGCCGATATTCCCAGGGGTGCCATTCGTGTCGCCGACGTTTATGATGCACTTCCCTTTGACAATTACGTCGTCGCCGTAGGCATGAAGGGGAAGGAGTTGCGTGAGGCCCTTGAGCACGGGGTTTCCGGCCTGGAGACGGAGGATGGCTCTTTCCCGCAGGTTTCCGGCCTCTCCTTCGTGCTGTCGGGTCGCTCGCCCAAGGGTGCCCGCGTCAGGGACATGCGCGTGGGAGGGAGGCCGATTGACTTCGAGGAGACCTACGTCGTTGCCACGAACGACTTTCTGGCGGCCGGGGGCGACGGGTATTTGACGTTCAAGGCCATAGCCAGCGTGCCGAGATCGGGGCCGTCGCAGGCGGGGCCAGGGCACTCTCCGGCAATAGTCTTTCGCGATCAGGGCCGGTGGTTGAGGGACATCGTTGTTGAACACATTGCCACAAAACGGAGGATCAATGTGGCGGTTGAGGGTCGAATCGTCCAGAAGGATTGATGCTTGATTGGTCCATGCCGGAAGACGGGAGACCGTGGGCCCGGCCCGCAGAGGGGAAAATCCTGTTGACAAGGCGAGGCCCCCAAATATAGGATGAGCAGGCAACATAACAAGGACCGGGAGGTAGCATGGTGCGAACGGCTGTAATCTTTTGCTTCGTCATACTTATCCTTTCTGCCGGTGGGCTCTCGGCGGGCACCGTCGAGCTCCCCGTAACCGGGCAAACAGGGTGCTACGATGCGGTCGGGGCCCAGGCGCCCTGCGCGGGGTCAGGCCAGGATGGCGAAAAGCAGGCCGGAGTGGTCTGGCCGGCGGCCAGATTTGCCGTTCTCTACTGCGATTCGGCAGGACCTTGCGCCAACCAGTCCTATGACTGTGACGGGAATCCATCGACAGACGTGGTAACGGACAGGCTGACAGGCCTCTTGTGGCCCCGAAACGGCAACCCGGCGGGCCTGAAGGTTCTATGGGCCGAGGCCCTCTATCTTGCCGATACGCTGACCCTCTGCGGTTTCTCCGACTGGAGGCTTCCGAACATCAACGAGCTTGCAAGCGTTATTCATTCCGGTGAGGCAGACTCCTCGCTTTGGCTCGAAAGCAGGGGATTTGTGGCCATGTCGAATGACCGCTACTGGTCGTCCACAACCTATGCCGGGGTTCCCTCTTCGGCCTGGACAATCCTCATGGAGGATGGCTATCAGTATTATGCGAGCAAAGACTTTCCGTCCTACTCGTGGCCCGTTCGGGGCGATACGAAGGGCGCAGAGGAAGGGGCCGTTGCGCTTCCCCGCACCGGCCAGGAAATTTCATATGGTGCCGGTGACGACGGCTTTGTAAAAGCCGGTGTGGCATGGCCCAACCCCCGCTTTGTTGACCACAACAACGGAACGGTAACGGATATTCTGACAACGCTCATGTGGCTTAAGGACGCAGGGACAGCCGGGCCCCCTCAGTGTTCGCCGGGATTCTACAAGACGTGGACCGACGGGCTGAACCATGTGGCATGCCTCAACGCCTCCAGCTATTTGGGGTACAGGGACTGGAGGCTTCCTAACCGCGATGAACTCTTGAGCCTCGTGGATCGTTCGCAGGTTTTTCCTGCCCTGCCGACCAGCCGTCCTTTCATCAACATCCGGCCCAGCTTCTGGTCTGCCACGACGAACGTGGCTGAACCGGCACGTGTCTGGGCCCTGAGCACAGAGGACGGGGCGGGCATCGATTACGTAAAGTCTGCGTCTGCCGGCGTCTGGCCGGTCCGCCAGGGCCAGCCGGTTACGTATGCCGTGCTGACTGTCTCGAAGGCCGGTGCCGGGAGCGGTCTCGTGACGAGCTCTCCGCAGGGCATTTCGTGCGGGTTAGACTGCACCGAGCCCTATCCCGCAGGCACGGTGGTAGCCCTGACGGCCGTTCCCGATGCGGGTTGCTACTTTGCCGGATGGTCCGGTGGGGTGTGCAGCGGCACAGGGCAATGTATCGTTGTCCTGAACGGAGACACCGTCGCCGATGCAGATTTCGGACGCCTGAGTCTTCTTGCGGTGACAAAGTCGGGCGGAGGTTCGGGTACCGTCACATCGGCGCCCCCCGGGATCGATTGCGGGGCCTCGTGCGCTCAGTACTATACCCCTGGCGCCACTGCAACGCTAACGGCTGCGGCCGTTCCAGGTAGCACGTTTGTAGGGTGGAGCGGAGGAGGGTGCTCGGGTGTCGGCCCATGTACGGTCTCGATGTCGGGTGATGTTACGGTCAACGCCGACTTCGTCAACTGTACGTACAGCATCCAGCCCGACGGCAAGGAATTCCCTTACAGGGGCGGCAGCTTTTCGGCCACCGTCACGGCATCGGGCCTCAAGGCCTGCCCGGCCCCGGTTATCTATGAGAATCACGACTGGCTTAGCACCACTGTCCTGAACTGGACGGGGCGCAGGGGGAGGGTGAAGCTTACCGCCTTCAGTAACCCCAGCTCTTATGGAAGAGAAGCTGCCGTTCTTATAGCCGGTCTGCCTTTTGTCGTTCAGCAGGCCGGCACGCCCTGCACGATCAAAAAGATAACGCCCTTCAACAAATATTTCCCGGCCGGGGGCGGCACGAGTGGCTTTACCGTTATTATCAGTGCCCCTGACTGCGAGTGGGTTGCCTATACACCCTTTAACTGGATCCATGTGAACCCGGAAGGCGGAAAGGGTACCGCGTCGATCGCCTACACGGTAGACCCCAACACAATCGGTCTGGGCAGAAGCGGCTATGTAGACACCATACTCGTGGACACTGTGCCGCCGAAGAAGAAGACCTTCCGGATCCGGCAAAATCCATGACTCAGGGGACAGCCCGTTCCGGGGGTCCTCGCAAGGAGTGTACGATGAAAAGAGTGTTTAGTTTCTGTATTGTGCTCATGGCGGCGATACTCTGTCTCGGTGCCCAGCAAGGCACTGAAAAGCGGGAGTGGAGCTATTTCGGCAGCACCCCCGTTACGGGCGACCAGTTCTTTTTTGACGTCAGCAGCGTCAAGCGCGGAACAGGCGAAACGGTGTCCGTCAACATCAAAAAGGTCGTTAAGGACCCTCAACCGACGATAAGGATGAGGACGGCCCAGGGCCAATCCGTTAAGGGCTATGACCGCCTGGACAACATACAGGCACTCTGGGAGTTAGACTGCAAGGGGGCGCGGGTTGCGACCACCTCCGAGACACACTACGACAGGGACGGCAAGGTCCTGGAGCACCGGAGCTTTCAGAAGAAGGAGTGGAGCCCCATAAGTGCCGATTCCCTGGCAGATCAGTTGAAGGGGAAGGTCTGCGGTATAGCGGTCAAATAAGTGTGGCCGTTTTGGCCCCTGCACAAGGCGCCGTCCTCAGGGGTGGAAGAGGAGGGGCAGAACCCTTGTTCCCAGCCAGTAGGCGCCCACGGATAGCAGCGACAGCACAAGGAAGCGATGCATCAGGACGGAAGCCCAGTGAGGCATCCTTCTGATTGCGCCCTCGGGAAGGAGACTTATTCCGGCCAGGCAGAGAAGAAGGCCTGCGAAGGGATTGTGAAGTGCCGCCACGGCCAAGCTGCCTTGTGCCGTCGCCAGTAAGGCCGACGTCATGCCGCAACCGGGGCAGGGGATGCCGGTGAGGGCCTTGAAGGGGCAGAGTGGTGGAAGCGCCGCGTCGAGGGTCTGAAGGGGTAGAAGACCGCAATAGTGGAGGCCCGACAAAGTCGCCAGCCCGGAAAGAAGTCCAAAGGCGAGGCCCTGAGGCAGCAGATACCGTCTCATGCGCTAAGCTCCGGAGATCTTGTTGATCTCATGCTGCTGGATGGCGTCGGCAACGAGTGTGAAGCCGAATATGGAAAGGAGGATGCTGAGGAGAGGTAGTTCGCTCGACGGCGATGCCCCTCTTCTGTCCTGCACATCGGTGATGGCCTTTGCCATGACATATTCGTAATAGATGTGATAAATGCCGCAGGTGACAACCGTCAGAAGAAGCCACTTGATAAAGCTGAAACGCTCCTCGCCCAGGAAATAGTTGAGTGCCCTCATTTGCCGTGCCTGCCAAAAGAGTTGGTAGACCCCGCAGGTGATGAGGCTCAAGAGAATATCGAGCACAATGCTGGAGGAAAACCGCTCTGCACCCCTCCTTTCGTCAAAAGTGGCGCCACGGTTCATGGGAGGCTTCGAACCCTCAAGATTGTCCATGCAGGTGTGAGCCCTCGGGAAATCTACGCGTATGCATTATGCCGAATCTTTCCATAATCGAGCTCTCCCAGGGGTGCACCCTCCTTCTTTTCGCCGGGATGGCCCATGCTCACGATTGCCTCGACCATCAGGTGGTCGGGAATGTGGAGGACTTCGCGGACGTATTCTGCGGCCGTCTTTGCGGGTGAGTGGGCCCGTTGTCTGATCTGAATCCAACAACTGCCAAGCCCAAGGGAATGCGCAACCAGATGTGCCACGATGGCTGCTATGGAGCAATCTTCAACCCAAACATCCGATTTCCCGCTGTCGCCGCAAATGACGACGGCCAACGGTGCCTCTTTGAGGAAGGCCGACCCCCGATCCTTGGCCAGGGAGAGCTTTGCCAGCAGTTCTGGGTCATCGACGAAAATGAATGTCCAGGGGTTTATTCCCCGAGAGGAGGGGCAGCGGAGCAGGGCTTCCTCCAGTATGGCTATGGCCTCGCTGCCGACCAATCTCTTTTCGTATTTCCGTATGCTTCTCCGTGTTCTTAGGAGTTCGATCATCGCTGCCTCCCGCAGGTATTGGACCCTTGTCTGATTGTACCCTTCCGGCGGCACTGATGCAACAACGATTGCATGCGTCGGCGGAACGAAATGTTTCTATGTATCCTCGGTTTCGAGCGCCCTCCGCTCCCTCCTCCGCCGTAGCGCCCTCAGGAACCCCCATATAGCAGCAACGGCGGCGACGAAGAAAAGTATCTCATAAAGATAGCTGCTGAAGACATAGAACCAATAGACGGGGCTTCGAAGGGATTTTCTCCATTGTCCTTCAAAGGCTTGCAGGGAAACGGAAAGGGCCGACGGGACCGCCTGCTCCATACTCTCACCGCCTTTCAGGCGGACAACGAGCTCCTGCACAGCTCCTTGCCCGTGCCGGTCTACGATGTAGTCGACAACGCTCCTGCTTTCCTCGTAGGCGAGAATGAGGTCCTTTCCCCCGTTGGGGAACCGGAAGGTCAATTGGTCCAGGGTAAAAAGGAGGCCCGACAGGGCGGCCTGATGAAGGATCGTACTCTTCTGCTGCAACAGAATCTCGGCCGCACCCTCGCTGACCCATTGACAAAGACCCTCGTCAAACCACTTCGGCAGGTTATTGCCCAACTGGTCATGAAGGAGGAGGTGGCAGACCTCGTGTTTCAACACTGCCTCCAAGGTCCACGGGTGGGCGCCTATCCTTGAATAGTCTATTACCACATGGTTCCTGACCGGTATTGCGAATGCCACAATGAGGGGGCTTCCGGTGAAGCTCTGAAACAGGGCTGCGTCCGCCAGAAGCGTCACGACCGTTGGAAAGGAGACCTTAAGGCCGAGCCTGTCGCCGATTTCGCTTTTCATCCGGGGGTAGAGGGCGGCAACGGTCTGTGCTGAGCTGCGAAGGGGCTCCTGAAATCGGACTGTAAGGCCGGTGGCTTCGATGGTTTCGAGGTGGAGTTGAGGGGGTTGCCGCCGGTCTGCCTGGCTGAATGCATGCAGAGGAATGAGGAGAAGGGCGCCCAAGAAAAAGCCAGTCAGCACCAGCCGCCGCAGGGGTAAACCGGCAATGCGGTCAAGCTTTGTGATGAGGGTCACGAAATTTGACGTGGACATGACAAACTCAATTAAGTAATATTAACGATAGCTGCACAAAAGTTCCACAAACACTCTTTACGAAAGGTTCGCACAGGTAGACGCTTGGCTGGTTTTCCTCCGTTACGTTTTCTGACCCGAAAAAACCTCAGGGACTTGGTCATAGGTCTATCCCTTCTTTCAACCATCGCATTCTCCATGGGCATTGGGACCATAATTTTCGGGTTTGTTGTTCTTGCCCTGGGCTGTTTCCTCCACGTCGTTTCCAAAGGTGTGCTCATACGGGATGTGGTCTTGTGCGATAAGGGAATTTACAGTCTTGTACGGCATCCCTATTACCTAGCCAACTATCTCATAGATGTGAGCTTCTGTCTGCTGAGCGGCAACATCTTCCTGGTGCTCGCATACCCCTTCCTGTTCTTCTGGGCCTACGGGCCGACGATCCGGAAGGAGGAAAAGGTTCTCCTGGCCGGCCACCACGATTCATTCATGAGGGACAGCATGGAAATCCCCCAGGTCTTCCCCGACAGGTCTTCCGTGCAAAACCTGCGAAGCTTCTTTATAGGATTTTCGTTTCACCGTGTAACCTTGAAGGAATGCGCCCGCATAATGAAATTCGTCGGCACGGGGACGCTTCTGCTGTTCATTCATCAGGCAAAGCTGGACGGCTTTAACGGTGATTTTGCGTCTATCGTGCCGACAGGACCTTACTATAGCGAATTCTGGTTCGGTATTGTGACGGTGCTGTTGTACGCGGGGAGCTTTCTGTTTCTCTGGAGGGCCCGGCACGAAAAGAACGACCGCGTCGAGGGCATGAAGGCATAGCCAACCGGCGGGCTCCGGCGGCCGCTGGCACCCTATGCGTGATCCGGGGTGTCGCCGGCAAATATGTCTGCGGCCTTGGCCCGCATTCGCTCCATCGTCTGTGTCGGATAAGGGCGAATGTAGGCAAAGGCGGGATTAAGCGTGTTGTTGGGCCTGAACTCCTGTATGGTGAACCGTTTTGCCCCTTTGAGGTATTCAGCCACGGCGTAGACATCCTTTTCCTTATGAAGAAAAGGCACAACGGTCATTCTAAACTCGTGGTCCGCTTCGGCCTCCATGATAATGGCGACGCTCTCCCGGACGGCATTGGCATCGACGTCCGGGACGCCGCACCACCGGTCGTAGTACTCCAGTGGCCCTTTCAGGTCCATGGCAACGAAGTCGAGGAGGCCATCGCGGAGCAGGGCGCGGAGTACGGCGGGGTTGGACCCGTTCGTGTCCAGCTTAACCAGCAGGCCCGCCTCTTTGAGCCTGCCGATAAGCCTGCCGAGGCCCCTGTGAATTGTGGGCTCTCCGCCCGTCACGACGACCCTGTCGAGCCAGTCCTTAAACTTTCTGAAATGGGCGAGGACATAGTCCAGAGGCACATCGTCCAGTCTGCCCCAATTCTCCACCAGGTCCGCGTTGTGGCAGTAGGGACACCTGAAGTTGCACCCACCGGTGAACAGGACCGTGCTGAGGCAGCCCTTCCAATCGACGAAGCTCGTTTCAATCATCCCCTTGACGGGGCATTCAGGAGCTGCGGACGGCATCAAGCACCTCGTCGAGTTCGGGTACGTTGCCCCTCCACTCGCCGAGGCCGTTCTCCTGTTCATCCTCCACGACCACGGTCGGGACGGCCATAACCCGATAATATGCCGCCTCCGCCAGGCCCTTGGCGGTTCCGACGTTGAAATCGAGAACGTTTACGTTCTCACTGGCCAGGCGATCCCGAAGGCGCTTTGCGTCAGGACACCTCGGGCAGTCATCCTTGTAAAATATTTTTACGATCCCCATTTCCCCCTCCATGAAAGGCAGATGTGAGTTTATAGTTGAAAGTGCAAAGTTAAAATTTGAAAGTGCATAGTCAAAAGTGCACAATGCAAAATCCAAAATCGAAAATCAAGACAAAAGGCCGGGTCATTCGTTGACTGCCGGACGGGTACTGCCGAAGAAGCCGTAGTTTCTGTACCGGTCCTTCAGCTCGCCCAGCTTTCCCTTGTTCCAGCTTGAGACCTTGGTAAAGTAGCCCGTTATGCGCGTAATGCCGTCGACGTCATGGGAGTGACAAAAGGAACATTCGTCGTTGATACCCCGCGAGGTCTGGTGACATGTGTTGCATGTGGTAAATTCGGGCGAAAATGCTATCTGGTCGCTCGTGGTATGCTTAAAGGTCTTGATAACGAAATCCGCTATGGCCTCTTTCGACGGCCTTGCCTCGCCGAGCCAGACGTGCGAGATGGAACCGGCCTCGATGAGGGGATGGAAAAGGCCCTCCGTCGTGACGCGCTCTATGGGATTCATGCCCTCTTTCACGTTAAGGTGTGTCGAGTTCGTGTAGTAGACCTCGCCCGACGCGATATCCCCTTTCACGATCCTTCCCGACTCAGGGGAGAAGTACCGGAGGTCCAGGCGGGCAAAGCGGTAGCTCGTGCTCTCTGCCGGCGTCTGTTCCAGGACCAGCCTCAGCCCCTCCTCTTCGCCCATCTTTTCCGTGAGGAGCTTCATGTGCGCGATGACCTCGAGGCCGAACTTGAGGGCCTTCCTGGATTCATGGAGTTCCTGCCCGGTGTGAATCTGCACCATTTCGTTGAGGCCTACCATGCCGATGAGGTGGGACGACCGGCGCATGCGCAGGTATGACTCGCCGTCCCTGTCCATGGTGAGAAGGGCGAGGGGGCCGTTCTCACCGAGGGAGAGAAGCCGTGCCATGAACTCCCGCTTCTGCTTGTGGGCGCTAACGGCCGTTGCGAACCGGTCGGTGATGAGGCTGAAAAGCTTTGTGTCATCCTTCTTGGCCAGGTAGGCCAGCCTGGGCAGATTGATGGATACGTTCTGAAGGGCACAGTATCTCATCCTCCAGGGCTGCTTTGCATCGAGGAGGTCCTGCTCGTCGAGCTTAAAGCTGAGCCTGCAGCACTCGGAGATCTTGGCAGTCTCGCCGCGGTCGAAGACGTAGTAGGTGTTTCCCTTGTCCGCCGCCACATCGGAGATGTGGTTCAGAAAGTCCATGTGGCCCTCTGTATGGAAGAAGCGCTCGGTGATATGCACGATGGGCTTGGGGAAGAAGAAGGGTCTGCCTGAACCGTCGCCCTCTTTGAACACGTCGAAGAGGAACCATGCAAACCTCTGAGATTCCTTTTCGTATTCGCCGTACGTCTTCCCAGTAAAGGTACCACCCGGGCCGATGGCCTGCACGTTGACAAAGTGCTTGGGCACCTCCCAGTAGACGTTAACATCGGTGAAGATCGCCTGCCCTCCTCGGGCCACGGCCTGCTGGGAGAACTCGAAGATGAGCATCTGTGCGAGCTGCCGCACGTCGCGGTCACTCATTCCTTCTATGTAGGGGGCGAAAAAGATGTTGATGGCATCCCACCCGATGGCACCTGCAAAATGGCTCTGCAGGGCAGCAGCAAACTTGACGAGGTGAGCGAGAAGCACCTCGGCGTGCTTTGCGGGCTTGGCCATGGAAAGGGAGTGCGGAAGGTCGAGGCCGAACTTCTTCACATATTCCAGGGACTGGCCGCTACAATAGGGCCGGTCCACGAAGCCCAGGTCGTGCAGGTGGATATCGCCGTTCATGTGCGCGTCCGCCACATCCTGGGAAAAGACCTTGAGCAATGCATACTCTTTCTTGATGTTCTCGGCAAGGGTGAGGTTGGTCGCCTCGGGCCCATGGGGTACGTTGGCGTTCTCCTTGTTGGGGTGAAGGATAAGGCTGTCTACATCGAAGAGCGGCATACCGAGCCTAGTGTGCCTTCTCCGTGCCCCCTCAAGCCCCCGCTCGATCAATTTTGCGTTCACGAGCTCCCGAATGAGAGGGGCCGTTACAACCTTAATGCCCGACGTCCGAATCATCTTCTCCACGTCCCTGCTGATATCATTGGCTGTGCTGTGGTCTACCAGCGTCTCCCGGGTCAGGGCATCGGCGATTCTTGACCTGTCCCATTCGGCTATCGTTTCTTCGGACGTGCGGACAAAAAGATTTAAATCCGTTGTTTCCATTCCCATCCCCCATATATAGTATGATTACTAATCAGCGATACTATATATAGTATACAACCCGCCAAACTTGTCAAGAAGTTTTTGCTGAAAAAGGAGGCTTTCTTGCTGCTAAATCTTCGCTTCCCTCAGGGCCAGGGCTGTTTCCTCCGGGCTGCCGGGGAGTACGTAGAACTCGTCGTCCATTTTATACTTTACCGACCTTGCATCCCTTGGCAGCACCTCTATGTGCCAGTGAAAGAACTCACGAACGGGAAGAGTTTCACCGCCGTTGTCCCCCCACTGGTAAACGTTGGGCGCTGTATGGAGCATCATCGTTTCGGCGGTGACGAGCGTTTCAATTCGGCGCATCAGGTCCTTTAGGATGAACGCCAGGCTGTAGAGCACCTCATCGTCGTGCAGGGTTTCGAACCGGTCCTCGTGCGACCTAGGCAGTATCCAGGCCTCAAAAGGGGCCCGGGATGCAAAGGGACATATGGCCACGAAGTGGGCGTTCAGGCTCACGACCCGTCTGTTCTCGCGCACCTCCTGGTGGATAATGTCGCAAAAAAGGCACCTCTCCTTCTTCTGGTAGTGCCGGGCGGCATGGGCGAGTTCCAACTCGATGCGCTTGGGCATGACCGGCGTTGCCAGCACGTGGGAGTGGGGATGGACGATGTGAGAGCCCGCAAGGCTCCCCCTGTTCCTGAATGCCTGAACGGATTTAAACCGCGGATCCCTCTTGAGGTCTGAGATGCGCTCCATATAGGTCTTCAGGAGGACGATCAGTTCTTCCGACGTAAAGGCGCCAATGGTCTTCTCGTGCTCCCTATGATCCACGATAATCTCGTGGGCGCCCACGTTGCCCATCTTGTCGTAAAGCCCCTCGGCGCGACGATTCTCAGGCGCTTCGATGGCGAAAACGGAGTTGAGAGCAGGTATCGAACGAACCTGCCACCGACCCTCGCCGTCAAAGACCTCTCTGATGGCGGGCGGCGTGAGATGCTCCTGTCCGGGGCAGAAGGGGCAGAGACCGGCGGGATTGGCTGCTATGGCCTTGTAGCCCACAACGACCCAGCTTCCCGTTATCGGATCCCTTCTCAGCTCAGGCACGCTCCTATCATAGACTATGGGGGCTCGCATTGTCAAACGGGCCAGGAGCTGATAGCGGGCCTTCCGCTCTGTGCTCTTCAGGGCCGCTTTTTTGGCTGATTGTCACGTGCAGCTCTTTCACGTTGAAAACGGCGCCGGCAACCGTTACAATATCTCCCATGGACGACATACTAAGCCTTGCTATCCAGTGCGCAAAAGAATCGGGACGGATCCAGCGGTATTCTTATCAAAAGCAGTTCGATATCCGGTACAAGGGAGAGATCAACATTGTCACCGATGTTGACATGGCTTGCCAGGAACGCATCGTCGGGCTCATCCGGTCCGCCTTTCCTGACGATGTGGTGATAAGCGAGGAGCAGGAAAACTCCTTTTCTGCTCCGGGAAATCGCTGGATCGTCGACCCCCTGGACGGAACGACGAACTATGCCCACGGGTATCCCTTTTTCTGCACCTCGGTGGCCTACGAAACGCAACGGGGGGTAGAGGTCGGTGTTGTATACAACCCCATATTTGACGAGCTCTTCTACGCCGTCAGGGGCAGGGGTGCCTTTCTCAACGGTGAACAGGTCAGGGTATCGGTGGTGTCGGAGATGAAGCGGGCGCTCCTCAGTACCGGTTTCCCCTACGACCTCCCCACAAATAGGCGCAACAACATTGCCAATTTTCTAAGATTTCTCTATGAGGCCCAGGCAGTGAGGCGCGACGGGTCGGCCGCGCTGAACCTGAGCTACGTGGCCTGCGGAAGGTTTGATGGCCACTGGGAGCTGAAGCTGAACCCCTGGGACCTGGCCGCGGGGGCCCTCATCGTGCAGGAGGCGGGGGGGACGGTTACGGACCTGCAAGGAGGCCCCTTTAATCTCTACCGGGGGGACATCCTGGCTTCCAACGGTATCATTCACAGCCGCATGGCCGGCATTCTCAAGGAGGTGGAGGAGGGATGAAGGAATATTCCCTGGATCAGGTAAGGCAGATAGTCCGTCCGAAGCTGGGGGAGGATATTCCCTTGGTGCTCTACCGGATCCTTCGCGTCATAGGGATGCGAAACATCCTGGGAGAGAGCTCGGGATCGGCTTTGTACATGGTGGGCAAGCAGGTGGGCAATCTGATCGGCGCGACGGACCTTAATGACTTCAAGAGGAAAATTGAAGAGCTAAAAGTGGGGATTGCCGAAGTCGAATTTGTGGATGAAGACAACCTGGTGGTGAAGCTTTATGAGTGTATCACATGCGCCGGGTTCAGCTACACCGGCGAGATGTTCTGCGATATGGAAAGCGGGATCGTTGCGGGCCTTTTGGAAAAGGCGTTGAGCAGGAGGGCGAAATCGGTTCAGACGAAAAGCTGGTCCATGGGATACAGTTTTTGCGAATTCGAGGTCATGCTTTTTTGAAGATGCGGATCGTGTTGGTAGCGGGGGATACTGTGCGGGGAACTTTGTATGGATGACGGCGGCGGGCCTCAGAGGACTACCCGGGAGCTTGAGGGTACACTTGAGGAGGAGCGGCAGCTTGCGGCGGCGAGAAACAGGCTTCTGGAGGCCCACATCGGAGAGCTCCACGAGGTCTACACTGTCCTCAAAGAGAAGCTGCACGACCTCAGGTCAAAGGATGAACGGCTCAGGGAGTTCGAGATACGGCTTGCCCAGGCTAACAAGCTGGCCGCCCTTGGAGAGCTGGCCGGCTCCATCGCCCACGAGATCAAGAACCCCCTGATCTCCATCCAGGGTTTTGCCGAAAGAATCGAAAAGACCGAGGATCGGGAAAAGATCACCAAGTATGCGCGGTTCATAGGCCGGGAGGCCAAGCGCCTTTCGGCGGTGCTCGTAAACCTGCTCGATTTCTCACGCATGAGCGCACCTGCCCGGGAGTCTGTGGATGTGAACGAGGTCGTCGCCGATACGCTGCTCTTCATGGAGCACCACCTTACCCGCTTCAAGAAGGTCACCCTCGATGTGCAAAAGGCCGATTCGCTGCCCCCTGTGCGAATCGACAAGGTTCAGATCCAGCAGGTCATCGTCAACGTGGTGATGAATGCGGCCCAGGCCATGCCCGACGGGGGCACGATCAGCGTCCTTACGGAAAGTACGGGCAACACAGTGGTCCTCGCGATTTCGGACCAGGGCATGGGTATTGCGGAAGAAAACCTAAGGCGGATCTTTGATCCCTACTTTACGACGAAGCGAAAAGGCGAGGGCACGGGTCTCGGCCTTTCGTTGTGTAAAAAGCTTATTGAGGCGAATGGCGGGACTATCGAGGTTTCGAGCAGGCTGGGCAGCGGGACGACGGTAAGGCTTGTTTTTCCGCTATAGCTGCAGCATCATCCCGTCGTAAGCGGCGAGAACGTGTATGCCCGTCTCCTCCCTGACCTGCTGGGCAATGAGGCGGGGATTTTCCTGAATCATCTTCATGCCGAAATGGGTCATAACGGCCATCTCCGGTTGCACGGCCTTGATGATGCGCACGAAATCGTCAAGGGCCATGTGCTCCACGGGGTCGTGGTCCTCGATGGGTTTGGTCCTCAGAACGTTCACGATAAGCACGTCGGCCCTGTAGTGGTCCGGAAGCCCGTCGAAATACCGGGTGTCGGCGATGAGGGCCACCGTCTTGTTTAGGTGAAAGAATAGACCGTAGGTCTCTACGGGGTGACGGTGACGGACGGGCGTCGAAAAGGAGACGTTGCCTATGCGGCACGTCTTTCCTTCTGCCAGAAACTCTATCCGCTCGGGGTACCTGCGTGTGTGCTGTAATATGATGGCATCGTCCCCTACGGCGTCTTCGGGGCAGCAGAGGATGCCCCGTCTTTTCAAGCCCCCTTCCGTCATCGCCTCGATCATCACGTTGGCGTCATTGGCGTGGTCGAGGTGCTTGTGCGTCAGAATAATGCCGTCGAGTTGGGTGGGATCAACGCTGAACTTGGCCTTCCGCACCCGGACAAGGGCGCCCGGCCCCGGGTCGATGTAGAGGTCCGTTTTGCCGTAGTGCAGCCAGAGCCCTGCGGTGGCACGAATCTGCGATGACACCACAAACCGCGCCCCACCGGTTCCGAAAAATTTGACAAACGCTTCCATTTGGAACTCCTTCCGTGATAACACTTTGGACCCTTTAATGTAAGATTCTCTAAGGAGGAAGTCAATTTGGAGGCCATTGATTTCGCCATATTTCCATCGTCGCTGGGCAATATCCTCCTCGTTGCCCGTGACGGCAAGATAGCAGAGTTGTCTGTCGCCAGGGTGGGCGAGGAGTTCCTGGCAAAACGGATCCGGCAGCGCCATCCGGGGGCAAAGAGGAACGAACTGCCCTTTACGCATGTGAGGACCAAGCTGGACCGATACCTGAGGAGGCAGCCGGTGGAGTTCGATGAGGCCATTGACCTTACCGGGCTGACGCCTTTCACGCGGCGGGTTCTTGAAGAGGTAAGAAAAATACCATTCGGGCAAACCCGGAGCTATGGTTGGATTGCAGAAAAAACCGGTTGCCCTGGGGGAGGCCGGGCGGTGGGCCGTGCGCTTGCCACGAATCCCGTTCCCATCATCGTGCCCTGCCACAGGGTTATCCGGGGCGACGGGACCTTGGGCGGGTTTTCGATGGACGGCGTATCGAAGTCCTACCTGCTGGGCTTGGAAGGGATAGTGAAGGCCGAACGCTGACGCTTGAAGAGCGGGCCTTACGACCCTTGAGGATTTGGGCCTAAAGCGAAGCGCTCATCGGGTCCCGCTCCAGTGGGACATAACGCTCTTATGATTCGTTCATGCTGCCCGTCCGGTAGCCGTCCAGGTCCAGGGCGACGTAGATGAAGCCCTGCCGCTTCAGGGCATCGGCTATTTCATCCTTCTTGTCCATGACCGTGCCAAGGTCCGGCGGGGCCACCTCGATGCGGGCCACAGCCCCGTGACAGCGTACTCTGACCCCACGGAGCCCCGTTATCCCGCGTACTGCAGCCTCAGACATCTCCACTTTCTGCAAAAGACCGGCCGTGATGGCTGTGCCATAGGGGATCCTTGTGGCGAGGCAGGCGTCGGCCGGCTTGTCGTGATTTGCGAGGCCGAGACACCGGGCAAGAAGGCGTATCTCCTCCTTGGTTAGGCCCGCTTCCCGCATGGGGCTTTGCACCCCTTTTTCCTGCAGCGCCCTGCTACCGGGCCTAAAATCGTTGTTGTCGTCGGCGTTTGATCCCTCGATGAGATGGGAGAGCCCCCTTGCCCTGACGAGGGGCCACATCACGTCCAGCATGAGGGACTTGCAGTGGTAGCACTTGTCGGGCCCGTTCGATGCGATATCGGGGCTGTCGAGGGGTCTTGCGTCGGCCACAAGCATGTGGGCCCCCAACTGCCCGGCAAGCCGCCGGGCGGCGAGCGTCTCCGAGCGGGGAACAAACTCCGACTGAGCAATGACCGCCAGCACGTTGTCTCGGCCCAGAACGTCAAGGGCCTCCCTAAGAAGAAGCGTGCTGTCGACCCCGCCCGAAAAGGCCACGGCCGTGCTGCCGAGGCGTTTGATGGATGCCCTCAAAAGGTTCCGCTTATCGTCGAGGTTCACGGCGAAAATATAGCAGGATATGGTTGCTTGAAGCAACAGGCTCTGTTATATTGAATGCACCTATGCCCATAGCCTTCCAGTGCGTCAGCCACGGAGAGGTTGCCTTCGGTTTTTTCAACATCGAAACCGACCTGCTGCTTCTCAACAACCACTTCTTCTTTGCCTCCGACTTTTGCGCAGGCATCAGCGAGCTTGCGATGCTGAAGGGTCACGAGCCGGCGCACCTTGATCTGCCCGCCTACCTTCTTGCCGCCAAAGACGTGGGCCATCTCCATGGCGCGATCCAGGGGAAAGACCTGAGCGGCTTCATCGGGGACACCTACCGCCGATTCCCTTTCCCCAAAGAGCCCGAGGCCTTTAGGCAGAACCCGGAGGGCTACAGGACGCGCCGGGTAGTTGAGGCGATTATCGAGGCCTACGCCAAGCCGGGAACCGTAAGGCTCATAGCCGACCGGTATTCGGACACGTTAATTGCCGGCCCTTACACATTCGTTAAGGAGGCGTTCGAAGGGCTTCTGGATTACCTCTGGGCTGGCGGCATGCCGCGGTGGAAGGACGGCGTACGGCCTGCCTATGTAGAGGAGATGCGCGTGGCGGCCCTCTCTTCCGCCCATCCCCTCTTCAGAAACGTAGACGCATTCCATTGATTTTCTGTTCCATGACGGGTATATTGAAGGCATGACGGACGACATTTTTATGGAGATGGCCCTTAAGGAGGCGCAGGTTGCCTTTGATTCGGAGGAGGTGCCTGTGGGTGCCATCATTGTGTCCGCCCAAAAACGTGTGGTCGCAAGGGCCCACAACCTGACCGTCCACGCCAACAGGCCTACCGCCCATGCAGAGATCCTGGCCATCAATATGGCCGCCGACATGGTGGGCAACTACCGCCTCACGGGGTGCACCATGTACGTGTCTATGGAGCCCTGCGTCATGTGCGCCGGCGCAATCGTCGAAGCGCGTCTGGAAAGGCTCGTCTTCGGCTGCTATGACAGAAAGGGAGGAGCCTTTGGCTCTGTCGTGAACGTTAATGACCTGCCCCTCAATCACAGGGTCGAGGTGACGGGTGGGTTCATGGCAGAGAGGGGCGAGGCCCTGCTCAAAGAGTTTTTTCAGCTACGGAGAGGTACCGAAGTGGCCATAACGGGGCCGACTCGAAATCGGCTGTACGCCTTGTAAGCGTACCGTGGGTTCGAATCCCACCCTCTCCGCCACTCTTCCATTGTAAAATCAATAAGTTACGTTCAAAAAACCTTGGCCCTAACTTGTACCCGATCACTTTTTAACCCTCTCCAATTTGATGATGTTGGAGCGCTTGTTGAGGTGGTCGCGCTGCCGCTCAATGGTCGGGTGAAAGTATGCCCTCGTTGACCGAGCGTCCTTGTGGCGCATGAGCCCCTGAGCCTCGATCTCGCTTACCCCGGCCTCGACGAGCTGCGTGCAGAAAGAATGCCTCGTTGCCGAATAGAGGTCAGCCTCGATGCCGCTGTGGTTCCTCCACATCTTGCGCAGAAACTCCGTTGAATAGTGTTTGCGGGTCACCGGATTCATGAAGACCCATTGGTCGCCTATAGTGTCGCCTGCGGCGTTCCTGACGATTTCCCAGGCGCGGTCCGAGAGGGGGATTACGATGTTGCTCCTGCCTTTTGTCGTCTCCCGCACCTGTCCCGCCGACAAGGTCCGGCGGACAGTCATGGTCCTCATCCTGGCGTCGAGATCTGAGAGCTTCAAGACACAGGCCTCCCCCGGCCTCAATCCCGTTTCCATGAGAAACTCGATAATGGCCCGGTATGGCAGCGGTATCCTGCCGAGGGCCTCCATTTGCGCGCCGTAGTCGATGGCTTTCCTTGGGTTGTAGATCGGCTTCTCGACCTCGGGGAAGACGGGCAGCTTGTCGATTTCTCCCCACCTCAGGCACCATCGAAAAAAGGTCATGAGACAGTCCGTCATTTTCTTTCGGTAATTGGCCGAGAGCCGGAAAGGAAGCCCGTCGTACCATTCCTGAAGGTCCTTCAGCCGTATTTCCCTCACGCTCCTGGCATAGAGGGGGGCGTAATATTTGAAGTATGTTCCGTGCTTGTTGCTCGGGGCGATGTGCGGCGCCCTCTTGTCCATCCACTTGGCGAAGAGGGATTCAAAGAGCCGTTCCCTGATGGCCCGCGGGATGTAGTCGCCAGGCCTGAACGTTCCGTCTTTGATCTCGGTGTTGATGCGTCGGAGATCTTCCAGGGCGGAGCCAAAGTCGTGAGGCCTGCCGTTACGGTCTACCCAAAACTTGTAAGCGTCTCCCTGCCAGCTTACGCGGATGACGCAACGGGTCTGGCCGCAACGGCAGACGGGTCCGGTCATCTTTTTCCGGCACCTCTGACAATAAATTGCTCCGCGCTCCAACCCGCACACCTGACACAGAGCATCATAATCAAAATGCGATGCCTCGGTCAAGGGAGCAGGCAGGGCTGCCACGGGCGGAATGCCGCCGGCCACGCCGCTGGCTTGCATAGACCGGGCAGTATGTGGGCTTGGGCAGTCGATCACGTCGTTACCTCGACGGGGTCCTCATCGCCGCAGCCACACCTTCGAACCGCTTCTTGTCGGCCTCATACATTCCCACTGATACCGCGGGGCGCAACATCGCTCTAATCATGGCAACCGTTGTTGGCATTTTGTTTTTGACGCCGTGGGGACCCTGCCAAAGGCCGCTCGGGAGGCGTCCCGCTGGTCCGATACTGGCATTGGAGGTGTACGATACCGACCAGCCCCGAAATGTTCTCATGAGAGGAATCTTTTCTCCAAGGTCGCCTCTAAATCTCGTCCGTCGGTACCTGGCCACGGCTCGTCTCCGAAACAGGCCTTAAGGAAGAAAGTGTCCCATCGAACTATTTGACCGCCCATAATCAGCGCCCAAAAGGTCTCACGGACCTTCGCGCTGAGTGGTTGTAGCTCTTCTACCATCTCCTGTGCTCGCTCGCGCCAGAACGTTCTTTTGGCATTCTCAAATTCTACTTGAAGCCTGGCAAATGATTTTTCCGCCCTCTGCATCTCGTCCGCCAGTGCGTCCACGATTAAAAGAGACTCTGCTTTCGCTTGCGAGGCATCAGCCCAGACACGGCGCCGCTCGGCCACCATCTTCTTGTCTCCCGTTCCACCTGCTTCGGCTCCTATCGCGCGTCCATACTCCTTTTCCGCGTCGGCCGCGCTGGTTTCTGCGTGGGCCTTCTCCGCCAGGGCCTTTTCAAGCCGCTCCTCAATTCTTTCGTAGAGCGCTTCTCCGGCGGCCAGTTCATCGAATTTCGCTTTTAATTATGTTTCGTTGTCAAGTAAAAAATGATCCCAAAGAAACCTTGACAAACAATTTGAAACAAATTAAAGTGGTTACATGGCCGAAATCGAGTTATTGCCATTGAAGGAGGTAAGAAAACTCTTGAACGTTTCAAGGGTAACGCTTTGGCGGTGGATCTCGGAAGAAAGGCTTTCCGTCGTCAAGCTTTCGCCCCGAAAGATCTACGTCAAGAAAGAAGAGCTGGACCGTTTCATCCAGGACAGCCAGAAATAGGATCCTCATACCCCCATCTTCCCATCAATCGAAACTTGTAGTATCCTTCAGAGGAAGAGTACACCAAAAAACCATGATGCTTCTTTTGCCGCTTCTTGTTTTTCTTGTTGTATCTCCGGTGTTTGCTGGAGACCTGGTTATTTCGAAAGACCCCGACGGTACAACCGTATTCAGCAACCTGCCTTCGCAATCAGGCCATGGAACCATCGATCACCGAAACGACAATAGCAAACAAGAGACGGGATCAGCAACACCTCAGAAGATAAAGAACGCAACTGGTAGGCCTTATGATTACGATTATCGGCGAGCCCGACTGGAGGAGGAGGCCAGACGGGCCCAAGAGGCATACGATCGCGCAAAGGTTGATGAGAGTTATTGCCGATCGCGGAGAGATGCTTCGGCGTCGCAGCATCTGAAGGATTTCTATCAGAACCGCCTCGACCGCATTGCCCAGCAGAAGAAAGAACTCGAAGACGCAGAAATGGCCCTCCGTCATTACCGTCTCAAGCAAGCCGGCGAGCGGTGATCTGACCCAGGGTGCGGGTGCCTGCCTGAAATGGGATAGTTTTTCGTTGTAAAGAGGCAAGATCTGGACAGGTTCATACAGGACAGCTTGGAAATAGGGACCTCCAATCGTCTTTTCGTAAGGGGAAAGTTGTGGTACAATTCCCTGAGAGGTACGAATGGATAAGGTGATCGTAAGGGACGGCAGGAAGTACAGCGGACAGTACGTTGCCATGAAGTCCTTTTCCGACAGAACGGTGGTCAGCCACGGTCTGAAGGCCGACCTGGTATTGAAGACGGCGAAAGAGAAGGGCGTTCCTCACCCGGTGATCTTCTACGTACCGAAGAAGGGCATGGCGAACGTCTACTGATGCCCATCAGAGACTTCCCTTTCCTTAACCCATGGTCAGGCGTCAGGGCCAATCCTTGGCTTCCCATCAAGATCATAAATCCGTCAAACGGCTTCTTCGTTTACAGCTACGGCCTCGTTGACACGGGATCGGAGCAGTGCGTCATCCCCGGGTTCATCGCCACGGAGCTGGGCTACAAGGTTAGGACCGGAAGCTCAGAGTATGTGGAGACAGCGGGCGGCGTCTCGGAGAGCTACCGCCACGATGTAAAGGTTGAGATCTACGACGAGAACAACGAGCGCTGCCTGTCCACCATCGATCCCGGGCCCATGGATGTGATGGTAGGGTTGAACCATGTGCTGCTCGGGGTCGAGCGATTCCTCGAAAGGTTTCAGCTTCAGATCCACTATCCGAAGAAGGTCTTCTCGATAACCACTCCCCGCTGAATTTGCCCATAGGAACGTTTCGAGCTGCCCCCATGCGGGCAGCCGGAGACAGGGACCTCGCCCATCTTCCCGCAACACGGAAGTTGTGGTACAATCCTGAGAAGAAAACCCATGAAGGCAGGTGCCCCATGCCAAGCATAGCAGCGACGAAAAAGGTATCTGAGTTGACGGTCGGCGAGCTTCGGGAGCTCATCCAGGACACCGTAGGCAGTATGATTGACCCTGATTACGGAATGGAGCTTCGCCCCGAGGTCGAGCAGGAATTGCGCGAGTCCTTGTCCCGGGAAGGCGAGGGCAAGCTATACAGTACAGCAGAAGTAAAAGCTTTGTTGGGGCTGTAGTTGGAGCCCCTCTATCTACCGAAGGCTATCGAAGATCTTCGAAGGCTCGACAAGGCCGTTTCCGCAAGAATCATCGAAAAGATTTCGTGGATAGCGCTCAATGCAGAACTCGTGAACCACACGCCCCTTGCCAGCTCCCTCAGCGATTTCTATAAGCTCCGTGTCGGCGACTGGCGCGTCCTGTACGAGGTGGACAGGCCGGGCGATAGAGTCATCATCCACAAGGTCGGCCATCGCAAGGACATCTACAAATAGCGCCCTCAATTTTGCCTGTAGGAGCGTTTTTCGAGCCCACCCATAGGTTGATATAGGTCTCCCTCTCAAAATGCATTCCTGGGCGCCTGGCGGGCAGATTTCAGTCATCCAGAACGTTACCTCTAATCCAGTGCCTGATCCCAAGGCGCTTCTTTGGCGTCAGGAATGGAGTCGATGACGTTCCTGGAATTGACACGCGTATATAACCTCCACCATTCATCCAAGTTGTCAGTGCAGGCGGACCATCCCGCCCCAGGCTCATAGCGGGCGGGCAAACCGGCACGAATGTACTTCTTGAAGATATGGTCCGATATATTGCCCATGTATACACGAATCTCGTCTTTGCAGGTGAGGACCTTTGGGGAGGGTTCGATTCGCAATGTCAACGACCGATAACGTAGTTATTTGGATAAAGAAACCTGGCTGCCACCTTAGCCCAGAAGGCTGTGTCTTTTGTGGCGTGCTCCCATTCTCTTCTTGTGAGGTTTACCCGGTTCCTTAGCCGATCCAATGGGGTTTGTATATATAAACATTTGAAACGAAACGGATAATATTGTTGAGAGCCTAAGTGAACGCCGCACGTCGCCGTTACCCTCGGGGGAAAATGTCCAGGTAGGACCCGCGACGCTCTTGATCACCACTCTCTGCGCCGCTCAAGCCAGGAAGGTGCTTTGAATTCTCGCTCAGCCGATGGGACCATCGCCCGTCGGGTATGTGGTCCAGACTGGACAGAAGGCACCCCATGTTTCTGATACTCTCTGATGTGCTCAAGGAGCTTGCCGAGGTTCGCCCCTGTGATAGCCAGGGCTGCCATAGCATAGACGCGACAATCGAGGGCGTCGTTCCTCGGCCGTGTTTTGACCCACTCGCGGTATGGGTGCCCGTGCCTGAACCTCGTGACGATCTTCTCGGCGGTGAGTTGGGCAAAGTATTCCTCGTCGTAGTGAAAAGGGAAGTGCATATAGCCGGGCCCGGGCTCTTCTATCTTCATTCTTGCGTACACGGAGCTCTTGGCCGTGTCCACGCCGATCATGAATAGTTTGACTTGTCCCGTGTTGTTTACTGAGGGGCGCGAGACCAAGGGACTCCCCGCTATGCTCGAACCCTTGACGGCATAAATACGCCTTGCTTGCCGTGGCTTTACGAATGCATAGGCGTCGGACGTGTGGTGTCCGCCCGTATCGATGCAGGCACATGCCACCCGTAAATGTACACCTGACTCGTGCTCCCATGTTTGACCCAGGAAAGCATCAAGATCATTCCACACATCCGGGCGAGCAGGATCTCCATGAAAGACCTTATATTCCATACTCCAAGACTCTTCTGCCTCGCCCCACGCGACTATCTCACACTCCAGTCGATCATCCTGACAGTCAATGCCGGCCGTCAATATAGCCGCGTCCATAGGTACGACAGGGCCATACCGCTCCCTTCTGCTGAAAAGGCTGTTGTCGTCAATCACTTCCCCGCCTTCTTCCCAGCATTCGGCAAGGCTTGTGTTGATAAACGTCCGCAAGGTTTCTGGGCTCTTCTTCGCCTCCAGGAAGCCCTGAGCGATGCTGCTGAAGGTCGTCCATGGGCTGTATAACTCATTCAAGTGGAAGCCTGCCGTTCCCCTAAACTCCTTTTCGGCTCTCCACTCGCCCTCTTTAAGGATCTTGATCTTGTCCGCATCAGTGATGGCGGCATGACAGCCTGAACACTCGTATTCCGCCCGGTGCGCTTCGTTTCTGGGCCAGTGAACTTGTCCCCACATCAATGGCTGATAGTGCCCGCAGTGAGGGCAGGGGACGTAGTAGCGTCTCTTATCGGATTCTTCATAGGCCATCTCGATCCGGCTGATTCCCTTAACGGTAGGGGAAGAGACCAACACCTTCTTCCTGTTCCAAAATGTAGTTGAGCGCTTAAAGGCCAGGTTCACGGGATCGCCTTCGGCGCCCGCGCTTTGCGGATAACGGTCAACCTCATCGCAGAGGACAACGCGAATCGGCCTCGATGCAAGCGATGCAGGACTATTTGCCCCCGATATGGTGATGTGTCCGCCCTTATACCGTTTGTGAAGGATCGTGTTCTCGCTGTCCCGTGTTCTGATGTCACTCACCTTGCCTCGTAACGCCGGGGTGTCTCTCAGCATGGGGGCGAGGCGATCCTTGCTCCAGGCCATGCCCATTTCAAGCGTTGGCTGCACCACGAGGATAGGTGCCGGATCCTGGTCGATGTAATACCCTACGGCATTATTCAGGACTTCAGTCTTTCCAATCTGGCTGGATGTCATGAGCACAACGGTTTCAACGAGCGGATCGGAGAGGGCGTCCATGATTCCCTTTTGAAAAGGAGCGCGGCTTGTGTACCACTTGCCCGGCTCTGCCGACCTCTTTGGGTGGAAACATCGCAAAGACAAGCCAGGCCTTGTTCTCAAGTATGATCTTGTGGCCTTCGACGAGGTTGCAGGATCGAACTTCAAGACGGAGAGCGACAAGCAGATGTACAAGGGGTACATGGAGCAGGGCTCGTTCTCCCGCGGCGACGATAAAGGAACGCTCTCTGCCGATGCCGGGATCGTGTTCAACGGCAACATCGATGGCGACGCGGAAACGACCGCCCGCATCTCCCACCTCTTCGCACCCCTGCCTGATGCCATCCGCCACGACATGGCCTTTCACGACCGCTGGCACGCCTATCTGCCGGGCTGGGAAATCCCCAAGATGCAGACCAACTACTTCACCTCTCATATGGGATTCATCTCCGACTATGTGGCGGAGATCTTCCACGAGGAGTTGAGAAAGCGCAATTACGCCGATGTCTACGATCATTTTTTCAGCCTCGGCAGCCATGTGGAGGAGCGGGACAGAAAGGCGATAGCAAAAGCGACCTCGGGCCTCGTCAAGCTCATACACCCCGATGGCATCTGCTCCGAAGAAGAAACCAGAGAGTACCTTACCTTTTCCGTCGAGCTTCGCAGGCGCGTGAAGGAGCAGTTGAAGCGAATGGGGGGGATCGAGTATTCGAAGGTGAACCTCTCCTTCATCAACAAGGTGACAGGTCAAGAAACGTTCGTATCCTGCAAGGAACTTGGAGCAACCCAGCTAATTCCCGAAGGCCCGCTGGCGCCGGGAGACGTTTTCACGGTGGGATTCGACTCCGGCGAAGGGCGCTACTCCCTCTACCGGATTCAGACAACGGCCCTTCCGGGTGAGATATTGTCAATAGTTGGTGACGAGTTTTTTTCACGGCCTATCCTATCGTCCA